>NZ_LZZM01000210.1 GCF_002006345.1 Clostridium puniceum
TCTCAAAATTATTTTTAATAATTTTGAGACGCTCTTTATTTTAATATATTAACATGTCTGACACTAGTTATCATATATATGACACGCCACTTTATGCCCAAATTCTAGCTCAACTAATGGTGGCTCTATCTGTTTGCATATATCCATACATTTAGAACATCTAGTATGGAATCTACATCCTACTGGTGGATTAATTGGACTTGGCACATCCCCAGTTAATATAATTCTTTCTTTTTTCTTCTCTGGATTTGGAATTGGTATTGCTGAAAGTAAAGCCTGAGTATATGGATGCATCGCTTTAGAGTATAATTTATCTACCTCTGCAATCTCAACCATCTTGCCAAGATACATAACCCCTACTCTATCACTAATATGCTTAACAACATTTAACCCATGGGCTATAAATAAATAAGTAAATCCTAATTTTTTTTGAAGATCATCTAAAAGATTTAAAATTTGCGCTTGAATAGATACATCAAGTGCAGATACAGCTTCATCACAAACTATAAGTTTAGGATTAACTGAAATAGCACGAGCAATTCCAACTCTTTGTCTTTGACCACCACTAAACTCATGAGGATATCTACTTTTATGATAAGATGCAAGCCCAACTTGATTTAAAAGAATATCAAGTCTCTTTTCCAATTCGTCGCCACTTTCAATACCATTTATTCTCATAGGTTCTCTTATAATATCTCCTATTGTCATTCTTGGATTCAAAGAAGCATATGGATCTTGAAATATAATTTGTATATTCTTGCTTATATCTTTTCTATTTTTCTTACGAATATCATGTACTTCCTTGCCTTCAAACAAAATTTTCCCTGAAGTTGGCTCAAGTAAAGTAACAAGAAGTCTTCCCATAGTAGATTTACCGCAGCCAGACTCTCCAACTATTCCTAAAGTTTCTCCTTTATATATGTCAAAAGTAACATCATCAACGGCTTGAACATAAGAATGTTTTTGAAAAAATCCTGAGGAGCCTACTGGAAAGTATTTCTTTAATTTTTTTATTTCCATTAATTTTTCTTTAGCCATTAACTTCATCCTCCTTTTCATATAAGAAACAACGAACCTCTCTATTTCCTAATTTATATAAAGGAGGTTGTTCTTTTTCACATTTTTCCATGCACTTTGGACATCTATCCCTAAAAGCACATCCTGAAGGTAAGTCCAAAGGATTAGGAACAGTACCAGGTATAATAAATAGTCTTTCTGAATTTTCATCTATCTTGGGGATTGAATTAAGAAGTCCTTTAGTATATGGGTGATTGGGATTTACAAATATATCTTTAACATCAGCTTTTTCAACAACTTTTCCACAATACATAACAACAACTTTATCAGCAACCTCTGCTACAACACCTAAATCATGAGTTATGAGAAGAATAGCTGTTCCTAATTTTTCTTTAATATCAAGCATAAGATCAAGTATCTGAGCTTGTATTGTGACATCTAATGCTGTTGTAGGCTCATCGGCAATTAAAAGTTCAGGATTACAACTAAGAGCCATAGCTATCATAACTCTTTGTCTCATCCCTCCACTTAATTGATGCGGAAAGTTATTAACTCTAGTTTCTGGTGAAGAAATTCCAACTAACCTCAACATCTCAATAGATCTATTTTTCGCTTCAGCTGTACTTACTTTTTCATGCTTAATAATCGCTTCTGAAATTTGTCTGCCAATTGTAAACACTGGATTTAAAGATGTCATAGGTTCTTGAAATATCATAGAAAGCATTTTCCCACGCATTTCTTGCATTTCTTTTTCTGATTTATTAAGTAAATTTTTATTCTTAAATAATACATGACCCGTAATTTCTGTTTTAGTAGATTTTGAAAGAAGCCTCATTATAGAAAGAGAAGTAACACTTTTACCACTTCCAGATTCACCAACTATAGCTACTACTTCACCCTTATCAACACTAAAATCAACACCATTTACAGCACAAATAGTTCCTTTTTTAGTTTTAAATTCTGTCTTTAAATTTTTTATTTCAAGTAACATAATCTACTCCTCCTTAACTATTTAACTTAGGATCAAGTGCATCTCTAAGTCCATCTCCGAATAAGTTAAAAGCAAGTACTGTAATTGTAATTGCAAAACCTGGGAATAAAATTATGTATGGAGCATTATAGAAATAACTTCTACCTGAACCAAGCATTGTTCCCCATTCAGCATAAGGTGGCTGAACTCCGAGTCCTAGAAAGCCTAGTGCTGCTGCATCTAAGATAGCACCTGAAATTCCAAGTGTTGCACGAACAATTATTGGTGATAAAATATTGGGAAGTACATGTTTGAAAATTATAATAAAATCATTATTGCCAATAGCTTTTGCTGCTTGTACATATTCACTTTCACGTACTGAAAGTACACATCCACGTACTATACGTGCATACTCTGGAATTGTAACTATGCTAATTGCAATAACAGCTTTATCAAGACCTTTACCTAAAGCGCTCATAAATGCAATTGCAAGTAATAATGAAGGGAATGCTAAGATTATATCCATAATTCTCATTAAAAACATATCAAGCCTTCCTCCGAAATATCCACAAATCGAACCAACTATAGTTCCAATTGATAAAGCTATCGCAACAGAAATAATACCAACTCTAAGTGAAATTTTAGTACCATCAATCACCCTTGAAAAAATATCTCTTCCTTGTTCATCTGTCCCAAAGAAATGAGAGGCAGATGGGGACTGAAGACTACTTGATAAATCTCCACTATTAGGATCCCATGGCATTATAAAGGTACCAAAAAGAGCAACAAATAATATTAATATAATTGTAATTAGTCCAAGAAATGCAGCCTTATTTGAAATAGCTGATCCCATAACTTTCTTGAATCTATTCATTACTGATTTTTTTTCTTCTTGAAAATTTAAAATATTTGTATCCATAAAAAGCTCCTCCTTTAAGAATATTTGATACGAGGATCTATAAATGCGTAAAGTAAATCAACTGATAAATTCACTAAAACAAATATAATCGCCATTATCATGACGGAGCCTTGTACTACAGGATAATCTGATTTTAAAATAGCATCAATTGTATAGCTACCAATTCCAGGCCATGAGAAAACTGTTTCAGTTAAAACAGCTCCTCCAAGTAATGAGCCTAATTGAAGTCCAATAACAGTTGATACTGGAATTAAAGCATTTCTAAGACCATGACCCTTTATAACTATATTCTCTGCTAACCCTTTAGACCTTGCTGTTCTAATATAATCTTGTCCTAGAACTTCAAGCATAGTAGAACGTGTCATACGTGCAATAATAGCAGTAGAATATGATGCAAGTGCAATCACAGGTAAAACTAAATGTTCTAATGAATCAAAAAATGCAGTCATATTACCTTTAAGCAAACTATCTAATAAATATAATCCTGTAATCTTATCAGGTTCTAAACCTATAGTTGCTCTTCCTGATACAGGAAGCCATCCTAAAATAACAGAAAATACAACAATTAATATTAATCCAAGCCAAAATATAGGCATAGATACTCCTACTAAAGATGTTCCCATACAAAGGTAATCTAAAAAAGAATTTTGTTTTACAGCTGATAATACTCCAAGTGTTATACCTACAATAGATGCTACAATTATAGAAACTACTGCAAGTTCAATAGTGGCAGGAAATCTTGAAAAAATTTCAGTAGCTACAGAGCTTTTAGTTATTAGAGAAATACCAAAATCACCGTTTAAAATACCACCTATGAAATTTAAATATTGCTTGTATAAAGGGTCATTTAATCCTAATTGCTGCCTTAATGCATCAATTTGATCTTGACTGGCATGTTGACCTAATATTATTGACGTAGGATCAGTAGTCAAAACATGCATTATTAAAAATACTAGAATTGAAACGCCAAGAACTACTGGTATAAGTAATAATAATCTCTTAATAAAATATTTGAGCATAAATTCACCTCTTCAAATATGTAGTTAATTGGAAAGCTCCGACTTTTTGCCGGAGCTTAACAAAATAAACTTAGTAATTATTCTTTGTCAACCTTTTGGAAGAAAACCGAACCTGTTGGATGAATGCTAAAGTTCTTAACCTTTGATGATGAAGCGGCCATTTGCTTTGAATATGAAATGTTAACCCATGGTGCTTCTTTTGCAAGCACATCTTGAATTTGTCCATATATTGCATTTCTTGAATCTCCATTTGGTGTTGCTTTACCTTGTGCCAGAAGTTTATCAACTTCTAGATTTGTATATCTAGCAACATTTAAACTTGAAGCAATTTCTTTACTATCAACTAATGATAGAAAGTTATCTGCATCTCCATTATCACCATTCCAACCATAGAATTTAATATCACCTTCACCTTGCTTAGTTTTATCTTTGTATTCTGTCCACTGATATACATCAATTGTTGCATTAATACCAACTTTAATTAAGTAATTTTGAATTGCTTCTGCTAATTTTTGTCCTCCAACAGAATTGTAAGGTCTTGGATTAGAATAAGTAATCATTTTAACTTGAAGATTTTCTTTTCCTAATTCCTTAAGCATTTGTTTAGCTTTTTCTGGATTATATTCATATGCTGACACATCCTTATATCCCGCTATGAAGTTAGGTAACATAGTTTTTGCTGGATCAGCATAATTTTGATAAAGATATTTAACTAATTCTTCACGATTAATTGCATATGATACAGCTTCTCTTAACTTTGGATCATTAAATGGAGGTCTGTCGCAGTCAAATGCCATATAATTTATATTCATTCCTGGTTTTGAGAATATATTCATGTTCTTTTCTTTTAACTTATCAACATCACTTGGATCTAATCCATCCATCGCATCAATTGAACCAGTCATAAGCTCACTAGCCCTTACTGAATTTTCCTTAGTAATTTTAATTACTATCTTATCAAGTTTTGCTTTTTCTCCCCAATATTCATTATTCTTTTCAAGTGTAACTTTCTCTCCTTTTTGCCAAGAAATAAATTTAAATGTACCTGTTCCAACTGGAGCTTCATTTAAGTTTCCTTTATTTTTTTCTAGTGCAGTTGGACTTACAATTGGTGCAGCAAGTGTCATTGCAAGATTTGCTAAAAATGGAGTATTTGCAGACTCTAGTGTAAATTTAACTGTATTTGCATCAACTGCTTCAACTTTTTTTACTCCATTAAATGTAAATGATGCATACGGCATATCCTTTGTTGCGTTTGGAGGCAATTGACGTGTTACAGATTTAACTACTGCATCAGCATTAAAATCTGTACCATCATGAAATTTAACACCTTTTCTAAGATGGAAAGTATATTCTTTACCATCTGAACTAATATCCCAGTTTTCTGCTAAACATGGTTCAATATTTGTATTGTCATCCCCATATTTAACTAGTCCTTCATATATGTTACACATAACCTTAGCTGATTCACTATCATCAACAAAAGCTGGATCTAATCCTCTAGGATCAGCTCCTTGTGCAAATACGAATGTTTTTCCCCCATTACTTGAACTTTTAGCAGTTTGTCCACCACCACAACCTACAAGTGCTGTGGTGGCAAGTATTCCTGCAAGCACACATGATAAAATTCTTTTTTTCATGAAATAATCCCCCTTATTATTTTTTTACCGTTTAATCATTTCTACACTTCTAATATGATTTAAGATTATTAATTAGCTCAAATATTTATAAATCATCTTATCTTAAGAGTTTTAGCTAAACATTAGTTTTATTCCTATTATTTTTATAGGCATTATATGAATTTAATATAAGCTATATGCTATTATTTGTCAATAATTTTATAAAAAGTTATTTTTAACATTAAATTATACTTAAACCTAAAAAAAGGAAGAACAAATTAAAAATCCATATAGAAATTTCTAATTTGTTCTTCTCCTTTGAAGTATTTATTTAATTATATTTTTATTAATATTTTACAATTATACAATATTTTTTATAAATTGTATATTACTTTTTTTATTTTCTTTATAATATTATTAATAATTTACAACAATAAACTTTTGTTCATACTATTTATCACTTTATATCTTTATTAGCACTTATATTTATTTACTTGATAATTATCATTGTATTATTACTATTTTATCTTATTATAGGATATTTTTTATTTATTTAGAATCTCATCAATTCTATCTAATTCTTCCTTAGAAAACTCTAAATTCTCTAATGATTTTACATTATCCTCAACTTGCGATGGTCTGCTTGCTCCGATTAATACTGATGTTACATCTCCTCTTAAATCCCATGCAAGTGCCATTTGAGCAAGACTTTGACCTCTTTCTTTTGCAATTTCATTAAGTGCAATAACTTTTTTTATCTTTTCTTCTGTCACATCATTTTCATGTAAATATAAACTATTTTTTCCTATTCTTGAGTCACTTGGAATTCCATTAATATATTTATTAGTAAGTAATCCTTGTGCAAGTGGTACAAAGGCTATAGTTCCAATACCTTCTTCTTTATGCACTTTAAATTGCTTTCCTTCAATATGTCTATCAAACATTGAATATCTAAGTTGATTTATTAAACAAGGTGTTCCTAACTTCTTTAAGATTTCTGATGCTCTCTTAGTTTGTTCTGGCCCATAATTTGATATTCCTATATACAAGGCTTTACCTTGTCTAACCATTAAATCTAAAGCTGCCATTGTTTCTTCTAATGGAGTTTCTGGATCGTATCTATGATGATAAAATATGTCCACATACTCAAGTCCCATACGTTTTAAACTTTGATCCAAACTTGCAACTAAATACTTTTTAGAACCACCATCACCATAAGGTCCTTCCCACATATCATAACCAGCCTTTGTAGATATAACCATTTTATCTCTATCATATGGAGTATAATTTTTCTTTAATATTCTTCCAAAAGTCTCTTCTGCAGAACCATCAGCTGGTCTTCCATAGTTATTAGCCAAATCAAAGTGTGTTATTCCTAGTTCAAAAGCTCTTTTTAAAATTGCTTCACTATTTGCAAATATATCGTTTTCACTAAAGTTATGCCATAATCCTAAAGATATAGCTGGTAATTTAAGTCCACTATTTCCACATCTGTTATATATCATTTTTGTTTCCCTCCTAATAATTGGTATTATATATATCTTTGTTTGATATATATTCTATATTTAATATCTTCTGTATTTCTTCGCTTTCTTAAGGATAGCATTATTACAGCATAGAATAAATATCATAATGTCAGATATATATTACCTTATGTCTCTAAATTATACTTAGAGACTATCAAAACTAAGTTGAGAATTATGGTTAATTCTTAAAATTAATAAGTATAGTATAAAAATAAAAGTTTTTAAATCTTTTCCAACAAGATAGAGGCATAAGCTATTCAATAGAATTCCTATATTTACTTGGCGATAATCCATTAATTTTTTTAAATGCTTTTGAAAATATTAATGGACTATCATAACCTACAGAACGTGATATATCTCCTATTGATAACTGCCTGTCTTTCATCATCTCTTTAGCTTTATTCATTCTAAAACTTATTAAATAATCTTGAATCGTAACTCCAACTATATCTTTAAATAATTTTGAAATATATTTCCTATCCAAGGCTATGGACTTTGCCAATTCAGAAACTCTTATTTTACGGGAATAATTAATTTGTATGAAATCAATTGCTTTATTTACATACATATTCTTATTTATTTTAGATTCTTTATAGGATAAATCTAAAACCGCTTCATCAATTATAGTTGCTAAAAAAAGATATAACAAACTCTGCAATCTTAAATCGCTGCTTTTTTCCACATTAATAGCTTGCATCATTTTTTCAAAGCATTCACTTACCTTGTCATCTTTATTATATTGAAGAATAGGATTTTTAATTGTTAAATTAGCTCGTTTTAAGTATGCTTCTGCATTAATCCCATTAAATGCACACCATGAGTAGCTCCAAGGTTCCTTATCATCTGCTTTATAATATGAAATAACACTAGGACATATAAGAAATCCTTGCCCTTCTTTTAAGTGATAAGTTTCATCTCCCACTCTGAAAATTCCCTTACCTTTGTGTATATAATGTATTTTATAATGTTCTTTAATTGCAGGACCCCAATAATGATTAGGACTACACTTCTCTGTACCACAATAATATAACTTTAAATCTAAATTATTTATTAGGGTCAATTTATTTATATCCATAATTTTTGTATAATCCATCCTCTTTGTTATTTTTATTACAATTATAACATTCTCATTTTTATCCTTCAATTTGTAATATTATATAGCTTTTAATTTTAACTGAGTTTGACATATTTATAATATGAGATTTTATTTTTATCTTCCACCAAAAGTTTCTTCTGAATATCTATACTGCTTTAATCATCTTATATTGTGATGTATAAAGTTCATGGTACTCACCTTTTAGTCCAATAAGTTCATCATGGCTTCCTTGTTCTATAATCTGCCCATCGTTTATGACCATTATTCTTGTAGCATTTTTTATAGTTGATAATCTATGAGCAATTACAAAGGACGTTCTTCCTTTAAGCAATCTATCTAAACCTTCTTGAAGTGCTTGTTCTGTTTTTGTATCTATACTTGAGGTTGCTTCATCTAAAATTAATATTTTAGGATCTGCAAGTAGTGCTCTTGCAAACGAGATCAACTGTCTTTGACCTACTGATAATCGACTTCCTCTTTCATTAACTTCTGTATTATAACCATCTTTTAAATTCACTATAAAATCATGTGCTTTAACTGCCTTGGCTGCTTTTATAACTTCTTCTTCTGTTGCATCTAATTTTCCATACCTTATATTGTCTAAGATAGTTCCTGAAAAAATAAATGTATCTTGAAGCATAACACCCATTTGTTTTCTTAAAGAGTCCAATGTAACATTTCTTATATTATTGTCATCTACTAAGACTTCACCAGATGTTACATCATAAAACCTGCTTAAAAGATTTATAATGGTTGTCTTTCCTGCACCTGTTGGCCCAACCAAGGCTATGGTTTCTCCGGCACTAACACTAAAAGATATATTTTTTAATATTTCTCTATCTTCATCTTCATACTTAAATAATACATTTTTGAATTCTACATGACCTTCTATTTGTGGAATTTCATATGCCTGTGGCAAATTAGCTATATTTACTGGTTCATCTAAAGTTTCAAAAATTCTTTCTAAATACGCCATAGCCATTATTAATGTGTTATAAAAATTAGAAATATTAACTATTGGATTCCAAAACCTCCATATATATCCCACAAAAGC
This sequence comes from Clostridium puniceum, assembly GCF_002006345.1. Classification (GTDB taxonomy): domain Bacteria; phylum Bacillota; class Clostridia; order Clostridiales; family Clostridiaceae; genus Clostridium; species Clostridium puniceum. Next base: position 9,221 of record NZ_LZZM01000210.1, read on the forward strand.
TATAAGTGTTCCTATTGTTATTGATTCTTCAATTGATTTTACTCCAATTAAATATACTAGAGAAACTGTAAATACTGATGTATTTTCAATTGCTGGCCAAAGCATTAATTGGTATTTTACAGCATTCATCCATGTGCTTCTATTTTCATCACTTACTGTTCTGAATTTTTCTGCATTTGCTTTTTCTCTAGCAAAAGCTTGAGTAACTTTCATTCCGCTTATACTCTCTTGAATGTATGCATTAAGATTAGACTGCTTATTACTAAAAGCTTGAGTAGTCCTTCTTTGAACCTTTGCAAGTAACGCTACGATTATTGCAAGAATAGGCATTCCAATCATACATACTAATGTTAACTTAGGACTTATAAATATCATAAAACCAATTATTACAATAATACTAAATAAATCAGTCAATAGATTTATAAGACCATTTGATAATAAGTCACTTAATGAATTTACGTAATTAACTACTCTAACTAAAATTTTTCCATGTGGTCTGCTATCATAATAAGAAAAAGATAATTTTTGTAGATGCTTAAATAAATCCGTTCTAATATTTTTTACAACTTCTTGCCCCACATAAGTCATAGTTTTAATCCTATATTTCATACATATAGCGCTTATTACTATGGTAATAAAAAATAAAATACATACTACTATTAATCCTTTTATATCTTTATTAGGTATATTGATATCCATTGCTATCTTTACCAAGTATGGTCCAAGCAAACTTGATATACTTGATATAAGCATGATTACAAGAGTGCTGATCATTTCTTTTTTATATGGAATTACATATCGTAATAATCTTTTGCAATATTTTAAGCTAAAAGGTGTGCCTAATTCTTCATCCACATCATATTTATTTCTTGCCATTTATACCACCTCCCTTGAGTTTTCATAATCCTTTTCATTTAAATAATCACCATATTGTGCGTTATAAACTCTATAATAATTTCCTCTCATGCTTAATAATTCTTCATGGGTTCCACTTTCTACTATTTCTCCATCCTCTAAAACCAAAATTAAATCTGAATCTTTTATAGATGAAATTCTATGGGATATTTTAAAGCAGGTCTTATCCTTATATATTGTATTTAAATTTTCCTGAATCATAGCTTCAGTTTCCACATCCAAAGCTGATGTTGTGTCATCTAATATTAATATTGAAGGATATTTCATTATTGATCTTGCAAGGGTTATCCTTTGTTTTTGTCCTCCAGATAATCCAACGCCTCTTTCTCCTACTACTGTTTCATATGAATCTGATAATTTTTGAATAAAGTTATTTGCATCTGCCATTTTAGCAGCCCAGGCTACTCTGTTATTATCTACTTTTGATACTCCGTAGCTAATATTTTCTTCTATTGTATTCGAAAATAAAAATACATCCTGCATTGATATTGCTATATTCTTTCTTAAAGCTTTTAAGTCGTATTTTTTTATATCTATTCCATCAATTAAGATTTGTCCAGAAGTTGTATCATAAAATCTTTCTATAAGATTTATTATTGTGGATTTTCCTGCACCAGTTTGTCCAAAAATAGCAACCGTTTGTCCCGGCTTCACTTTAAAATTTATATTCTTTAGAATTGGCTCATAATCATATTCAAAACTAACATTTTTAAATTCTATTTCACCCATTAATTTTTTTGGTTTAATTCCATAAGTAGGATTTTTTATTTTTGTTTCCTCTTCAATTAACATTTTTATTTTTCTAGCAGCTGCAATGAATCTTTGAGTATCATTAATAAGCCATCCAACCATATTCATAGGATTATTTATTGCCCAAATAAGTCCATTAAACATTACTAGTTCACCCATACTCAACGTCTCATTTATAACAAAAATTCCTCCTACCAAAATCATTACAATAGTAAACATATTTGATAATGCATTAAGCATAGACATATACTTTTGTGCAACATTTGCAAGATCCATATTAGCATCCATATATGCTCTATTTCTCTCTTCAAATTTTAATATTTCGTAGTCTTCTTTTGCAAATGCTTTAACAACTCTGTTTCCACTTATATTTTCTTGAACTACTGTATTTAATTTAGAAAATTGTTCTCTTATTGTAAAAAACATTGGATTCGCTTGCTTTGCAAATTTATACGCACAATATGCAACTAATGGCGTTAATGTAAACATCATTAACGTAAATTTTGCATTTATCATAAACATGCTTAATATTGCAAATACAAATACTGCAATATTTTCACAAATATTATACATAACCCAAGATATAAAATGCCTTACTGCATCCATATCTCCTGTCATTCTTGCCATTATATCACCAGTTCTAGTCTTGTTATAATAGTCTAAATCTAATTCTTGCAATTTGTCATACATCTTTTGTCTAATCTCAAATATTACATTTTGAGATACAAATTCAAAGGTCATTTGATAAGTATATCTAATAATTGCTTTTACAACAGTAGCAACCACCATCATTTCTAAAATAGGTAATAAAATATCCCTCCTATTATTCATTATTACTTCATCAACTAATTTTCCACTTAAATATGGATTAATCATAGCTATTAATGAGCTTAAAAGCACTGCTGTAAGAGCAAAAGAAAATCTAAACTTGTATTTTCTTATATAAGTAAATATCCATTTGATACTACTCATTAATCTCTCCTCCTTTTTCAAATCTTTTCTTTTTAACATGTTTAATTATCTAATAAAATATAATAAATAGAAATGTACTTTTCTATTTACATGATGTATATTCTTATATATAAAATAAAACTTTTTAGATGAAATTTCATATGAGTATTATTTATTTTAACTTTTCTAAACACTACTCGATTACCTAGTAATTTCATTTGAAATATCTATGTTTTAAACAACTTAAGATCCTTATAGAGGAGGCTGTATTGCAATGTATGTAGGTATTGCTATTGAACATTTTAATCCCGAAATTTTGTATGCTTTTAAATGTGATAATAAAGACTTTCTTGATGGAAAATATCATTCTCATGATTTCATTGAATTTAGTTATGTAATATCTGGAATCGTTAATTATAAAATAGATGATAAGTTTTATAAGATTAAAGAAAAAACGCTTCTTGTTTTTAATCCTGGAGTATATCATAAAGAGTCTTTAAGTAAAGGTGAACAAACTGCTGAACTTCATATAGGATTCCGTAATATTAAAATTGATGGACTTCCTCTTAATTATATTTTAAAAGAGAATTTTGATGTACCAATTGAGTTTAAACAATATAAAGATGAATTCCATAAATGCTGTTTAGAAATAATAGAAGAGCAAGAAGCTTGCGAAGTCGGTAAAGAACTTGTTTTAAAGAGCCTTATAATGAAATTAATTGCTCTTTTCTTAAAGGAAACTAACTATGTTCAAAATAGTAAGAAGATTGATAGATACGACTTTCCGTTTTATGATAAATCCAATATTGTTAAAATAATTTTAGAATACTTTCATAATAATTATATGAAAAATATTTCTTTAGATGATATAGCTAAAAACATGTATTTAAGTTCTGTTTATATCTCTAAGGTCTTTAAAGATAAAACAGGTGAATCTCCTATAAATTATCTAATAAATCTTAGATTAGATAAAGCAAAGGATTTATTGATTTCTACTGAATCACCTATAAAATCTATTGCTCACTCTGTTGGCTATAAGGATGCTTATTATTTTAGCAAATTATTTAAAAAATACTATGGTCATTCTCCTTGCAATTTTAGATCAATTAATAAGTAAATCTACAATTACTAATTTGTATTTTTAATTTCTAACTCTGCATATAAACTTATACTTAAATAAAAAACTTCGCATAAATTTTGTACGGAGTTCTTAAATTCATCATCTTCCCTTTTAAATGAATCAATATTATTCCATATTTTAAAAAGAACATCATTAACACATTCTTCACTAAGACTTCTATTATTCAGAACTGAATATGCTGCTTTAAAAATCAGATTTCCGTAGTTATCAAAAACATAATCTAAAGCTTTTGGATTATGCTTCCGCAAGCTTTTTAGAAAATTTTCTTTTTTCATTTATTTTACCACTTAAGTTCATCAAAAATATTTTCATAAAGTAAGTCGTAATATATAAATAATATCTTTCGCTATTAATAAAAATTTTTGTTCTCCTCTTGTTTATTCAATGAAATATTATCATATAAATAAAAAAATAACTTCCTAGTATTCAAAATATATAAATATACTCAACAGTTATTTGTTTAGGTTTTATATGAACTTTTATATGGATTGTAATATATTTTTTTCTTGATTTTAAATTCAAAAAATATCACCGCAAATAAGTTGGTTATTAAATTATATCCTGTCATAACGTTCAAAAAGTAGCAGGCAATTCTGCTACTTTTTGAAACTATCTTATATAATTAATTATCTTCTCTCGATCCTTTATAATCAAATCATATCCATTTTGATATATTGCCTTTAATTTATTCTTATCTCTTTCAAATCTATTTATATCCATACTTATAGTAGGTCTTATTATAATTGCTTTTCCACTTTCTTCTAATTCTTTGCAATAATCAAGTTGTTCATTGTACTTAATATGTCTATCCTTTAGTACTTTAGCTAACTTTGGATATTTATTTTTATAAATTTTATATGTTATTTTATTAGCTTTAGATGGTTTCTTTCTATATCCATCATTTCTTGTTAGTACAATTATATTTTTATCATTACCATCAGCTATTGATTTGCCAATTGGTATAGGATCGGAAAGTCCTCCATCGGCATAATATTGACCATTGATTTTCTCAAATGGAAATGCCATTGGTATTGCTATACTTGCTCTAAGAATGGAATTTCTTTTATCTAGCAATTCTTTATCAAAATACTCAACATCTCCCGTTTCAACATTAAAAGCACCAGCGAGCATTTTCCCATCAAATTCATAAAAGGTCTTATAATCAAAAATACAATGCTTATTAGGTATTTCATCAAATACAAAATCTAAATCCATAAGAGATTTATATCTAATTAAATTTCCATAACTTATATACCTCTTATTATCCATAAACTTTTCCATTATCTCTAAATTTCTTCCTCTTTGTTTAGAAATATATGAATATGCATTTGTTGCTCCTGCTGAAACTCCTATTACATATTTTAATTCTGCTTTTATATCTAAAAGAGCATCTAAAACACCTGCTGTAAATAGACCTCTAAAGGCTCCACCTTCAAGTACAAGTCCTGTCATAATTCAATCCTCCATTTTTATTTCATTAGTATATTATACCTTAATTATAAATTAAATCCTATAAGTTAATACTTTTAAATTAACACTTGCTAATTTAAATAAATTTTATATATAAGTTCTAATTAAGAAAGTTCATAATTTATTTGGTTGTCTTATCCAATCACTCTAATATAGAAATTAAATCTTAATGAACAAAATTTTTTAGAACATAGTATATAATTCTTTATTGTTATTATTTAGGAACATAATACAATGTAGCATACTAAGATGTTACCATAAATGAATCCGAGATTATTTTGGAAAATATCTTAATATTATTGACATTTTTTTAATTTTATAATATATTAATATTAAATAATCGTTCATATTAAGAGGGAGTAGTTATAAATATAACATCAACAATCGCGGCTATCTTTTATAGTCTGGTGTTATGTGCCTGTGTGGCAACGAGACTTTTAATATAACTTCAAATTTTTGAAGTTATATTAAAAGTCTTTTTTGTTAATAATTATTTTTAATAAGGCTTTTTATTTTTTCACCTTTGATTCTATAGGAATTTTATTTTTTATATTATATTTTTATCTTTAACTTATCTCTAAAAATATCAATTAAAATACTTAAAATCTATCTTATTTATAATAAGAACTTATCAAAATTCCTTAAAGATATCTAATATTAAATTTGAAAGGAAGATGTTGCATGAAGAAATATTTTTGTAAAACAACTGAAGAATCATTAAAAGAATTTAATGTAACTTTAGAAGGACTGACTAGTGCAAAAGCCAATGAAATACTGAATTCTGTAGGAGAAAACATTTTAAATGAAAAAAAGAAAAAGAGTATTTTATCTGTATTCTTAGAACAATTTAAAGACTTATTGGTAATTATTTTAATTGTTGCTGCTATCATTTCTGCAATGACTGGTAATATGGAAAGTACTTTTGTAATTATAGCTGTTATAACTATGAATGCTATTTTAGGTACAGTCCAATATGTTAAAGCTGAACAATCCCTGGATAGTTTGAAGGCTTTATCCGCTCCTAATGCTAAGGTTATTAGAAATGGAGTTAAAATTGAAATTCCATCAAAGCATGTTGTTCCAGGAGATATTTTAGTACTAGAAGCTGGTGATTTAGTCGTTGCTGATGGTAGAATTTTAGAAAATTTTTCTCTTAAAGTTAATGAAAGTTCTTTAACTGGTGAATCTGAAAGTGTTGATAAATTTCCTGATGTTATTAACAAGGAAGATGTTGCTTTAGGTGACCAAATAAATATGGTTTTTTCTAGCTCTTTAGTAACTTATGGCAGAGCTACTGTACTTGTGACTAGTACTGGTATGAACACAGAACTTGGTAAAATTGCTACACTTATGGAAGAAACACAAGAAAAGAGTACTCCACTTCAAGTTTCCTTAGATGAATTCTCTAAAAAGTTAGCTATTGGAATAATGGGGATTTGTGTTATTGTATTTGGATTAAGCATGTATAGAGGTACCCCTCTTTTAGATTCATTAATGTTTGCTGTTGCCCTTGCTGTTGCTGCCATTCCAGAAGCTCTTAGTTCAATCGTTACTATTGTACTAGCTATAGGCACTCAATCCATGGCTAAGGAAAATGCAATAATAAAGAAACTAAAGGCTGTAGAAGGTCTTGGGTGTGTATCTATAATTTGTTCTGATAAAACTGGTACTTTAACTCAAAATAAAATGACTGTTAAAAAGATATTTGTTGATAATAAATTAATTGATAGTGATAAAATAAATTTTAAAGATTCTGATTCAAATTTCCTCTTAACTAGCTCTGTACTTTGTAATGACTCAACTTCTATAGATGGTGCTGAGATTGGTGATCCAACAGAAGTTGCTTTAGTAAATTTAGGTCATAAATATTCTTTAGATGAAATTGAATGTAGAAATACTTATTCAAGACTTAAGGAAATTCCTTTTGATTCTGATAGAAAACTTATGAGTACACTTCATCAAATAGATGGAAAGTATATAATGATTACTAAAGGTGCTCTTGATGTCTTAATGAATAGAGTAACTTCAATTAAAACTTCAGCTGGAATAGCAGATTTTACCGAAAAGGATAAAACTAATATAAATAAAACTAATATGGAACTTTCATCACAAGGTCTAAGAGTTTTAGCTTTCGCCTATAAAGAAATTAAGGAAAATAAGGAACTTACTTTAGAAGATGAACATAACTTTACTTTCCTTGGATTAATTTCAATGATTGATCCACCTAGAGAAGAATCTAAAGAAGCAGTTAGTGATTGTATAAAGGCCTCTATTAAACCAATCATGATTACTGGAGATCATAAGATTACTGCTTCTGCTATTGCTAAGGAAATTGGAATCTTGCAAGAAGGTGACCTAGCTGTAGAAGGCTTGGAGCTTGATAAAATGTCTGATGATGAACTTAATTCTAAGTTAAAACATATTTCAGTTTATGCAAGGGTATCTCCTGAGCATAAAATAAGAATAGTTAAAGCATGGCAAAATAAAGGCAAAATTGTAGCTATGACTGGTGACGGTGTTAATGATGCTCCTGCACTAAAGCAAGCGGATATTGGTATCGCAATGGGTATAACAGGTACTGAAGTTTCAAAGGATGCAGCTTCTATGATTTTAACAGATGATAACTTTGCAACTATTGTTAAATCTGTTACTAATGGAAGAAATATTTATGCTAATATAAAGAACTCAATTAAATTCCTTCTTTCAGGTAATACATCTGGAATACTTGCAGTACTTTATTCATCACTATTTGCACTTCCAGTTCCATTTGCGGCAGTACATTTATTATTCATTAACCTAGTAACAGATAGTTTACCTGCTATTGCAATTGGTATGGAAAAATCTAAAAAAGATGTTTTAAAGGATAAGCCTAGAGATGCTAAAGAATCTATATTAACTAAAGATTTTATTAAAGATATTGGTATCCAAGGTTTGTTAATAGGAATATTCACTATGGTCTCTTACCATATTGGCTTAAATACAGGAAATCACGGACTTGCTATGACTATGGCATTTAGTACCTTATGTTTAGCTAGATTATTCCATGGCTTTAACTGCCGAGGTAAAAGATCTATCTTTGGACTGGGAGTTTTCAGTAATAAATTCAGTTGGATGGCTTTTATAGCAGGTGTTTTACTTGTAAATATAGTTCTACTTGTACCAGTGCTTCAAGGATTATTTGAAATAACTGCTCTTAGCAGCAATCAACTATTATTAGTACATTTACTTGCCTTCCTCCCAACTTTAATAATACAAACCTTTAAAGTAATAAGAGACCTTATTGAAGACAAAAATGAAAAAGTTCACGAAAAACATAATATTAACTCTAGAAATAAAGCTGCTTAAAGAATATTAAACTTCTATATAAAACAGGTTATATGAATTAATAAATAAAATTATTTTCATATAACCTTATATTATTTCTTGTTAATATATTTCATGAGATTAGTGAATTTCATATAATTTTTACCAAATCAAATCTCAATTTATAAAAATTATATCTTATAAGTTTTTTATACAATATTATTCAATATCTTATTTTTACTAAGAACCTTTGTATTGTTATATTTCTAAATTCTATAGTATACTAATAACAGTTAATATTTAAGAAATAATCAATGGATATCGTTAATTTTATTTTGATATAGGAGGAACCATGAATAAACTTATTGAAAAAGCTAAACTTACTCATAATTTAGATAAAGATGAAATATTGGAATTATTACAAAATGATAATATAAATGAAGAACTTTTCAAGGCTGCTGATGAAGTTAGGCAAGAATTTTTAGGTGACTATGTTCACTTAAGAGGCTTAATTGAATTTACAAACATCTGTAAGAGAAATTGTATGTATTGTGGACTTCGAAGAGACAATAAAAATCTTGAAAGATATAGATTGACTAAAGAAGAAATATTAGATTTTGCAAATAAAGCTGTTAGTTATGGCTATAAAACTCTTGTTCTTCAAGGTGGAGAAGATGATTATTTTACTAAAGAAAGAATGACTGAAATAGTAAAAGAAATAAAAAATTTAGGAGTTGCCTTAACTTTAAGCTTAGGTGAAAAGACTTATGAAGAGTATAAAGCATTTAAGGAAGCTGGTGCTGATAGATATTTAATACGTATTGAAACTACAGATAAAAAGCTTTATGAAGACATGGATCCTAATATGAGTTTTGAAGAAAGATTAGACTGTCTAAACAACTTAAGAGATTTAGGATATGAAGTTGGAAGTGGAATTCTTGTTGGACTTCCAAATCAAACCTTAGAATCTATAGCTAAAGATATATTATTCTTTAAACTAATTAATGCAGATATGATTGGAATTGGTCCATTTATACCAAATGAGGATACCCCATTAAAAGCTTCAAAGGGCGGTGACCTTACTTTAGCATTAAAAGTTATGGCTTTAACACGTTTAATTCTACCTGATATAAATATTCCGGCTACAACTGCAATGGAATCTTTAACGCCAAATGGAAGAATAATTGCACTTCAAAGTGGTGCTAATGTTGTAATGCCTAATGTTACTGAAGGTGAGTATAGAAAACTTTATGCATTATATCCAGGTAAAATATGTACTGGTGATACACCTGCCCATTGTAGAGGCTGTATAACTGGAAAGGTAACTGGCATTGGTAGAATAATTTCAGATGGTTATGGCTTTAGGGGAAATCAAAATACTAATGCTCATGATGAGAGCTTAATATGAAATATTATCGATAATTGAAAAAGTTATATATGGCTTCTATATACTAATGATAATATGACTGAAATTTAGTTTATATAAAATTAGTGGTTATAACTAAATCTTAATGAGAAACCCTATATAGATAATCTAAACTTGAACTATACTTATGCATATAACCAACAAAATTGGATACAGATTTGTTCTATAGAACTCAAAAAATTTAACAAATCTGTATCCAACTTCTCTCTTTTGCCATACTTCTAAACATGATAAATATTGAATATGATAAAAAATAGCTTAGTATACTGACATTATTTTATTACTAAAACTTAAATATATATGTTCTAAAAAATTTTGTTCATTAAGATTTAATTTCTATATTAGAGTGATTGGATAAGACAACCAACTAAATTATGAACTTTCTTAATTAGAACTTATATATAAATTTATTTTTTAGAAATTACTCTAATGCCATCTATACCTGTAACTAGCGCCTTAGTAACAACATTCACAAATAATGAGGTGTCAACAACTCCACAAATATTTTGCAGACTTTTTTCAAGTTTGTAAATATCAGTAACATTTTCAAACGTTACATCTATCAATAAGTTTCCATTATCACTTATTGTAAAGCCATCTTTTGCTGAACTATTTCTAATTGTTAGTTTTCCACCTAATTCTGTAACTATTCTTTCAACATACCCTAATGAATCTTGCAAAATTTCAAGTACAACAGGATGTTTAAACGTTAGTGTATTTGAAACTTTAGTATCATCTACAAGAAGTATGTAGTCATCAGCCATACTTGCAATTAATTTTTCCTTAGTATGAATTCCACCACCACTTTTTAATGCATTTAGATTTAGATCAACTTCATCACATCCATCAAAGGCTACACCTACTTTATCAACAGAGCAAGCATGAAGAACTTCTAATCCATTTTTTATACACAGCATTTTTGTTTTCATTGAAGGGGTAACCACCTTAACATTAAGATCTTTATCCTCTCTTATATAATCTATTAAGTAGGATATAGTACTACCTCCACCTAGACCTATTATCGTGTTATTTTTTATATATTTTAGAGCTTCTTTAGCACAAGCTTTCTTTAAATCATCACTAGTCAATTTTATTCTCCTCCTTCGTATTTTTTAATTATGTATAAATCAAAGATTCACTTGATTTTGCAGATTCTTTATAATATCTATAATTTCACGGGGATGATCAATCACATAATTGGGATTATAACTCTCTAATTCTTCACGATTTCGAAATCCCCAAGTAACGCCAACAGTATCCATTCCGGCTCCAATTCCAGTTTTCATATCGGTATTAGTGTCTCCTATATATAAACAATGGTATGGTAAAATTTCAAGTTCCTTGGCAGTAATAATTGCACCTTCTGGATCTGGTTTTCTCTTAACATCATCTTTTTCACCAGATATTTTATCAAAATATCCAATTCCAAATATGCCTTCCACATTATCAATAGTTCTTTCATGAGGCTTATTAGATAAAACAGCAATTTTAATGTTATTCTTCTTTAAATAATATAGCATGTCACTAATTCCATCATAGGCTTTCACTTCATGCATACAATAGACTTTAAAATATTCCATATAAGTAATCAGTGCATCTTCATAGTGTATTAAGTCTTTATCACCACAATAAATTAAAGCTCTTTCAATTAACTTCTTATATCCATCACCAACAAATATTTTATAATGCTCTTCATCTACAGGTCCTAATCCATACTTTTTTAAAGTCAAATTAGCAGTATAGGAAATGGCCTTAATAGAATCCACTAAAGTACCATCCAAATCAAAAATACAACATTGATACATTTTACATATTCTCCTATTCACTTATTATTTAGACACATTTTTTAAATAACAGACCAATATTCTTGCCTTATATGCCTATTAAATAAATTATATATCTACAAAACAACTAATACAAATGCCTATTAATGCATAATAAGCATTTGCATTACTATAATATGAATATAATTTTATTCAAAAGGATATACAAATCCCCATTGATTTCTTACTTCGCTTAATAAGTGAGTAACATCAATTGATAATTGAAGTTGATCATCACCGGTTTTATTGGTAATATATTCTTGCATATCTTCAACTTCATAATTAAGAGCTTTTGACGTTTCTCCTAACTGAAGTTCTTCTGTTCTTCCATCTTCTGTATAAGTAATCGTTGCTTTATCAGCTCTTGGATAATTATTTACCTCAATGTATCCAAGTTCTCCTGCAACAACCCCACGTTTTGGTTGCTTTGCTCTCATAGTTAAAGCCATAACTGCCATTTGATCACAATCATTTTTCATAATTATACCAGATTGTTCATCTACTCCAGTTTCAAAATATTTAGCCGTAGTAAGAACTACATTTGGTTTGCTTTCCATAAAGTATCTTGCAAATGAAGTTGCGTAAACACCTATATCTAATAGTGCTCCACCTGCTAGTTCTTTACTAAAGAAACGATTTGTCACATCATACTCTTTACAGCTACCAAAGTTAACTTGCACCATTTTTACTTTACCTATAGCACCTGAATTAACAATTTCTCTTAATTTTTTGTATAAAGGCATATGGAACATTGTCATTCCTTCTGCAATAACTAAGTTTTTTTCTTTAGCAATGGCAACTACTTCATCTAATTGTTTTGCATTTACTGTAATTGCTTTTTCACAGAAAACATGCTTTCCATTTTTTACTGCTTTCAATAAATATTCATAATGTAGATTGTGTGGTGTTGAAATATATACTATATCAACATTTGGATTTTCAATCATCGCATCACAGTCATTATAAACATTTGCTACCTTGAATTCTTGTGCAAATTCTTGTGCTTTTCCTAGATTAATATCGCCTACTGCATATACTTCACCATTTACTTCATTTAATGCAGTCGCCATTTCTCTACCAATATTACCAGTTCCTAAAATAGCCCAATTATATTTTTTCATTCTAAATTCCTTCTTTCCCATTTCTAATATGTATAATTTTATTTTTAGATATTACTGCGTATTTGCTACATGTTTGTTTAGCTCATTCAAAAATAATAGATTTAGTACACTTGTCCCTAATGAAATAAATTGTAAAACTTCTCATTAGAGAAAAATACATATTTTATTATTTATTTTCTTCTAGTGGTTTCTTTAAAATTGCCAGTATAACACAACCAACTACAGCCCCTACTACTAAAGCAGTTAAAAAACCAAATGGATTTCCTATTACCGGAAGTACGAAGATACCACCATGAGGTGCTCTTAAAGTACAGTTAAAGAACATAGATAAACCACCTGCTACTGCAGATCCAGCAATACAAGAAGGAATAACCCTTAATGGATCTTGTGCTGCAAAAGGAATTGCACCTTCTGATATGAAAGATAACCCTAAAATATAATTAACTAAACCTGATTGTCTTTCCTTTTTAGTAAATCTGTTTTTAAAGAAGGTTGTACATAGTGCAATTGCTAATGGTGGAATCATACCACCTGCCATAACAGATGCCATAACTTGATAATTACCTTCAGCTAATTGGGCAGTACCAAATACATACGATGCCTTGTTAATTGGACCTCCCATATCAGTAGACTGCATACCTGCAACCACCATGCCTAATAATATTTTACTTGATCCACCCATACTGTTTAACGTATTAGTCAACGCTGAATTAATTCCACCTACAAAAGGATTTATAATAGTGGTTACAACAGATACAGATAAAATACCAAGTACCGGATAAATTAAGATTGGCTTAATACCATCTAAAGCTGATGGAAGTTTACTAAATAATTTTTTAAGTGCTAGTACAAGATATCCTCCAATGAAACCAGCAAGTAATGCACCAAGAAAACCTGAGTTAACATTTCCACCAGCGGGATTAGCAAATGTACATCCCATTTTTGCTACAATACCACCAATAAAACCAACTGCTAAACCTGGACGATCTGCAATACTCATTCCAATATAACCTGCTAAGACAGGTAACATCATACCAAATGCTTGCTCACCAATTGTTTTTAAATAATTGGCAACCGGTGTATTTTTACCAAAGTTCGCTGGATTAATTTCATAATTATCAAAAAGAAAAGCTAAAGCAATCAATATACCACCGCCAATAACAAATGGAAGCATATGAGATACACCATTCATAAGGTGTTTATAAACAGAACGTCCTACACTTTCTTGTTCTGATTCATCTGTAGAAACTTTTGCTCCATTATGGTGATAAATTGGAACAGTACCACTTACTGCACGATTTATTAACTCTTCGCCTTTATGGATACCATCAGATACTTTTGTACTAATTACTCTTTTTTCATCAAAACGAGCCATATCAATATTTTTATCTGCTGCTATAATAATACATTCTGCTGCTGCAATTTCTTCTTTTGTAAGAACATTTTTTGCACCATCTGCACCATTAGTTTCTGCTTTTAGTGGAATTCCTAGTTGTTTTCCTTTTTGTTCTAAGTTTTCTGCTGCCATAAATGTATGGGCTATTCCAGTTGGACATGCAGTAACAGCTAATACTCTATATCCATTTGTTACTTTTGAAACCTTATCTGTAGATTCTTCTGGAAATTTTTCTGTTTCTTTTTCATCAATAATATTTAAGAATTCCTTTTTGCTCTTTGCTGAAATCAATTTATTTTTAAAATCATCATCCATAAGAATAGTAGATAGTCTAGCTAAAACTTGAAGATGTACATCTACTCCATTTTCTGGTGCCGCAATCATAAAAAATAATTTAGATGGCTCACCATCAAGTGCATCAAAATCTACTCCATTAGGAATGACCATAGCTGAAAGACTTGCATCTTTAACAGCCTTATTCTTTGCATGAGGAATTGCAATTCCTCCACCAATACCTGTTGAACAATGTGCTTCTCTTTCTAAAACACCTTTTTTGTATTCTTCAATATTACTTATGTTTCCTGATTTGTCTATTAAACTAGCTAATTTATTGATAACGTTTTCTTTCGTACTAATACTAGTATTGACACCAAGTTCAATACTTTGCTCTTTTAATAAATCTTTAATTCTCATAAAAATCCTCCTCGTAAATTATAATAGACTTAGTAAACTTATTACTTTTTCTTTGGTGGTTAATCCTTCAGAAAATGCACTTGCACTTCCAGCGGCTGTTCCCATTTTTAACGCTTCTTCATAATTATTATTTGTTAAATATCCAGCGATAAATCCAGCAACCATAGAATCTCCAGCACCTACAGAATTTTTAACTTCTCCTTTTGGCACTTCAGTTTTGAAAATTTCTTCATTTTCTGTAATTAAAATTGCTCCATCTCCTGCCATAGATATAAGCACATTTCTTGCTCCCTTTTCTTGAAGCTTTTTGGCATAATATATGATTTCTTCATCATTATTAAGTATCACATTAAACATTTCTCCAAGTTCATGATTATTAGGTTTAATTAAAAATGGTTTATATTTTAATACATTTAGTAATAAGTCCTTTGTTGCATCTACTATGATTTGGATGTCTTTTTTTTGTAATCTGTCCATAATCTTTTCATAAATATCTTCATCTAATGTGTTTGGAATACTTCCAGATAATATCAATATATCTTTATCTTGCAACTGCTCTAGTTTTTCAAATAACTTATCAATGTCTTCTTTATTGATATTTGGACCTTGCCCATTAATCTCACTTTCTTCATTAGATTTCAATTTAACATTAATTCTAGATAACCCCTCTTTTACTTTAATGAAATCTGTGGGAAATCCTAATGATTTTGCACCCTTTTCAATAACATCGCCTGTAAAACCTGCGATAAATCCTAATGCAATACTTTCATATCCTAAATTAGTCAAAACAGTAGAAACATTTAAGCCTTTTCCACCATAATAAATATCTTCTCTTTTAGTCCTATTTATTGCTCCCAATGTAAAATTGTCAACTTTAATTACATAATCTAAGGCTGGATTAAAGGTTACTGTGTAAATCATAATAATTTCCCCCATATTCATTAAATAATAGATTTTTTAGAATTTATCATCAGCAATAGACTGTTCATGTCTACTGATATTTTCATATACATCTTTTTTCCCTACTGTTAAAAATAAATATAAAATTTCAATTACCATAAATGCAGATACTCTAGAAAAATAATATTCATCCAAGAATAATTTTTCTCTCGTTGCTGTTGTAATATGATATTTGCTAGACATTGCAAGTGGTGAATGTTCATTATTAGTAATAGAAATAGTAGTCGCCCCCTTCTCGTTAGCAACATCAATTATATTCATTAATCTTTTAGATGCTCCCGAGTTAGATATTGCAATTACCACATCTTCTCCAGTCAAATTAAAAGTATACCCAATTTGAGTTTCCCAAATAGTATTGGCTACTGCTTTAATACCAATTTGATTAAACTTATATGTTCCATCTAAAGCAACCGGAATAGTATTACCAACTGCAACCAATTGAACAGATTTTGCATTCTTAAGTAGATCTAATATCTCTTTGAATTTTTTCTCGTTTATCATAGATATTGTCTGTTTAAGTTCCTCCATCTTATTTGCTAATATATTCTGTAAAGACTGCCCAATGTTATGTTCATCAATATCATTAGATACTGGTATAGCATTATCATTTGATTCTACAATTTCTTTTGCAAGACTAATTTTCAGATGATGAAAACCATTCATATTACACTTCTTGCAAAATCTTGAAACAGTTGCCTCACTGGCACCACTTTCTACTGCTAACTCTGCAATTGTCATTTCTATAACCTTTTCTTTGTTGTTTATAATATAATTTGCGATTTTTTTTTCTGCCTCAAAAAAATTATCATATCTTGAGAAAATCATGTCTAATACAGTTTTATTATTTTCCATATGTTTGTCTCCTTTCATGAAACAATATTATATAAAATATTATTTCTTACATCATACATGATTTGTTCTCGTATTTCTACTTTCACTATATCATGACATAATAATTTCGTCAATATATTATTTGTGCAATTTTATTTCACAGATAAATTAGGCAGATAAAATAGAATAGCAATCGAAAGATGTGTCATATATTTTATGCAAGTACAAGACTATAAATTGCTTATTGTTGGCTATTAATAGGACTTTACAATGTCGAATACCATAAAAATAACAAGCATAATTTCCTGTTATTTTTAATGTGTATTATGTAAATTTTATAAAAAAACAATTGTATTTAGATGAAACTCACTTATCATCCAGGATTATTTTTTCACCAACATGTATTGAACGAAATTAATTTTCATGATATTTTGTTAATAGAAATATTTAAATATTATAAAACTACAACATAAGCAGTTTAATTAATATAAGAACTAAAGGTGAAATTTAATATATATTAGATTACATAGAGAGGAAAGTGAAAAATGAAAGCTGATTTACACAATCATAGTTTTTTATCAGATGGAGTTTTAAGTATAAAAGACATTATTTATTATTCAAAGAAAGCAGGTTTAGATTGTATTTCTATTACAGACCATGATACTTTGGCAGGGGTGATAGAAGCCTATACTTTATGTGAAAAAATAGGTATATCTGTAATACCAGGAGTTGAAATATCTACTGTAGATTATCAAACTAATCGTTCTGTCCATATACTTTGTTATTTTCCAAAAGATTTTTTTAAACTTCAAAGATTTTTAAATAAAATTTTAATAAGCAGAGAAAATGCCAAAAGACAGATGGCACAAATGCTAATGAAAGAATATCCAATTACTATAGAGCATATAGAACGCTATAGTTCTAAAAGTGAATCTATGTATGAGACTCATATAATGCAATCTTTAGCAGATCTAGGCTATACAAATGTTGTAATTGGTGATTTATATAAAGAATTGCTTTCGAAGAAAGGAAAATATTATGTGCAAATTACTTATCCCAGTGTATATGAAACTTTAGATATGATAAAAGAAGTCGGTGGAATTTCAGTTATGGCTCATCCTGGACAATTTGATTCTAATGAATTATTAGAAAAATTAGCCAGAAAAAATTTGATTCAAGGCGTTGAATATAACCATCCTAAAAATTCAAAAGAAGTAAAAAAGCAAATAAAAGATATTGCTCAAAAATTTGATTTAATTATGACTGGAGGAACAGATTTTCATGGGAATTATACAACTTCACCACATCCAATAGGTTCTTTTACATGTCCAGAAGGTGAAGTTGAAAGGTTGATTAAATTAAATCACAAAATAAATAATTTTTTAGGCACATGAAAAAATAACATTCCAAACATGTGCTAGCTAATTAACTACTTAAACTTTTATAATAAACATAATTTGCCCCAAATAATTTTAGTGGAATTTTAAATTCAGGAATTCCAAATACATATGGTGCTATATCATATAATTGATAATAAATTACAAGTTTATCACCTTCTATATAAAAACTTTGATTTTCACCAATTCCTTTAAATTCACTTCCTGAATTAAAATAATCATCTGGATGTTTTTCAATATCTTCTTTTATGCTTTTATTAATTATGTCACTGTAAGAATATCCTTGAACAAATAATTCTTTTAGTGTTAATAATTTTTCCTTTTCTTTATCTATTGTATAAGAAGTCCTAGTTGTCATTCCATGCGCTCCACCTAAATATTCATAATAATCATTATATAAACTAATAAGCATATTATTATCTATTCCTATTGTATATCTTGAATAGACTTCAAAAGGGAATGTTGGCTTTTCTTGTCCTTCCATCCCAAAGTATTCCTTTGATGTTTTTTCAGCCTCTTCTGATTTAGGCAAAATATCATTATTAATAACATTATTTATTAAATTTATTTTTTTTTCATCATTTCCATCCAATATTTGAGGCATTTTTATATCTTCTTTAAAATAATCTAAGCTTTTGCTTATTGATTTTTCCCCAAGTGCAAATTTATTTTCTCTCTGTATTATAGCACTTATACACATTTCCTGTGGATAAGCTGTATATAATATTGATCCTATGATTATTAAGCCTGCTATGTTTGATATAATAGCCATTTGAATGCCTCCCTTATTTGTACTTTTTATGACTTTATTCTTTTTATATCCACAAAAGTAACATGTAATATTATGTATATTAACATATTCATAACATGTTATCCACATGCACCTGTGGATAATGTTAATAGTTATACTATTTTATATTATGCTACACTTTTATGAATCTTATTCTAAATTATATATAAATTAACACGCTAAAATTTTTAAATAAACAAATCTAACATACTATTTTTTTATAATTTAGTATATAATAAAAATAATATCTTTTATCTTAAATATAAGGAGCAATAGATTTATGTCTAAAAAAGATACTTCAAACAAAAGAAATATTTTTATAAAGAGTATTTCTAAAATTAAAGATAATTTAAATCTTCTAGTTGTTTTCTTAATTGTTACATTATTAGTTTACATATTCGTTCATAATTTATATTCTAAAAAAAGCATAGAAGATATTTCTAATAACATAACCATGAAAGAAAATAATTATAGAAGTAACAGTATTAATGATCAAACCATAGCAGCAAATGATATCGATACCATAAAGCAAAGTGAATCTAAAGATAATTCTGTTATAAATCAAAAGGTTACTTCTTTTAATAAAGCCGAGTCTGCTAAAAATTTAATCAATGATAATAGAGGTGTTCCTGTATTATATTACCATTCAGTTAAAGAATCTGCTGATAACGAAGTAACAATAACACCTGAAATGCTTAGAGCAGAACTAAAATACATACATGATGAAGGTTATGTTACATTAACAATAAGCCAATTTAAAGCTTACATATTAAATAATTCTTCTATACCTGAGAAAAGCATACTCATTACTTTTGATGATGGCTATATGGATAATTACTATAATGCTTTTCCCATATTAAAAGATTTTAATATGGTTGCAACTGTATTTTGCATAACTTCTGAATTAGACGGTTCTTATTATTTATCAAAAGACGCTATAAAAGAAATGTCTGCTTATGGAATAGATATCGAAAGCCATACTGTTAATCACCCTCACCTTAATAAAATGGATTATAATAAACAATTGGAACAATTAACAAAATCTAAAAAAGCTTTAGAAGAAATAACAGGTAAGGAAATTAACTCAATTGCATATCCCTTTGGTGATTTTAATGATGATAGTTTAAAAGCTGCAAAAGACGCTGGTTATACTTTGGGTTTTACTACTAAACTGGGTTTATCTGATAGAAGCGATAATCCTTTTACCCTTGATAGAATTTATATTAGTTCTAAATACGATATGAATACATTTAAAGAACTTTTAAATAAAACAAAGAAGTAACTCACTATAAAATGGGTTACTTCTTTGTTTTATTTTTTTGTATTCTTTTCTTCATTGTCACTAGAATATTGAGGTAATTTTTGTTGATTTCCTACATTATTTATAACTATAGGTATATTATTTTCAGATACATACTTGCTGGTTTTATTAAGTATTCCATACTTTAAAGGTTGTCCATTTACTGTTATTAAAATCTTTTTGCTTAAAGCTGGAAATTCTTTATTTATCTCTAACATCTGATTATCTAATGCATATTCAAAGGTTTCAGCAATAGCTTGATCAACATCTTTATTTAACATATTAACATTTTGTATAAGTTTATCTCCTTTTTCTGTAGGCGAATACACATATATTACTTTATTAAATTTATTAATATGCATTACTATATTAGAACTTGTCTCTATAACAATTATACTTTGTGTTCTCCTATATTCAATTACTATTCCACTTCCAATTATTATAATTAAAAATAATAAAATAGAAATATATATTTTATTATTTTTTAATGTCTTTTTTTCTTTACCTTCTGCTACTTCTCCAACACTTATTTTGTTATAAATTTTTATTTTTATAAATTCACCCATCGAAGTTAATATATAAGCAGATTTTTTTAATGATTTTACTACTATTCCCTTATATAAATTTTGCTTCTTATTTGAAATACTCTTTACATTGTTATCTTCTCTTAATTGTATTCTAAAGTAATCTTGTATTCCTTTATAATTAGGGTTAGTTAAAATTATGTAATAAACCATGATATAATCTCTGTATTTTTTCAAATATTCACCTTTTATTTTAGTTAATTTGCTTAATTTCAATATAGGCAAATCTTTTTTTTGAGTTATTGTTTTAATTAACTCCTCATTATCATATATATAATAAGCGATATTTAAAGCTATATTTCTATCATCTTCTTTAAGTGGAAAACTTATTAAATCTTTAAGTAAAACATTATAGGTATTTAGTTCATTTAAAAATAGGGATATCTGTTTGCTTCTATTAGTTTCTGCAGAATCTCCTACTAATAACATTGATGGAATTGTCGTAAATACATATTTATTTTTGTTAAAGCTCCGATTTTCCATAAAACTAACACCTCTTAAAAAAATAGTAACTAGTTGAAAGAATAATATCAAAATTATAATTTCTTCATACTATGTTATTATAGCATATAAAGCTATTTATCCATAAAATTTTATCTATCTAACTTTATAGTTTTGAATCAATATTTGGGAGATTATTTATGAAGAGAAAAATCATATATGTAGATTTTATAAAAAGACGTAGAATAAATTTTATACACTTTATTATAAAGAAAATTATCTCTTTGCTAAGGGTTAGGTTTAAATTTAAAAATAAGCGTTTAATTGATGTAGAAATTAACAATAATAGGCGTGTTTCTAATTAAGTATTTTGAACTTGATATTTTAAATCTCCCATCTCTTATCATATATATGTTAAAATGTATACATATAAAAACATTTTAACGAGGTGACTATATGAGAGTTGGTTTAGGCTATGATGTGCATAGATTGGTTGAAAATAGAAAATTAATTTTAGGAGGAGTTGAAATTCCATTCGAAAAGGGATTACTTGGTCATTCTGATGCTGATGTACTTCTTCATGCTATAATGGATTCTTTACTAGGAGCATGTGCCCTTGGAGATATTGGAAAACACTTTCCTGATACAGACAATGCCTTTAAAGGCATATCTAGTATTTTATTACTTGAAGAAACTGGTAAGTTAATTTTAAAGGCTGGTTATGTGGTAAATAATATAGATGCTACAATAATAGCTCAAAAGCCTAAAATGCTGCCATATATTGAGCATATGAGAGAAAATATCTCAAAGGTACTTAATATAGATATTAACAAGATAAATATTAAAGCTACTACTGAAGAAGGTCTTGGTTTTACCGGTGAAATGCTTGGTATTTCCTGTCAAAGCATAGCTTCTGTCGAAAGTGTTCTTCTTTAATTTTAATTAATTTTCCTAAAATAAAATATTTTGTACACTATTAACATTGAAAAAAAAGAGATACTGGCTAAATAATTAGCCATATCTCTTTTTATGCTTAATATAATTCAAAATACCTCACTTAATTTTCTCGATAAAATATTTCTAAACATTTCACCCTTAGCAAAATCAGTTGTTGCAGATTTACAAATTTCTCTCCATTCTTCTAATGTAATACCTATTCTACTTTCTAATTCTTTTTCAGTACTTGCCAATAAGGTCGATGATATTACAAATTCCCCTAATTCCTCTGGTGTTTTTAAAATTCTTATATATAGAAATTCTTTATTATCACCCTTCCATTTCTTATTAAAATCCAAAATAAATTTTCTTAATTCTGCTTCAATTTTATTAGATGGTAATCTCCATAAACTATTTAAAAATTCATAGTCATCTTTCATATTAATTGAAGTTTCTCTACTTATTTTATTTGATTTTTGCCCTTCATCAGCTATTTTATCTACGGTTAAATGTGGAATCTTTGTGACTAATTTTTCTTTTCCATATATCCATTTATAAAAAGCTTCTTGCAAAAATGAGTATTGAAAATACCCAATTAAACATTTTATACTATGACAGTATCCCCATATATTATTTATTCCATTTTTGCTTCCAAATATAATTGTATGGAAATAAACACTCTCTTCTGTGGGTGGCTTTTGCATAAACATATGTCCTCTTATTGTCTTATTCTCATTTATAATATTTTCCCAATAACTAAATGAATGATAATTTTCTCTCAATTTATTCACCTTCCTAGTCAATATTTTATAAAATACAATATCTAAATATCTTCTATTGTTAATTATTGTATTATAAAGTATTCTAACTCCATCTTTAGATTTACCATATTCATGTTATAAAATTAATTCTATATAATACTATATTACCCTTAATATTCTATTTTATTACTC
>NZ_LZZM01000211.1 GCF_002006345.1 Clostridium puniceum
AAGTCGTGGCGGACATACAACAAAAATCCACACAGTTGTTGATGGTCTTGGCAATCCAGTTTATTTTCAATTATCTTCTGGTAATTTACATGATAGCACACTTGCCGTGGATGTTCTTTCAAATATTTATATAAAAGGCAGTAATATTTTAGGTGATAAAGCATATGGTACAAAGGAAATTAATAAATATATTGCTTCACAAGAAGCTTCCTATACAATTCCACCTAAAACAAATGCGCAGAATCCATCGCATTGTGACTGGTGGGTATATAAAGAACGCCATTTAGTAGAATGCTTCTTTAATAAAATCAAGCATTTTCGCAGAGTTTCAACTCGCTATGACAAGCTTGCGTCTTCATTTCTTGCTTTTGTTTATGTTGCGTCCATTTTTATTTTATCAAAATAGCATAAGGCAATATTGTTCTCAGACACGCCCTAATAGATTATAAATTTAATATATTTTGTTTTTAAATCAAATTAAGCCAGAGTTTTATTTAAATAGACTATAATAAATATCGGATATTAAGTATATTATGTATGCTTATATCCGATATTTATTATAGTCTATTTAATATTTCCTCTGGCTTAATTGTAAGTTCGCTTCTACTAATATAAATTTATATCTTTCTTATGTTAATTTACACTTTATATACATCTTAATATTCTATTACCTTAAAACTTAATTTTTGATTATTTACTTATAGTATTTATTATGATAAGCAAATTAATCTATTTAAATTTTACAATAATTGTTTTAGATGATCACTATAATTATTTATAGCGGTTGATCCACATATACCAGCCTCTTTTCCAATGGTAAATATGTTCTTTTTATCAATTCCTGCATTTACATATGCTGTAACATCTGAACTTGCATTTCCATATCCATAACAGAATTGTATTCCCTGAGCCTTTAATTGCTTTAAATACTCTTCCTTAAATGTAGCGGCTGATGCTCCAAGTAATAATTCACTCCCCTCACTAGTATGAATTAATCCTCGTGGAAATTTTTTCTCAATCAACCAGTTTTGACTTTCTTCTATTAACCAATAAGGACGTGCTGTTAAATAAACAATCTCGTATCCTTTAGCTACATAATATTTCACTACATCATTAGCATTATTGTACATTTCAGCTTTATAACTTGAATTGAAAAATTCACCTGAATATTCTTTAACACTTTCAAAATCACTAGTAGTAAGAGTTCCATCCATATCAAAAATCACATACTTTTTATCAGTATTTAAAACCTGTATATACATATTAGCTTCTGTACCATCACCTTCTACATACATTTTAATCAAATGTAATCCCACTTCTAATTTCATATTGTCAGGAACATTATATTTAATACGTCCATCTGAATCTGTAAGTGCTCTACCTATTTTCTTCCAAGCTGATGGACTTTTATCAAGAGAATATTCGTATATAGAAACCCATTCTTTTTCTAAATCTTTTCTAAAGTCACCATATTGAAATTTGCCTTCAACATATTGAGGCTGTCCAACTTTATATACTGTATCATAACCATTATGATGTGGTGTATGTACACTTATAACATGTTGGTTTGTCCAACTTATAAAATTGCTTTTTGCTGGTGCTGAGAATTCATTGTTTTTGAAATCGAAATATTTTATTTCTGAATTATATCTTAGTGTTCTTGATGAAGCATATGTATCGACACACATTAACGTTGATAAAAGTATTCCAACTAAAGCCGATAAAATTAAACTTTTTGTTTTTGAAAAAATAGTCATAAAATTTCTTCTCCCTTTTAATAAACTTTATTTTTGATTTTTGGCTTGTCCTTTTTCTATCATATTAGACAATAGTTTATATATGAATTGGAAGATTGTAAATGACATAGTCGTAAAATATACTTTTTCAGTCATGAACAAATTTTAAATGAGTATTATTTTACAAATGATAATTATGGTTAAGTAAATAACCTTTTTTAGAACATATATATTCAAAATAAATTATCTTGAATTTTTATATTGGAATGCTAAAGTTTACATTAGTAGTTCAATATATATTTATGTTTAATAATGGTTTTATTATTGGAATGCATATAATGCTACTATTGATTTTTCTTTAATATCAAATGCATCTTTGCAATATTTATTCTATTCACTATAAAATTCAAGTTCCCAATAGAATACTCCTAAATTATTTATATATTTAAAACTAAAATTATTAATTATTTTATTAAATTTATCTACAAGATTAACTTGATTTCTTAGTATCTGAGTATTTACTATATAACTTTTGTGATTTACTAAATCAGCTTTGAAATATTATCTTTTTCAATTATATATTCTAAATGCAAAGCTCTAGTTAATGAAACATACAATAATCTTTGATCTAAAATATTTTCTTTATAATTTTCTTCACTTGGATTCAGTATAATAGTACAATCAAATTCTAACCCTTTTGTTAAATAAGAAGGAATTACTATGAAATCCTCTTTTAATTCCTTTTCCTTACCTTCTATTAACTCAAACCCGTACATACTTTTGCTCTTTAGAATTTTATAGATTTTTGATGCTTCTAAAATATTCTTAGTTATAATTGCTATACTACGTTTTCCATTAATTTTTACATTAGCTATAATTTCATCTATTACAGTGTGATATTCTTCATCAGTTTTAATTTTTATTATTTTAGGCTTTGTGCCATGTCTTAAAACTGGTTTAGCATCCTTAAGTCCTAAATTTTGAGCATTTAATGTCTTCTTCGCAAAATCAATTATTTCAACAGTAGATCTATAACTTTGAGTCAATTGAACATATGTTGCATTCCCGTCAAAAACTTTTTCTGTTATATCTTCCCATGTTTTTAATCCCTTATAATAATAAATCCCTTGAGCTAAGTCTCCTACTAAGGTTAATGCATTTCCTTTAGCAAAGCTATTAACCAAATACACTTGAAATGGGCTATAATCTTGTGCCTCATCAACTATAATATATTTAAACTTTTCATTTTCATCTATTCCATCCAATACAACTCTAATGTATGCAAGAGCTGCTAAGTCATCTTCATCAATTATATTATTTTCATAATTACTATTAAATTCATCCTTCATATATTGTGATAAAACTTTAGGTATTTTGTTATCAGTAGCTATTTCAAATAAATCACTATTATAAAAATTATAATACATATCCTTTGAACTTACTTCTTTCCATTCTTTAAAGTAAGCATTAAATTCTTTTTTACTATTATTCTTTATATTGTCTTTTATTTTATCTCTTTCTTCATATAAATTTATAAGAGATTTTCTTCTTTCCTCTGAATCACTATATTTATTTCTAATTTCACTTATTACTTTTTCCCATTCTCTGTCTATTTGTAATAATAAACTTTCGATACTTTCTCTTATTTTTAGATTTAAATACCTCTTTATCTCATTTTTCCTCTTATTTATAGGATATGATTTTAAATCTTTAAGATACAACCTCTTTATTTCATTTTTACCAAACAATATTTCGTTACCAACCTTAATGTCTTTTATATCAAGAATACTTTTTTCAACTAATGAAACATACCTATCAAGCATTATTTTAAATGATAAAGTTCCTTTAACCTTACTAGAATTAACTATTAATTTTTTCTTTTCTTCATCTTTTTCTTCTATTATCGCAAGTAATTTTTCATCTTTATTATATATTTTACCCTTCAACTTTAACTTTGATAATACCAATTCTTCAAAGGTACTTTGATTTACCTCTTCTGCTCCAAGACTAGGTAAAATATCTGAAATATAATTTAAAAATAACTTATTAGGAGCCAAAACTAAAATTTCATCCCCGCTCATAGTTTCCTTATATATATAAATAAGATATGCCAATCTATGTAATGCTATTGTAGTTTTCCCAGAGCCTGCTGAACCTTGCACGATTATAGGTAAATTTTTAGGCCATCTTATTATTTCATTTTGTTCTTTTTGAATTGTAGCAACAACTTCCTTTAATTTTTTTCCCCTGGTTTCTTCAAGGTTTATTTTTAGAAATTCATCGACTAAATTATTGCCCTCTCCCTCGTTTATAATAATGTCATTAATTCCTTCATCAAATAACTGTTCTATATCCCCATCCTTATATAGAAATTTTCTTTTTAATTCTAATTTTCCTTCAACGATTCCTCCAGGAGCTTTATAATATGAATCTCCACCAGTTCCACTATAGTAAAGATCAGCAACTGGGGCTCTCCAATCAACAACTATTTCCTCTCCATCCTTACTATTACTTATACCTTTTTTCCCGATATATATACTCTCTGTAAATCTTGCTCGCTCTCTAAAATCTACTCTACCAAAATAAGGCTCATTTAATGACTCTTCATATTTTTCAATGTCTTGAGATAGATAATTAAATATTTTTTCATTGGCTTGCTTTTCTTCGTTATAACTGCCTTTTGATTCTTTACTTAAAAGTCTAAGTTTCTTTTCGACTTCTTGAACCTTTGATTTCTTTTCCTTTAATTCTTCTGTTATTATTTTTTTCTTTTCTACTAGTATTTTTTTCTCTTCATTCAAATTTTTATTCATATTAATATTCCTATAATGAACTTTTAGAAAACTTCATTATACACTCCTCTCATAAAAATTGTTTATAAATTTACTTACTGGAAACTTTTATTATACCATAATATAGTAATTAAGAACATTTTTTCACTGTGAAAAGTTCTTACATATAAATATAAAAACTATACCCGAAACATATAAATTACAATTATATACGTCTTAGTATAGTTAATAAAGTTCTCATTTATTTAATATTATAAAATTACTATTATATTTTATGAACTTAAATTTTACCATTTCATTTTTATTCTAAAACCCAAAAGTATTTTCTACAATACTAGGTAAAACACTATAAATTGATTTTCCGATTCTTTCTTCAAAATATTCTTGTATTGCAAAGGTTGCTTTCCATTTTTCTACTGTATACTTATTAACACCATGCCTTAAAGCAACATCTAACATTCTTTTTTCCATTAAACAGCATCCTGTTGGTAGCGCTATAGCATCGCAGAGTTGAATTAATTTATCATAAGCTGAAAACTCAATATTATTCAAATATTCTTTAACAAAATTTAATTCCTCTTTCGAACAATTCCATTTTCCAAATACAGAATCAATATTCTTATAAGTGAAAGAATGAGTTATGCAAATCTGTGCTAATAAATTATAGCCTTTTTCTGTTGCAAAATTATAGCCATCTATACTATGTCTCATGCTTGTTACTCCATATCTTCTTCCAAATATCATGTAACATTCCCAATACTAAGGCAATATTTTCATCTAATTCTCTATCTTCTCTAGCAATTAATTGGGCTGCTTGTCCTGCATAGAAGGAATGATCTATCCATAATCCTGGATTTAATTTACTTCCTTCATCTAAAATAATTTTTGCTTCTTCCACACTTGGTACTTCTAAAATTAATTCTTTCAAATTCTTCATCTACTTTCTAAAATAACATTTTCAGCTACTGTATTTTTAACATTGCACTCTATTAACCAACAATTTGTTAATTCACCTTAATACAATTCATGTTTCGATAATAACTTCACTTTTCTAAATCCACTTTTTCATAACAATTGATGCTGTTTTAAGTATATAAACATTTGTATGATAATGTAATACAAATAAATTTTATTAGCACAAAATTGGAAGGCATCTAATCATGTAAATTTTTAGATTAGATACACTATTATATTTTTAGAAGAATTATAAAATATTTTTCAACTCTGAAATATTTATTTTTAAACTTGGTTTAAATTCTTCTCCTCTTACATAATTTAAAATACTAAATAAAAATTGCTTTACTTCAATCTCATTAGTGATTTTTTCAAAATCGCAGGCGCATACTAAGAGATTTCCATTTAAAACTTCACATTCAAACATTAATCCAAGTTTATGGTTTCGCTCAAAATTATCTATTGTTTGTACAATTGGTCTAAAATCTTTTAATGTATTATCTAATATAATTGAACGTGAATTTGAAACTATATTCCACCATTGATATGTTGAATATTCTTCACAAGAAAAATTTTTAAAAATAGGATGATTATTATTAATAAATAAGCCCATTGTACCAACAGGAATTTCCTTTTTCATACTTTCAGAAATTGAACGGAACATTGGATAGCACCAAAAGTCCGTACAGTAAAAACCTTCAATAGATTTTTTTAGAGTATTTAGTTTTGGAAACAGCACCACATTTTCGCCTTTTTCAAGTAATGAAATTGCCTCTTCAGATAATTTATCAAATATATTTAAACCTGTTTTATCAATAGAAATTTTCATTGGATAACACCATAAATCATAAGTTTTTTGTATATCCATACCTTCTATTTTTAATGATAAAGTTAGCTTTTTCATCACTTCTAAATTAGGCATTTTTATATTAATATTTCCTATATTAATATAATTCTCCTGGTCAGCCTCTGAAACAAAAATTTCTCCGTTTTCATATATTGTATTATTATCTTTTAATACCCATAATAATTTAAAACTATTTAATGGAGTATTTTTGTAATAGCAAAGTTCAATATGTGCATTAAAATTTTCTTCTGCTTCATAATTGTATTTGTTAAATCTTGCCATCAATACGGAATCTGAACAAAAACTACGCCATTCTTCTAGAGATATCAATCCTTTTGAATCCATGAATGCATCTAAAACTCCTACTAATGCTGTTCCTTGTCCACTGAAATCCTGTAGATCTAAAAGCTGAAAACCTCCTAGTTTTTTTGTTCTAAATGCTGATTCTAATTCAGCTTTATAACAATCCATTGCAAGCTTTCCTGAACATTTAAAATACTTCTCTGCTAGATCACCTAGCCCTTTATCTTCAAGTTTTTCTTTAAAAGTTTCAAAATTTCTTGCCTTTAGTGGACCTGTGTATTTTTTTATTTCATTAAAATTGGGATATGTTTCATACTGCCCAATTTCATGTGAAATTACAGGAACATTGGGAATCAGCTGCTCGCTATAATCAGCTTTAACTGTTTTCGCTTCGGTACCAAATTGAATTTCTATTGTAACATCATTATTTAATGTTGAATTTTCCTCCTTCAAGGATGTTGGACAAATATTTTCATCATAGTCCTTCATTGTGCTTGGCATATCTGTTTGAACATGTCCTAGTGGTGCATCACACATTGCATAAGATCCTCTAAAAAGACGCTCTCTTGAAAATCTAACACCTGAGAAAAAATCATCATTTTCCAAAATTATAGGACAAAATTGAAAATTATTTGAACCTTGAGTATAAAGATGACGATTATCATAAGTCTTATAATCTTTTAAAATAATATTTAACCTTTCCTTACTACCCCAAAGTTCATTCCCAAGAGACATCATGACAAATGATGGATGATTTCCAAAGGTTTTTAACATAGAAAAACCTTCCTTAATTAAATAATCTTGTTCAGTTTGATTATGATTTTTATCATTTTCCTCTGTAATAGTTCCCCAAAATGGTAGTTCTGGCTGCATATAAACACCAAGTATGTCAGCTGCAGCAAAAGCTGCTTCTGGAGGACAGCATGTATGAAAGCGATAGTGATTTATTCCATAGTCTTTTGAAATTTTTAAAACCTTTAACCATTCGTGAACAGTAGTTGGTGCAAATCCAGTTAGGGGAAAAATCAAACCATCATGTTTTCCTCTAAGAAAAGTTTTAACACCATTTATTGTGAATTTATCACCTTGTGTCTTAAATTCACGCAAACCAAAAGTAATTTCATTTGTATCAACAGTTACACTATTAATCATAAGATTTAAATTTAGTTTATATAAATTTGGTTCATGCTCACTCCATAATAAAGCACTTTCACCTAATAAATAAGTTACAGAAAAATCATTTGAAGTAAAATTAAAATTCTTTACTTCCACTTTATGTTCATTTTTACTATTAAAGTTCGTCGCTGAAATTGAAATAACTCCATTGTCTGCACCAATAACCTTTGACTTTATTATGATAGATTTATTTTTAACATTAGGATAGACTTGAATATCACTTAAATACACTTTATCAAATACTTGCAACTCAATTTTCCCAGTAATACCATTCCAGTTTGTTTGAGTATCTGGAGATGTCAAATGACCACCTTTTGTAGGATAATTTGTGTTATCAACAAGTATAGTAATTATATGTTCACCACTTGATAAATAATTTGTAACATCATATATATGTGGTGTACAAAGACTGTTTTGTGTACCTACTTTTACCCCATCTATCCAAATAGTAGTAACACGTGTTCTTTCTAAATAAAGAAAACAATTCTTGTCTGAGACATCTTCTGAAACATCAATAGTTCTAGAAAACCATGCATAACCTGCAAATTTATATTCTTCTGTTAAAAAACTAAGTTCAATATTTTCATTTCTCTTACCCTTCTTAAAATAAGAAGTTGTTCCTGGTAGTGTAATTGTATCACTAAATGGTGCATTTGCACCTTGCTTTTCTCCATCTAGTTGAAAATTCCAGATACCACTTAAATCAATACTTTTATACATTATCCCACCTCTTATATAATTATTTAAATTCAATAGCTTTTTTTAAAGTTATTTATTCATTAACTTTGCTGTATACTCTATTAAAAAAATATTATGAATATATAATTATATCAACATATCATAATATAAATGTCAATATATTGTTTAATATTTTAGTAATTACTAATTATATATAAAATAATATTATATATAACTTTATATTTAGTCAGTCGTATATATATTAGTAATAAAATAATGTATAAGATAGAATATTTCTACATTATTTTAATCTATATGTTATAATTAGACTGTTGCTTTTGGGCTTTAGGTCCAAATAATTAAAAGTTTTTAATACAAATTAAAATTTATTCGATAAAAATTTTCAAATAGAAATTAACTAATGCAAAGGAGATCTAGATTTGTATGGAAATTAAAAATGTAATCGATATCGCTCTTACTACTGGAGAAATATTATTAGCTAATGGAGCTGAAAATTACCGTATAGAAGAAACAGTATCTAAAATTTGTTCATCTTACAACTTGGTTGGAGAATGTATAGCCATGTCGAATGGAATTTTGCTATTAATAGAAGATTCTCATGGCGAGAAAACTACTTCTATGAAAAAAGTAAAGGACAAACATGTAGACTTATATAGAATAGAACTTATTAATTCTTTTTCAAGAAATCTTCAAACAAATCCACTTTCTTATGAGGATGCCAAGAAACATTTAGATAAAATAAAAGATGCTCCTAATTTCACTATGAACGTACGAACTTTGGCAGCCTGTATGACTGGATTTATTTATACACTATTTTTTAATGGATCTATACTAGATGGAATAGCATCTAGTATAATTTGTCTCATTACATACATTTTATTTGAGAAAATTTCACAACTTGGATTTTTTCAATTTTTAGAATTTTATTTGGCAGGAGTTTTAATTGGAGGCGCAAGTATTTTTTCTCACCTTATAATTCCTACAATTAATCAGCATAATGTAATCACAGGAGCGATAATGATTTTACTTCCTGGAGTTGTATTAACAAATGGTATAAAAGATGTTCTTTGTGGAGATTTTTCAGCAGGAATTTCAAAATTTTGTGAAGCAATGATTGTTATTACAGCTGTAGGAGTTGGAATAGGAACTTCGTTATTTATTGGCTTGAAAGGAATATAATTATATGATAATTAAAATGACTATCTTATCTTTTTTAGGAAGTGTATTCCCTGTTATATTATTTAATATTGATAGAAAAAAAATCATCTGGTGTGGACTAGCTGGTGCTATCGGATGGATTGTTTACAGCCTAAGTCTTTCATTAACAAATAGTGAAATAATTAGTTCGTTTTTGGGTGCGTTTGCCGTAAATATTTATAGTGAATTTATGGCTAGAATAATAAAAACTCCTGCATCAATGTTTTATGTTCCAGGAATTTTCCCTCTAGTACCTGGTATAACTGCCTATAGCACTGTAATTTCTGTTGTTCAAACTGATTTTACAATTGCTTTAAATAAGGGAATATTAACCTTAGCAATTGGCGGTGCTATAGCTTTTGGTATAATGTTATCATCAACTATAGTAAGATTAATATCTAATATTATGATTAAAACCTATTTAAAAAATAACTAATTTTTATAAAAAGTAGAAGATCATTAATTTTGTTAGATGAATTAATGACTTTTTACTTTTATAATTTAATATTCTTAATCATGTATAAGTTTTAATTAATTTTCTATATTAAGCATATATAAATTACTAGACTATATAGTTTGTTTATTGAAATATATCTAATATAAAAATATTATAATTCTTTATTTACCAATTAACTTAATTTAACATTATTTTTCAAATAGTTTTTGAATTTCTTCTTCTGTTAAAAAGCGATACTCACCTTTTTTTAGTGATTCATCTAACATTAATCCTCCAATGGAAATTCTCTTTAAATATACTACATAACACCCAACAGCCTTTAACATACGCTTAACTTGATGCTTACGCCCTTCTGAAATGGTTAAATATCCAGAAACAACGGGCTGATTGAAATTGTTTGAATCTATATTTTGTAAAATTCTAATATCCATTTCATTTTTTAAATCTTTATACCTACCACATTTTTGTACTTCTATTTTAGCAGGTTTGGTTAGTATTTCTCCTTTACTGATGTAAATTCCTCCCTGTAATTTTTTCTCATCTTCCTCATCTAAAGTACCTAAAGCCCAGAAATAATAAGTTTTTTCAATGTGCTTTTGGGGGTACATTAGTTGATGTTCAAATTCCCCATCGTTAGTAAACAGTAACAAACCTTCCGTATCTTTGTCTAATCTTCCAACATGAAACACCCCATTCATATTAACATCATCAAAGAAATCAAATACCGTTTTATTAACTGCATCTTTTCTTGCAGTAATGCAGCCAGCAGGTTTATTAAACATATAATACACTTTTCCAGTATGAACAACTACTGTTCCAATATACTCAATAACATCTGAACTTTCATTAATTTCTAAGGCCGGTTCTATTATTAACTCTCCATTTACCTTAACCATACCTTCTTTTATATAATTCCTAACTTCTTTCCTCCTTCCAACATATGCTTCTGCTAAAAATTTATCTAATCTCATATTATATCACTTCTCTCTTTAGTAAATTGATTTATTTGCTAATGTTGTAAATAAAAGTCATAAATTTATAATCTGCTAGTATTAAATATTATTTTGCAACTTCTCCTAAAGCTAATAATCATATTAATAAATTTATCATACAAATTATTTAAATTAAATATAAATTAAATTTTCACAGATATAATAAAATATTGGATTTAAATTTATGCAACTTTGATAGTTATTACATAAATAAAAGTAATAAACTTTTTAGTGTTTATTACCTTTAATAAACTAAATCTTCAATTTTAAAATTTCCTGATTAATTAAATACAAATTTTATTACATCTTTGAATAAATTTTAATCTTTCTTATATATTCTGTTACATTAACATTCTCTTGCATCGGATAAGTATATCCTAAATTTTTAGCCACTTCTGTGCCTATTCTTCTTATGAATTTTCCTAATTTGAAGAGTACTTCCCACATTTGTTCATAATCTGTAGTTGTATATAAATAAATTCATTATATATATTCTCTAGCAAGAATTTCTTGAACCATTTGCCACACTTTCCGATATTAATATTCTAATCATATTTTATTCCTATGTACAGGTATACGAGTTTATGTACAAAATCTAACAAAATTACATAAAACATGTTTTATTACTTCATTTTATTTTCTCATATTTTAACTACTCCTTGAATGTTCTAATATTCATACATGATAGCGGATAAAAATTCGATTACTTGTTTCTCTCAATAAACTCATCTATTATCTTTCTTGCAAGAGTAAATTTTTGAGGAATATTCGGAAAACTTTCTTTAGTAAACCAATCTGCATGTACTATTTCATTTCCATCAACATTTATTTCACCAGATTCATATTCAGCAAAAAAGCCAATCATTAATGAATTGGGGAATGACCACGGAGAGCTCATATGAAATTTAATGTTTTTTATTTTTATTCCAACTTCTTCAAATACCTCTCTCTTCACAGTACTTTTCAAATCTTCACCTGCTTCAACAAAACCGGCAATTAAGCTATACCTATTATTCTTAAATCCTCTATTATGGGCAAGAAGTATCTTATCTCCCTTTGTAACTGCAACTATTATTGCTGGACAAATTACTGGATACATTACGTTATTACAGCTTGGACAAACTTTAGCTAGTTCGTCCTTTTTATTTTCTGTTTTAGAACCACATTTTCCGCAAAATCTATGAGTTCTATCCCAATTTAATATTTGATTAGCTCTTCCTGCTGCTAAAAATACTTCTTCATCTATTGATTCTCCAAATTCATATAATGGTATTAACTTATAGTTCTCTGATAAATTAAATTTAAGAGATGCTTCTATACCAAAACAAGCGTATGTTCCTATTTTACCTAGAAAAAATTCATTTTCATATTGTATATTTAACTCTTTAATTTCATCTAAATTAGGAATATTTATAGTGTTACCCTCTTTTTTAGCTAGTATACTTCCATTAAAAAATGTAAAGTATAAATCACCGGCTTTACTTTTTTTAGATGTATTAGACACTATTTTAAATTTATTGTTCATATGCATTAATTCCTTTCGTTATTTATAAATTTATGTATTAATTAACTAAGATATATTTTCCGTAGAAAATACAATTCCATATTGTTTTCTTAATTCATCCATTATTTTAATTATTGAAAGTTATTCCTCCAAAGTTATAACATTACATTCTAATTTACATTCTCTAAGACATTTTATAACTTCTTCTGTTTCTTTTGCATTAATATTAAATAACTTTTCACACAATACAGCCTTTCCATTATTTAGACACAACAGAAGATTTTCTTTATTCGTATTATTATGTGTAGCTATGTATGCAATATATACTTCTTTATAACTATCATAACACTTTTTGAATCCTAATTCGGTACAAATTCAGAAGCTTTTTCTATTCAACGATAAGCCACTGCATATAATTATGAATATTGTAAAATTTCTAATTCTTCTGCAAAACTATTATTTTTTGTACTTTATTGTGTTAATTTTTACCAACTAGTCACTTCTATCGAAGAATTCTCATACTCATTTTCTTCACATAAACTTTTTCTAAAAGAATTAATAGTTATAAATAATATTAGTGCACAAATTGTTACACATATAGCTGTATCCACTTTATCAAGCAGGAGTCCAAATATCATCTGACCTGCTGGAATAGCTACTATACAACAGGTACTCATTACAGAATTTACCCTTCCCATCATTTGCAATGGTACTTGTTGCTGAAAAATAGTACCTATTGTTATATTGGAAATTGTTGTTATCATGCTAATAATAAAACCTATTATTAGTATGCCAATGTATGGCATAAAATTATTGCTAAACAAATTTAAGCTATTACATTTAACTATTGTTGCCAATATTCCAATTAATATAGATGAATTAAAAACACTTAAAAATAGAACTTTACCCATTTTATATTTTCTACTAACTTGACTTGCTATAAATGGAGCTATAGTCATAGCTATAATAAACATTGATTCCATAATTCCATATTGTAAATCAGTTATTTTTAAAATCTGCTTTGATATAAATGTTACGCCTAATCCTAACATTGGATTAAAAGCAAAATTAAGTATCAATGCTAAAACAATTATGTTGCGCATTAACTTTTTATTTTTTATAAATTGAATTCCTTCAGTAAAATCTGATAAAAAGTATTGAATATCGAATTTTTCAGGCTGCTTATTTATTTTAGGTATATTTAGAAACATCTCGCTTATACCTGCTAAAATAAAACTAATCAAATTAGCAATAAGTATAATAAATAATCCATATGTTCCAAATAAAACCCCCGCTATAACAGGTGATGCTAAATTTCCCAAACTCATTACAAAAGAATCTATTCCATTAGCCTCTAATAACTCGTCTCTTTTTATAATAGATGGAATAACAGTACTTATTGTTGGCATATATAATGATGATATCATAGACAAAATAATAGCTAGTATATATATCTGTGTTAAAGATATACCACCATTAATTTTAAAAATTATAGCATATATTCCTACTACAATACCATTAATAATATCTAAATATATTATCATCTTTTTTCTATCAAACCAATCTGCAAATACTCCTGCTATAGGCCCAAGAAATATATTGGGAATTATAGCTATAGCCGATACAATTGCAAATTTTGTCGCCGAACCTGTTATTCTCAGTACATATAATGCTAGTGCAAAATTTTGCATTTGTGTACCTATTAAGGATATAAATTTTGCAAACATTAGTGTTGAAAAAGTTCTTTGATTTAGCAATTTTAAATTCATATTAAATTCCTCCAAATGTGTATTTTTAAAATCAGTCTTTATTTAATTTACCTAAATAATTGTTCTATATAATTTACCATTATTTCTACATTAGGATTTTTTAAAATAGTTCCATGATTTCCTGGAACTTCAATTACATCAAAAGTCTTACTAGTGTATTTGCTCCACTCATGAAAGTTCCTCTCAGAATCCTGCTCATCAGCTTTAAAAACTATTATAGGTATTGGCAAAGTCCCTTCTATTAATTTTGATTCTTTAAACATTCTTAGATTATCAATATAAACATTAACGTATGAATCTAAAAATATTTCATCTAAACCTTCACCAACATTTATTTCTTTAAGTCTCTCTATGATAAATTTCTTTACTTCATCATATCCATTTCGCTTTAATTCTTCTAATTCATTTTCATCCAATTGCAAATTTCCACCTAGGGTAGAAATAATTATAGATACTTTTAATTCTTCATTATCTATATTGGAGTTTATATCCTCAGCAGAGTTATCACTAGGTGCAGAATCCATAATTACTAACCCCTTAGGTATTTTTCCTTGTTTAATTAACTCTAAAGAAACTTTAAAAGCTAATGCTCCCCCTAAAGAATGTCCCCCAACATAATCAATACCTGATTTAAATACTTTACTAATAGCCCTTACATATGAATTAATAAGTTCCTCATCTTTTTTAAAGGTATTATAAAGTCCTTTAGATATTCTTGGATCTTCTATTGCATATATATCACCAATATTACTTAACTTATTAGCCATATCCATATATCCAAGAGTTGTCCCTCCTGCAGGTGGAAGCAAAATTAAACTGCCTTTTTCACTATCTCCAGTTTTAAGCTTTGTTATAAATTTATCAACTACATCTATTTTTTTATTATTTCTATATTGAATATAATCAGCTATTTTTGCAGCACTTTGACAGCTAAATACTGTTTTCAAATCAATATTAATGCCTTTCTTTTTAAGCTCATAAACCAGCCTTATGCTAATGATTGAATTTCCTCCTAATAGTGTAAATTCATCATCTGTACTAATGCAGTCTGCCTTAAATATACTCTTATACACATCCACTATTATTCTTTCAATATCATTTCTAGGTGCTATATAAGTCTTAGCATGTACACCTTCATAATTTTCTGGCAATGCACTTCTGTTTACTTTTCCATTATGAGTTACTGGCATTTTATCAATCTGTATAATATAACTTGGTACCATATATTCTGGCAATTCCTTTAAGATTTCGTTTTTTAGGGATATCACATCTAATTCCATATTGGAAGTTATATAAGCACAAAGATACTTATCACCGTTCTGATCAATTTTATCTACTACAACTACCTCTTTTACATTCTCTAATTTTAAAAATTGATTTTCTATTTCTCCTAATTCTATTCTAAATCCTCTTACTTTTACCTGATTATCTATTCTTCCTAAATATTCTAGATTTCCATTAGGTAACCATTTTGCTAAATCTCCTGTTCTATATATTTTTTTTCCTGGTTCAAAAGGATTATCCACAAATTTTTCGTGGGTAAGGTTCTCTTTATTTAAATATCCCCTTGATACTCCAATCCCTCCTATGCATAATTCACCAACTACATTAACTGACAGTAGTTTCATATTATTATCTAATATATAACTTTTATAGTTATATATTGGTTTTCCAATTGGTATACTATTAATTTTATCTAAATTGTTCTTAAAAATAATATATTCATTGCAATAAATTGTAGCTTCAGTTGGACCATATAAATTTATTAGTAAAACATTTTTTACTTTCTCATAAAACTTGGAAGCTGTCTTTTTAGTTATGGCTTCACCAGCTACAAAAACATATTTTAATTTCGGAGCTATTATTTCATCATCTAAAGTATCTAAAAATATATTTAACATTGTTGGAACAAAATTCATGTGCGTTATATTGTATTTATTCATATAATATTTTATTTCAACTGGATCCTTCTCATCTCCATTTTTACTTATTATTAATTTCCCTCCAAACCATCCAAATATTTCAGTTAAAGATACATCAAATACAAATGATGTTTTCATTAAATAAGCATCTTCTTTAGAAACTGGATAATTTTTATTTTGAGTCAGAATTAAATTTACCAAAGATTTTTGTTCTATCATAACACCTTTTGGTTTTCCTGTAGTTCCTGAAGTATATATAACATATGCCAAAGTATCTGAACAGTTAACCTTGTCTAAATTACCATTTTCTTTTTTATATAGGTATTCATCTTCTATTTCTATTATTTCACCTGTATACTCTATGTTTTTTAATAATTTTTTCTGCTTTAATAATATATTTGCTTTGCTGTCCTCAAGCATATACTTTATTCTATCTTCTGGATAT
This sequence comes from Clostridium puniceum, assembly GCF_002006345.1. Lineage (GTDB taxonomy): Bacteria > Bacillota > Clostridia > Clostridiales > Clostridiaceae > Clostridium > Clostridium puniceum. The sequence goes on from NZ_LZZM01000211.1 coordinate 16,794, forward strand.
TCAGGATCTATTGGAAGGTAAGCTCCACCAGCTTTTAAAATTCCTAATATTCCTATTATCATTTCTAAAGAGCGTTCTACCATTATTCCTACAATTTTTTCTGCTTCTACTCCTTTTTCCCTTAACACTCTTGCTAATGAATTTGCTCTTTCATTTAACTCTTTATAAGTTAGTTTATTTCCTTCAAAGATAATTGCTGTATCATTTGGCATCTTTTCTACATACTCTTCAAATATCTCATCTATTGTCTTTAAATCTGGATATTTTAATTCTGTATTATTAAAGTCAATTAATAGCTTATCCTTTTCCTTCTTACCTACTATTTCTATTTCAGATAACTTAATATCCGAATTATTTCCTATACAATTTAATATATTAAATAGATTATTTCCTATTGTTTTTACAGCCTCTGTGCTATAGATGTTGCCATTGTATAATATTTTTATACTCAGTTCATTTTGTAATCCTACAAGAAGTGCAAAATCATAATTAGTTTGTTCAAACGCCTCAAAATCCACAATATCAATTTCTGGTTTTTCTGATGCATCAGCATTAATTGACTCTTGGTCAATAGGATAATTTTCATATACTACAACGTGATTTATAAGTTTATTTTTCAGTTTAGTAAATGATTGTATTTCTGCTAAACTGCAATAACTATATGTGTTAGCTTCAAGAAAATCTCTGTTAATTTTCTTTGCCATCTTATTAAAGCTTAACTCATATTCTCCCTTTACTCTTACAGGTACTGTATTTATAAATAAACCTACCATATTTTCGATACCTTCAACTTCGCTTGGTCTTCCTGAAATTACTGAACCAAATACTACATCATTGGTATTATTATATTTTTGCAATAGTATTCCCCAAGCTGTTTGAATAACTGAATTTACTGTTATATTATTTTTTTCTGCTATGTTCTTTAATCTTGATGTTAAATTCTCACCTATTAAAACTAATTCTTCTTCATTTCTAAATTTTTCTGCCTTTTTATTTAATTTAGGAATTACTACCTCATGCTCATAATCCTCAAGATAATCTTTCCAGTATTCTAATGCTTCAGACGAATCTTGTTTATCAAACCATTCTAAGTATCTTCCATATGATGTTGCACTCGTTTCTACATCAATTTCTTCTCCATTTACTAATGCTCTATACATAGTTATTACATCTTTAATTATTATCCCCATGCACCAGCCATCCATAATTATGTGATGAAAACTATATATAAGCTTATATTTATCATTGTCAGTTCTTATTAGTGTGACTCTAATTAAACAATCCTCAGTTAAATCAAACCCTTTATCTCTATCCCTTTTTTTTAATTTCTCTATATACTCTTTTCTCTTTGATGAACTAAAACTACTAATATCTTCATAATGTATTGTTAATTCTCTTTTGGCTAATACTACTTGTTTAGGTTTACTAATATTATCATAAAAAAATGCCGTTCTAAATATCTCATATTTTTCTATAAGTTTATTAAGAACTTGATTTAAGACATCTATTCTAAGTGGTCCTTGTATAGTAAACACACTTTGTTCAAAATACGCATGTGATTTTTTATCAAGAATTAAATTATAAAGCATCCCTTCCTGCATTGGTACTAAAGAATGTATTTTCTCTATATCTTTCTTATTAGATAATATTACATTTAAATCTTTTATAGTTAATTCTTTATCCCCATAATCATATGGAGTTTTCTCTGTTTTTTCTCTCCTTTCACAATGCTCTATTAATTTAATCAAATTTTTCTTATATAACTTTGACAATTCTTCAACTGTTTCATGTTTGTATTCTTCTGTACTATAATTTAATGTTAATTGTAATTCTCCACCAATAACTAAACTGTTAATTTCAATAGAACATAATTTCTTGTTTTGTAGTGAAATGCTCATGCCACCAATTAATTCAGAATACTGAAATAAATTATCACTTTTCTTTTCTGAAAATTCTCCGAGATAGTTAAAACTTATTTCTGGATTTAATTTAAAACAAATATCTTCTTTATTTTTATCTTCTGTCAATTGTGTTAATATTCCATACCCTATACCTTTGTTAGGTATATGCCTTAATGTTTCCTTTGTATTTTTAATAGAATCTGAAATATTATCACTATGGCTCATATTAAGAATTACTGGATAGTTTGTTGTAAACCATCCCATTGTTCTCTCTGTTGAGATATCTTTTATAATTTCCTCTCTTCCATGACCTTCTAAACTTATAAGTATCTTTTCGTTTCCACACCATTCTTTTATTGCTAACCCTAGAGAGCAAAGTAATATATCATTTATTTGCGTATTGTATGCTGCACTTGCTTTTCTGATTAAACTTTGTGTTTGTTCTTTAGTAAGATTTAAATCAATGTTTCTACTTTTAGCTAAAGTAATATTGGATTTTGGGAAATCCTTTGGTAATTTTTTAACTTCCGTACCTTCAACTTCTTTCCAGTAATCCTTCTCCTTTAGTAATTCTCTGCTATTAGAATATTCCTTAACTTTTTGCGTCCATTCCTTATAAGATGTAGTTTTTCTTGGAAATACTACTATTTCTTCTTTTTCAATAGCTTTATAAGCATTTTCTAAATCTTCAAGCAATATTCTCCATGAAACTCCATCTATAATTAAATGGTGGATTATAACAAGCAAAAAATCGCCTTCATCTGTTTTAAACAACCCTAATTTTATTAAAATTCCGTTCTCAAAATCTATATCTTTTTGCAACTCATTTGATAGCATTTCTATAGTATTTTTATAATTCTTATCAAATTTTAAATCATATGAATTCAATGTAAATAAATTTTCTAGTCCATCTACTCCTCTGTTTTCTTGAATAATTTCTTTAATTTGCTTTTTAAATATCATTCTTAAAACATCATGATGCTCTAGTATTTTTATAAAAGATTTTTTTAATATTTGTTCTTGTATACCGTCTTCTTTATAAAAAACAAAGGCTTGATTCCAATGATTCTCTACTAAAAATTTGTTTTCAAAAAACCATTTTTGTATTGAAGCCAATTCTACCTTTCCTTCAACGATTTTTTGATCTATATCATTATTTCTATATGTTACGTGTTTGCTTAATTGTTTTATTGTTGTGTATTCCATTATATCCTTAACCTTAAGATTTATATTATATTTCTGAAGCCTTGATACTATTTGTATAGATTTTATTGAGTCTCCACCTAATTCATAGTAATTGTGGCTAATTCCAATTCCGTCTATTCCTAATACGTCTTTCCATACATTTAAAATATTTTCTTCAACCTGATTTCTTGGCGCTTCGCATTTTTCTTTTACAGCTTGTGCAATTTCTTTTTTAAATAAAGTTTCTATATCAATTTTTCCATTTGGCGTTAATGGTAATTTATTTATCTGAATTATATAACTTGGTATCATATATGATGGTAGTTTCTTTGCAAGCTGATCTTTTAGTAATGTTACAGCTATTTCTTCTTTTGCAGTTACATAGGCATAAAGATTGCTAGTTTGATTTTTATTAGTTTTATGTACTACTACTGCTCCATTTATACTTTCTAGTTTTAAAAGTTGATTTTCTATCTCACCTAATTCTATTCTGAATCCTCTTATTTTTATTTGATTATCTATTCTTCTAATATATTCTATGTTACCATCTGGCAGCCATTTTACTATATCACCGGTTTTATACATCCTTGTTCCTGATTCAAAAGGATTATCTATAAACTTTTCTGCTGTAAGTTCTTCTCTATTTAAGTATCCCCTTGCTAAGCCGTCTCCTGATACACATAATTCACCTGGTACTCCTATAGGCACCAAACAATTATTTTTATCTAGTATATATACCTTTGTACCTCTCCTTGGCTTCCCTATTGGAATTATTTCGCTATCAATCTTTTGCATATTTCTATATATAGTTGTAGCCACACTGTTTTCAGTAGGACCATATTCATTTACCAATTCTATTTGTTCATTTTTACTTCTACTTAAATCAATTATATTTTTTGTTGTCTTATCTCCTGCTAAAGTAACTACTCTTAAGCTACGTAAATCTTCACATTTAGAACATTCCAATATAGCAGAATATAGTACTGGTATGCAAATGAAGTGTGTTATATTATTTTTAATTATAGCTTTTCGTATTGCAAGTGCATCTCTGCACTCCTCTGCATTAATTATTACTGCTGATGCTCCTGATAAAATAGTGGTAAAAAAGTTTGTAACAAATCCATCAAAAGCATATGAAAATAAAACAAGTACATTATCTTTCTTATCTAATTGATATTCTTCCTTTCTCCATAATAACGTATCTACTACACTTCTATGCTCAACCATTACCCCTTTTGGTTTTCCTGTTGTTCCTGACGTATATATAATGTATGACAAATTATTGGGTTCACTTACTTTACCAAGATTACTTTTTTCGCATTCATATAAGCTGTTATCTTCTATATCTATAATTTGTCCACTATAACTTAGAACATCTATTAGTTTCTTTTGAGTTAATAACATTTGTGACTTACTATCTTCAAGCATATATTTTATTCTATCCTCTGGATATTCAGGATCTATAGGTAGATATGCTGCACCTGCTTTTAATATACCCATAATTCCTACAGCCATTTCTAGGGATCTTCCTAGCATAATACCTACAATAGATTCTGATTTAACATCCTTTTCTCTTAAAACTCTTGCTAAGGAATTTGATCTTTCATTAAGTTCTCTATATGTAAGTTTCTCGCCTGAAAATATTACTGCTATATCATCTGGTGTTTTTTCTACCTGTTCCTCAAATAATTCATATATTGTTTTTTCTTTTGGAGAACCTAAGTTTGTATTATTAAATTCATGTATTAACTTTTGCTTTTCATCTAAAGTTACAATCTCTATATTTTTCATTTCAATTCCTATATTGCTTATTAACTTATCTGATATAGCTATATATCTATTGATTATATCTTGTATAAAAATTTTATTAAATTTGCTATTATCATAATCTATTCTTAAAGAAATCTCATTGTCTTTTCTATTAAATATAAATAACAATTCAAAATTATAATTTTCAACATAATTTATGTCTTGTATGTTTTCAAATACAAGGCCAATATTAAAAATGTTAGTTATATTTTCTTTACTAATCCCTATCTCCTCCATAATAAATTCCAATGGATAATCGCCATTTTTATATGCATCAGAAAAAGTATCTTTTTCATTAAGCAATACCTGCTTGAAATTCATTTCACTTCTCATTGCTGATTTGATTATTACACATTTGTTATATTTTTCTAATTTATCATTTTCTAATAAAGGTGTAATAACATGAATTATATCTTGTGCTGCATATTTATATAACAAGCATTTTAATATAGAAGATAATACAATAAGTGTAGTTGAATCTTTATAATTACTTATTTTTAATATCTTTTCTGCTATTTCATTAGGGAAATTCAATTGTATGCTAGCCATTTTTACTAACTCATTATTAACTTGGTTTTTAGGTATTTCAATTCTATTTAAGTCAATATTCAGATTTCTCACCCAATATTCTAATTGATTCTTAAATTCATTTATATAACGTACTGTTTTTATATCAGATTTATCTTTCATATTATTTACCACCTCTATATATTTCACAATTTTAAGACATTAAAGACAACAGCTGTTAATATTTATAAAAGTTTTTCATATGTAGAAATCTTACATTACACTAATCTAAATCATTAATTATTGTAAAATATTTAGATAATGTAATGTAAGTGTCCCTCTGCCATAATAGAACCTTATGGTTGAATTTTACAATTGTTATTTCATTTCTTAATTATAAATTTTTCAACTAAATCTTGCTAAAAATTAAATTCTGCTGCATCGATAATCTCGCTATCATTGTTCATATTATTAATATACATTTCTCTTTCATTATTTGAAATCATTTCAATATTACTTATATAAATATCTAGATCACTTGTTATTTGATTTAATATATTTACATAATGCTCTCCCATTTCTTCTACTGTTTCATTTCTAAATAAACTACTGCAATACTCTAATCTAAAGTCTATACTCTCTTCTGTTTCTACTGCTGATAAAGTTAAATCAAATTTCGATATATTAAGCTTTGGTTCAATTGGTTTAATTTTTTTATTCTCTCCACCAGAATTTGAACCCATATTTTCAAGTACAAACATTACATCAAATAATGGATTTCTGCCTGCATCTCTCTTTATATCTAACTCTTTAATTAAATTTTCAAACTGATATTCTGTATTTTCAAAATCTTTTAAAGTACTGTCTTTCACCTCCATAAGAAATTCTTTAAATGTTTTACTTCCTTTTGGATAATTTCTTAATACTATAGTATTCACGAACATTCCTACTAGATTCTCAGTTTCTTCATGTGACCTTCCAGCTTGAGCTGTTCCTATTATAATATCTTCTTGACCACTACGCTTTGATAACATTATGTTATATGCTGCTAGTAATATCATATACAGGGTTAAGCCTGTATCCTTTGCTATTTTATTAAGATTATTCTTTAGTTCTTTATTTACATTAAAGTTTACTAGACCTCCTAAATTACTCTTCACAATAGGTCTTTCATAGTCTGTTTGCATATTCAGTATTGGTAATTCTCCACCAAGTCTATTTATCCAATATTTTCTTTGTTTTTCTATTAATCCACTCTCTTCTAAACTATTTTGCCACTCTGAATAATCCTTGTATTGTAATAAAGGCTCTGGTAAACTTTTTCCCTCATACAATTGTATAAATTCATTTAATATTATTATTGAAGATACTCCATCAACTACTATATGATGAAAATCTACCATAAATAAATATTTTTTCTCATCGCACTTTATAATCTCTGCTCTCATTAATGGTCCTTTTCTTAGATTGAAAGGCTTAATAAAATTACTTATTCTTTCTTCAACTATTATATTTTCTGCCTCTTCATACTTAAAATCTAAATTCCATTCATTTTCTATTTTTTGTACTATCGTACCATCTACTATATCGAAACTTGTTCTTAGAGCCTCATGCCTTCTTATTATTTCAATTAGTACTTTTTCAACCTTTTCCTTATCTAATTTTTCATTTACTTCTAATATCATTGGAATATTATATACCGTATCTTGTTCATTTATTTCCCATAGCGCAAATAAGCGTTTTTCCATAGAAGATGCTTTATAATATTCTTTTTCTTCTGCTTTACTTATCTCTATATATTCTTTTGTGTCTAGCTTCTTTATTATTTTACTCAAAGCACTTATGGTATGATTTTCAAATAAATCTCTTACTTTTATTTCTACACATAATCTTTTCTTTATTTTTGCTACAATTACTGCTGCCTTTAATGAATGCCCTCCTAAATCGAAATAATTATCATTAATTCCTATATGTTCTTTTCCTAAAACTTCTTCCCATATAAATGCTAATTCTTCTTCTGTCATATTTCTAGGTGCCTCATAACTGCTATCTAAAATTGCATTTTCCTCTGGTTCAGGTAGCAGTCTTCTGTCTATCTTCCCATTTGCATTAATTGGCATCTTGTCTATTTGAACAAAATATGAAGGTATCATATAGTATGGAAGATCTTGCGAAAGATATTCTTTAAGCTCCTTTATAGTAAATTTCTTATCAGCTGTAATATAAGCACATACGTATTTTGTTCCTGTTAAATCATCTTTTGCAATAACTACTGCATCCTTAATATCAATATGATTTATAAGTTTATTCTCAATTTCTGAAATTTCTACTCTAAACCCTCTTATCTTTATTTGATGGTCTATCCTTCCTATATACTCCATTTCCCCATTAGAAAGCATTTTTACTAAATCTCCTGATCTGTAAATGCGTTCTCCTTTTATATAAGGATTTTCAACAAACTTTTCTGCAGTAAGTTCTGGTCTCTTCAAATATCCTCTTGCAACTCCTGCACCTCCCACACAAAGTTCTCCTGGAACACCTATAGGTAGAAGTTTTAGATTTTTATCCATAATATACGTAGTTGTAGTTGGTATGGGTACTCCAATATTACTTATTCCTGTTGTTATTTCATTATCAGTTATTTCCTTAAAAGTTACATGTACTGTTGTTTCTGTAATACCATACATATTTATAAGTCTAGTATCAGGATATTTATCTATCCATCTTTTCAACATTGCAGGCTTTAACATCTCACCACCAAATGTTATATATTTTATATTTAAATTATTATCTTCCTGCTTCATTTCTTCTTCAATTAAATTATAAACAGATGATGGCGTCTGATTTAGTACAGTTACTTTCTCCTTTCTTAACAGCTTTACAAATTCTGCTGGATTTTTAGTTACATTATCAGATACTACTACAAGCTTTCCTCCATATAATAATGCACCATACATTTCCCATACTGAGAAATCAAAGCAGTAAGAATGAAACATTGTCCATATTTGTTTTTCATCAAATTCATATTGCATTTTGCTATTAAACATAAGTCTAACAACATTTATATTTTCAATTACCACACCTTTAGGCTTGCCTGTTGTTCCTGAAGTATAGATAATATATGCCATACTATGTGGTGAACTTAAAGCAACTAAATTTTCTTTTTCATCTTCATCTTCTTTAATGCTTTCCGTCTCTAGTATCTCTCCTTTAAAACTTACAGTCTCAATTAATTCTTTTTGTCCAACTAATACCTGTGGTTGACTATCTTCTAACATATATTCAATTCTATCTTTAGGATAATCAGGCAAGATAGGTAAATATGCACCTCCTGCTTTCAATACCCCCAGTATTGCTACTATCATTTCTGCAGAACGATTTGTCATTATTCCTACAATTGTTTCTTCCTTAACTCCCTTCTCCCTTAATTTCCAAGCTAAGACATTTGCTTTTCTGTTAAGTTCTTTGTAAGTGAGTTGTGTGTTTTCATATATAACAGCTATATTTTCCGGGGTTCTTTCAACCTGTTCCTCGAACAATTCTTTTATTGTTTTATCATAAGGATAATCTGCTTCTACATCATTTAATTCATACAGAATTTTCTTTTGTTCTTTTAAGCTAAGCATTTCTATTTCTGATATTTTAATATCTGACTCAGCTGCTATAGAGTTTAATATGTTAATAAAATGCTCTTTTATCTTTTCTAACGTGTCCTTCTTAAATAATTTGATACAATATTCAAAGTTAAAACTAATACCATTCTCTATTTCCATTGCTGTTAATGTTAAATCAAATTTTGATACATTAAATTCTGCTTCAAGTATATTAATTTTTTCACTAGATTCTTTTGAATTCAAATCCATATTTTCAAGTACAAACATCGTATCAAATAGTGGATTTCTACTAGCTTCTCTTTTTATATTCAGCTTATCAATAAGATTTTCAAATTGATAATCCGCATTTTCAAAATCTCTTAAAGTATTATCCTTTACCTCATTTAAAAATTCTTTAAATGTTTTATTTCCTTCTGGATAATTCCTTAGAGCCACAGTATTTACAAACATACCTACAATATTTTCGAGTCCTGCCTTTGTTCTCCCTGATTCTGCTGTTCCTATTATAATATCTTCTTGACTACTATATTTTGCCAGCAACACATTATACGCTGAAAGTAATACCATATATAAAGTTGTATTTGCATCTTTTGCCAGCTTATTTAAATTATCAGTTAGTGCTTTACCAATATTAAAAATTACTCTTGAACCTTCATAACTCTGCACATTTGATCTTTCGTAATCAGTTAGAATATTCAGTATTGTTAACTCTCCCTTAAATCTGTTTAACCAATACTCCTCTTGTTTTTTTATTAATCCTTTTTCTTCTAAAGAATTCTGCCATTCTGAGTAATCTTTGTATTGTAATGCAGTTTCAGGTAATACATTGCCTTCATACAACGCTTTAAATTCATTTATCAATATGCTTGAAGACATTCCATCAACTATTATGTGATGAAAATCTACCATAAACACATATTTTTTCTCTGAACACTTTATGATTTCACATCTCATTAAAGGTGATTTTGTTAAATCGAATGGCTTAACAAAATTATTTATCTTTTCATTAACAATTGTTTCTTTTAATTCTTCATATTTAAAATCTAAATTCCATTCTCTGTCTACGACCTGTACTATTTCGTCATCTACTATTTTAAATTTAGTTCTTAATGATTCATGCCTTCTTATTAATTCATTTAATACAATTTGAACCTTTTTTTCATCCAATTCTTTATTTATTTCAAATATCATTGGGATATTATACACCGTATTATCTTTGTCCATTTCCCATAATGCAAATAACCGCTGTTCTGCTGAAGATGCTTTATAGTACTCCTTTTCTCCTGCTTTGTATATTGAGATAGACTCTTTTTTCTCTGATTTTTCTATTAATCTACTTAAAGCATTTATAGTAGGATTTTCAAATAACACTCTTACAGTTATATCTACACAGAATTCTTTGTTTATTTTAGAGGTGATCATTGCCGCATTTAATGAATGCCCTCCTAAATCAAAATAATTATCATTAATTCCTATATGCTCTTTTCCTAAAACTTCTTCCCATATAGCCACTAATTTTTCTTCTATTTTATTTTTAGCTGCTTCATAACTGCTATCTAAAATTGCATTTTCCTCTGGTTCAGGTAGCAGTCTTCTGTCTATCTTCCCATTTGCATTAATTGGCATCTTGTCTATTTGAACAAAATATGAAGGTATCATATAGTATGGAAGATCTTGCGAAAGATATTCTTTAAGCTCCTTTATAGTAAATTTCTTATCAGCTGTAATATAAGCACATACGTATTTTGTTCCTGTTAAATCATCTTTTGCAATAACTACTGCATCCTTAATATCAATATGATTTATAAGTTTATTCTCAATTTCTGAAATTTCTACTCTAAACCCTCTTATCTTTATTTGATGGTCTATCCTTCCTATATACTCCATTTCCCCATTAGAAAGCATTTTTACTAAATCTCCTGATCTGTAAATGCGTTCTCCTTTTATATAAGGATTTTCAACAAACTTTTCTGCAGTAAGTTCTGGTCTCTTCAAATATCCTCTTGCAACTCCTGCACCTCCCACACAAAGTTCTCCTGGAACACCTATAGGTAGAAGTTTTAGATTTTTATCCATAATATACGTAGTTGTAGTTGGTATGGGTACTCCAATATTACTTATTCCTGTTGTTATTTCATTATCAGTTATTTCCTTAAAAGTTACATGTACTGTTGTTTCTGTAATACCATACATATTTATAAGTCTAGTATCAGGATATTTATCTATCCATCTTTTCAACATTGCAGGCTTTAACATCTCACCACCAAATGTTATATATTTTATATTTAAATTATTATCTTCCTGCTTCATTTCTTCTTCAATTAAATTATAAACAGATGATGGCGTCTGATTTAGTACAGTTACTTTCTCCTTTCTTAACAGCTTTACAAATTCTGCTGGATTTTTAGTTACATTATCAGATACTACTACAAGCTTTCCTCCATATAATAATGCACCATACATTTCCCATACTGAGAAATCAAAGCAGTAAGAATGAAACATTGTCCATATTTGTTTTTCATCAAATTCATATTGCATTTTGCTATTAAACATAAGTCTAACAACATTTATATTTTCAATTACCACACCTTTAGGCTTGCCTGTTGTTCCTGAAGTATAGATAATATATGCCATACTATGTGGTGAACTTAAAGCAACTAAATTTTCTTTTTCATCTTCATCTTCATCTTCTTTAATGCTTTCTGTCTCTAGTATCTCTCCTTTAAAACTTACAGTCTCAATTAATTCTTTTTGTCCAACTAATACCTGTGGTTGACTATCTTCTAACATATATTCAATTCTATCTTTAGGATAATCAGGCAAGATAGGTAAATATGCACCTCCTGCTTTCAATACCCCCAGTATTGCTACTATCATTTCTGCAGAACGATTTGTCATTATTCCTACAATTGTTTCTTCCTTAACTCCCTTCTCCCTTAATTTCCAAGCTAAGACATTTGCTTTTCTGTTAAGTTCTTTGTAAGTGAGTTGTGTGTTTTCATATATAACAGCTATATTTTCCGGGGTTCTTTCAACCTGTTCCTCGAATAATTCTTTTATTGTTTTATTATAAGGATAATCTGCTTCTACATCATTTAATTCATACAGAATTTTCTTTTGTTCTTTTAAGCTAAGCATTTCTGTTTCTGATATTTTAATATCTGGCTTATCTATTATACAATTTAATATATTATATAAGTTATTTTTTATAGCTCTTATAGTCTCTTTACTATAAATATTGCTGTTATATTGTATTTTTATAGACAATTTATCACTTGGTATTATCAGAAGTTGTAAATCATAATTTGTCTGCTCAAATGTTTTAAAGTCTATCATATCTATTTCAGATTTCTTATCCATACCAGAATTCATATTTTTTTTGTCAATAGGATAATTTTCATATACTACAACATGATTAATAAGTTTATTCTTCATAGTTGTTAAAGACTGCACTTCTGCTAATGAACAATATCCATACGTATTAGCTTCAATAAAATCGTTATTTAGTTTTTTTGCTAATTCTTTAAATTCTGTATTGTCATCTCCTTTTACTCTTACAGGTACTGCATTTATAAACAATCCCATCATAGTTTCTATTCCTTCAATTTCACTTGGTCTTCCAGAAATTACAGAACCAAATACTACATCATTGGTATTGTTATATTTTTGTAATAATACTGCCCATGCAGTTTGGATTAGTGAATTTAATGTTATATTATTTTTCTCTGATAGCTTTCTAAATTCTGATGTGAGTATATCATCTAATACAATTGAATCTTCTCCATTATTAAAACCAGTTAGTTTATTATTTAACTTAGGAATTACTGATTCTTGTTCATATCCTGAAAGGTATACTTTCCAGTATTCTAACGCTTCAGCTTTATCTTGTTTATCAAGCCATTCCAAGTAATTACTATATGGTACAGTCTCATCAATTACTATATTTTTTTCGCCTTCACAGAAAGCTTTATACAAGCTAACTATATCCCTCATTATTATTCCTATGCACCAGCCATCCATAATTATATGATGGAAACTGTAAATCAATTTATATCTATTATCTTTTGTCTTTATTACTGATATCCTGATTAAGCAGTCATTGGTTAGATCAAACCCTTTATCTCTATCCTGCCTTTTAAAGTTTTCTATATACTCTTCCTGCTTTGAATCCGCTAAAGTGGTTATATCCTCATAATTTATTAACATTTCCCTTTTGCTTAAAACTGCCTGCTTAGGTTTACTTATATCGCCATAGAAAAATGCGGTTCTTAATACCTCATATTTTTCTATAAGAGTATTAAATACTTTATTTAATACTTCTACTCTTAGTGTTCCTTCAAGAGTAAATACGCTTTGCTCAAAATATGCATGAGATTTTTTATCAAGTATTAAATTGTACAGCATACCTTCCTGCATAGGTGCTAAAGAATGAATTTTTTCTATATCTTTTTCACTAGATAACATTTTATTTAAATCTTCTATGCTTAATTCATTATCGCCATAATCCCAAGGTGTTTTTTGTGTTTCTTTCTTACTTTCACAATGTTCTACAACTTTAATTAAATTTTTCTTATATTCTTCTAATAAATTAGCTACTGTCTCTTCCTTATATTCCTTAGTACTATAATTTAAAAATAATTCTAATTTTCCTTCTGAAACAAGCCCATTTATTTCTATAGAATTTAATTTTTTGTTTGCAGTTGAAACAGCCATACCACCTGTTAATTCAGAATATCTAAATGAATCTTTGCTTTCCTTATATACAAATTCTCCAAGGTAATTAAAACTTATTTCTGGTTTTAGTTTAAATGAATTATCCTTATTATTTTGGTTATTTGTCAAATATTTCAATATACCATAACCTACACCATTGTTAGGTATATGTCTTAGAGTTTCTTTGGTATATTGAATAGAATATGATATATCTTCACTGTAAGTCATATCTAAAATTACTGGATACATAGACGTGAACCATCCTATTGTCCTATCTATAGAAACATCTTTTAGAATTTCTTCTCTTCCATGACCTTCTAGACTTATAAGTACCTTATCATTTCTACTCCATTCTTTAACAGCTAATCCTAGGGAACAAAGTAATATATCATTTATTTGAGTATTATAGGCTGCACTTGTTTTTCTAAGAAGTCGTTCCGTTTCTTCTTTTGAAAAACTTATAGAAATACTTTGGCTTTCTCCAAGGGTGCTTTCAGTTTTTTCAAAATCCCTTGGAATTTCTCTTATTTCAGTATTCTCTATAGATTTCCAGTATTCTAATTCCTTTAGAATTTCTTTACTATTTGCATATTCTAAAAGTTTTCTTGTCCACTCTTTATAAGAAGTAGTTTTTTTAGGTAATATTATTTCTTCATCATTCTCTATAGCTTTATAAAGATTTTCTAAATCTTCAAGTAATATTCTCCAAGAAACTCCATCCATAACCATATGATGAATAGCTATAAGCAGATAATCCCCGTCTTTAGTATTAAATAGTCCCAATTTTACTAGGATTCCTTTCTTTAAATTCATACCTTCCTGCAGTTTACTTGATAATTCCTCTATGGTATTTTTATAGTTTTCATCTTCTCTTAAATCATATGCATCTAAAGTAAATACATCTTCTGATGCTTCCAACCCTCTATTTCTCTGCTCGATTTTATCTTTATCTTTTTCATATATCATTCTTAAAGCATCATGATGTTTTAATATTTCTACAAAAGATTTTTTTAGTATTTCTTCCTTTATGCCATCCTTTTTATAGAACACAAAAGCCTGATTCCAATGATTTTTCTCTGAAAACTCATTTTCAAAGAACCACTTTTGAATTGGTGCTAATTCTGCTTCGCCTTCAACTACACTTTGATCAACTTCATTATTTTTGTATTTAACCTTCTCACTTAATTGTTTTATTGTTGGATTTTCCATTATATCTTTAACTTGAAGGCTCATATTATACTTTTGAAGTCTTGATACTATTTGTATTGATTTTATTGAGTCTCCACCTAACTCATAGTAATTATGGCTGATGCCTATGCCTTCTATTCCTAATACTTCTTCCCATACCTTAACTAAGTATTCTTCAGTTTCATTTCTTGCTGTCTCATATTCATTTTCCATTATTTCTGATACATCTATTTCTGGAAGTTCTTTTCTATCCACTTTTCCATTTACTGTTACTGGTAATTCTTCTATCTGCATTATATAGTTAGGTATCATATACGATGGCAGCTCATTAGAAAGCTCTTCTTTTATGGAT
>NZ_LZZM01000212.1 GCF_002006345.1 Clostridium puniceum
GCTAAAACTATAGAAATTAATATAATCCGCTTACGCGAAAGCGGCTATGATGTTAGCATAATAAATTAAACTGTTAGTGGGTCAATTTTAGTTGCAAAAGTGGGTCAAAAGTACTTGACAATCTACAAATATAGTCAATAATGTTTTCAAAAGCAAACTTATATTTATCAAATTTCATAGTATCACCAAATACTGCAAATTTATTTGCAAAGTAAATAAATATCACAAAATGTATTGGTATTAAAATAGAAAATAATTCCCACGAATTCTCCATTCCAAGAGCTCTTAGAATAAAATTGAATGGGGTTACGTAAATAAGACCTGATACTATAATAACTATATTAACGAACTTGTATTTTTTTATTAAATAATATTTTTCCTTTACAAAGGAATATATTAACAAAACAATAGCACTAAATAGATAAGGTACCTCAACAATACATAATATTCCTATATATTGCAAAAGTTCTGTTGTTGTTTTTAAATCGTTATTCTTTATTGGTAACAATATATAACATAAAATTTCAGGAATAAACAGTAGAAGGTATACTATTTTATTATTTATTAAATTTGAATAAAGCATTGCGTAAATCAGTATACAAACTGGCGCTAAATAATGAGCTGAAACTGATAGCCGTGCACTAATATAATATACTAAGTCCATATATTTAGGGTCTATTATATTATTAAATATACTTGCAGTCACTGATGAAAATGCACCTAAACCACATAAAAATAAAAATCCTGCTAACCACCATGTAGATTCTGTTTCATAATCTTTTATTAATATTATAGTTGCAGTTACAAATAATCCGAGAATAGTACCAACCATATACATATAGTATCACCTTTATAATTCTTTATTTATAAAATCTATAACTTTATTTCTAATTTCCTTCTTATTAATGACAATTCCTGAATGTCCACATTTTAACACTTCATTTCCTACTCCCCAATTTTGAGAAACCTTTTTAGTATCTTCATATAAAACATATTTATCATATCTACCATGAATCAATAATATTTTATTCAAATCAATTATAGGTTTGTTTAAACTTGGATTTATGATTGTCCAAATTTCATTTAATTTATTAAAATCAAACGATTTTTCTAAGAAATCCTTTTTTACATATTTACCTGCTTCTGTCTCAAAAGTTGTAAACGCTAAATTATTGGCTGGGAATATAGATATTAATAAATTAATATTTTCTTCATATTCTGCTATTAGATTTGATATAAGTCCACCCAAAGACAATCCAATAATAACAACCTTACCATTATTTTGCTTAAGATATGCAATCAAAGCTCTTATATCATTAACAGACTGCATAATTGATTTTAATGTTCTATTAATATTAGCACTATAAAAATATTCTCCACCGTAATTTGATTTATCGCATCGATCCATATGATAAGGTAAAATATATCTGTATATATTATATTGATTTTTTTTAAAGTCATTTAAGAATACAGGTTCTAATCTATTTAATTCTTCAGATCTCCAACCATGAATCATTATAACGCTCACATTTTCTTTAGTTTTGTTCGAATTTAAATTAGTATAAAATATAGCATCCTTATTACAATCTTCATTCTTCACTTGACTTTTAAAAATTAATTTACCATTCTTAACCTTGATTTTAGGTAAAACCGGTTTAAAATAAAATTTTTCATAATCGTCTATTAATTCAGAAACTTCATTTTCATCATAATAAAACTGATTAACTTTACTATGTATTTTATTTAAGTCGTATAATCCATAACTATCTGCTATGGATTATATAATTTTTTTCAATTAACATTCCCACATTTCATAACTATTTTATCACATTATAAGTAATTTTTTTATTATTTAAACAAATTTGTAAAATATAGATTTGTTTATAGCTTCTCTAATTGCTTGTTTTTTATATAAATAGATTTTATTATTTACCATATAATACTAATCAGTATATCATAAAACCATTTGTTTCCAAAGAGTTCGAAGTGATTTATATTCTTAAATATAAAGTTTTTAGGATAGCTTTTAGCAGTAATCTTTCTCAGTAATTGATTTAAATTTAGAAGTGGTTCTTAATCATATTTAATATCTTTAACTAAACTTTTCTATTCTTGCTGAAACTTTATTATATATGTAAATATACTGAACATTGTAAATAAATAAGAAATACAAGTTTAGTAACGAAATAACAGATTATTTGTTGATTTAATCATAATAATAATATAATATGTAAATTATAGTGAACGAATTTACTATATATATATGTAGTTTTACTTATAATATTAAAAATATAGGGAAAAAGTGGGAACAATGAAAAATTCTCTTTATTTGGGCACTTTGAGAATTTGGAGTTAATAGTGCAACCGACCAATAATTAGCGTGCAAGCTGACTATTGGTCTTTATTTTTTTAAATAGAAAGGAGTGATACTTTATTATAAATTATATTTCAAAAGATATTTAATGATATTACGAAAATATCTTCACTAATATGAATATTTGTATTCAATACGAAAAAGATGCTGAATTTATTAATAGTATTTGAAATTTTGATAAATTATTTTAATACAAATTTTACAATATATTATGTTTATATTATAAGCTGAAAAAGAAAGGTTGAAAAATAATGAATGATACACAAAAAAATATATTAGTAGTTGATGATTCTGCAAGTATTAGAACTTTTATAAGACTTATTTTAGAAGATGCAAATTATAATGTATGTGAAGCATCTAATGGCGAAGAAGGAATTGAGGTATATAAAAAATCAGGTAATATTGATTTGATAATTACGGATATATTTATGCCTAGAAAAAGTGGATTAGAACTTGTAGTAGAACTAAGAGAAGAATATAAAGACATAAATATAATTGTTTTTTCAGATGGTGGTAAGAATAATTTTTCTAATGAATTAGGTATTTGCGAGGCATTGGGTGCTACTTACTTTATAAAAAAAGAATTAATTAATGATGAACTGATTAAATTAGTAAATAAAGTATTTGTGAAATAAATTATAACTTTTAAATATAAATTTTATATTTGTATCATCATTATAAAATATTTAGTAAATATAATGATGTTAAGTATTTGAAAATATATGGAAATTTCAATATACGTATAACGAATTAATATTAAAAAACTTTGAACCCCCGCTGATGAAATTCAGAAAAAATTGTTCAACATAATTTAATACTTTCTTCCTAGAAATTCATAAACGAGCAATACACGAATATATATAATAAATATGAAGTATTTCATAAATGTTTCACATATTAATATAATGTAGTATTTATAAGGACTTGTGAACGATTTAAAGAACTTTGATATTTTTATATAATTGCTTGTATAAAAGGAGGAAGAGCATGATAGATTGGATAGAAAAATCCTGGCAACTATTATTTGTTGGTACAATAAGTTTTATAGGTGGGTTAGCTTCACCTATTATAGTTAAAATAATGGATGAAACTTTGACAAAAATTTTTAGAATAATATCTGAAAAAATTTTTAAGAGAATAGTAAGTTTTTTAAAAAAATTCAAGGTATGGATAAAATTTAAATTAAAAATAATAAAATATAATCTATCAAATAATCATAGCTTTACAGATGACGAATATTATATTTATAAAAAATTAAAGTATAAAAAAACTTTAACAAAAAAAGAAAAAAATATACTTAATTACATGGAATCTAATGATGAGATTTCTATTAACATAATTGTACGTGAAATTAATAATAAGCCAATAACGTATGATTATTTAAATTATGATATGTCTGTCAAATGTGACGAAAATGAAAGCTTCCATATATAAATAATAAATATGAGGCCCTATCAATAAGATCCCTTTTATGTAATAGACGTAAATTTTTTATCGGTTAGTAATTCCATTCTTAAGACCACAACGGACTTTCATCACCAATATGCTTGTACACGTAAAAAAATCCACTTAGATACTTTATCTAAGTGGATTTTTTATATTGTCCTTTACATAGGTATTATACTATTCAATTTATTTCTTAACAATATAAAGTCTTTAAAGTTAATTTTTCCATCACTATTCATATCTGCATTAGTTTTGTTTATTGCTATAGAATTATCTAAAAAATATTGTTTCATTAATGCTTCATCAAGTGAATTAACTAATCCATTACTATCTAAATCTCCTAAAAGAGGTTCACCAAAATTATATATTTTATAAACCTTTGTTACTGTCAGATTTGCACCTTGATCCCCCACTAAAATAGTCTGAAGTCCTGGTAAAACTTTGCCATAACTGTCATAGTTTGAAAGAGCCTTTTTGTATGCACTTACCATATCATTAAGAGTAAAATATGCAATATTTGTAGTTTCGTTTGATTTAGTTATTTCAGGATTTACTGTTACCCAATTTACACTAGCTAAGTTTCCTGACAAAATTAATTGAGGTGCTTTTTCACTTGTGTACTCTACAGCTATAGCTAATTTATTAGAAAAATCAGCATCCACAAAATCTGAACCATAATAAAGTGAAAGTGCTTGTCCCCAATTTGAAGAAGTTGCTGTGCCACTAAACATCATATTTTCATCATAATTAGTAACATCTTTTGGATCATTCCAGCCATCAAACATTGCTTTCACGATTTCTGGATATACAAATTTAAGAGTTTTTCTGTTGAACAGCGCCATAGCATTACTTTTACTAGTCATAGCAGAATTACTATTATCCCACCAGAAACATGGCATTTCATAGCTAGTTGCTAATTGTGCATAGTATCTTGTAAAGTTAATTCTATCTTGTAAATTATTTTTATCTGTAGCTGCAAATTCACCGATAACAACAGGAATTCCTTTTTGTTTAAAAGTTTTGTCTAATAATCTGAAAACTTTATCAAGCTGCAACTTATCAGCATCTCCAAAGGTAGATTGAGTACCAGGAGCTTCGTTCAAGGCAAAATTATATGGTAAATAAGCATGTATAGATACTGCTACATTATCATCCTTTGGCACTACCATAGCAGAAATCTTATCATAATCTGATGCTGCACAATAAGTAGGTATCATTACAAGTCTCTTATCGTTGTTCCCACCAGTTGAACGCATTACAGAAAGTACTTTTGCATTATATTCATTTACGACATTATAATACGATGCATTACCTATCCAGTCTTCCTCATTTCTTGGTTCGTTTATTGTTTCGAAGATTAATTTATCACTATAATCTTTAAAATGCTCTGAAATCTGCTTCCATACAGCACTTCCTTCATTAAGAACGCTAGCTTTGCTTGCTTCATTCATTTCACTCTGTATTTTATTATGGTGAATATTAACAATTGCATACATATCATTAGCAAGTGCATAGTTTACAACTGTTTCAACACGTGCCATATATGTTGGATCAATAGTATAGTTAGTATCAGTATAACGTTCATCCCATCTTACTGGAATACGAACAGTATTAAACCCAGCCTTCTTTATCTCATCAATCATCTTTCTTGTTGTTACAGGATTACCCCATCCAGTTTCCCCGCCAGCTGATTCTAAAGTATTTCCTAAGTTCCAGCCAACCTTCATATCTTTTACTAAATCCATAGCAGAAAGACCACGCATTGTAGTTGGATGAGTATAGTCATCAGGAAACTCTGGTTCTGGTGCTACTGCTTTAATGTACTGATATTCTGATAATGTAATATCTGCTGTAACAGTTGTAATCTTGTGTAAATAGTTTGCTTTCTCTGTTGCATCTTTTGGTAAATAATCGTTTAATAAAATTTGTGTATTGTTTCCAGTAATTCCCCAACTAACCTTTGATGCTAAATATGATTCTGAGTAATCTTTATTTAAATTAACTACAAGATCATTGTAACCATCAGCTTTAATTATAATGGTACCAACATGGAATTTTAATATGTTTGAATCTCCCTCCGCAAGGTTTCCGTCAACAATATTTATACCAAAGTTTGCAGTACTATTCGACTTTGCAAATGCATTAGCAGTATCGATAGCTTTGAAATTTGTCACATCTTGATATATCAAACTAGCAGTATCTCCCATACTCATCCAAGCCCAATCATCAGTATTTTGTGCAAAGGTACTAGCATAAATCTTTGTTGTTTGCCCTTTTGTTGTATATATAGCTTCACCTGTTGTTGGTGTTGTTGGTGTTGCTTTAGTATAGCTATATTCTGATAAAGTTATATCTGCTGTAATACTAGTAATCTTGTGTAGATAGTTTACTTTCTCAGTTGCATCTTTTGGAAGATAATCATTCAGTAAAATTTGAGTACTATTTCCAGTAAGACCCCAGGTAGCAGCTTCTGCTAAATAAACTTCCGAATAATCTTTATTTAGATTAATTATAACATCCTCATAACCTTCAGCTTTAATTTTAACTGTACCAACCTTGAATTTTAATGTGCTTGAATCCCCTGCTGCAAGGTTTCCATCAGCAATCTGTATACCAAAGTTTGCAGTATTATTTGCATTTACTAATGCATTGGTAGTGTTGTTCGCATTGAAATTTGTCACATCCTGATATACTAAACTAGCAGTATCTCCTATGCTCATCCAAGTCCAGTCATCAGTATTCTGTGCAAAGGCACTTGCATAAATCTTTGTTGATTCTCCTTTTGTTGTATTACCATTCTCTGCCGCAGCAAATACTTTAAACGAAGCATTTCCAATGGTACAAGTGAATAACATCCCTAAAAACATCAATAATGATATTATTCGTTTTTTCTTTCTCATCATAAATCATTCCTTTCATTTATTTTACGATAAATTTCCAAATATACATGCATAAATATGTTTATATTCTTAATAAGTCGACAATATAACCATATTACACTATACAATATATATACTAATCTACCATAACATTACTTTTATGTTAACCTATTCATCGTAATCGTTAACTTCTTCATCGTAAATGTTCATTATACTTACTTAATTCGATATTTAAGAAATTTCACGAATCAACAAAATTCATTTTCAATTGAATAAAATACCGATTGTTTAAAGCTATATTTTAATAACTACTTTACACTTAGCAACAATAACGATGATATTTCTTGATTTTAAGATAAAACACTTCTACGAATTATCAAATTATCGTAAGATAATAACAATAAGTATAAATTTATCCAAAAATCTAAATAATAAATTTGAATGGGGGATAAAAATGTTAAAAAGAAAAGGAATTATTACTGCTTTAGCAGCAATAGTCATGACTAGTTCTTTATTGATGACTGGAAATACTGCTTTTGCAGCAACAACTTTAAACTCAACAGAAGACACTTTTAATGTATCAACTTCAAGTACAACAAAAGCTTCTTCTAAAGCATCAAATAATACTTCCATTAATCCAGATGATTACATCAACAAAACTACTGTTAAAGTACTACCTGCTAGTAAGGTTAATATTAGCAAAAGAACTCAAGAATTCAAAGGCTTGGTTCAGAATTGCACCAAAGTTGCATATGCATATGCTGACCCAACAGAAAACGCTAACACTGCATACAATACCAACCCAAGTGGAGCAAAAAGCCTAGCAGTTTATATTTTTGGTTATGATAATTCTACAACAGCTGAATTTTTGAACACAAAAAAATACATACCATATGTATTAAATAAACTTTATTTTGACTCAAAGTTAAAGAATACATGGTACAAAACACTAACCAACAATGGTAATGGTATTTATATCATCTTGGAGAAACCAGGAGCTCTTGATGCCAATGAAAAATTTGGTAACCCAAATGATGGATTTGGAATGCGTATAATTGCTGGTACTATGGCAAATTCAGACGGAGCAATAGATATCATGTTTCATGAAATGGCACATTGCATCGAGGATTCAACCTCAACAACTAATGATTTTTACTTTGGAGTAGATCCTAGAACTAAGATCAATTATGGAACTGGCAACTTAGTCACACTATGGAATAAACTTTATGATGATTCTATTAAAAATAATGATTTCTACGCTGGTTCTTATGGTTGGGACTACTCACATGAAAACTTTGCTGAAACCTCTAGTAGATTCTTCAGAGCTGACTTCCGAAGTCAGCTAAAAGCAAAGGATCCAATAGTTTATAATATTATGAACCAAATCTATAACCAATTCAACTTTTAAGAGGTTTAAGATTAAATTCGTAAATCTATAAATAACTGTATCTAAATAGGTCTTTTAGCTAACTTAGATACAGTTGTGTTGTTTCAAAACAAATTTTCACACGACTAAGTGTTGGCTTGCAATGAAGTTTGATTAATTTATTAATCAAATCTGAAATATGTATATCTGTTCAGATAATTAAATTTATTATGCAGGAAGTTCCCTATCCATCAACTTAAAAAAATTTTCTATATTTTCTTTATCCTTTAAAGTTCCATATAAACTTACATTCAAATTTATAGTATTATTATAACTGCTCAATACTAATTGAAAATATGGAGGATATTTTATTGATCCAAATATAGATATATCATTTATTGATATGCCTTTAAATGAAAATTTTTCTGAATCAAGAACACCTGTATTACTCATGCAAATGAAAGGATTTTCAATTTTTTTCATTAATTTTTTGTTTTTTTCATAACTAAATAATTTGGAAATTAGCGACACTTTAAAAAATAATTCTATACCCATGAATTTATTTTTTCTCAAAGTCATATATTCATTAACTTTTTTAACCGTATCATCAAAACTATCACTAAGTTTATAATCAATTCTTGTAACAATTGAAGATGTACAATTACATATTGAGTCAATTTTTTCTTTTTTTAAATGTTTTCTCATATCTACCATTATAGGAATAGTAAGAGGCTTTTCAAGATTTATATCCAAAATTCCATAAAGTACTCTATAATATGCTGCAAGAAATATATCATTTATTGTAACATTATATTTTTTGCAGTAATCTTTGATTTTAAAATATCTTTCTTTACTTATTTTATGTTTTAGAACAAATGGACTAATTTCCTTTTCTTCAGTCATAGGAAATTTATAAAAATTATTATTTTTCATTCCCTTATTTAGTGATTTAATAATCTTTATTTTCTCTATTAAACTAAACTCTTGATTAATCTTTATTGTGCTTCTATTTGTATTTATTTTATAATTAGGTAAATACTCAGCATTATCTATAAGCTTTGAATACAAATCGCTTAGTAAATATAAACATTGTTTAAGTCCTCCGCCATCACATACCATATGATTAATAATTATAGCTAATGAATCTTCATCTGAATCTAGCAAACAAATTTTAATCTGAGGCCCCTTAAATTCATTTGTTTTCGATGTTATAAAATTATTGAATTCCTCCCTATTATCTACATATCTTATTACGTCCTTCCATTTAAAATTATCAACTCTTTCCCAATAAGCCGATTTTTTATTTTCTACATAAGCACATCCCAAAATAGGTACTATGTCTAGCATTAAAATAACTGATTTTTTTAAAATTTCTTTATTCATCTTATTATCAAAATCAATAATGCAGTGAGTCTGGTGATCATTGTACTTATAAACTCCAGATAAAAATTGAAATTGATCAGAAATCTCAGCCTTAAATCTCATACTTTCACCCCTTAATATCTTAATTTAACTATTATCATCTATAAAAATTAATAAAGATCTGTGGTTATACTTATAACTTCTTTTAGAATATCTATAGTTCTATTTGCTAAAGTTTCAATTGATTCTCTCTTTAATAATTTATTACTATACTTCCAAGAAAGGACCAAATGTTTACTAGACACCGCTCCATCTATCATAATAAGCATACGATTAGGTCTAAATATTTTACTTTCAGGATTAAATGAAAGATGTGGAAACTCATTTGTTATTTTGAATACACTTTTTTCATTAGATATCTCATTAAATTCTCCTCTGTAATTTAACATAATTCCAGACATTACAAAAGGAATCTTTTTAATTTTATCCTTATGGGCAAAAGTACTTAAAATATTATACCCATAACCATTATTAGGTACATTATTAATTTGTTCATTAAACAGTTTTAATTCATGCAATAAATCGTTATGGCTAGTTTGCTTTAAAACTAAACTTCTTGCATACGCAAAAAATCCTATAGTATTTGCTAAATTCAACTGTTGTTCACTTTGTACAATATCACGCCCATGACTTACAACATTTAGTTCCACCCACCTTTTTTTTGTAGCTTCTGAAATAGCTTTGGTTAAAGCAAAAATTAAAACATTTGTAGCTTCAATATTTAATTTTATTTGAATCTGTCTACTTAATATCTTTGTTTCTTCAATATCCAATCCCACAACTACCTCTTCCATTGACCGTATTGATCCTTCATTTTCATTTTCTGGATAATCAGCTGAAAGTTTAGCCACCTGATCCCATGGTAGTGATGACCAGTATTCAATTTCATTCAACTGTTTTTTAGAGGAACTATATTCATCTAATATTTCACACCATTCTCTTAGGGTTGTTCTTTCTTTAATTAGATTAATTTGTTTACCCTCAGCTAACTGTTTATACCCTCTCTCAAGATTTTTCATAAAAATAACCATTGAATATCCATCCGATATTAAGTGATGTAAAATAATCAAGACTCTACCAGGTCTATTGGATCCAAAATTTAAATAAGCAACAAGTCCTAAGGGTCCTTTTGAAATATCAAAACAATGCTGAAGTTTCTCATTGTATTCTTTGATTATGTCTCTTTCCTCATTTATAGAAATATTTTCAAACTTAAATTCTTTAAATGGTATCTGGTCATTTGGTTCATCAATAATTTGATGCCATACATCTGTCTGCTTTATAAATCTTGCCCTAAGTGAATCATGCATTTTCCATAAATATCTCAAAACCTGTTTAAGTTTATTTGAGTCAAAATCGCCTCCCACTTCACATACTCTAACAATATTAAAATATTCTGGCTCTACCATATGCTCTCCAAGGCTGAAGCATAAATATTGCCCTAAAGTTAAAGAGGTATCTCTTTGAATTATTTTTTTCTTGATATTTTCCTTATTTTCTAATGACTTGCCGCTTACCAACACTTCTAAATCCTTTGATAACATTGAAATTGTAGAATGTTCAAATATTTTAGATACAGAAATTTCCACATTAAATCTATTATATATTCCGGATGCAAGCTCCATTGCTATAAGAGAATGTCCACCTAATTCAAAAAAATCATCTTGAATTCCAACCTTTTGTCTTCCTAACAATTCACTCCAAATATTGGCCAGAAATTTCTCTATTACAGTATTGGGAGGAACAAAGTCATTATATACTGCTACTTCATCAATTATAGGTTCTTTTAAATTTTTTCTGTTAACTTTTCCTGTAGGAGTTAACGGCATTTTATCCAAAAAAACATACCCTACTGGAAGCATATAATCCGGTAAATACTTTAATAAGAATTGCCTTACCTTTGATACAGGTATAACATCTTTACTCTCAATATATGCAATCATGGATTTATCTCCATTCTCATTTTCAAATACTTTAACGGCACATCTACCTATTCCTTCATATCTTTGAAGTGTCAATTCGATATTTTCAATTTCTATCTTAAATCCTCTTATTTTTACCTGATTATCCTTCCTACCTATTAGTTCTACATTACCATCTTCCATATATCTAGCTAGATCTCCAGTTTTATAAAGTACTTCATTATCAATTCCTAAAGAAGGCTTTTTAATAAATTTTTCCCTGTTTAGTTCATCTAAATTTAAATATCCTTGTGCAACGCAATCTCCTGAAATACACAGCTCCCCAACAGCTCCATATGGCACTAATTTTTCATCCTTGTTAAGAATAAAAATCTTTGTATTAGATAATCCTCTTCCAATAGGTACCCTATTATGATCACTACTCATAAATCGTGTATCATATACTAAGGCGTTGGAAGAACACTCACTTGCTCCATATAAATTTAATAGTGGAACATTTGTAAAAACCTCATACCACTCTTCAATCAAATTAACAGATATAGGCTCTGCACTTGTTGTTGCAATTTTTAAGGAATTCCATTCGCCAGGATGTAATTTTCCTTGTTTCAAAATTCCTCGAATCAATGCAGGATTAGAAAGAAAATATGAAACCTTATTTTCTACTAGTTTTCTCCATAAGATTACAGGATTTAATACATCCTTTCGTTCTAACAGTAAAGTGGGAGTTCCTTTCAATAAGCCTCCAAAACATTCCCATATGGCAGCCACAAGACAATATGACTTATGAAAAGATACTACATCATTATGTGAAAAAGGATATTCTTGCCACATCCAATTTAATCTATTAAGCACAGCTCTGTTGCCTATTTTAACACCTTTAGCCTTTCCTGTTGAGGATGAAGTATAAATAATATTTATAGTATTATCTTTCTCAAATTTAAGATTAACATTATCTTCACTTTCATGACTAATTAAATTTTTTTCCTTATCAATAAGTACTTTAACTCCATTAAACGTCTCAAATTTATCAGTATCTGATTTTACCAAAAGATGTTTCACATTAGTGTCCTTTATTATTTCTTCTAACCTTGATATTGGATGTTCTGGGTCTAAAGGAACATATGCAGCTCCAAGCTTTATAATAGCTAAAATGCTAACAACCATTTCAAAAGATTTATCTACACAAATTGCTACATAATCATCCTGTTTAACATCTTTCTTTTTTAAATAATTGGCTAACTTATTAGCACGCGCATTTAGCTCTATGTAGTTAATTGTATTGTTTTTGTAGATATACGCAACTTTTTTTGGGAATTCTTCTACAATTTTTTCAAATAACTGAGATACACTCAAATCATAATTATAATTTCTATATGTATTATTTAAAGAATTTACTAACATGTCCTTTTCTTCAAAAGACAAATAATCAAGTTCTGAAATTTTCATATTTGAATCTTTTAAAATACTATTAATCAGTATCTCATAGTTTTTAATTAATCTTTGAATGAAGCTCTTATCAAACAAATCTACTAAATATGAAAGTTCTAAATATATTTGCTCATCCTCTTCTTTGGCATAAAGTGTCAATGGATATTTTGTAAATCCTGTTTTTAGTATTGTACACGATATATGTATATCATCGTCTTTATTAGTATCATATAACCTGTCTGCATGTTTGAAATCTGTTTTTAATATAACTTGAAAAATATTATCATTACAATTCTCTTTTATTCCTTTTTGTATATGAAAAAGTGGATAACTAGAATTTGAATAGCTTTCATCCCACACTTTTTTTGTATAATTCAAAAGCTCTGAAAATGTATAATCTTTTGAATTTCTTATCCTTAATGGCAAAATATTTGTTAAACATCCAATGAAATCTTTTGTTGTAGTTGTATTTTGATTTATATATGATAATCCTATAATAATATCTTCTTGCTCTGTATAATCGTATAATAAAATTCTAAATGCAGTTAAAAGAATCATAGATAAAGAAGTTTTATTCTCTATCGCCAGCTTTTTTAATTTATTTGATACTTCACAATCTAATAACACAGATTGAAAATCACCTTTATATGCGATGCTCATTTCCCTTTTCTTGTCAGTGCAAATATCAAAAACTGGCAAATCCTCCGAAAGCATATTTTCCCAATACTTTTTTTGTATATTTAAATTACCAGATGCTATACTATTATTTTGACATATAGAATGTTCTCGAAAACTATATTGACAGTTAAAGTTCATATTTTTATTTTTACTCAAAGTAAGATAATATTTCTTTAATTCATTGGCAATTACATATAAAGAATGTTCATCAATAATAATTTCATTTGCAGTAAAAATAAATTTATACTCTTTTTCTAATACCTTAAGTGCTTTAATTCTAAATAATAAATCTTCATCTAATTTAAATGATTTATTTATTTCTTGAGAAACCTCATTTTTTATATATTCTTCTTGCTGCAATTTTTCTAATTTTGTTAAATCAATTACTTCAAAATCAATACCCTCTATTTCAACAAATTCTTGATAAATTTTTCCGTTATTTTTAATAAAATTTATTCTAAAGCTATCATGAGTTTTTACTATATAAGTCCATGACTTTTTTATCAAATCTATATTTACATTTCCTTCTATAGAAATAATAGCTTGTACTATATGGCATGGATTATCAATTTCTCCTTTCCCTAAATTTAATAATTGATTCTGTTCAAATGACAATGGATATAACATATCTTCTTCCATTTGATCACCTGGTTTTTGATAACTATTTTTCATAATAATATTCCCCCCATATTTATTCTGAGCAATCTCGAAAACTCTACAACCGCCCATTTTGCTCATTTTTTATTTCTAATGCCCCTTTAATTTTGTTCTAAATCATGCCTACTTTTATCTTCATTTGTATTTTTACTTATTTTTATGTATTTTTTTCCTTTAATGTTATATAATATACATATTATTACACTTATTGTAAAATTGCAATTAAATTCTTACATTTTATTTATTTTTTTCCATATTTATATTTTTTTTTAATATTAGCTACAATTTTTGCATTGATATAGGTTTACACAAACCATAAATTTACACATTTCTATTTACTCATTAAATATATTAAAAATGGAGGTATAATAATGAATAGACCAAAAGTATATATTGCAAGAAAAATTCCTTATGAAGTGGAGGAATACATCGGCAAATTCTGCGACTACGAAAAATGGGGTAAAAACACAGAAATCCCTCAAGATGAATTATTTAATAGGATTAGCGACAAAGATGGTGTAATGTTATATGGAATAAAAATTGACGAAGCTTTATTAGATCATGCTCCTAAATTAAAAATTGTTAGCAACATTTCTGCTGGTTATAATAATTTTAATTTAGAAGTAATGAAAAGAAGAAATATTATGGGAACTAATACACCTGGTATATTAAACGATACCGTAGCAGATTTAGTATTTGGATTAATCTTATGTTCAGCACGTAAAATTGTTCAAGCAGATAGCTACGTCAAAAATTGTAACTGGACTCATGAATATAATCTAAATCTTTTGGGAAAAGATGTTCATCACTCTACCCTAGGAATAATAGGTATGGGCAATATAGGTACTGCTGTAGCTAAAAGAGCGAAATTAGGCTTTGATATGAATGTGATTTACTATAATAGAAACAGAAAACCTGAAGTTGAAAAAAATCTAGGTATACAATATTGTGAATTTGAGTCTCTTATAAAAACATCTGACTTTATTGTACTATTGACTCCACTCACCAAAGACACTTACCATCTTATAGATTTCAAAGAATTTGCTATGATGAAAAAAAGCGCCATCCTTATTAACGCTTCTCGCGGGCAAATTGTAAATGAAGAGGCCTTAGTTGATGCACTTCAAAATCAAAAAATTCTTGGAGCTGGTTTAGATGTTTACGAAACAGAGCCTATTGGCACGGATAATCCTCTTATTAAAATACCAAACGTAATTACCCTTCCCCATATAGGTTCTGGTACAAGTAGCACTCTTTATAATATGGTTAAGACAGCTGCTTTAAATCTTGTTAAAGGCTCTTATGGAGAAATTCCACCTAACCTTGTTCCTGAATTAATCAAATAAGTTATTCAAGTTAATCATAAATAAACCACCTTTTGTATGTAGATTGACTCCGCAAATCAATTTTACACTATAAATATGGTGGTTTTTTATTATTGTCAAATTAAATTTTCTCTTAAAATCTAATTATTAATTAGTTATTAACTTCCCGTAGGTCAGGTTTAAACATATATTAATAATTGTAAAAATTATAATCCATAAGCATTCTTACATTTTTTATAAAAATATTGTAATTTACAACAATATTTTTATAAACATTGAAAAAAATACATATAAGTGATAAAATAGTAAAAAATGAGAGTAATAGACTAATTACTTATTACTAACGAATTCATTATTGCTCCGCGTTAATCGTTCCCAGCAATATAAACTGTTGAAACTTGAGACATATTAGTACTGATTTCGGAGATGATAATAATTGGAAAGTGTCTGTTAACTCTAGAAATGGTGCAGAGAAGTTCAATTGTACTTTTATAGGACTTTGTCATTTTATCAGTACAAATTCTACTTTAGCAGTTAATTACATAATCAAGATGTGAACGGGTCACTACTATTCACTCTTTTTGTGTTTGAAAGATAATTTTTACATTAATTAAAATAATGCTTTAAACTGAGATGTAATCTATGACTCACCTACTTATGTTTCGTAGTATATCTTCCTCTCAGTTTTATTATTGCTAAGTGGTGAAACCGCAACGCCAAATTTTTCGTTACTATTTGTGTCGCTAGCGGTAGCAGCGAAATGGAGGTTAAAATGATAATTATAATGAACCCAAAAGCAAGTAAAGAAAATATAGAAAAAGTGAAAACAATTATTCGAGAAAAAGGATTGGATACTAATGTTTTTAAAGGGCATATATACTATATTATAGGTATTATAGGTGACACCTCTATAATAGATTCTAAGAAAATAGAAGTTCTTGAAGGTGTTGATAGAGTGATGAAAGTACGGGAACCTTTTAAAAAGGCAAATCGAATGTTTAAACCAGAAGATACAATAATTGAAGTTAATGGTTCAATTATAGGTGGAAAACATTTAGGGATAATAGCGGGATCATGTTCAATTGAAAGCGAAGAGCAAATAGTTAAAATTGCCAAAAGAGTGAAAACAGCAGGTGCAAACTTTTTAAGGGGAGGCGCATTTAAACCGAGAACTTCTCCATATAGTTTTCAAGGACTAGAACTTGAAGGTTTAAAATTTTTAAAGACTGCAAAGCACGAAACAGGGCTTCCGATAGTCACCGAACTTATGTCAACTGATTATATAGATACATTTGTTGAAGAAGTCGATATTATCCAAATCGGTGCCAGAAATATGCAAAACTTTGATCTTTTAAAACAAATTGGGAAAACTAATAAGCCTATTTTATTAAAGAGAGGTTTATCAGCAACTATAGAAGAATGGTTAATGTCAGCAGAATATATTATGGCAGGTGGAAATGAAAATGTAATTCTTTGTGAAAGAGGAGTTAGAACTTTTGAAACAATTACTAGAAACACTTTAGATTTACAAGCTATCCCAGTAATTAAAAAATTATCACATTTACCGATAATTATTGATCCAAGCCATGCAGGTGGATATGCTTACTTAGTAGAACCTATGGCAAAAGCAGCAATTACCGCTGGCAGTGACGGGCTTATGATAGAAGTTCATAATGATCCAGAAAATGCGCTTAGTGATGGACAACAATCACTTACTCCAGATGAGTTTGATGGATTAATGGATAAAATTAAAATTATAACAAGTTTGGAGTCTAAAGAAATTCAGATTTATAATAACACTAATAGAATGTCTTCAATAACTTCTTTAAAATATAATTTTGTATAATCCAATCCTTCCAATACATGCTTAGCAATCAGACAAAATCATTAATGAGCTGCTACAAAACTAACTATGCTAGTTTTGTAGCAGCTCATTATTATATAACTTTAATTTTAGTAATTATAACCATCAAATCTTTGATGCTTACGAAAGACTGCACTCTGCTATTAATTATATAACTCCAAAAGAAGCTGAGTTACTAGCTAGAAGTGCAACATTAAAAGTTATACTTTTTATGTCTACTATATTTACATAAATCTATCGTAAAATTAACGCAGTATTTATAGTAAAACTTATACGTCTAAAATTATTCTTTCTACCGGATACTAATAGTCCCAGTATCACTATTAGCCTTTAAGCTATTATTCCCGACACCAATCGTTCCTTCTTTTTTCCCTTTTGTATCTACCTCTAATTTTAAATCATCCAAACGTACTGAGATATCTTTAGAATTACTTGTAACTCCTAATTTTAATGATGTTGGTTTAATTTTATATGAAACACTAATATCACCCGAACCGGTTTTTATATCAGAAGTTTGACGTTCGGTAAAATCTTTGAAAACTATATCACCAGAGCCTGTACTTACGTATATCTCATTATCTAATACATTGGTAAAATATAGACCTCCAGATTTCGATTCAGCTTGCAATTTCTTTATTGAACTATCTTTTATTGTTATATCATCGGATGAATTGGTAAGTTTCAGATCACTAATCGACACATTTTCTATCATTATATCACCGTTTTTATTTTCTACATTTACAGGACTACTCAAATCCTTTGGCAAATATACTATAACCTTGTTTCGACTTCCAAAGGTAAATCCATCTTCAAAACTACTAGAATCATCATTTTGAGTAATATTTAGTACTCCACTTTCCAAATCGATATCAATTGGATTTTCTGACTTATCATCTTTACTACTTGTTTCCACATGAATTTCATCATCCTGAGAACTTTTAAATAATAAATCCCATGAATTATTGTTTATATTTATTTTTTTAACTTTTTCCAGTGAAAAGTCATGCGTAAGATTTTTTTCTTGTTTACTACAGCTTGTTAGCCCAAATAAAGCTATACTAATAACAAATATAAAAAAAATAAATTTCTTCATTGAGCACACCCTTTCTTTTAAAAATTTTCAACCCAAATCCTTATTATCTATATTCCAATAAGATAGATATCCGATTAACATTCCCACAATGCAAAGAATTAATGGCACAGCTGTTATCTGTCCTAAACTAACTGAAGAATTTCCATTTGAAACCATTGAATTTAAAAGAAAGCCTATAATTACAGAGGACGTAATAGTAGTAGATGTTGATTTACGTCTCATACCAAAATACATAGGAATTAAACTAAAACCTGCACACATTATAGAAAGTGAAATCACCGATGGTATCGTATTTAATATCTCTGATAGCTTAACAGGGGTTTCAAAAAAATGTAAGATAGGATTCAAATAAAATATAAGTACATTAATAATGAAAGTTGTAATCATAATATTACAAAAACAAAAAATCATTATAATGAGTAGTTTAGCCTTAATTATTTTTTTCTTTGAAATAGGATATGAGAAAGCAATAGATATTGTATTATATTTAAACTCATCTATCACAATACTGGCTATCATCGTTCCACTAAATATAAAAAAAGTAATTTTTATTAATATATTGGTTAACGACATAAATGACAGATAATCTTCAAACATAGGATCTCCCATATTGTTTGATGATAAAGACATAAATGCCATTGCAACAAATATGCAAATCATACAAATAATAGCGTAAAAAATATATCCATCAACTTTATTCTTTTTCCATTCTAATTTCATAAGATTAATCAATTTTATTACCTTCTTCCTATTATTTAATATTATTTATAAAATATTCTTCTAATGTAATGTGCTTTCTTGCAGTTCCTATTACATCCAGTCCATTATTAATTAATTCTTTATTCACTTCCTTTTGTGAAATATTCTTATCATATATTTTCAAAGTATTATTTTTAATCTCATATTTTTTTATTTTCAAAGCTTTTTCAAGGACTGAAATAGCTTTATTTCCATTATCAACTTCTAATTCTATATACTCCAAATTCCCTTTTATAATATCATCCATTTTTACTTCCTTAATTAAATTTCCGTTGTTTATAATTCCGATAGTATCTGCTATTGATTCTATCTCTGAAATGATATGACTGGATATTAATATTGTGATATTAAATTTTTTCTTTAGTTTTAATAATAATTCTCTAACATCTTTAATTCCCACAGGATCCATTCCATTGATTGGCTCATCTAATATAAGTAGTTTAGGTTTTGAGATTATAGCTCTTGCAATGCCAAGCCTTTGTTTCATCCCCAAAGAAAGATCACTGACTTTCTTTTGTTCAATTTCTTTTAACCCTACAGTATCTAACGCCCAATCAATTGATGAATAATTGGCGATTGCTAAATATTCGCAATGCAATTTTAGATTTTCCAAAACAGTTAACTTATTATAAAACACTGGATACTCAATTATGCTTCCTATTCTTGCCAGATAATCATACGAGGTCTCTTTTATCTTTTCACCAAAAATAAAAATATCACCAGATGTAGGTTTAACTAGATTAAGTAGCATTTTCATGATTGTAGTTTTTCCAGCCCCATTTGGGCCTAAAAAACCATATATTTCTCCTTCATTTACATTCATAGATACATTTTTTATTACTTTCTGTTTTCCTCTTGATTTACATAAATTTTGACTTTTTATAATTGCGTTCATTTTAATATACTCCCTTCATATATATTCACTATAGATTTTTGAAGAATGCTGTAATCTGTATTAAATGCAATATATTTACATTTGTCCAGAAAAGGAGTTCCTGCTTATCCATGTGTTTTCAGTGGAACTGATGACTGTCGTTGCTGATAAATTCATCATCGTGGGCCTATCAAAAGTTTAAAGCCTTTAATAGCTTAATACTTGCATATTTCATATTTTATTGAAACTATTAAAGTATACTTTCGTATTCTCTTTTACAAGAAATTTTGTATTGCGGAATTTCTTCTATATTTTGAATCAAGTTTGCGAACTAGTTTCGTAATTACCTAATAGTCTCTAGCCTTTAAACATTGGAAATTAGTATACACATTTATCCTATAAATGTGATGGTTCTATACCAATGGTCTTCACCAGATGTCTTATATGCATTTTTATCAAACCCTGAAATTGCAAATCCTATAAACGATATAATTAATCCCGTAAGTATTAAAATAAAACTTAATTTTAAGCAAAATTTCTTTATATTTATAATTTCCATTTTCTCACCATCTTCTTTCTAAATACAGAAGCGACTCCCTGTATAAATAATTTCATAATATTTAAAAATTTTACAATTGAAAATTGTGTTATCCACATACATAAAATACTTATACCTAATAATAAAATTCCAAATCCTATTTGCGTGACCACAATATGAAGTCCCTGCTTTAGACAAAATAAAGAGCCTACTATACTCCATAATCCTCCTCCAAAACCTGCAAGTGCTATTACGCCTGTAATCAAAGGTATACACAAAATTATTATAAATGCACATAATGCTAATATGATTATTACTGAAAGTATAGATCCCCATAATGGAAATCCAAGAATCAATAGTACTATTTGAAAGAGCTTCCTTCCTACAGATGATTCTGCTAATATGACACTTCCTTGTTCTTCTATAATATTTTTAGCAATACGCTTAGAATCACCAATCTTGTCTATGGCTTGACTTTCGGTGTATCCATCTTCTATATAATCATTAATCATCTCATCATAATATGTCAGAAACTTATCACACTCAGTTTCTCCTAGAGACGATAGCTGTTTCATCAAATCTCTTAGAAATTCTTCCTTATTCATAACTCTTACCTCCTATAAAAAAATATATATCCATAATTTTTTTCCAATCATATAAAAAATCTTCTATATGCTTTTTCCCACTAAGAGTTATCTGATAATATTTTCTTAATCGGCTATTATGCTCTACAGAATATGTCTCAACATACCCATTTGCTTCTAACCTTTTTAAAATTGGGTATAATGTAGATTCAGATATTTCTATACATTCGGAAATGTCTTTTATAATTTGATAGCCATATGAGTCACCTTTTTTTAATACAGCAAGAATACAGACTTCTAGCAACCCCTTTTTTAGTTGTATGTTCATTATCATCTCTCCTAACCCATTATTAAATTCTACATTATCTTTATAAGGATTATTCTAGAGGTATTGCAGGTGGAATTTCTTTAAATTTTTTGAAGTTGTTAGCCTTACTTATAATCAAGCTGAAGTTTTCTATTGTTTTGGCTTGCATTGCTTCTTGAATTTTGAGTCTTACTCCAAATTTTTTCTCTATATAATTTATCAACATCATTAACTTAAATGAGTGTCCTCCTAAGTCATAAAAAGAATCGCTTATACTCACTTTCTCTATTTCCAGTACCTTTTTAAATATGTCAATTAAAATTTCCTGAATCCTTTTTTCCGACCTTCTATTGTTAACTCCATCAGTTTTCTTTTCTAAGTCAGAAGGAACATAAATATCTATCTCCATTATAAAACCTCCTTATACACAATACTATACAATGCGATGTATTGTGTGTCAAGATGTTTTTTCTATTTTTATAAAATTCTTACAGAAATTAGTAATAAATAGAGTGAATGGCATATGCGACATAAGGAACTTATTGTTTTAATAATCTGTTCAATGCCGAATTTTAGGGAATGTTTACTATTATTTCTTTATCTTCTTTAATTTTATAATGTACAGCTTCCATAAAAATAAATTAGCAAATTTGACATAAAAACAACTTCTTATTGTAACAATTTATTAACTTAATTATTGCCAAGAAGAAGTTGTCTTCACTTAGAAAATACCTTATACAAATTATTTATAGCAATTGTATAAGTTCTGGATTTTGTTATTTTTCATCTATAACTGAAATAAATTCTGACAAAAAACTATTATTATCCATCAGTTCCTCATAAGTTCCCTGTTCAATAATCTTACCTTTATCCATACAAATAATCTGGTCATACTTCTTTAGAATATTTTTGTTTATTTTATGACTAATTACTATCATAGTTAAGTCATTTCTATTTAATAAATTTTCTTCTATTTGATTGCTGGTTTTTATATCAACTGCTGATGTGCCTTCATCCACAACAAGTACTGATTTATTTCTGATTAATGCTCTTGAAACAGAAATTCTCTGCTTTTGCCCTCCTGAAAAATTTAAACCTATATCATCGAGTGCTATATCCGTAAGACCACTTTCTTTTAGAACTTTTATTATTGCTTCATCTGGAAAATCTTTATACAATGAAATGTTTTCTCTCACTGATTTATTAAATATATATACATTTTGTTGTATATATGCAGATACATTTGAAACATCAATTTCTTTTATATCTTCATGATCCCACTCTATTTTACCTTTGTAATTCGTGTTTTGGCCTAGAATCAGTTTTACTAAAGTTGTCTTTCCACTTCCACTTTTACCCAATATTAATATTTTTTTATTTTTAAATATTTTTAAATTTATATTATTTAGTACATTTATCTTTTCATCATATCCAAAGGTTAGGTTCTTTACATCAATAACCTCACTAAAACATTCCAAATTTTTTAAATTTTTTTTACTCTCAGCAAATTTACCTATATTTTTCATTTTATTTAAAATTGGTTTAATACTTTGCATCTGTGGAATACTCATAGTTATTTCCATTACTGGATTTACAAAAGAATTACTAAGTTGAACTAAAGCAATTAATGTTCCTACCAATAAATCACCTGATAGCACCTTATAAGAACCAATAGATACTACTACAAACATTGTCAGCAACCCTAAAATATCCGATGTAGTTTGATTCATTACAAGTGTAGAATCCAAATTATATTTAATATTTGTTAAATTGCGGTTTTCAATTTTAAAATCTTTATTTGCATTATGTGCCTCATTGAAACTTTTAATTATTGTAAATCCACCCAATAAATCTTTTATTATAGCTGTATACTTTCCTAATGCATCTGAATAATATTCTTGCTTTTTTTGCAGAATTTTACTAAATATAGCGGATACAATAAAAATCAAACATAAACAGCTAAATAAAGCTATTAACACAATTGGACTAATTATAAATAACATATATACTGCAAGACAAAATGTAATGCTATTTTCAATTATTTTAAATAATGGAATAATATAATTCTCTTCTATTATTTTTATATCATTTGTGAGCATTGAAATATATTTTGCTGAATCTCCTTCCTCAAACGTTTCATATCCCTCTTCAAAAATATTTTTAAAAATGTCTTGTCGTATACTTAGATTAATTCTTTTTATCAAGATTTTATTACAAATAGCATGAACATATTTACATACACCAAGTATTAACAAATATCCCACTGAAATTTCAATCGTTGTAAAAAAATCGTCTATCGAACCTTCTGTAGCTACATTTACTATGTTTTGTAATATTGCGGCTAAAAATACAACACCTGCAGAAACAACCATACTTAAGAATAATGAAATCAAAAGAAGCCATTTATTTTTTTTTAAATAAGTTTTCATATTTCTCTCCCTTTTCCCATTCATTCTAAAGGTGTTGCCGCAATTATATTTTCATATATATTTTCGCTTTTAGTTTTTTCTAAAAGAAGACTAATTTTTTTAACCGTCTTAGCTTCCACTATATCGCGAATTTTCAGCCTTACACCAAACTCCCTCTCAATAAAATTCAACAGCCTTGTTAGTTTTAGAGAATGCCCTCCTAAATCATAAAAGGAATCATTAATACTTACCTTATCAACATTAAGAACTTTTTTAAACATATCTACTAGCATATGCTGCACATCATTTTTCGGCCCCTCATATTCTTTAAATAACTCAATTTTAGGCATTGGTAATTTATTCTTGTCAATCTTTCCATTCATCGTTACTGGCATTTTATCTATCTGCATAATATATTGTGGAATCATATATTCTGGAAGCTTTTTTAAAATTTTCTCTTTTAAACTACTAATATTAATAGCTTTACTTCCTAAAATATATGCACATAGTAACTTGTCATTTTCAATTTCCCTTAAAAAAACTACTGCATCTGAAATTTCATCAAATTCTTTTAAGATTGATACGATTTCCTGTATTTCAATTCTAAATCCTCTTAATTTTATTTGATCATCTTTTCTTCCTAAAAATTCAACTATTCCTTCTTCTGTCCAACGTACAATATCTCCAGTTCTATACATCAACTTTCCATTACATACTGAGTCATTTATAAATTTTTCTTTAGTTAGATCATCTCTATTAAAATAGCCCTTAGATACAGATTCTCCACTTATGCATAATTCACCTGGAATACCAACTCCACAAGGTTTTAAATGTTTGTTTAAAACATATAACTTAGTATTGGCAATCGGTTTTCCTATAGGCTCAACATTCCCTCTTGATAATTCAGATAAACAGTGATATACAGTTGTAATTGTTGCTTCACTTGGTCCATAAAAATGAAAGATATCATTTAATTTTTCGTTTTTATTGCCAACAATTTTTAACACTTCATTTTTTGTTATAGGTTCCGCAGGGATGAACATTTTATCAAATTTTCTTAATTTATCCATCTGATTTGTCTGCTCCGCATATGAAATCACTTCACGTAACAATGATGGAATAAATGTGACATATTTTCCTGATAACAACTGTAGTAATTCTTTTGGATCCTTCCTTTGGTCTTCTGTGGCTATCAGCAGTTTACCTCCAGATAACAAAACCGGATAAATTTCAGCTGCATGCCCATCGAAAGTAAATGCAATTGTTTGTAGCATTGTAGAATTCAAGTTAAAATTTCCATTTTCAATTTGCCAAAAAGTATGATTTAATAAATTTTTATGATTAATTACAACACCTTTGGGCTTGCCAGTTGTTCCAGAGGTAAAAATAATATATACCGAGTCAGTTGGTTCGATTAATTGCTTCAGATTATCAGCCTCTTCTTGCAGAAAATCAGAAACAGTAACATAATGACATCCCAGTGCCTTTTTATTAAAATTATAGGCAACACTTCCGCAAATCACTAAATTTGAGTTGCTTTCTTTAATCATAAACTTTATTCTCTCAATAGGTAGATCCGGATCAACAGGCAAATATGCAGCTCCTGCTTTTAATACTGCTATTACTGCTATTACTAATTCCAAAGAAGGTTTTGTTATGATTGGGATAATGCTATTCTTTGCTGTTCCTCGTTCTAACAATATTTTTGCTAAATAATTTGCCTTTTTGTTTAATTCTTCATAGGTTAATCTACTATTTTCATATTCCACAGCAATATTATTAGGTGTATTCAAAACTTGCTTTTCAAACACATCAATGACTGATTGATTTAATGAATAATTCTTTTCTGTTTTATTAAAATCAATTAAAACCTTTCGATGTTCATCTCCTACCAAATAATCTATATCAGAAATATTTTTTTCAGGATCTTCTAAAACTTGTTCCAATACATAAATAATTCTTTTTAAAATTCGAGAAATTTCGCTCTTGCCATAAATATTTTTATCATACATAATGCTCAAATTAAGTGTATCAGTATATTTTGCTCCTATTGATATTGGGAAGGTCGGCATCTCACGTATATAATCAATAGTATAATCTTTTAACCGTGTATCATTGCTATAATTTTCAAATGATATTGCTGTTTTAATTAGTTCACTTTTTAGTGGTGTATGCTGTTGTATCTCATCTAAAGGATATAATTCATTCCCATT
Organism: Clostridium puniceum; assembly: GCF_002006345.1. Classification (GTDB taxonomy): domain Bacteria; phylum Bacillota; class Clostridia; order Clostridiales; family Clostridiaceae; genus Clostridium; species Clostridium puniceum. The sequence goes on from NZ_LZZM01000212.1 coordinate 26,138, forward strand.
AATTGCAATCGATTGATTGTGAATTATCTCCAATAAATCTTTAATTTTTTTACATGAACTCAATTGAACTCTAATTGGTAATGTATTAATAAACATACCTACTGATTTATTAATATTTTTTATATCCACATTTCTTCCAGAAACTACTTTCCCAAATACTAAATCTGAATTTCCAGAGTATTCACTTAAAATCAAACTCCATGTTGCTTCTAAAATAGTATTTAATGTGTATCCATATTTACTTGGATATAACTCTATTCTATCATTTAACTCTTTGGAAATACCCATTTTGATTAAACTTACTTCTTCAGTAACTCCTCCATCTGGCATTCCTTCCGCTTTAATAGAACTTTGTTCTTCAAATCCCTCCAATAAATTCATCCAAAAATCTTTGGCTTTTTTTAAATCATACTTTTTAATGTAATTTCCATATATGCCCTGAGTATTATCATCAACACTATTTTCTACATATTTATTTTTTCCAAGTTTTGAATATGTGGAAAATACCTCATTAATTACAACCTGGCTACTCCATCCATCTATGATAATGTGATGGAACGTAATAATAAGCTTGAAATTATTCTCTGAAAGTTTTATTAATTTCACTCTGAATAAACTATCCTTTTCAAAATTAAAACCTCTCTTAATATCCTCTCTTTTAAGTGAGTTGAAGCGCTCTATAGCATCTTCATATATACTAAAATCTATTTCTTCATGTTCAATTTCATTGTTACTAAATATCAATTGTTTCGGAGCTTCCAAGTTGTGATATGCAATGCGAGAACTAAGAACACCATATTTTTTGCAGACTACTTTGAAAGATTCTTTTAATATTCGAGGATCTATTTTTTTATTCACATCAATATCAATTTGTACTACATTAGCTGTTGATTCTGGATTCTCTAATTTTTGAAACAGCATCGCCTCTTGCAATGAAGTCAATGAATTAATCGCTTTAATATTCAAATTTTTCTTTTCATATTTCTTTTGTATCTCATGAAAATCATCGAAACTCCAATCCATTTCATTAAAATCCGAAGGTGTTTTATAATTTTTAGCTTGCTGCATACAAAATGAAATTATATTTTTCAGTTCGTATTCAAAATGCTTCATTAAATCAGAAATAAAGTTTTTATTAAATATATTTGATTCATATGTAACTTCATTTCTATATATTTTATTTACAATCTTAGAGTTAATAGTTATTGGAGTTCTAAATGCATTGTTTAAAGATTTATCCTTTGAATGTTGCATTTCACTAATTAAAAATCCATAATTTTCTTCTTGACCGAATTCTCCCAAATAATTGAATGTAATATCAGGATCAATATCAATAAATTTTTTAGAAAAAACATCTTGTAATACAATATATCCCATACCTCGATTGGGTATTTTTCTTATCGTTTCTTTTACATTTATTAAATCCTTGAATACTGAATCTCCAATATTCTCTAATACAATAGGGTATTCAGTGGTAAACCAACCTACTGTTCTATCATTATGAGCTGGCCTATGAATTGGTTCTCTTCCGTGTCCTTCCAGATTTATTGCTACAGTTTTATTCATAGTCTGTTTACTTACCGCTCTCGCCAGTGCAGATAAAAGTATATCATTAATTTCTGTGTTAAATGCTTTACTTACATGAAATAATAAATTGTTAGTATTTTCTGAATCCATTTCAAATGTCATAGCATCTAATGTAAAATTATTTGATATTTTCCTTTCAGAAAATTTACCACCTTGTATTTTACTATTAACATCAATCCAATATGGTATTTCTTTTTCCAACTCCTCACTTCTTCCATATTCCTGAAGATAATTTGACCAATCTTTAAATGAAATTGTTTTTCTTGGAAGAACTGTTGCTTTTCCCTTTAAATAATCAGTATAACATTGTAAAAAATCATCAATTAGAATTCTCCACGATACTCCATCTACACAAAGATGATGTAAACAAAAGAACAAGTAATTTTTCTTATAACAATTAAATATCCCCACTTTAAATAAGGGTCCATTTTCAATACAAATTCCTGATTGTATTTCTTCTGTTTTAGTAATAATTTCTTTTTCTAATTCACATAGTAAATTAACATTTTTTAAATTGTATACTTTTATTTCAAAATGTTTATTTTCTTCATATGGAAGTATAATTTGATCATTTTTCAAGTAAGCAGATCTCAAATGGTCGTGATGTTTAGTTATCATGTTCATTGAATATGCAACTGCTGTCATATCAATATTTTCTTCTGTTTCAAGCATATATGATTGATTGAAGTAATTTCGGTTATTAATTCTCATTTTTTCAAAGAACACTCGTTGTATAGGACTTAATATAAAATTCCCGGTTATTTCATTTTGCTCACACTTCACATTGTCATCATCATTTTTAATTTTTGAGATTATTAGACTTAATTTTTTATTTTCCATTATATCTCTTACTGTCAAAACAAATCCTGTTTGACGTAACTTTGATACTATCGTAATAGCTTTAATGGAATCTCCACCAAGTTCAAAAAAATCATTTTCAATATTTAAGTTATTCTTACCTAAAATACTTGAAAAGATATTTAAAATAGCATTTTTCGAATTAGAAGTATTTACTGCTCTGTAATCTACAATTAGTTTATTCTTATCTGTTTTTCCACCAATTGTTGTTGGAAACTCATTAACTCTGTGAAATTCATAAGGAATCATATAATTAGGCAAGCTGTTTTTCATTTGTTGTTTAAGATGCACTGCATCATACTCTTCTCCTGTATAAAAAGCTGCAAAGAATACTCCATTGCAATCATCTTTATACATTACTAATGAATCTCTTATTCCATTTATCTTTCTTAATTCTACTTCTATTTCACTTAATTCTACTCTATAGCCATTTATCTTCACTTGTTCGTCATTTCTACCCAATAACTTTATTGTTCCATCACTTCTCCAATAACCAATATCACCACTTCTATAGAGTATAGATTTTGAAAATTCTCGGCTCTGTATAAACAGTTCTTCGGTTAAGGAAGGATTGTTCATATATCCCCTTCCAACGCCATGTCCACCAATTACCAATTCACCTTTCATACCTATTCCGCATAAATGATTGTTTTTTACTATATAAATTTCTGAATTCTTTATTGGAGAACCAATAGTGACATCTGCAACATTGGAATCTTCATTATAAAAATATGCACTGCAGGCTACTGTACACTCAGTTGGTCCATAAAGATTAACAATCTCACTGATTTTTGAAGGGCATATCTCTTTTATTTTTATCATTAAATCCGCTGGTATAGCTTCCGCACCCAAATAAACTTTTTGAAATTTCTTCAATTTATCCAACTGATTTGTTGCTTCTGCATAGTCTACTACTGCTTTGAAAAAAGTAGGTATCATAAGAGTTTGTGCATCTTCTAAATAATTAAGAAGCTGTTGAGGATCTGTTTTTTCTACATCATTCAAAATTACGATTGTACCACCAGATATAAGACAAGGCATCATTTCAAAAATTGAGGCATCAAAAATGATAGAAAATATTTGAAGTACTTTTGTATTTACATTCATCTTTCCAATATCAGCTATCCACATGGAAAAGTTAATTAAATTTCCATGTTCAATTAAAACGCCTTTAGGGCTGCCTGTTGTTCCAGAAGTATAAATAACATAACTTAAATCATTAAATTTAGGTTTATGGATTAAATTATCTTTTAATGTTAATGCATCAATATCTAATTCATAAACTTTAACTTTATCTTCGTATTCTTTCCCACTATTCCCCTCATTTATGGATTTAATTAATAAACGAATCCCACTATCCTTTATAATATAATTTATTCTATCAGATGGTTGTTTGAGATCAAGAGGCAAAAAAGCTGAACCGGCTTTTAAAATGCCAATAATTGCAATCAGTGAATCAATAGAACGAGGAATCATTATTCCAACAATTGCATTACTACCTTTTGTTTCTTTTCTTATTATTTCCGCCACTGCATTTGCTTTGCAATTTAATTCTCCATAAGTAATTTCTTTATCTTGAAATTTTGCTGCAACTTTTTGTGGATTTTTTCCACTTATTTCTTCGAATACTTCAACTATTGTTCTATCTGATACATAATCCTTCTTCGTATCATTAAACTTTTCTTTAACTAAGTACTTTTCTTCATCTGATAAAAAGGAGCATTCTCCTACCATCACTCCAATATTGTTCAAGTATATTTGAAGCAAATGTGCTATTCTAGACATAATAAGTGAAATATTTTCATTATTTTCTGCAAAGTTATAAAAACATTTTATTTCTACTTTATCATTTTTATTTATTAATTCAACTTGGATGTCTTCTAAAAAAATCTTCGATTCTTTTTTTAAAGTAAACATTGTAATCATATTTAGCGACGTAAACTGCTTACATATTGTTTCAATGTTTTCATCCTGATTAACAACAATCTTTAAATTTTTTTCTTCATTATTATCATTGATTAGATATAAAGAAGCTGCGCTGGTGTCAAATATAAATGATTGATAATGCCCTAAGGCAATTAAAAACAAATCTGTCAAATTAATATTAATTCTTTTTAATAATAAGTCTACTTCTGTTTCATCTTGGTTAATCAATAATAGTTCACTCATGAATTCATACTCGTTATTTCTTGTTATCTCATTATATTCTGTAAACATATTCCTACCCCCTTGTATTTTAATCTTTTTAACTTACTATCAATTAAATATTTTCGTTATTGATTTTTCAAGTTTTACCAATTTCTTTGATATTTCTACACCAATGCCTTCTTCGCATGAATCAAAGATTGGATATGATATTGCCAATTTATCTCCAAAATTATTAATAAAAATTTCCGTTGAACAAAAATTATTATCTTGCTCTTGAATCCATTGTTGAGCTATTTCTTCTGTGATTTCATACATACCTTGGAAATTTACAATTAAATTACTGTTAAATAACTCATAAATGTCACTTGCATTATCAAACAACATTTCAGAATAGTTAATTCTCTTAAGCTTTTTTAAATTTTGAAGCTTCTCCACTGAAATTTTAAGATCATTTTCAACATCCTTATCTATATTAGCAGGTAATAAATCAAGACACTCGCCAATCATTTGTGACATATCATCTTTCATATAATTTCTGTCATCCTGCACAATAAATACTGGATATTTTTTATCATCTGTATAATTTAATCTGTTGCATTTCACCACTGTCTTAATGATATTTTCTATCACAATCCACGGATTACTCTTATATAGATTATAAACAATAGGAGATAGATTAATAATCTGGTTTCTAGAACCTATTAACTTGTTTTTCTTGTTATATTCCTTACTTTGGTAAACCATTTGTCTTAAAAATTGAACCATTTCCTCCTCGAATTTATTACTATAAATTTTACAATAATTTTTTACTTTATGAATATAATCAGTATATAAATTATTATCTATCTGATCATTTTTGTAAGAAAGCTTTTCTTCCAAACGCTCCTTAAATATAGATGAACTTGCCTTATCCCATATACAATGATCCGCAATTACAACAATTTCATAACTTTTCTCTGTTAGTTGAATTAATAATATATAAGATAACGGATTGTTTACCTCCCATGAATAATTTTTTATATTGCAAGCTTCACAATATAATGTTAAACCTTCACTCCCTTCAATCAACTGTGTTCTATCTATATATGGCACCACCCAGTTATTTGAATATTTATGTTCACAAATTATTATATTACCGTTTATTTTTGTACAACTGCTTCTTAATACACCTTGTTCATTAATAATTTCCGATACTGCCCTCTTTAAGATTTCACAACCACCCTCTATTGTTACATAAAACTTTTCCTTAATTATTCCCTCAGTGGTTAATAAATAAAAACTTTGAAATTTTGTAACAGTGTAGGATTTAATAATTTCAGAATTAAAATTATCTCTATTGTATTTTGCTAATAATTCAAAGTCAGCCCGAGTTTTAGATTCATCCTCTTCACCTAATAATAAGTCTATATTTTTTGCTTGTAAATTTTCTTTTTTAAAGTCCTCTTCTACCTGCTTCACCTTAGCTAAATTTAGTTTAAATAAATTATTAGCTATTAAACGAATTGTTCTGTATTTCATAATATTACGCACCGTTATCTCATAACCTATATTTTGTAAATAAGTAATTACGCCTATAGCTTTAATGGAGTTCCCTCCAATTTCAAAAAAATTGTCATCAATACTAAGTTCTTTTATTTCTAGAACTTTCAAGAACGCATTATAAATATCTTTTTCTTCTTTGGTATTAGGTAGAACAGTTATTGATTTTTTATTAATTTCAGGTATTGGCAATGCGCTTCTGTCTATTTTTCCATTTAAAGTTTTAGGAATAGAGACTATCTGAATGATGTTATCTGGAACCATATATTCATTAAGGTACATGTATAATTGATTTTTTAAATCATTTGTATCTATCTTACAATCGGCAACAATGTATCCAATAATTTGTTCGACACTTTCCGTCCTTTCAAAAATAACTGTTGCATCATTAATGCCCTTATATTGACGAATTGCAGTTTCTATTTCTCCAAGTTCTATTCTAAAACCGCGTATTTTTACCTGCTCTCCTATTCTTCCAAATAATTCTATATAACCCTCCTCATTCCATCTCCCTAAATCTCCTGTTTGATATAGGATTTCTTCAGGTCTAAATGGGTTATTAACAAATTTTTTAACTGTCAATTCTTTATTATTTAAATAACCTCTTGCTACCCCTAATCCTCCAATGAATAATTCTCCAATCATTCCTATACCAGCTAACTGACATCCATGCATAATATACACATTAGCATTTCTTATAGGCTTTCCAACGTATGATTTGTTAACTTGTCCTGGTCTAAATTCATAGAAAGTACTGCAAACTGTGGCTTCAGTTGGTCCATATGCATTAATTAAACGTGGAACATTATTTGATGTTTCCGAAGTAATAATTTCATCTATAAGATCTTTTGGTACCGATTCAGCTCCTAATGTCAACGATTTTAATGCATGTATTTGATTTAATAAATTATTTTTTTTCGCATAGTTTAACAGCTCTCTATACATTGTCGGAATAATAATTAAATGTGCATTTTTTAATAATGGCAAAATACTTTGCGGCTCAAGTCTCTGTTTATCAGATACTATCAACAATTTACTTCCTGATAAAGTGGCTGAAAAAATTTCCCATACTGATCCATCAAATATAAAGGAGAAGTTTTGCAACATTATACTATTCTCATCAAGTTTTAAATGTTGTTGTAGCCATATAACAAGATTTTTCAAATTTCCCTGTTCGATTAAAACACCTTTTGGTTTGCCTGTCGTTCCACTTGTATATATTACATAACATAAATCTGAATCCTTACTCCTTACTGATGGACTTTCTGTAAGAACTCCCTTATTTTCACTGATGTTATATATGTTAAAATCATCAAAATAAGATATAAATTTTTTAGCACTATTATCAATTAACATACATTTTACGTTCGAATCTTCTAACATATACTTAATACGTTCAATTGGCTGATTTGGATCTATAGGAACATATGCCCCTCCCGCTTTTAATATTCCATATATTCCAACTAACATATCACAAGATCTACTAACAACAAGAGCTATAATTTCATCAGATTTAACATCTTTTTGTATTAGTATACTCGCAATATAATTTGATCTATCATTTAATTCTTTATAGGTCATTTTATCTTCTTCGCATTCAACAGCTACATTATTTGGATATTCTCTTACTATTTTTTCGAAATGCTCAACTACACTATAAGAATCATTCACCGTTATATAACGATTAAAATCATGTAAAATAATATTTCTTTCCTTATCATCGATAACACTTAACTGATTTATTTCCTTTTCTGAATTTTCAATTAAATTATTTATTAAATTTTTGAAATGAATTAATATATTTTCAATTTCATTTTTATTATATTTATCCATACGGTACATTAAATTTAGCATAAGTGTATTTGTGCCACCAATCGATAATGCCAAATCAAAATTTGTTTGTTCACTAGACTCCTCTACGGTGTATTTTGAATTTTCAGACCTGTTATCCACAAAATAATTCTCAAAAGCAATAATTGTTTGTATCATATCTCTTCCTAGTTTTGTTTTATTTTGAATATCCATTAGGGATATATGATCACTTTCCCCACTTTTTAACGCTTGATCTTGCATTGCTTTAAGAAGACTGCTAGCCATTTGTTTTTTATCAATCTTGATTCTTACTGGAATTGTATTAATAAATAATCCTACCATTTTATCAATATTTGGTATATCAGCATTTCTTCCTGATACTACTTTTCCAAAAATAACATCGTGTGAATTGTTGTATCGAGATAACAACAATCCCCAAATTGTCTCTATTATCGTATTTGTTGTTACCTGATATTTCTTAGTCAATTCAGTTAACTTAAATGTAATATTTTCATCTAACTCTAACTGACAGCTTCCAATTTCATTATTTTTGCTCTCTGGATTTCCAGACCCTTTAATGGTTGTTTTTTCTTCTAAACCAGATAAAAGATTGTTCCAATAATTTAAATTCTCATCCTTTTTTAGAATCATAGAAACATATTCTGAGAATGTCCCCTGATTTTCTAAGACTGTTTCTGTAAATTTTCCATTCTTATTTAATTCATATAATTCCATGAAATCATCTACCACAATTGGTAAACTCCATCCATCCATTATAATATGATGTGAAGTCATGATGACTTTATAATTGTTTTCATCTATTTTTAGAATACTCAATCTAAATAAACAATCTTCTTCTATATTAAACCCTCTTTGTTTATCGCTCTCTGTAATTATCTGTGCTCTTTTTAATTTTTCCTTTTCAACAGATAAATCATAATAATTTAATTCCATCTCTCTTACTTTAGGTATAGCTTGTCTAGGGGATGTGACCTTTTTATAAAAAATTCTTGTTTTTAATATTTCATGCTTATTAGATAATTGTTTCAATGTTTTTTTAATAATCTGTAAACTCAAATCTTGTTTTATAGAAAGAACAGTTTGTAAAACATAATTTAATGATGTATTATCTTCAATTTTATGAAATAACATCCCCTGTTGCATTGAAGTTAGTGGATAAATTGATTTTACTTCCTCATGACGTTCACGAAATACATCTAACAAGTAATTCCAATCTGAATCTGTCCACTCATATTCTCCATAATCTGATAGTGTTAATTCTCTATTTCTCTTATTAAAACAATGGTTCACAACATCTTCAATTTCTCCTGAGTATCCTATTGACAACCTTTCAATTAATTCAATTGGTATGATAGCGTTGTTAAATGAAAGATTAATTTGTAGTTGTTCATTAATTACTTCACAATTTATAGCAATGGGTGTACCAAATAAATTATTTTTATCGACTGTTTCTCCAGAATTTAGTTCAGATGGACTAAGATATTTTTTATCAGTACTATCTTTCTGACGAACTCCAAAATAATTAAAGGTAATGATAGGCTCTGATACTTTGTCCCCTAGTAAATTAAATTTTCTGGCAACATCATATCCAATTCCATAATTAGGAGTCTTCCTTATATTCTCCTTTGTATTACGTAAATCCATATCTATGTCATTTCCAATACCTTCTATATAAATTGGATAAAAATCAGTAAACCACCCTATTGTTCGGTCAACAGAAAGTTTTTTTCTAAATTCCGCCCGTCCATGACTCTCCATATATACTGCTAAAGCTGTACTCCCGCTAATTGTGTGCATAATGCGCATTAATGCCGTCACTAATATTTCATTGGCATTCATATCATATGCATTTTTTGCACCAATTAGGAGCTTATGAGTTATATCTTTTCTAATAATTAATACTCTCTCTTTTAATATCTTATCTATACTCTTTTCCCCAGTTAAATTCATTTCTGGTATAGCCTCTATTTTTGATTGCATTTTCCTCCAGTACGAAAGTTCTTTAATATGAGAGTCAAAATTATAATAGCTGTTTAGAGCTTCACTCCATGCTTTAAATGATGATGATTTTCTAGGAAGTTCTATCTCCTGATCATTCAAGTATCCTTGATATAATTGATTTATATCCTCTATAATAATTCCCCATGAAATTCCATCAACAATAAGGTGATGTATACAAACAATAATTCCATGGAAATCATCTGAGTTCACTATACCGCAATTAACCAAAGGACCGTTTGTTATATTAATTGTGTTTTGAATTTTATTACCAATAGCAGTTATTTTTTCTTGAATACTTTGTCCTTTATCCGAAGTTGACTCAAAATTTATGATTGAAAAGTATTTATTTTCTTCTTTTTTTCCGATTATTTGTTTATTACCTTCAAATATTGCACGCAACTGATCATGATGATTTACAAGCTTATTAAAAACATATTTCATCCCTTCTTCACTAATTGCATCCTTACAAACCAAAACAATACTTTGGTTAAAATGATTAGGATTATACAAATTAGCATAAAAAAATCTTTCTTGTATCGGTGTGAAAAGAACTTTACCTTCAATTTCACTAATTTCTTCGTATTTCTCATTTATTTTTTCAATATCTTGCGCAATTAGTTTCACTGTATTTATCTGCATTATTTTTTTTACAGTAATGTAATAGCCTAATTCTCTTAAGCCTGATACAACCCTAATTGCCTTAATAGAATCACCACCAAGTTCAAAAAAACCATCATTGACACTTATTTTTTCATATCCTAATACCTTTGAAAATATATTGCATACATCTTCTTCTATTTTATTATTCGGATTTTCAAAAATTACATCATGTTTAATTTCCAGGCCTTCTAAATATTTTTTATCTGCCTTACCATTTGGTAATAGTGGCATTTCATCTAATTGAATAATAAATTCTGGAATCATATAAGATGGCAAATACTTTGCTAATTGTTTCTTAATAAACCCTTCTTCAATTTGTGAATGAGAAAAATAATACGCTGCCAAGAAATCTTTACCACTATGATTTTTCCTTACAACCTTTGCTTCAAGAATCTCTTCTATGTTAGTTATCTGTCTCTCTATTTCCTGTAATTCAACTCTATATCCTCTGATTTTTACTTGATCATCTAATCTTCCTACAATTACAATTTCTTCATTGTAATTTATATATCCGGTATCTCCTGTTCGATATATTGTCTCGTCTAGACAGAAAGGATTTTGAACAAATACCTTACTTGTAAGTTCTTTATTATTAACATACCCTAGTGAAACTCCTTTCCCACCTATACAGATTTCTCCTTTTACTCCTTTTGCGCATAACTCACTGCCATTCAAAATATATATCTTATAATTAGATACAGGCTTACCAATTGGTACATTTTTCATGTCCATATATTTATTTAATCGATATGAGGTAGCAGTAACCGTTGTTTCTGTTGGACCGTAAAAATTCCAAATGCTTGATAATTTGCTTCCTTTTGTTTCAATATAAGTCAGTATTAAATCCTCTGGAATTTTCTCTGCAGCAAGATTTAATCTGGTAAAAGAATTCAATTCAGATTCCTGTCTGTTTACTACTGCATAATCAACGATTGCCCTAAACATTGAAGGAAGAAGACTAATATGAGCATGATTTAGACATTTTAATAATTTTTCTGGTTCCTTTTTATCATCACTGTTTATCAAAAGTAGCTTAGCTCCAGATAACAGTGTTGAAAAAATCTCTAACACTGAACCATCAAATATAAATGCAGTAGTCTGAACATATACTGATTCATTATTTAAACATGCATCATTAATATGCCACATTACTTCATTTACGATATTTTTATTAGAAACCATAACCCCTTTAGGATTGCCAGATGAGCCCGAAGTATAAATTACATATGCAGGGGTTTCATCTGATCCGTCATGTATTGGTCCCTTGCTGCTTTCTCCAGTTAGTGTAGATAGAGGAATCCTAACAATATTATCCTTGAATTCATAATCCACCGTATCATCTATGATAATATGATCTAAGCAACTATTATTTACTATATAGTTTAATCTTTCCTTAGGAACAAAAACATCAATTGGCAAATATGCTGCACCTGTTTTTAAAACACCAAATATAGAACAAATCCTCTCAATGGATGTGTCTGCAATAATTCCCACAATTGAATTGGTAGTTATTCCCAATTCAATTAATTTATTTGCTATATAATTTGCTTTCCGATTCAAATCAGTATATTTAATTTTCTCATTTTTATATTGAACAGCTGCATTATCAGGAAACTGTTCAACACATTCCTCAAATATATCAATTATTTTTTTATCCTCTGTTTCAAGATAAGCTCCTACTGCTATTTTATTTAAAAGAACATTTTTCTCTGATTCCGAAATATAATTAATCTCATTTAGTTGCTGATTAATATCTACTAATGTATTTATTAATAATTCAGTATAATGATCTGCCATTTCCCGGATTGTCTCCTCAACAAAAAGTTGTGTATCATATTCCCAATATAATGTATACCCATTATCATTTGAATCTACCATTAACGTAATATCAAATTTGGATGAGGTATTTTTTAACTTCACCGGAATTAAAGAAACTCCGTTTAGTTTTATTTCAGATGAACTTCCTTCCTGTAAACCAAACATTACATTAAAAATTGGATTTCTTGCATAGTCTCTTTGTATATTTAAATCCTGAACCATTTCGTCAAACGGATAATCCTGATTGTCATAAGCTTGTAAACATTTATTTCTTATAGAATAAAAAAATTCACTAAAAGTAGTTTTACATGCAAACTCACCTTTTATTGCTACAGTATTTACAAACATACCGATTAAACGTTGAGTATCGGAATGTGTTCTTCCAGACATTGGTGTCCCAACTATTATTTCATTTTGATTAGTATATTTTTTTAACAAGAACATAAATATGGAGAGTAAGAACATATACTCAGTAGTCTTAGTATTTGCACATATTACCTCTATCTTTTCCCTTGTTTCTTTATTAATCATTATTTCAAAATTGTCACCTGTATTACTTCTCCACCCAGGACGAATATAATCTGTACGTAATTCCAGAGGCGAAATATTTCCTGAAAATTCATTTATCCAATACTGTTTTTGATCATCAATATTTCTTTTATATTCCCATGCACTATAGTTTTTGTATTGAACTCTTAAGGATCCTAAACTTTCCTCATTGTATAATTTTCTTAATTCATCCCATATTATTTCCATTGATTCTCCATCACAAATAATATGATGTATATCCATAAATAAATATAAGTCTTTGTTATTTTGATCTTCTATAATTTTCATTTTCATCAATGGAGCAGTATCTAATTTAAAAGGTTTTATGTGCTTTTGAACTTCACCTTCAATATTCTTTTCCGATATTTTGCAATAAGAGATATGGGCAATGACTTCCTCTTCCACAACCTGAACAAAAGTATCATTTGTATGCATAAAATATGTACGCAATATCTCATGACGATTGCATAATTTCTGAAACGCTTCTTTTAGTCTTTCCAAATCTATAGTACCCTTTATATAAAATAAGGATGGAATATTATATAATATATTTTCTCCCACTGTTTCATCAATCGTAAATAATCTTTTTTGAGCTGAACTCATTCTATATTTTTTGGCCATTAGTTCATTCCCCCTCATAAGATGTAGAAGAGATATATTAAAATATCTCTTCTACATCTGCCTCTAAAAGTTCTTTTACATTAGAGCAAATACCATTCTCTTTATATTCTTCTATCAACTTACAAATTTCTTTTGCTATTCTTTTTTCAAAGATATCTGCGACCTTAATACGTACGCCAAACTCTTCTTCTATATAATTTATCAGTTTGCTAACTGTTAGCGAATGACCACCTAACTCAAAAAAATCATCATCTATATTAACCTGAACTCCATTTAAAACTTTTGAAAAAAGCTCCAATAACTTTCCCTCTAATGGTGTTAAATTACAATTATTATCTTCATGTGAAATAAGCTTAGGTATACATAATTTCTCATCGTCAATTTTCCCATTTGATTTCATAGGTAATGAATCAACAATTTCAATATATGAAGACACCATATAAATCGGTAAGTTTGTCTTCATAACCTCATATACTTCTTTCTTAGTAATACAGTTACTTAGTACATATATACAGATAATCTTTTCATTATTTTTCTCCTTTAAAAGAACGATAACATCATTAACATTTAGATTTTTTCGAATAACCTCTTCAATTTCGCTTAATTCTATCCGATAACCTCGTATTTTGATTTGATTATCAATTCTTCCCATAAAACTAATCGTTCCATCTATATTCCATTTACCTAAATCACCTGAATGATATAATTTTCCTTCTCCAAACGGATTAATATCAAACTTCTGATTCGTTAGGCTTTTATCATTTAAATATCCTGCTGCAACACCATCACCAGCTATACATATTTCACCCAACGAGTTAATTCCACACAATTTATTATTGGATATGATATATACTTGTACATTTGCTATTGGTTTACCAATTGGTATATTTTCTATACTATTTCTATCTATTTTAAAATACATTGCACAAACTGTGGTTTCGGTAGGTCCATAAGTGTTATATACATCTGCATGTTTTATTAAATTATTAAAATAGTTTACTTTTAGTTCATCGCCTCCGCTTATAAATGTTTTTACTGATTTTACCTTATCCAATTTGTTTATTTCATTAAGTACAAGTGGTGAACAACTCAACATATTTACATTCCACTTGTTAATATAATCACATAATTCATTAAAATCTATTCCCTGTTTCTTAGGATATATTATTAATGAACCGCCAAACGCCAATGTAGGAAACACTTCTTCAATAAACGTATCAAAAGTGTATGTAGCCTGTTGCAGCATGTTTGTTGTCCTATCTATATGAAATTCTTTTTGAAACGAATGTACATAAGATAACATATTCCGATTTCGCACCATAACACCTTTTGGTACACCAGTAGTTCCCGAAGTATACAATATATAGGCCAAGTCTTCCGGATGATATATTAATGAAGTTTTTAAACAAATGTCACTATATTCTTTTAATATGTCTTCTACACAATATAGGTTTTCTTTGTTCAAATCATTACAAGACAAACTTGTTAATATAAGCGTTGCTGCAGAAGCTGATAATATTGTATCAATTCTATATTTCGGATAACTTGGGTCTATAGGCACATATGCCGCACCTATTTTTAAAACTCCTAAAATACCTATAATCATTTGTGGAGAATTTTCCATTTTCAAAGCTACTACATTCTTTTGATAAATGTTTTTTTGTGTCAAAAAGTTAGCAATAATGTTAGACTGCTCACTTAATTGTTTGTAGGTTATTTTTATATCATTATATATAACAGCTATATCATTCGGATTATTTACTGCATTATCCTCAATTAAATGAATAACAGATTTATGGTCATCATATGAAAATACTGTATCATTAAATTCCTGTATTATTAAATTTCTTTCTTTTGGTGTAATGAACTCAAATTCTGAAACTTTCATCAACGGACATGTACAAACTTGTTCTAATATATTTTCTATTTTTTCAAAAATGGTTGTAATATCAAACTCTGAATAATTTTCTCTATTAAATAATATGTCTAAAATTAATGTATCACTGATTTCCGCTGAAAGTGTTAAATCATAATTTGTTTCTTCCCTAACCGATGTTAGCATCTCCATAAATTTGATGCCTGAATCTTGTTTATTATCTGAAATATAGAAATTTTCAAATACTAACAATGTTTTAAGCAAATTTGATCCGTACACGGTTTGTCTTTGAATATCAGCTAAAGAACATAAGCAATGCTCCATAGAACTTATTGACTGTTCTTGAATTTTGGATAAAACACCAATTGCTGTATCTTCTACATTATACTGAACTCTCACAGGTATAGTATTCATATATAATCCAACTGCATTATCTAGGTTTTTTTTCAAATTCTCACGTCCAGATATTACCTTCCCAAATACAGCGTCAGTGGTACCACAGTAACTTTGTAGTAATATTCCCCATGCGAACTCAACTAATGTATTAATAGTCACATGATATTTCAGCGCAGTACTTTTCATCTTGCTGAATAAATTTTTTGAAATATTGAATTTTGACTTTCTTACCTCTTTTTCTTTATTTAAACTAATATCATTTGAATTTATTGAATTTGCCCCATCAAAATTTTCTAAAAGTTTTGCCCAATATTTATAATCTTCGCTATGTGAAACTTTTTTATATAAATTTACATATTGTTCATAAAAACCATCTTCTTTATTAATAAATTCATTTGATTCTTGCTCTACATTATAAAATGACGTTAAATCATTTACTAAAATTCCTGTACTCCATCCATCAATAATTACATGATGATATGTCATTATAAAAGTAAACTTATCTTCTGAAATTTTTATTATTTTAAATCGGATTAAATTCTCATTTTCAAAATCAAAACCGTGAATCAAATCTTCTTTTAAAATATTGCCTTGTAAATCTAATTTGTTCCTTACATTGGCTATATCTTCAAAGGAATATTCTATTTTACTTTTTTGCATAATAACTTGATATGGACATTCCAGTTCAGAATAAAAAATTCTTGTTCTTAAAACTTCATGTTTTTCGATTAAATTATTTAATGCATGATAGAATCTCTCTAAATTAATATTTTGTTTGATATCAAAAATAGCTTGTATTATATAACCGTCATTTCCTTTTGTATTCAATGAATGGAATAATATTCCTTCTTGTAATGGAGTAAGTTGATACATTCTTTCAATTACGCTACGACTGCTTTCTAATCTCCTTATTATTTTGTTAAAGTCTTTCATCGACATAGTCGTCTGACCATAATCAGAAGGTGTTTTGTATACTTTGTCGGATGAAACACAGAAATCTACTATCCTATAAACTTCATTTTTATATGTTTCTGCAAATTTATTGATAAAATTTTTATCAAAACAATAAGAATCATATGAAATAAGTATACTAAGTATACCTGACTCAATCTTGCCATCCAGAGATACTGGCGATCCAAATTTATTCTTATCAGAAATAGCACTGCCCTGATTGATTTTACTGATTTTAAAATAATCGTTTGATATATTGGAAGCTCCTTCTCCAAGATAATTAAAATTAAAATCAGGACTATTATAGGATTTGTTATTTAATTCATTGCATTTTTTTAAAATACTATATCCAATTCCTTTATTGGGAACTTTTCTGAGCATTTCTTTCACATTAATTAGATCATTATGGATTGATTGTCCAACATTCTCCACAAAAGCCGGATATATTGATGTAAACCAACCTATTGTTCTTTCAATTGACAACTTTGAATACGCATTCTCTCTTCCATGAGATTCCACATTAATTACCACATTTTTATTTTTTGTCTCAGTTGCAATACTTCGAAAAAGTGAGGTAATCAGAATATCCTTAACTTCTAAACCATATGGTTTAACTGATTTATAGACCAATTTTTCAGTCAAGCTTTTTTCAAAATTTATTTCATTATAATTTAAAAATGACTCTTGAATATTCTGATTTTCTTTTTTATATATAATAATGTTTTTCTCAATATTCTCCCAATATGAAATTTCTTTTTTTAACAAATCCGTTTGTGCTAAAATTTCTTGTTCAATAACCCAATCTTTATAGGAATTTGTCTTTAATGGCAGATTAATTCTTTCATTCTTCTTCATTTTTTTATAGCAAGAATTTAAATCTTCAATTAATATTTCCCAAGATACACTGTCAATAATTAAATGATGGGCAACAATAAAAATGTATGTAACACCATTAGCCCTAAGTAACATTACCTTTAGTAATGGTCCTTTTTCTATGTCTATAGAAGCACTTACCTTTTCTGTTTGTAACCGTATTATTTCTTCACGCTCATCATCTGAAACATTCGATAAATCTTTTTCATGTAATTCAAATAGGTTCTCTTCAACAAATGATTTTATGATTTGCTTATATTGGCTAAAATGTGCACGTAACATATCATGATGTATTACAATTTCTTTTAATACAGATGATATAATTGAAAGTTCAAGATACTCACTAGACTCTAATAAAACAGATTGATTAAAATACCCTGGTAAAGCTAAAGAACTATCAAAAAACTGTTTTTGAATAGGTGCAAGATGTATCTCTCCAACTACTTCTGATTGATCTATTTTATTTGATTCCAATGTTTCTATATCTTGAATAATGTTAATCACTGTCTTTTTTATCATTATTTCCCTAAAAGAAATAACCATATTTTTCTCTCGTAGTTTAGCAACAATCCTAATTCCTTTAATAGAATCTCCTCCCAAATCAAAGAAATTATCTTCAACACCAACCTTGGTTCCTAGTACTTCTGAAAAAATATCAACAACAATTCTCTCCCTTTCATTTCTTGGTTCTACATATTTGTGGGTTGACAAAACACTTGGAATCGGTAGTTTTTTTGTATCGACCTTTCCATTATATGTTAACGGAATTAAATCTACATTATAGAAAAATGTTGGAATCATATAATCCGGTATATATTTCCTCATTCCTTCTCTTAATAATTCTTCTGATTCTTTATTCCCAACCATATAAGCACAAAGATAATCACTATCTCCTATAGATCTAATTAATAGTGAAACATTAGAAGCATTAGATACCTCCATTAATATTTTTTCAACTTCCTCCAACTCTATTCTAAATCCTTTTAATTTCGTCTGTGTATCTTTTCTTCCGCAATATATAAAATTATTATTCGGTAATTTATAAACTAAGTCACCAGTGATATACATCTTTTCTTTAGGAACAAACGGGTTGGGTACAAATTTTTCTTCTGTTAAGTGAGTATTGTTCCAATAGGCAACAGCTAATCCTTTTCCCGCTATATATAATTCTCCTACTACTCCATAAGGCTGATGATTTAAATTTTTATCCAAAACATATAATTCTGTATTATTAATAGGACGTCCTATTGGTACATACATAGTATCTGACAGTATGTCATACTCATGCCAACAACAACCGATAGTCGCTTCTGTTGGTCCATATTCATTAATAATTGAAATTGGATATTTAATTTTTTTTGTAGTTTCTTTTGCTGTTTTAACTGTAAGTTCTTCACCACCTACAATTAATGTGTGTATAATCGTATGTTCCAAATTCAATTGATTCATAATCTTCATATGAGATGGAGTAAGCTTTAGTATTGTTACTTTATTCTCATTAATCAAATCAACAAGAGAAGAAACATAATCATTTGAATAATATATTCGCATTGTTAGTCCAGCCAATAGTGGTAAAAATATAGAGGTTATTGTAAGATCAAATGATAATGGTGAATAAAAACCAAAACTATCATTTTCGTCATGAATATATTTGCCACAGCCCCAATCCAAATAATTCATCAAGCTACTTTCTCCAATGGCAACTCCTTTTGGCTTGCCAGTTGAACCAGATGTATAAATAATATATACTAATTGATTCTCCTCTCTATCTGTCATTAATTTCTCATTAGATTGAAATTTACTTTCTTCCACTAAATCCTTATATAAACATACTGAGCAATTAAACTTCTGAAGATTTGAATCGTTTATATTTGTAACTAACAGTTTAGAATTACTATCTTTAAGTATAAAATTAATCCTTTCAAAAGGTAACGAAGGTTCTATTGGAAGAAAAGCTCCTCCTGCTTTTAAAACTGCTAATATAGTAACAATAGTATCTAGTGATCTGGTAAACAATAAGCATACCACTGAATTTTTTATTATTCCTTTTTGAATGAGAGTGTAAGCAATTTTATCGGAGAGAATATCTAATTCTCCAAATGACATTGAGTTATCGCCTGCAATCAATGCTATTTTAGAAGAAGAGTTTTCCACATTTATCTTAAAAGTATCTAATAAAGATTTACGGAAATGTTCTCTTTCTATGTTAATCATAGGTTCGATTATTTTTTCATATTCTGAATTATCTAACATACTACATGATTCAATAGACTGAGAAGCACACTTTAATAAATTCCTAAAAAATATTTTAAAAATTTTGTGCATATATAAAATTGTTTCCTCTTTGAATAAGTCTGTACAGTATTCCCAGCTAAAATCATAACCATCTTGCGATGCATCAATCGTAAGAGTTAAATCAAACTTTGCTTTCGCATATCCTATATCCTTTATTTCTTTTAACTCACGATTTTCTAGAACGAATTTCTTATTATCGCCCCCATTTTGATAAACAAACATAATATCAAACAGTGGATTTCTCGATGAATCTCTTGGAATATTTAACTTTTCTATTAATTTTTCAAATGGATAATCCTGATATTCAAATACCGAATATAATTTATTTTGTAAGCCTTCAATATAATCTAAAAATGAAATATCAGTATCAATATTCTCCTTTATAGCTACTGTGTTCACAAACATTCCTGTCATATTATGTGCATCAATATGAGATCGACTAGCCATCGGTACTCCTACTGTTATACAATTTTGATTACAATACCTACTCAAAAATGCCATGAACGAAGCTAATAAAGAAGTAAATTCTGAAAAACCATTAGTGGAACAAAAATGTAAAACTTCTTCTCTTATTTTTTTGTTTTTAAATTCATATATAGTTTTCCCATTATAACTTTTTGAATTAGGTCGAATATAATCTGTTTTTAAATCCACAGTAGAAGATGTTCCTTGAAACTCGGTTACCCAAAAAGCCTCTGCTTCTGACATATCTTTCAAGTTTTGCCAGGCTGAATAATCTTTATATTGAATTCTATTATCTTCTAACTCTTGGTCATTGTAAAATTTTATCAATTCATTTACATATATATTCCCTGAGATAGCATCACTGATAATATGATGAAAATCAAACATAAGTAACATGTTTTCATTTGTTTCTGCTACTCTAATTCTCATTAAAGGTGCTTTTGATAGATTAAATGGTCCAATAAATTCAGAAATTGCTTCGGAATTGTTTCGGGTTTTATCATTCACAACTTCTATGTTCCCTTCAAATTCCTCATGAACTTCTTGATAAAAATGATCTCCTTTATTAGAAAATGTTGTTCTCAGAAGCTCATGCCTTTGGCATAGTCTCTTGAATGCCTGACCTAATTTATCTATATCAACTTCTTCTTCAATTATAAAAATTTTAGGAATATTATAAGAACAATCCTCCTGTAATTGATTAATAATATATATTCTTTTTTGATTTGAACTCATATAGTATTTTTTAACCATAATTCTTCTCCCCACATCGTATTACTAACATTCCTTTTCTATTATTCTTATATAATTTTTATATAGTAAAAATCTTTTCTGAAAACATTCTACTTGACAATTTCTATACTCTAATCCCCTTTGAAATTTCCTTAATGGTTAGTTTTTTGAATATATCTTTAATACCAATTTTTATATTATGATCTTTTAAGCGTGAGACAATATTCATAGCTTTTATTGAGTCTCCACCTAGTACAAAGAATTCCTCATTAACACCTATATTGCCATGACCAAGTATTTCTCGCCATACTTCTACCAGTATCTTTTCAACCTCATTTTCTGCCTCGTCGCTTTTATCAATGTCTTTTACTACAATATTCATTTCCATTAATGCATTCCGGTTAACCTTTCCGTTAGGAAGTAGCGGTACCTTATTAAGCTTTATGAAATAATGAGGAATCATATATTTCGGCAATTTTTCTTCAAGAAATCCTCTAAGGCTTGAACTATCTATTTCCTGTTCTGAAACTATGTAGCCACATATGCACTTACCTCCATTAACGTCATCTCTAATCAATGCCAGTGCTGTGGTAATAAACTCATGTTCCATAAGCCTGCTTTCAATTTCACCAAGTTCTATTCTAAAACCTCTAATTTTTACTTGATTATCTATTCTTCCAACTAATTCTATATTCCCATCCTCAAGCCATTTTCCCATATCACCTGTTGCATAAGTTATTTCTTCCTTATTTAAAGGGTTTAACACAAACCTTTCCTCTGTCAGATCTCTTCTATTAATGTAGCCTCTTGCGAGACCGGCTCCAGATACATATATTTCACCAGGTATACCAACAGGCAGAAGATTTTTATCCTTATTAAGAATGTACACTTTATGATTTATGATTGGCTTTCCAATAATTGAAGTGCACTGAATACTCATTCCAATAAATGCAGTTGTAGTAATACTGTTCTCTGTTGGTCCATATTCATTTATCAACTCTATTCTACTATTCAAACGATTACTACGCTCAATTAATTTCTTATCCGTCCGTTCCGCTGCGAGTACAACAAATTTCATACTATCCAGATCTCCATTCCTGCAGTTGTCCAGCAAGGCTTTATACATAGAAGGTACAAGGCTTAAGTTAGTAACTCCTTTTTTTACAACTAGATTCTTTATATACTGGTAGTCATTGTACCGTTCTTTTTCTGGAATAATCAATTTTCCCCCTGACAAAATTGTTGAATATAGACTTGCTCCAAAACCATCAAATGAAAAAGAAATCATTTGAATCGTTATATCATAAGGAGTAATATTATATGCTTTAATTCTCCATTTTATATAATTAACTAAAGCAGCATGCTCTATCATAACACCTTTAGGCATACCAGTTGAACCAGAAGTATATATAACATTTAATAAGTCCTTGGGTTTATTTATATTGATTAAGTTAGTGTTGTCATAACGCTTGCTATTATTATCATCAATATATATTATTTCCTTTAAAAAATTTCCACTGTAAGGCCAATTGGATTTTGTCAATAAAATATTACATTCACTATTCTCAAGCATATAATCTATCCTCTCAGGGGGATACTCTGTATCAATAGGCATATATGCACCTCCTGCCTTTAAGACAGCTAGTACTGCAACAATCATATCTATTGAACGTTCAAGTTTCACTGCAACTACAGTATCTGACTTTACTCCTACTTCCCTTAGCCTTCTACCAAGTTGATTTGCTTCGCTATTTAATTGTCTATAAGTCAGTGTTTCATTTTCATACTCGACAGCTATAGCATCTGAATTCAACTCAACCTGTTCTTCAAACAATACATGTATAGGTTTAATATTCACATCACAAAATCCAGACTGGGTGCTGAAAGATAATATTTTGTTTTTATAATCATCCATGATAAGCTCTATATTTTCTACATTTTTATTTATATTTTCTGAAATTTGTTTAAGAATATTTATGTAGGAACTCCCAAGTTGTTCTATTCGTTCCTTTTTATAAGCTCTGGAATTATATAAAACAGTTATTGCAAGGTTCCCTTCTTCCTTATTTACCATAAAAGTCATATCATTTTCATATTCAGTTTTTATTTTTTCTATTACTGAGCTATTATGGACATTATTCATCAAAAAAATAAATTTGTACAAAAGTGCTTCATCGTCAATACCAAGCGAGCTAAGCAGCTTTATTATAGGATAGTCCTGATACTTATAACCATCTATTACAGTATTCCTTACATTTAGTAAAAACTCTTTAAAAGAGATGTTACTGCTGATACTGTCCTTAAATACAATATATTCATTGGCAAAATGATTTCCATTTAACAATATAGGAGAAGCCACGGAAACCTCTTCCTGATTAGTATACTTGTAAAGAAGGAGTTTAAATGAAGCCAATAGTACAGTGAATACCGCCAAGTCATGGTTTTGACCTATTTCACATATCTTTCGAGATATTTCTCTTGAAATCTCCAGTTTATAAGAATCCCGTATATACCCCCCGATATAACCGTTTTCAGCAAAAGCTCTTCCTGTTATTATTTCCCCCTCCAGTTTTTTCATCCAATATATTTTAGATTTTTCAAGTAAATCAGTATAACTATTATCTTCTTGCATAATCTTCCTCCTAAATACTTACTTATGTAAAGCAATCTAAAAACTAAATTTACAATCTAGCATAGCTCCATCCTGTACTGTATCTAATTCAGATTTATTTTGAATCAATTCAGTAAAGCTGTCATATTCTTTATAGAATTTTTTCGTCAATTCTGCTACCTCCTTAGCTCTCTGATAATCAATAGCCTTTTGAGCATACTTTTCACAATAGTTACAGCTTGTACAACTATTTTTACAAAACTTTTCGGTTTCAAAAAATGGTTTCAAAAATCCATCAAGCTTTTTGTTATCAACGTATACGTTAAATGAATTTGTTGGACAAAAAAACTCTAGCAATTCCATAAGGTTTCCATCAAAATTTTCTTTAAAATAGCATTCCACAGTTTTAATAGGATTCCCGCCTAATACATTGTGTCTGCCCTGCAACTTAAAATGATTAATTCCGATTTTACTGTAATATCTTATGTCTTCAGGCCTTACCCATGATAATTTCATTATATTGCTGATATCCTCAAATCTTTTTGCCACACACCTATGATTGTAATACTGTGTACTTGTAGCACTTGTTACCTTCACTGAATCAACAGCCAGCTGATTATAATGAAACATTCTGTAAATACAATCCTTATAGCATATAGCATTTACAATAATCTCTACCTTATCGCCAAAAACCTCTCTTATTTGCTTCAAGGTATAAAAATCCCTGTTTATTGACTCGTCAGTAACAATTCTCTCTGCCCCCATTTTTTTATAGGATGATGCTTTATTAGCATTGGTAATCTGACAAATTGCTGAGGTCTTTATCTTAAAGTCAAGCTCCATGGATTTTATCATTTCAAATAGTGATGGCAATGCTATTGTTAGTGAACGAACACCTATAGTGTGCAGCTTTTTCAAAAAGCTTTTGATTTCTTTTACCCCGTCTTCTGTAAATTCCTTATTGCACATATGAGATGCATTTAAGGTATAATTAAAGTTTATACCTTTCGCTTTGGAATATTGTATATAATTTGACAAATCGATAAAGTCGATGCTAGGAAGCAAATCAAGTGACCTTCCTGAACCATATGAATTTCCTATAGTGACCTGTCCATAAGTTTCTATTACCTTTGAATCCTCATATTCGTTGTTTAATTGTTCATATCCGTCTATAGTCTCATGTTTGAAATCAGACGGTACACTAAAATATTTCATCCATAACTCCCCTTTGTTTTTTATTATTTATTTTCTAGCAAGCCATAATAATCAGGCTGCAAAAAATTTCTTTAAAATCCCTTTCTTCAATCTTCTAAGTTCCATATTATTATTTTGCATCCTTACACCCATTCTGAATTTTTCATATTGATTATAGAAAATCACATCCTATAGCTTTTACTATTTTGTAATCTTTACTTATTTATGTTAATTTAATCCATGCAAAAAGCAAAATTATTTAATAATCGATTATAATATAAACTTCGATTATTATCATAATTTAGATTATTCTCTTTCGATTTCTTCGCTATTATTTCAATATGCTATAATCTACAACGATATTCACAATAAATAAAAATATGTACATATTTTTACATATATTTTACGTTATTATATTTACAGTATATATTTACAATAAATGTTTTGTCAACCTCTTAATGGATAATGTTTGTGAATAAATTTGGATTCTATTAAAATAATTTTAAATGCGTCTTTTAATCTAAATTTACTTGTGCATAGAACACCAAATTAGACTATAATATTTTCATGATGCCCTAATTTTATAGAAAGACAAAACTATAATGAATATTTAACAATATGTGAAATTCTCTTTCTTTTTTATTTTGTAATATAAATATGTATTGTTTCCTTAAGCTCTTATATGTCAACATTCTTATTTATCTTTAAACATCCACCACTACTATAAATTAGAGAATTTAAATTCACCTTATCTATGTACCATATTCTTTTCTGAAGATGAGTTAAATTATAGTAACGTCTCTCATTGCACTACATCAGATTCCCATCTTTCAATATACTTTTTATTAACTAATGTGGTATTAATAATATTAATTATATTTTCAATATTAGTATTTATAAAAAAGTGATTTCCCTCAAAGTTATAAAACTTAAATTCCTTACACACATGATTTTTCCATGATAATATTTCTTCTAATTTTATATCATCTTGCTTACCATTTAAAATTGAAACATTGCATTCAATCTTATTTTTTCTTTCCCTATATTTATACTTCTCTAAAATCTTAAAATCATTTCGAATTATAGGAATAAATATTTCTAATAACTCCTGGCTTTTCATTAACTCTTCTGGAGTTCCGCCAAGATCCATTACCTTTTTCATAAAGTCATAATCAGGTAAAGTATGTATATTTTCTTTTTGTCTCATAATATTTGGTGCTCTATATCCTGAGAAAAAAATATGCCTTGGTTTTTTCATGCCCATTTGTTCAATTTTATAATAAAGTTCGTAAGATAAAAGACTTCCCATACTATGTCCATATATAGCATAATCATTGCTAATTATTTTATCTTTAATATTAAAAAATATATCCTCAATTGCTTCTTCTAAACTTTCATAA
The DNA here is from genome assembly GCF_002006345.1 of Clostridium puniceum. Taxonomy (GTDB): domain Bacteria; phylum Bacillota; class Clostridia; order Clostridiales; family Clostridiaceae; genus Clostridium; species Clostridium puniceum. The sequence goes on from NZ_LZZM01000212.1 coordinate 52,545, forward strand.
TAAATTTCGCCAATCCTTTTACCTCTGCCTTTTAATTCAATGGGAATTAATTCAATAGAAGTATGTAAATATTTTTTCCATTCATAATACGCTGCGCTTGATCCACCTGCATATGGTAAACAAAATAATATCATTGTATATTCCCCCCTCTTTATTTTTTATGTGATTCTAAAATAGTTATTAACCAGATTAGTTTGTTCTATTATATTTATGCCACTTGAAATAGTTTCATTTATTGAACAAACAGCCATTTTATAATCTGAATCTATATCTATTAATCTTAATTTATGGTTAGTACATTCATTATTTGTAACTACTCTAATATTGTTATGTCTATCAAAATCAATCAAAAATTCTTTTAGTGGCATTGATAAGCCTGTTCCACAACACTTTATATAGCTTTCTTTCAACGTCCATATTTCATAAAATTTCTTTAATTGACTATCTAAATCAGCCTTCATAATATATTCAATTTCATTGTTCAAAAAAAATCCTTCAGCTATTTCTTTATATTCAATAGGCTTTATTTGTTCGACATCTATACCAACAGGCTTATCATCAATTGCACATACAACGAACTCTCCCGAATGTGATATATTAAAATTAAAATTTTCGTAATCTTTCAAATATGGTTTGCCAAATTCATTTTTATTAAACATTATTTTTTCATTTCTAATCCCAAATGTCTCAATAATTATAGTTCTTATTAGTATCTCACCAATTAATGCCCTAATCTTATCTTTCCTATTAATAAATCTTTCAATTTTAGATTTCTTCTCTGAATTAACAAATAAACATAGTTCATCTATTCTTTCATTGGTGACCTCTAAAATTTTCGTCACATAAATTTTCATAAGTTTTTCCTTTACATATTTTCACTCAATTTTTATATAAAATATTTTCACAATACTTACCTTAATATATATTGATCAACATTTTTAATCTGCTTAATTTTAAAAAATAAGATCAATTCACTTTTTTGTAATATAATATATAATAGGTTGAAATTCTTAAAAATAAACAAAATATATTACCAAAAAGCAACTTGAATTTAAACACTTATATGAATAAATTACTTATATGAGAATGAAGTTTATTTTTTCTTTCAAATCCCAATTATGTTTTATATTACACCCATATCTTTACATTTGCAATAATAACTCTTCAAAAATTCTTGCATTTCATATTCTCTAATTATTTAATGTTGACAACGCTAATGATTAAGCATAAAAAGCTTTATTTAGTTATAAATGAAATAAGAACCAAGCATTTTTAAACTTCAAAAATTTTTTAAATACCTAGTTCTTATTATTAAATTCTATTAATTATTAGAATAGTATTCTAAATGTCATAAAATACCACAAATATTAATTATCTTCATATATATATTCTCTAGTCCATGGTAATTCATTATTCACTCCTTTAGTAAATAAGAATTGATGAATATAAATGTTACCACATTTAAAAGATGCTGCACATGCATTTAAATATAATCTCCACATTCTTATAAAGGTTTCATCCTTAGTTTTACTTATTTCAGGTAATGCATTTTCAAAATTTTCTGTCCAAATTTCTAAAGTTTTCCCATAATGTCTTCTAAGATCTTCTACATCAATTAAGTAAAGTTTTTCAGATGCTATGTGACAAATTAATTCTCTAACTGATGGTACGTAGCCACCTGGGAAAATATATTTATTAATCCACGAATTTGTTCCGCCTTCTTCATTATCTTCTTGAGCTGTTATACAATGAAGCATTGATAATCCACCATCAGTCAACAGCTCATTAACTTTAGCAAAATATTCATTTAGATGATCTTTTCCAACATGTTCTACCATACCAACACTTACTACCCTGTCAAATTTTATGTCTTTTATTTCTCTATAGTCCATAAGTTGAACTTCAACAAGATTGCTTAAACCTTCTTCTTTTATTCTTTCTTGAACTCTAACAAATTGTTCAGTACTTAGAGTTACACCTATAGCTTTAACCTTATATTTTTTAGCTGCATTAAGAATTAATTCGCCCCAGCCACACCCTATATCAAGTAATGTTTGACCTTCTTTTAATGATAATTTTTTTAAAATATGATTTACTTTATTTTCTTGAGCTTGATGCAAGGTATCATTAGGAGTCTTAAAATATGCACACGAGTAAGTCATGCTCTCATCCAACCATAACTTATAGAACTCATTTCCAATATCATAATGACTGTGAATATTTTCCTTACTACTTTTAAGATTATTTGAAGTTTTCTTAATTATATGTGCATATTTACTACTATTGCCTAGGAAGCTTTCCTTATTGTTATATATAGATGCTATAACATCTTCAATACTACCTACTATATCTATTTTTTTAGTCATATAAGCTTCACCAAAGGCTAGGGAAGGGTCACTAAGGATATCAGCTTTAGGAATAGGTTCATTAAAAATTATTTCGAATTTAGCTTCTCCTTCTCCTTCCTTATAACTTATAATTTCTCCATCCCAAAACTTAATTTTACAGGAATCAGAAAATAAATTTTTAAATATTGATTTATAAAATACTTTACCAATAATCATAATAATTCTCCTTATTTTTATTATAGATTTCGCTATTATATAAATTATATGTATCTACTTTAGAATTGTATTTCTTTTTGAGAATATTTTTTATGTTGATTTTAAATAAAATTGTGTCAAAGTAAAGCTTATAAATGTTATAAAACTAGCAATTTAATATGAATTTTTAACACACTAGTTTTGCTATCTATAAATTTGCTATCACAGGACTAAAAAAATTGAATTTTTCACACTATGGAAGCATATTGATAAATGTATAGCTCTTTTATTTAAAAAATAAATTCTTTTCACAGTATAAATTCCTACACACACTTACATGTGGAATATCACATACAATTATCTCAAAATCTTAGTATATGATATGTTTTTTTGCAAAAACCAAATTTTTAAAGTATAAGGAGGAAGGAAATTAACATGTGCACAGCAATAACGTTACAATCCGAACAGCGGGAAAACTTTTTGGGCAGAACCATGGATTTTTCTTATAATATTGAACCACAGCTTTATGTGATCCCACAATATTATGTATGGAATAATGTTTTAAACATGAATAATTTTTGTAACTACTATAGTTTTATAGGCATTGGACAGAAAAGTAATGGAATACTTGGCTTTTTTGATGGAGTAAATGAAAAAGGGTTTGCAGCAGCAACATTATATTTTGCAGGCTATGCCAAATACAAAACGTGGACAAAATGTATGAAGAAGGAACCCGTTTCATCTTTAGATTTTCTCCATTATATTTTAGGAAGATGTGAATCAGTAAAAGAACTGAAAGAAATACTTCAAGATGTATGTATCATAGGTCTACCGGATCCTATAACACAAACAATCGCACCTTTGCATTGGATTGCCACCGATAAAAGTGGAGAATGTGTTGTCATTGAACAAACAGAAAGAGGTTTGGAGATATTCCAAAATCCAATGGGAGTTATGGCCAACAGTCCTGATTTCCAATGGCATATGACTAATTTAAGAAATTACATGGATGTATCTCCAACACAGACTAGTGAGACCTACTGGGGAAAAGTTCAGTTAAAACCATTTGGTCAGGCCGGAGGAACTATACAGTTGCCAGGAGGTTACACCTCCCCAGAACGATTTGTAAGAACATCATATCAAAAAACACATATTCCAATACCTAAAGACGCGATAGATACAGTAATTACAGGTTTTCATATTATGGAAAGTGTTTCTATTCCAAAGGGGATTGTCGTAACAGATAGAGGAACTTATGATTATACAAAATACATTGCCTTCATGAATACAAACACTTGTCAATATTTCTTTAAAACTTATGATAATAATCAGATTGCAAGTGTAAGTCTTGACAATAGCTATAAAAATAACACACATCCAATCTTGCTTGGAAAATTAATGCGTCCAGTTATATTTGAAAAAATGCAGAAATATTGTGTTAACAAATAATAAAGTTGTGAATTTCTTTTTAATTGCTTTTACTTAGGTTGTAATACCATCCACACTAATTTTGTTCTTAAGATCCTTGAGATACATTTAATAAATAGGATACATTTGTTAAACTTCTATGTAATATTTGAAATAAAAAATATTATATTACATTATGCCTATCCAATGTCAATCCGTAACTAGCAAACAGGGACAATTCATTTGCCGATTACGTCAAATGACTTTGTTATTAATTGCCTTTCTTTTTTATACTAAGCAAAAAAAGTCAGGCATCTCCAATCATTTTCTGATTAAAAACTCCTGACTTTTAACTGTAGATTTTGAATAAAGTTATATCAAAATTACATTTACAGATAGCTTAATATTGTATAATTAACATAATAGCCATGCATTTATTATAAAATACTTAGAAATGTCTATCCAATTCTTCAGCCTTCTATAAAAGCATGACTTTTATTGTAAATTATTAGCATTTATTTTATATTATTCAATAAATTAGCCATTTCTATAGCTGAAACTGCGCATTCATAGCCCTTGTTTCCAGCTTTAGTTCCTGCTCTTTCAATAGCTTGTTCTATAGTATTTGTTGTAAGCACACCAAATATTACCGGTTTTTCACTTTCAAGGGAAACATGCGCAATTCCTTTAGATACTTCTGAACAAACATAATCATAATGTGAAGTTGCTCCTTTTATTACAGCTCCTAAACAAATAACTGCATCATACTTAGAATTTTTCGCCATTTTTTTAGCTACTAGTGGGATCTCAAAAGCACCTGGAACCCATGTAATATCAATCTCTTCTTCACTAGCACCATGTCTTTTTAGTCCATCTAATGCACCTTCTAAAAGCTTACTACCAATAAATTCATTAAATCTTCCTACTACAATTCCAAACTTTAATCCTTTTGATACTAAATTTCCTTCAAATATGTTCATTATATTTCCTCCATGTATTCAAATTATTTTATATTGAAATTTTTAGATATTTAATAAATGATTCATTCTCTCTTTCTTTGTTATTAAATAAAATTTATCATTTTTATTTGCAGGTATTTGAATTGAAACTCTTTCAACCACTTTAATATTATTTTTTTCAAGACCTTCTATTTTAGCTGGATTATTTGTAATTAATCTAACATTACTTATACCTAAAATCTTCAGCATATCTGCACTTATTTTATAATCTCTCATATCTTCTTTAAAACCTAAAGCTAAATTAGCATCTACTGTATCTAAGCCTGTATCTTGCAATTCATACGCCTTTAGTTTATTTAAAAGACCTATTCCTCTTCCTTCCTGCCTCATGTATAGGAGTATTCCTCTTTCTTCCTTTGCTATCATCTCCATCGCTGCTTCATATTGCTCACCACAATCACATTTCGTAGAGCCTAAAGCATCTCCAGTTAAGCATTCAGAATGAATTCTAACAAGCATTGGCTCACTACTTGTAATATCGCCTTTAATTAAAGCCAGATGGCATTTTGATGAATTTTTTTCGTTAAATCCCAATGCTTTAAAATCTCCATATTTAGTTGGAAGTTTAGTTTCTACTTCTCTAGTTATACTTAAATGCTCTTGTTGTCTATATTCAATCAAATCTTCTATTGTTAAAATTTTCAAATCATGTTCTTTGGCAAACTTAAATAAGTCATCTCGTCTAGCCATAGTTCCATCATCATTTGTTATTTCACATATAACTGCTGCACCTTTAAAACCTGCAAGTTTTGCTAAATCTATTGATGCTTCTGTATGCCCTTTTCTTTCAAGAACACCACCATTCTTAGCTATTAATGGGAATACATGCCCTGGTCTTCTAAATTCATCTTTTTCTGTAGCAGTTAGAAGTTTATTTATCGTATAAGCTCTTTCAAAAGCTGATATTCCTGTTGTCGTGTCTTTGTGATCTATACTAACCGTAAATGCTGTCTCATGATTATCTGTATTTTCTTCAACCATTGGATTTAAGCCTAATTTAATTGCAATTTCTTCTTCTACTGGCGCACAAAGTAAACCTCTTGCATACTTAATCATAAAATTAATATTTTCTCCAGTTGCTACTTCTGCTGGAATCACTATATCTCCTTCATTTTCCCTTCCTTCATCATCAACAACTATCACCATTTTTCCTGCCTTAATGTCTTTTAATCCTTCTTCTATACTATTAAACTTCATATTTATATCTCCTGACTTCATTTATATTTATATAATTTTTAGTAAAAGTTAAAGCTTTTTATTATGTAATTAAATTTTCAATAATTAAAAATACTAAATTAATCAAAACTTAAAAATAGCTCTTTTAAGAATTATAAAAATGTATTTTTATAAAATCTCCGCCTTTTCATCCTCAACTGTTAACTTTAATTATTAACTGTTAACTGATTAAAAGCCGCTATTTTTTAGAAAATCCATACCAATATCATGTTTTTTAACTTCTTCATCTTCATTTTTTCCACTAAATAATTTTTCAATATATTTTCCTACTAAATCACATTCTAAATTTACTACTGAATTAATTTTTTTATATGGCAGAATAGTATTATCCAAAGTATGTGGTATAACTGAAACCTTAAACACTTCTTCATCAACATAAGCAACAGTTAAGCTCATACCATCTATTCCTATGGAGCCTTTATATATAATGTATCTTAAAACTTCTCTAGGAGCAGAAATAGTAAACCAGGTTCCATCCATTTCTTGTTTTATTGAAATTATTCTACCAATACCATCTATATGTCCACTCACAATATGTCCACCAAGTCTATCACTCAACCTTAAAGCTCTTTCAAGATTTAGTTTATCTCCAACCTTAAGACTTCCTAAATTACTTTTAGCTAAAGTTTCTCCCATTACTTCTGCCTTAAAAGAATTATAAGTTTTTTCCTTAACGGTTAAACAAACTCCATTGGTAGCTATACTGTCACCTATTTTAGTTTCCTCTAAAACATTTCTGCATTTAATCTCCATTACTCCAAAACCATTACCTAAATTAATTTGTTGTAGTATTCCAACCTCTTCAATTATCCCAGTAAACATCCTTTCCTCCTTATTATTTTTTTCTTATATATCCCTCTATGACTAAATCTCTTCCAGTTTTTCTATATCTCATATCAGTCAATTGAACTGCTTCCTCTAATTGCGAAAATCCTTGGCCTGCTATACTACTTGTACTCTTTTCTCCTCCTAATATTTTAGGAGCAATATAAACTATGACTTTATCAACAATGTCTTCTTCCAAAGCTGAAAAATTTAGTGTTCCTCCACCTTCAATGAGTATTGAATCTATACCTTCTTGTCCAAGTTTTTTAACAACTTCTTTTAAATCCACTTTCTTATTCTTACTTGGAACTTCTATAATTTTAATGCCTAAATCGCTTAAAATTTGCTTTTTATTTTCATCCGCACTGAATGTAGTTGCTACAATAGTATTTTTATCTTGGTTTTTAATTACCTTTGAACTTAACGGAATTCTAAGCTTAGTATCTACAATAATCCTAATTAAACTTTTTTCATTATTAATTCTACAGGTAAGCTCTGGATCATCAGCAATAACTGTATTTACTCCTACCATAATTGAATGTAGTCTGTTCCTTAAATTCTGCGAATCTTCTCTCGATTCTTTAGAAGTAATCCATTTAGAGTCCCCACTATAAGTTGCTATTTTCCCATCTAGTGACATTCCACTTTTTAAAATCACAAAAGGTATTTTTGATGTAATATATTTTATAAAAATCTCATTCAATTTTTTACAGTCCTCTTCCTTGACTCCAACTATAACCTCAATTCCATGTTGCTTTAATCTTTCTACACTCTTTCCTTCAACTAGTTCATTTGGATCTAGCATTCCTATTACAACCTTTTTGAATTTATTTTGTATTAACAAATCTACGCACGGTGGTGTTTTTCCGTAATGTGCACAAGGCTCCAATGTAATGTAAATTGTACTTCCTTCTACATCTTTTGTTGCGTTTTTCACAGCATTTCTTTCTGCATGTGCTCCTCCATAACACTCATGATATCCTTCTCCAATTATTTCATTATTCTTAACTATAACGGCACCAACTAATGGATTTGGATTTACTCTTCCTATTCCTCTTTTAGCTAATTCTAACGCTCTCTCCATATACTTTTCTTCCAAGAATTATCACCTCCTATTTAAAATATATGAAATAAAATAATAAGCATTTTTGTTTTTTATATAGTTTAAATTGCAAAAATATTCCTAGATAGTTATTTAAATACAGGTCTCTTGTATGTTATCGAAAATAATTCTCATTGTCAATCAGATAAAAAAAGGTTATATTTATATAGTAGATGTTTTCTATTCCTATATATTCAAATATTATCTAAATTTAGTTACAACTGTTATAACGATATTTAGGAACAATAAAAAGATATATCAGGACTTTAATTTTATCTATAATTAAAATATAGCTACGTATTGGAGGGATTAATTTGTTTAATAATATAGAATCTGATTATGTTCATGAAAAAGGATATGGTTTCATAATTGATAAAATTTATTTTTATAAAGAGAAGAAAAATAAAGGTGAATTTTTTTATCCTTTATCTAAATATGGACAAGGTTTTATTTATCAAATCAATCCTTGCCATGGTTTATTTATATCTGTTGGCGACTGGCTTCCTTATATATCTATGGAATACCATTATCAATTTAATTCAATGTTTATGGAAATATATTTAATTGAATCAGGCAATATTGTTTTAATTCAAAATGGAAAAAAATCATATCATGTTTCTAAAGGAATAAATTTATATTTAAATAAAACTAAAAAAGGACGCATTTATTATAAAGAAAATACTCCTATAAAATATGTAGGTATTCTTATTTCTGAAGATTTTATAAAACATAGTATTGAAAAAAGATTTTCTAAAGAAGATTTTGACTTTGAACAAATTTACAAATGGAAGCCATTAAATTATGATACTCCAGAAATAAACTTATTATTTTTGCAGATAAAGAAAAAACTCTTAACATATGAAAACTCTCGTTTATTTTATGAAAGTAAAGTTGGAGAACTTCTCTCGATTATAATGATTAATTTTAATAATGAAAAAAAGTGCTTAAGAAATAAATCTACTTCAATTTCTTCAAATGATTTAAAATGCCTACAATTAGTTAAATCTGAAATTGATAATAATATTAGCAATCCACCAGATATTTTTCACTTATGCAAAATAGCAGCAATGGGTAAAACAAAACTTAGGGAATCATTTAAAAATGTATATAATATGCCCATTGGTGAATATATTCGTATTAGCAAAATGAAATATGCATTGATACTTATTGATAATAATTCCCTTACAATTGAGGATATTGCACACAATTTAGGATATTTAAGTACAAGTAAATTCTCTATAACATTTAAAAAAATATACGGTGATACTCCAATTGCATACCGCAAAAATATTCTCATGCAACAAAAAATCTCCAAATAAAATTTGGAGATTTTTTGTTTTCTATTTTTTAATAAAGTAGAAATTATACCAGGAGATATTGAAATGATTATAATAAATAAAATCACAAGTTCAAAGTTGTTTGAGACAATAGGCATGTTTCCAAAAAAATAACCGCCCATGATAAATAAGGCTACCCAAGGTATACCTCCGATCATATTATATAAAATAAAACTAGTAAATTTGACATTTGCTACCCCTGCAATAAATGGAATAAAAGTTCTTACTAGAGGTATGAATTTAGCAATAATTATCGTTTTTCCACCATGGGCATCCTAAAAATTTTGTGCTCTTTCTATATGCTTTTTATTAAAAATTATAGAATTATTACTTTTGAAAATTTTTATTCCAAATCTTTTTCCTATGTAATAATTTACCGATTCTCCTATAACATTTGAAATCATCAATAATAATGTTATTTTCCAAATATTCAAAGCTCCCATTGCTGCTAAAGTTCCAGTAACGAATAATAAAGATTCTTCTGGAAGAAAAGGTGCCATAAATAGTCCAGTTTCACAAAATACTATTGCAAATAAAAATAAGTAAGTATAGTTATCGTAATTTTTTACGAATTCAAGGAGAAAAGTATCAAGTGAAAGACTTAAAGTATGCAGAAACATTATCAAAAACTCCTTTATATTTTAATCAATTCTAATAATCTATCTAATAAAAGTCTTCTTATTCCTTCTGGATGTTTAGCCTTTACCATAGCATATCCTATAGATAGGATAGAAGCTTCAGCTGAAAATGCTATAAATCTTGATTCCCATGCTGAAGGATTATATTTCTTTTTATAATCATATAGAGCTTTAAATCCATAAAAAGAATTCATATGTTTATATATAAACTTAAAAAATCTATGTATAATTATACTTTGTATGTTATTACAGCTTTGAATATCTGCAAGAGGTGCTAAACCTAGACTAACTTCTTTAACCTTATCTTCTTTTAAGATTTTACATATATCCACAGTTAATTTTTCCATAATTCCAAGAGGTGCCTCTTTACTCCTTCTTGTTATATCAATAAAATATCCTTCTTGGGATTTGTACGGGAAACATACTATAAAACCTAATACAATTCCCTCTGAATCACTTGCTATAAAATATCTTCTGTCAAAGGGTTTGTCCAGTGATATAGTTCCTAGCATAAATGAAAGTTCACCACTTTTTTTCATTTTCAACCATTCATTAGATACATTAATTATTTGATTTTCAATTATGTCGTTTCGATTTATAAGTGGCTTATATTCAGTTACTTTAATCCCCATTTTCTCCATCTTATTGTTTGCCCATCTTATTTTTGAAGTTTTAGAGCCACTTATAGTATAAATATCTAAATTAATAATAGCTTCTTTACCATATTCTTGCACAACGAAACCATGTTGTTCTAAAAACTTTCTATATTCATTAGAAACTTGACAAAAACAAATTGATAGTGAATTATCAAAGCAAAATTTTTTAAATTCTAATAAAATAGTATTTTTGCTACTATTACTACATATAGGTTCTCCAGCCACAATTGCAATATTATTAATTATAGTATAACCAATAACACCTTCACAGGTCTTTGAAAAAAAATATTGCTTATCATCTTCTAAAATTATTGCAGATGCAGGGTTTATTGCATATTTTCTTAATAAGCCTTGAACCTTTTGTTTATCTTCAAATGAATATACTTGTTTAAAAGTATGTGGTTCTAATACTGATCTTATTATTAGTAGTAATAAACATAAATTTATACATACATTTATATCATTAAAGCTATTTTTAAGTATTATCTTCCATATGATATCACTGGAAAACAAAATGCACGCTAAAATAATTCCTCTTTTTAATTTTATTGGATTTGATTTGCCTTGGAACCATTTATTTTGAATTATTAATGATAATAAGATGTAACCTAATAAAACTAAATTAAATCTAAAATATGTAGCTTCAAAAAAATTGGCCATGACAAATAAAGATATTATAACCACATTAATAATTAAAGCAGCTCTCAACCTTTGCAATAGTCCTTTTATAATAAATGCGAAGCAAATCACTAATAAAAAGCAATTTATTAGGCTCAAATTTCGCCTCCCTATTTATAAAATTAATATTCGTAAAAAGTCTTTTAACACATTCATTTCATCCGTTTTTATGAAAAGCTAATATAGATATTGGAAATGTCAATTTTGAATAAAGCTACCTACCTAAAACACGATGAATTAAAGAATTTTCAAGAAGTATACTTTTATCCATTTTTATGGATAATGGGCAATTCAATATGTATTGTTCTTATATTTCCATGACCTTCAGCCCAAACCTGTCCCTGATGAAGTTCTACTACTTTTTTTGAAATAGCTAAGCTAAGTTCTGACTCTTCAAAATCCCTTGATTTTGAAATATTAATTCTGTGAAATTTTATTGACCTGTTCAGAAATATACTTAATATACCTTCTCTTTTTGCTTACAAACAAGAAAAAAGTAATTATAAAAATAACCATAGGAGCTATAAATATTATTAAAAAAACTGCATAAAAGAAAAATGCACTTATTTTTACTTCCTTATCTATGGAATACATTTCAAAACTACTTATCCTTTGAATAAAATCACACAATTTAAACAAAGAATATTGAAAAGTTATAAATTCTCCTTTACCTTTTAGTATCTCTTTTGTTATTGATAATATCCTTTTACTCATAGCATCAGTTAAACTTGCAAATGGGAGCCATGAAACAATATAGTCCACTTTATCAATATTATATTTATTTAAATATTCTTTTAAGTTCTCTGCGGAGTCATTTATAAGTATAAATCAATGTATTGCATGTGCAATACATTAAAAATAAGCTACATTTTGGATATTTCCTCCAAATGCAGCTCATTTTTAATATATGTCGTTTGTAGTTTTTGTTTTCTTCACTTGAACACTTGTTAAAATTCCTGTATTAATCTCACCAAATGCTGGTGTTGATGTCACTATTGATAGTTACTAAAACTCCTACAACTGGAATTAAAATTTAATATTTAGGCTAACAACTATATCCAGTATTATAATACCTTGGTTTTCCCTTTGACTTATTTTTGTATTCAATAGCTTTCTTAGGGCAACCACAAATGCATGCCATACAATGTGTACAGTTCCTTTCCCATTTAGGTTTGCTATTTTCCATTTTTATATTGTTCATAGGACATAACGTTACACATTTCTTACAATTAATACACTCATCTGTAGCATAAAATCCTTTAGCACTAACATAAGTCATATAAAATAAAGGATTCACAAATCTACTCATAACTTTTCCTAAAGTAGTTATTTCTTCTTCCTCCAAAGATTGATGTTTTTTAATTTTCTCTCCAATAGAAATAATTTTAGGAAGAGCTTTTTCTATAATAGAAGATGCTTGTGCCTCATCAGGTACTCCTGACATAATTACATAATTTGATGGCATAATAACTGTTGAACATCCCATAAAAACAAACTTTTTCATATCACATACCTTTTTTGCATAATGTACTGCATTATGAATTTCTGAACCACAAGTTAAAATAAAATATGCTTGTGTGCTTCCTATAAATTCTGAATTTTTAATAAAATCCTCAACAACTTTAGGCATACGCCAAGCATACGTTGGCACTATAAATACAAAAGGTTCCTTAGAATCAAAAGAAGCCCTATTTCCTTTCTTCATTAATTCATTTATTGAAACAACCTCATCACTGGTTACTTTTTTAATAACCTGAGCTGTATAACGACTATTGCCTGTACCACTAAAATATAGAATCATAAAAAAACCTCCACTTTATTACTCTTCATATAAATTATTTTTCAACTATTTTATATTAAAAGCATATTACAATTCTGTTTTATTATAAATTTCCTTCTCCTCTTCGGACATTGTATTTATGATTTCATTAATATAGTGAACAAGGTTTGAAATTTTACTCCACTGACTTTCACTGGCATTCATAAAGTAATAATTCCTTGTTCCTTCACGTCTCATATTAATAATATTTGCTTCCTTTAATATCCTCAAATGATGGGATACTGCTGCCCTTGAAAGATGTGTCTTTTTAGTTATTTCACCAACACGAATTCCAGTATAGTCACTCTCAAGCAAAGCAATAATTATCTGTTGTCTCGTTTCATCACCTATTGCAATGAATGCTTTCTGACATTCCTTAAACTCTTTTGATAACATATCCATATATTCCTTACATTCTTTCATAAGATGCTGCTCCTTCTCAACTTCATTTGGTTTAAATATCTAAACCATTATATCATGTTTACTAAAAAGATTTTCAATGGTAAAGAAAATCGAGACCGTTTATAAAAACCAAATATGTACATTCATTCTAAAATTGAGCTTTTAATTAATTTTAACAATATTTACCTGTTTCCTCTCACATAAGGCATCTACAGATATTTTAATATGTAGATTATCTATATAAATTAAAATTATTGTTTCTTGATAACACTATATCAATAGTATATATTATACATATACTATCACAAAGATATTAGCAGAAGTGCCGATTATATTTATATACGTAAAATATTTAAAGTTGAAGATGTGAATATATTAATGAAAATAATATGTTAATAAAAAAACTATCTACGAAGTGAAATTTCCAAGGAGGTGTTATGATATGAAAGGTGAACAAATTTATTTAAAAGGATTGTACAGAGTTCAAAAAAAAGATCTTGAAAAATGCGCAGATGTTGCTACAGCCGCACTACTAAATGATCCTTCAAGTAAATATCTACTTAAACATAATTTAACTTACCAAAAGTTATATAAATATTTTTTGACAATATATAGAGCTATGTATAAGCATTCTTACATTTTTGCTCCAAGTGAGTCTATTGAAGGTGTTCTTGCTTTAACATCACCTCAAAATATGTCACCTTCTTCTGTTGATTATATCAGTGCCGGAATTCTAAAACTACAATTTACAATTGATATTGGAATATTGTTCAGATCGATTAAATACAAATCTAACTGTGAGAGAATCCAACAAATGATATCTACTAACAATGCATGGTATGTTTTTCAGTTTGCAATTACTCCCAAAAAACAAGGTTTAGGCTTAGGTTCAAAACTAATGAAACCATTTCTAAATTATCTTGATAAGAATCAATTACCTTGTTATCTTGAAACACATAAAGAAAAAAATGTTGACCTTTATACACATTATGGTTTTTCTTTAAAAAGTGTTGATACTTTACCAGATAAAAAGAATAAGCAATATTCTATGATTCGCATTTAATTTACTCTATTATAATTCTAAGGATTTTTTCTTAAAAATCCTTGTCGTTACTGAGGTTAATGATATACCTTAATAAAAAGGACATAACTTAATAAAATTCTTTGTCAAAGACAATTAAAAAAAGGCTATACTGACTTAAGAAGATGATTTCTTCACAATACAGAAATCATCTTCTATGTGCCAAGCACTATTTTTTATGTTGTCCTTTATCTCTATTATGTTTCCATCGAGATCAAAACACAACTCTTGTAATAACCATCGAGATTAATGAGATGTAGATGTATCTAATCATTGTAATCATCAACATCAAATTCTTGATTTTTATAATAATATTTACGATCTTCTTCTGTAATCTCACGAATAACCTTGCATGGATTTCCTACCGCTATAACATTATCTGGAATATCTTTTGTTACAACACTTCCAGAACCAATTACAACATTATTCCCTATTTTAACACCTGGATTTATTACAACACTTCCTCCTACCCATACATTATCTCCGATTATTACTTCAATTCCATACTCATAACCTGAATTTCTTGACTCGGGGTGAATTGGATGCCCTGCCGTATAAATTGATACATTAGGTGCAAACAAAACATTATCACCAATTTTTACCTTTCCAATATCTAATATTATACAATTATAATTAACAAAAAAGTTATTTCCAACTTCAATGTTTTTACCATAATCACAGTGAAACGGCTGCTCTATAAAAATATTATCACCAGTTTTCCCTAAGATGTCTTTAATTAATTCATCCATCTTATTTACTTTATCTGGACGAAGTAAATTATACTCATATATTTTCAACTTATTTTCGATTCTTTCTTCACTAAGCCCATCTAACCAAGCTTTATACGGTAATCCTGCTAGCATTCTTTCTTTTTGATTCATTTATTTCCTCTCCTTTTCTTCATCTTTTCTTTATCTTTATTTCTATTATTATTTTTTAATCACCTCATAATTACCTATATATTGACTTACTATTTCTTTAGTATTACTTCCCTTGAGGTTCTTTATATTTGAAAATAGTAATCAAGATTAGAGCAAAACTATAAATTACTGTAAATGCCAATGAAAATGCGATTCCATTTCTCATAGTTACTGAATATATCATACCTGCAATAACCCCTGCAATGCCTTGCACAAAACTAATAAATGATATTCCCTCTGCAATCAGCTTATCATCTAAATATCTCTGCGCAAATGCAAATGGAATAACTTGATGTATCCCCACTCCAATACCAATAATTGCTGTAGCTAGTATAATTATAAAATAACTTGATATAAATAAGGTTGCTACATAAATAAAAGTTCCTATCAAAATAATTCCTGACATTAAAAGAAAAATAGTCTTTGTACAGCCTTTCTTAGATATATATATGCCTGCAACACTTGATAAAGTCATTACGAAAATATTGCAAGGAGCAAGCACAATTGCACTAATAGTGGTATTTGCACCTAATACTGTCTGTGCATAAAGTGGTATATAATTACCACTACACGAAATGCATGTAGCTATAAAAGTAATTAAAATAATTGTTAAATATCCCTTTTGTTTTAGTAATTTTACAATCAGTAATTCTTTTATATTATTTCTATTTTCATGTAAATTTTGTCCTTTAGGCTCTCCCTTTATACTGCTTACACGGATTTTCTTTTTGGTCTTACTTCTCGGCATAAAACAGCCTACGAGCAGCATTCCAATTATAAATAAAGGAAGCAGTATGGCAAGGGATATTCTCCAGTTCCATCTTTCTGTAAATATTCCACAAAGTACTGGTCCCAAAATAAGTGTAAAAGAATAAACGGTCTGCATAATACCAATTCTAACCGGATACTCTTCTTCTGATACCAGGTCATTTACCATAGTAAATACATTTGCAAAAAATAATCCCCAAAAGAAACCTGATGCGCCTCTAGCAAGCAGAAATATAGTTCCACTAGATGCTCCTGCACTAATTGCAATACTTAAAGCAAAAGCACCCACACTCCATATATATAACTGTTTACGACCAAAATACTCTCCAACTCTACCAGAAATAAGTAACGAAATACTTCTTGCTAATGGTTCTATTACAAACATGGTATTGAACAAATCTAATCTACCATATTCACGAAAGGCTGTAGCTGCATAAATTCCTGTGCTACCAGCAAGGTAAGATACGCATATATTTATTATGATGAGCCCAATAAACACTATATTAGCTCTATTTAGGTTTATTACTTTTATTTTCATATCTCTTTTCCACCTTTTGTATTAAACTAACTTTACATTCATGTTTATTTATCGAGATACAGTAATTAACTAATTGGACCTAATATTTTTCAATATTTCACCTCACCAATCTTTTAAAACTAATATAAATTTAGAAACTCTTTTAATTCTAATATAATAATCTCTTCATTATTGTCACAATCTATTCCACCGATGGATATACTAGGTTTAGTTTTTCCGTGAAAATCACTTCCGCATGTTAAAAGCAATTTATGTTTTAAGGCAAATTCCTTATAAAATGCCACTTGTTCTTTACTATGGTAACTGCTATAAACTTCTATGCCCTTAATGCCACAAGAGATGATATCTTTTAATAAGTTAATATTTTCTTTAACATTGTTTCCAGGATGGGCTAAAATAGGTACTCCTCCACTTTCTTCAATAATTTTAATTGCTTCTTGCAAACTTATAAACTTTACTTCCGCATAAGCAGGTTTGCCTTGAGCACAATAATCCCAATAAAAATTAACATATGGATTATCACTTCTGGAACCATTTTCATAATATGGCATAAGTAATGGATTTTTATGATTTTTATCAAATTCCATTGCAGCTTCAGCAATCATTTCACCATTAACTACCCCATTCCTAGATAATGAATCAATTACTTCATCAGAAAAATCTATACCTAAGTCACGAATTAATTTCATACGTTTTTTTGAAGCAACTTGTTCCTGCTGAATAATACTTTCTTCAATTTCATTAAATATTTGTTTATTATAATCTATACCATATCCCAAAACATGTAAATTAACTTTATCAGTAGTACAATCCAGTTCTATTGCTGGAATAATTTCAATGTCCTTACCAGTACAATACTCTTTTGCTTCTTTTATCCCCTTTACACAATTATGGTCTGCAATAGAAAAATACTTTATATCTTTTTCTAAACATAAGTCAGCTAAGTTTTTAGGCTCAAATTCCCCATCATCACTACAAATAGAATGCATATGTAAATCAATATAGCTCATTTTAAATTTCTCCTTTTAATCTAAATTGGATTTGCTATTGGTTTCATCTTGTCAAATGTGTATACTGCTTGAAATCCCAGCTCTTTTAAAGCCTTCTGAACTTCATCAATTTTATATCCCAAATGTCCCTCTTCATGTGAATCAGAACCAATTGTAATAATTTCACCGCCCAGACTTCTATATAATTTTAAAATATCAAGAGATGGTGTTAAATCATTAATGCCATAGCGAAAACATGATGTGTTAACTTCTATTCCTTTACCATCATGTATAACATTTTTTAAGATATCTTGAATCAGTGGTTTTACTTTTTCAAAAGGATATTCTCCATGTTTATCATAACGCTTAATCATATCTAAATGGCCTAATACACTGTAGTCATGATACATCTTTATCACCTGAAGAATCTCTTCATAATATTTTTCTTGATATTCTTTCTGTGTCTTTCCTTTCTGAAAATCCTGAGTCCAAAATTCTTTATTATCCACCTGATGACAGGATAAAATTACAAAATCAAAGGGATATTCCTCAAAGTCTTGTTGAAAGCTTTTCACAGTCCCTGTCTGCATACCAAACTCTATTCCAAACCCTAATCTAATCTTATCCTGATAGACTTCCTTACATCTAAGAAATTCTTTTCTGTATTCTTTCAGATTGCAATTTAAATCAGTTTTTACACCATAATCAATATGCTCAGTAAAACATAATTCATTAAGACCTATTTGAATCGCTTTTTTAATGCATTCCTCCATTAAATGCTCAGAGTCATCGCTGAAATCTGTATGTACATGATAATCTGCTAACATAAAAAAACTCCTTTCATTACTTTATTCTCTATAGTAATATCTTTCCCAATCAGAGTCATTTCTAAATTGCTTTCTTGTAACATATATATTATAATAATATTCCATAATATCTGATAATAATATAAAAATAAGCTATATTTTTATAACAATCGTATATTAATTGAAAATTATGATATGAGGAGGGTAAATTATGGTGGAAATAAAACTATTAAGTGATAAATCAGAAGTTGTATCTTATAATTTCTTAGATTTTTCTATTTGCGCAAAACAAGCTTCCCTTTCAGACTATCCAGCTATGGCTGCTGTTAACCATTGGCACAGCGACTGGGAATTTATTATAATCTTAAGTGGTAAAATGTCATATTCCGTAAACCGAAAAAGCTATGAATTACAAGAAGGTCAGGGGATTTTTATAAATTCAGAGCAGATGCATTATGGATACTCTGCTGATGGTTCTGATTGCAGCTTTATTTGTATTATGCTGCCCCCAAACCTTATATCTAGTATCACAAGAATCAAAGAAACTTATGTATTACCAATATGTTCAGATGCATCTCATCCCTTTTTTATATTGCATACAGAAATTCCTTGTCAAGGAAACCTAATTGAAATTTTGAAAAACCTCTATAAACTATGTAATGAAGAAAAAGCTGGCTTTGAATTGCATGTAATGAGTCTTTTTCATTCCTTGTGTTACAGTCTCTATCATAATATGAAAGATAATATTTCTACTCAGGAAACAACTGATGATAAAAAATTAGAGGCGATGCACAATATGATAGGATATATACAGCAAAATTATCAGAAAAAAATCACTTTAAATGAGATTGCTGCCTCGGGGAATGTATGCCGTAGTAACTGCTGCGATATTTTTCAGCTTATTTTGAATAAAACTCCTGTCTCTTATTTAACAGAATATCGATTAGAAAAAAGTATTGACTTGCTAAATATTCCCTCACTTTCGGTTACTGAAATAGCACTCCAATGCGGATTTACAGGTTCCAGTTATTTTACAGAAATCTTCCATAAAAAGCTAGGCTGCACACCTTCTCAATACAGAAAAAGTAAAGTATACAAAGTAAAATAGCCTAAAGTATTTACACTCTAGGCTTATTTGAAACATTTATTGATGAATTTCATCTTTTAAAATTTTTAAATGCTCTTTTGTCTCCATAATTTTTCTTCAAGGTTAATTATAACCACAAATTAGGAATTCTTGCTTATTAAACTACCTCCGTTTATAAGAGTCACCTCCCCTTGAAGACTAATATCACTTCAAATAAGTTTCACTCCATTTTTCAAGCTTCATAATTTAGTAGAAGCTGCACTTCTTTACTAGCCAATATTTAATTTCCTTGCTTTATGTTCCATATGTACTCTAGTCCCTCCTTCATATCTTACCGTTAAGAGCAACGTCTTTACGTTGAGTTGTCTTCCTATCAATTCAGCGGACTAGGGCTTCTTTTTGCCATTGATTCAGAAAGCATGCTGAGGGAACAAAAAAAGAAGATTCAAATTTATAAATCCTCTTTTTCAACCAGTAACAAATTAATTTTTATACATCCTAGCAATTTTTTTCATATTTCCGGAATAGCATTAAGTAATAATTATTATAAAACATCTCTTAATACCTTTGCAAATTGTGTAGAACAAGAAAATCCCCTTATTCTGACAACGTATAATAATTTTATGTATCTTTATCTAATTATATTTAGAAGCTGATTTATTTAAAATTTCTGTAGAAGAAACTAATTCATTTATTATAGAAGATATTTCTTCTGCTATATCTTCTTGTTGCTCACTTATATTAGCAGTTTTATCGATCTCTTTTGAGATTTCGAATATCTTAGCTTTAATATTTTCCAGTACCAACTCAATATTCTTTGCACTACTGCCAGTATTCTCAGCCATCTTACGCATCTCACTTGAAACTACTGAAAATCCTCGGCCTGCTTCACCTGCTTTAGAAGACTCAATAGCTGCATTAAATGATAATATTTTTGTAGTTTTTGAAATTCCTTGTATAAACTCAATTATATTTTTAGTTTCACTTATACTTGTTTCAATTTCTTTTGATAAATTTCTTAAAATTGACTGATGATTTGCTAGCTTCCCTGCCAAGGTCGAAAGCTTTTCAACTGAATTAAATGCTTGATCTGTAGATATACCAATTAAGTTAGTAGCATTTAATAATTCTTCTCTGTTTTCAATATTCATTGCTAAACTGAATCCACCTATTACATTTCCATCTGAATCCTTAATTGGTACTGCACGAACTTTTAACGGAAATCCATAAACACTTTCCGGAATTGTACTCTCAACAATTTCTTCTTTCTGAATAGCAATGAAAGCACATATTCAATTTCATCATAATAATATTAAAAATTTCTCTTTGTGAAATTGATTCCCACCAGCAAACTTTATAAGTTTTAAACCTTCTTACTGAACACAAACGACTATAAAAAATCTTTTAAATTATCAATTTTTCATTATTATAATAGATAAACTCTAACATTATTAATCATCTCTTTATTACACTTTTGTTTTTTGATTGAAGTATAATTAGATGATTGAAGTATGTTAGAGTTTATTTATAATTCTAAATAAGTTTTATTGCATGTTGTTAAAGCTATATTTACATCGATTTAAGTATTGTTTATGCCATACATATCTCTAACTTATTTAAAATAATTTTATAATATACTAGAAAAACTTTCAAATTTCAAAAATAAATAATTTTAATCTAACTCTTCACCATTTGTCTTAATAACATTTTTATACCAATAAAATGATTTCTTCTTAGATCGTTTAAGTGTTCCATTGCCTTTATCATCCATATCTACATATACTAATCCATAACGCTTTTTCATTTCACCTGTACCTGCCGAAACAAGATCAATGCATCCCCATGGTGTATATCCTAATAAATCCACATGATCAATTTCAACAGCTTTTTTCATTTCTTCGATATGTCTTTTTAAATAATCAATACGATCATCATCGTTAATTGAACCATCTTCTTCAACATCATCAATATTTCCCATTCCATTTTCAACAATGAATAGAGGTTTTTGATAACGATCATATAATTCATTTAAGACAAATCTTAATCCTTCTGGATCAATTGGCCATCCCCAAGGTGTTTTTTCTAAATATGGATTAGGAGCTCCTTGTTGCCCCCCAGTAGTTGTTGTATTTGGTGAATTTCTATCAAACACTGTTGTTCGATAATAAGAGAAGGCTAAGAAATCAGTTGGATGCTCTTTTAAAATCTCTTCATCTCCTGGCTCCATCTTTAATTGAAAATCATATTCATTAAAAATAGTTTGAGCGTAATTAGGATAAGCACCTCTGCATACAACGTCTGAAAACATAAGAGCACGACGTCTAAAATCATAAGCACCAAATACATCTTTCGGATGGCAAGTCGCAGGATAGATACCTGATAGTGCCAACATACATCCTAACTTAAAGTTAGGATTAATTTCACGCGCCATTTTATTTGCATAAGCAGAGGCAACTAATAAATGATGAATTGCTTGAATTTTACCACCTGCGTCTTTAAAAGACGTTTCCCCTTGATTAGAGTGATTTCCTTCAAGTCTATTATTTGATGCTAAGCCCAAAGTCCAATAACCACCTAATACATTAATTTCATTAACAGTAACCCAATATTTAACTTTGTCCCTCCACCTCTTAAATAAAACTTCTGCATATCTAAGGTAGAAATCGATAAGCTTTCTACTCTCCCAGCCGTTGTACTTATTTGCAAGGTTTAATGGCATATCAAAATGTAAGATTGTTACCAGCGGTTCAATTCCATACTTTAGTAATTCATCAATAACATTGTCATAAAACTTTAACCCTTCTTCATTTGGAGTTTCATCATCTCCATTAGGAAATATACGTGTCCAAGATAAAGAAAATCTATATACCTTAAATCCCATTTCAGCCATTAAAGCAATATCTTCTTTATAATGATGATAAAAATCAGTTGCTTTGTGGCTTGGATAATAATAATCTTCCTTAAGAACTCCATGAGCACCTATTGGAATACATTCTCCACAGCGAATACTACCTTGTTTTCCATCATCAAATTCATAAAATATTCTTCTAGGTGACTCTTGATTACCATCTGTAATTATATCAGAAACAGCAAGCCCACGTCCTCCTTCTTTAAAACCACCTTCAAATTGGTTTGCAGCCGTAGCTCCTCCCCATAAAAATCCTTCTGGAAATCCCATTTATACTCTCCTTTCTCATTAACATAAATTATTCAGTTTCTTTTCTTCTATTTGACATCAACACAAAAGGGGTCCAAATCACGATAGCTACAGCTAAAATAATAATTTGCACAATTATACCTTTCCAGCCATATGATAACATTGCATTAATAAAGATAGGTAAACCAAATGGCGCATCAACAGTATTACATGTTAAAAATCCTAATTTAATTGCACTTAAAGCAATACCAGCTGCAATACCAGAGTTAATAATAAACGGAATTGCAAATACAGGATTTAAAACAAGTGGCAATCCAAATACAATTGGTTCTCCAATTCCACATATTCCAGGTAATAATGCCATTTTAGCAATCATTCTATGATCTTCTCTCTTCGAGAATTTTAAAATTGATAGAATTAATGCTAAACTAATTCCTGCTCCACCGCAAACAACAAAAATTGTCCAAAATCCTCTCGTAATAGGCATTGAAGGAATTCCTCCAGCATTTAATGCTGAAATATTTGCAGCAATGGCTGAAGCAGATAATGGACTACGAATTGGCTCAATAATTAATCCACCATGAATCCCTAAGAACCAGAACAACTGACTAAGAATAGCCATAAATATAACTCCTAATGAACTTTGGAAAACAACTTCTAAAGGAGCTTGTGCAACAGAATAAATCCATTCATTTAAATAATAACCTGTTCCTAATTTGAATAAGTTACCTAATATTGCAGATAAGACAAGAATAATGAAAATCGGGATTAATGTATTAAATGATATAGCAATCCCTTTCGGTACTGAAGATGGCATCTTAATTTTTATTTTTTCAATTTTTAATAATTTATTAAATAATTGAGTAATAACAACGGCGATAAACATTCCAACAAATAATCCCTGAGCACCTAATGAAGAAGTTCCGAGACCAGCCCCAATTCCTTTTAATTCTTCTATCTTGACAGTTATCGTTGATGGAACAACCGTTAAATAAGCACATAAACTTAATACACCAGTTGTAAATTGCGGCATTTCATTAACTTTTGCTAAATGCATTGCAATTAGGAATACAATAGGAATTGTCATACATGAAACAGTAGCAAAACTTAACACATCAAATGCTGGTTTTAAATTTGCTAACCATGGAATCCATTGTGCAAGCCCAGTTTTTGGGTTTGCAACTAATGAATTCAATAGTGTTCCAAAAGATCCTACAATAATAAATGGGACAAAATCTGTAAATGCATTTTTTATGCTTCCTAAATATTTATTTTCATCTATTTTTTCAGCAAGCAATAATAAGCCATCTTCAATTTTCGAAAAGTTTTTCATAAATTTATCCCTCCTGATATAATTTTTCAGCCTGACATAACACTGCTGCACCATCACATTTTCCATATGAAGGTGCATCTATAACATCTACTTTTGCTTTATCTCCCACTAGTTTAGTAACCCTTCTTAATATGTGACGAACCTGTGGCCCTAAAAGTAACACATCAAAGTTCCCTAACTCATCAGCTATTTCTCCTTCTTCTACTGCCCAAATCTTATATTCCTTACCTTGTTGTGCTGCTGCCTCTTGCATTTTACTTACCACTAAACTAGTAGACATTCCTGCATTACATGCTAACATAATTTTCATATTACTAACCTCTTTCCTTTAATTCTTTTAACATTTTATAAATATTAGTAAATTCTTTAGCTTGTTCAAGCATAATCATTGCTGTGGTTAAATGGTCTTGGGCATGAATAAGAATAACATTAATATCCTGTTTTTCTCCTCTTGCTTCACCTTGAATCATTTCAGTTTGCGACTTATGAGCAGCTTTCAAATCCTCTGCTGCTTCTGTAATTAAAGATTCTGCTTCTTGAAAATTAAATTCTCTTGCACTTTCGATTGCCATTAAAGATTTTGATTTTGAGTTTCCTGCATTTAAAATCAGTTCAAATGAGCTTTCATATTTGTTTTTCATGTGTATTCTCCTTTATTTTTTTTATCTAGTGCACTTGATACTTTATATTTAGAATATAAACCTTTTCAAAGCATTTCTCCACCAGTTTTATTTCCACTTTAATTATGGAAAAATTATAATTATAATGGCCTGCTCTGGCTACTGCTTATATTTATAAACTATAAAAGAACATATACTCTAATAAGGCATAATATATATATTGTTATAGTCAACAAAGTACGGAAAAAATTACTCTATTAAAGGTCAGCTCAATTTAATGCTAATAAGGTTATTACAGATAAAAAAGAAGAAAGTGTATTAATTACACTCTCTTAAAATATGAATCTAATTTCTATTATCTATTTTTTAATCCAAAATTCATAATATAAAGCTTTTTTATTATAGTTCTACTTAATTGTCTTCTGAGTTATATGGTTCTCAAACAATTCTTCTGCATATTTTAAAACAGCCGTCGCATCTAATTGACCATAATCTTTTACTCTAATAACACCTATTGGTATTCGTCCTTTTGCCATTTTTTCAACTCTCTTTAATATATGACGAACTTGCGGCGCTAATAAAATAACATCAACTCCATCAATTTCATCTTTTAAAATCCCTTGATCAACAGTTTTAATATTATAATCTTTCCCTTGTCTTTCACATTCTTGTATAATGCCTTCTACAAGTATACTTGTAGACATACCTGCGCAGCAACTTAATAGTATATTCATAAAAACCTCCTATATAGTTCTCTCTATCTCTTTTATTATAGAACAAAATATATTGTAATCCTTATTTTGTATTAAATCTTTAATATATTTTTTATTTGTGAATAATTTGCTTGTTACCTTATAAATATATTGTAAATCACGATCTTCTTTATTTGTTATTGACATAAGGTAAATCAATTGAACTTTCTTTTTATTCCAAACTATTGGCTTATTCAATATCACTAAAGAAATAAAGGTATTTTCAGTAAGAACTTTATACGGATGCGGTAAAGCTACCATATTGCCAAATTCCGTTGGCGAAAGTTTTTCCCTTTTCATAATTGCTTCATAAAAGTCATCTGGTATTCCAGTCTTTACTTGTTTAATTTGTTTTACCATATATTTAATAACTTCTTCTTTACTACTAAAGTCAACATTAGTAGTATATAGCTTTGGATCAAAAAAATCTAATAAAGATTTATTACTATTCTTTTTGAAAAATTCTCTAATAGTCTCTAATTCCAAATCCTCTAAAAAATATGTAGTTTCAAGAATAGGTACAGGGATTGTAAAATTAATAGGAACTGTTGTAATTACATAATCAATATTTTTAAAGTTTATATTTTTTAAATTTAAAATATCAGTCGTTATCACTTTATTTAAATACTTATCAAATTCCTCTTGAAACTTGTAACACAACAATTTCGCTGTTCCTCTTCCAGATCCACAAACAATTACAATATTCTTCTTATTTACTATTTTCTTTTTTCTTTCCAATGCAAGATTAAAATGTAAAGCAAAATAACCAATTTCACTATCAGAAACTGATTTTCCATATGTTTTTTCTAAAATATTGCATGCGCTAACTGCTATGTTATAGGCTAATGTAGCTCTTGTCTTTATCTCTTTAATAATAGGGTTATGAAGAATCAGGCTATATTCCATCCTAACTTGAAATGGAATAAGATGCAACGCTAATACCATTCTCAATTCTAAATCATCAAAGAAATTAATCTTATAGGTTTCTTTTACTTCTTTTAACATATTTAGAACTATATTATTTATTTCTTCACTTATTACTCTATTCTGAGTCGATTTACCTTCATATATTGTCTCTTTAGCAGCTAAATGAATTGCTATATAATAAACTTCATCATTTGGAACAGAGATATTAAAACTATTCTCTAGTTTTTGTAATATACCTTTTGCTAAATTAAGTTCTTTTTCTTTTACTAATTCTTTAATTTGATAGTCTATCGGCACATAATTATTACCCTGTACTCTTCTTAATGCAGTATAAATATGAATAATCAGGTTCTGAAATGCTGTATCTGATATTGAGTAACTTTCATTTTCAAACGAATACGTTAATATATTTGCAATTAATTTAAGCCATTCAATACGTTGGCTTTTTTCTAGGTCTGATTGTAAAACTCCTGTATTATCCATAGCATAATTAGCCAAGCATAACCTTAAATCAAATTCACTACCTTCAACTTTTATACCATGATTTGGTTTAGTATTTAGCTTCAAATTATATTCTCGTAACTGTTCTCTAACTTGTTTTAAGTCTAATGAAAGACTTGTTTTACTCACGTACAACAAATTACACAGATCTTCAATTTTTATGTAAGAATACGATTGCAATAAATATTCCATAAGAAATTTTACTCTTTCCTCGGAAGTTTTAGGTATTTTATGAGAGGTTATATCATTTATTTGAGATAAATAATCTTGATAAGCTTCTCTATTTTCTACTATTAAAATATTCCCACATTTCGGTTTCCTTACAATCTTTGCACCATGCATCTTCAATACTTGGTTAAGTTCCTTTAATTCATTTCGCACAGTTCTTCCACTTACATCCAATTTTAACGCAATATCTTCAGAAGAAATGTATTCATTTTCTGATAAAAAGTTCAAGTAATTTCTTTCACGATTATCCTTCACTTTATCACTCTCCATACATTAATTATAAAACGATAAAATTAAAATTCCATTCAGATAATTTCCATATTAATTATGGAAAATTCATATTAATCATTATGGCGTGTCTTAAAACAATATTACCCTATAATATTTGCACAAAATAAAAATATTATGTATCTATTATAATTAAATCTAATTTTATATTAAAATCAAAACACTATAATTATATTATATACTATTTATTAATAATCAAAGAATTTTAAGCCTTCAAAGATGCTATAAATCACAATAAAATTCAAATCTAGGAACTCTAGAAAGATCAAATGAATAATATAATACTATATAACAATAAAAAATACGACCACCTGCAAACAGCTATTTAAGCTATATACAAACAATCGTAGGTTTCATTGGCGGAGGCGAAACACGACCTTTAAACTCCACCAATTTTTCTATCTTACTTTAGCTGAATTTGCTCATTCCACCACACAATTTATATAATTCTGCCATTGCTAGAAATAACATTTTTATACCAATAAAAACTTTTCTTCTTACTTCGTTTTAAAGTACCGTTTCCTTTATTATCTTTATCAACATAGATAAATCCATATCGTTTTTTCATCTCTCCAGTACCATTACTAACTAAATCAATACATCCCCATGTAGTATATCCTATTAGTTCAATACCATCAACATTCACTGCATCTCTCATAGCCTTAATATGTTCTCTTAAATAATCAATTCGATAATCATCTTCTACATATCCATTAGAATCTGGAGTATCAGCAGCGCCTAACCCATTTTCAACAATAAACAATGGCTTCTGATAACGGTCATATAATAAATTCATTGTAATTCTAAGCCCAAGTGGATCTATTTGCCATCCCCATTCACTTGCTTTTAAGTATGGATTCTTTAGTGTAGCAAATACGTTTCCTTCTGTTTGCTCTGACTCAATAGGATTTGCACTAGTTAAGCGAGAAGAATAATAACTAAAGGAAATAAAATCAACAGTATTTTCTTTTAATAACAATTCGTCTTCATCTTCCATTTCTATAGTAATATTCTTTCTCTCTAGCATCTTCTTTGCATAACTTGGATATTCTCCACGAGACTGTACATCTATGAATAAATAGTCTTCTCTATCCTTTTCAATTGATTTCCATACGTCTTCTGGCGCGCATGTATTGGCATAAGTAGTACCCGCTGCTAGCATGCACCCTATCTTAAACTCTGGATTTATTTCATGTGCTAATTTAGTTGCTTTTGCACTTGCAATTAATTGATGATGTGCTGCTTGATACTTAATAGCTTCTTCATTTTCATCTTCTTCAAAAACCAAACCAGCTCCTATGAATGGCAAATGTAACAACATATTAATTTCATTAAATGTAAGCCAATACTTTACTTTATTTTTGTATCTATTAAAAATTACTTCACATAATCTTTCATAGTAATCTACCATTTTACGGCTTCTCCAAGAGCCAATTGTCTCCACCAAATGCATTGGTACATCAAAATGAGTTATAGTTACTAATGGTTGAATACCATATTTAAGACATTCATCAAATACATTATCATAAAATTTTAAACCTTCTTCATTTGGAACTACATCATCACCATTAGGAAATATACGTGCCCATGAAAGAGATAGACGGAATGCTTTAAATCCCATTTCTGCAAATAGTGCTATATCTTCCTTATAATTATAATAAAAACCAACTGCTTCATGACTTGGATAAAAATATTCATCATCACATTTCATCATTTTCATTTTTCCATTCATCACCTGAAAACGATCTTTACCTGCTGGAATTACATCAACAGTAGATAACCCTTTATTTCCTTCTAAATATCCTCCCTCACATTGGTTAGCAGCAGTAGCTCCTCCCCATAAAAATCCTTTTGGAAAACTGTTTGCCATACTTCTCCTCCTATTGTTTCTTTAATCTTAATACATTATTAATTACATTACTTAATATTCTCTGTGGCTCTAAATGAACTAAAATTTTAGCTACAACTCTCTTCTATGCCATTAGATAATTCCCTATCATTTTTTTCACTTCTTATATTACAACCTATAATTGCCACCAATATAAGTATTACCCCTATCCATTGCATCCAATTCACATGCTCTGATAAAACTAATGAGGACAAAGTCACAGCCACTGGAAGCTCAGAAGCAGATAGTATTGTTCCAAGTCCTGGTCCAACATGGGGCATTCCAATTGAGAATAAAAGTGGCGGAAGGACAACTCCAAATACCCCAAGTATCAATCCATATTGAGTTAATCCTTTTAGTACAGAAAAGTCGAATAAAAATTTTGGTGGAAACAATAAAAATACGACTATTAAAGCACCTGTGGAAAGAAGTGCACTTTTTAATACTGGTGGTGTATCCTTCTCAACTGAACTGCTAAGAAAAATAAACACTGTATAAGTGAATGAAGCAAGCAATCCCCAAATTGCTCCCTGCCATGAAAAAATCCCTCCTTTCTGTGAAATAACATTTGCCGCCAAAACAGAACCAATCAGTACAATACCTATGGACATAAGTTTTTGTTTCCTAGGTTTTTTCTTATTAAATATCCAATCAAATATTGCACCAATCCAGACAAATTGAAATAGAAAAATTATTGCTAATGAAGCATTAAGTGTTTTTAATGATTCATAATAAAACAAACCTGTTAACCCAAATGGAATCCCAGATAAAACAAGCTTTAAAGTTTGTTTCAATGATAATTTTTTCTTTTTTGTAAATAGAGCAACACACCATATAAGTACTGTCCCAAAAAAATATTGTCCTCCTGTTACCTCTATTGATGAAAAACCTGCTGAATAAGCAAGCTTTACAAATGTTGATAATATTCCATAACAACATCCTCCTAAAAAAACAATTAATGCATAATGCCATTTTTTCAAAATTATTCCCCTTTCTTTAAAACGCAAAAAAGCCACACAATTATCACATTAATAATTGTGTGGCGAAAATAGAATCTCTCTAGAAAAATCCACATCCTAAAATGGTTTTATTATTTAATTTTTTATTAAAGTATAAAACCATTAATGCAAATTGTCAAGCAGAACATTTTAAATAAACTTCAAACAAACACTTTTATTTTTAATCTAATCATGCAAATAGTTAAATGTACCATATTATATAAAATTTATTTCCATGATCCAACTAATTCTACGTAACAATATCCAGTTGTTTCTTTACCTTTATAAGTACCTTTTACTGTACTAGCCCCTTCATATTTATTAAAAATTTCAAGTTCAGCTATGAGTTCCTGTTCTCTTGGAACAGGAGTAACTTCAAGACAAGCATCTAAAGATGGTATTTTTACTATCCAATGGGTAGGATATCTTTGTCCAGATTTTGTACTTAACCAATAATTAGATTCACCAACTGATAGTGGTTCAACTGAAACTACACTTTGAGACCCATCTGGATGAAGAATTGTAGCCCAAGCGTTTTCATTTCCATTTGAATGATCAACAGTATCCCAAAGACTTATCTTATCTCCATTATCAAGATTAATATCCATCCAACTCCAGTGACCAGCAAGATTAATTGTCTGTTTTTGCCACTGACGATCAAACCAAGAAGTTCCATTTATTTCATATGTTTTATCTTCTATTGTTATGGTTCCTATAGTATCTAATGTAGGAAGGGAATATTGATAAATATTCATATCAAACATAGGAAAATATCCCGTGCCGCCATTATACAACGGATATCCAACAGGGCTAAGCATTACATCTACTTTTCCATTAGGCATCGTAGCTTGTATATGCATTCGATCTAAACTACCTGACATTGATGCATTTAGTGCTTTCATATTGAATTCTTTATCTGAAATTTCAATGTCAGACAAAGGAAATAATTTATATTCTCCAGAATACCATCCTGTAGTTTCATTAGTAATTGAAAGCATAGAATTAAAAATGGGCTGCTGATCTTTCATATCTAATATCATGAGATGAACTAAAAAATTTAACTTATGCTCTTCTGCTTCAAAATGCCCTATTACAAACCATGAATTATTATTAAAATCTTTTTTCCAATAAAGGTCTTCTACCGGTTTTACAAAAGGCACTATACCTTTCCCGTTTTCCCCCAAATTTTCAAGTAAAGTTTTTTGATTTTTTTTCATATTTTATTATCCTTTCACTTATATAATTTGAGTATATTTCTCAAAATGTGTTTACACCACTTAAATTATACAACCTTGCTCTATTTAACTATTTTAAATAAGGTTACATTATTGCATGTATATTCTACATAATCAAAAATATAATTTTAAAATTTTATTTTAAATTTCCTAACAATTTACCTAAATGGCGTCCAAATGTCATGGATCTTCCTGCTGCAACACCTACAACAAGTTCTGGATATGAATTAGCAAAAAATCCGCCACTGTCATTTCCAATTGCAAAAAGTCCTTCTATTGGCTTCATCTCCTTATTTAATACCTGCATATCTGTATTTATTCTAAGACCATCCATTGTACAAAGTAAAAGTCCTCCTACTGTTATTCCCAAAAATGGTGGTTTAATAATAGGCCTCATACGTGAAGACTGTTTTCCAAAATCATCATCATTTCCTTTCTCACACATTTGGTTATAGCGTTCTATAGTTGATTTTAAGCTATCTTCTGTAATCATAAGTTTTTGTGCAAGCTCTTCAACAGTATCTGCCTGCTGCATATACCCTTCCTTTAATAAGTCAGCATGTAATTTTTCCATAAACTTCATAGGCATATTGTGTGGATATTTTTGTGGATCTACAATTACTCTTGAACATCCTATTGTATGAAATGCTAATACATCTTCTTTCCAATTTGAATCAAAAATAGAACACCATACTCTGTCTGGCTGCATACTTGCTGCATGTATTCCAAAGTCATATGGAATAGACTCATTACTGTACCTTTCACCAAATTTATTCACCTTAAGGAATGGCTGACTTCCAAGCCAGAACATCTTTCCATCATAAGGTTCTCCTGAAGCTCCTCCTGGTCTTACTGCTGCACGGTCAAAAATCATAGCTGTTGATATGATGTCTTTAACTCCGCCAACCTTAAGTCCAACTCTAAGTCCATCTCCCGTAATTGCTGGTGCCGTATTAATAGATGCTATATTTGATAAAGCAACTGGATTTAATTCCTTCATCATTTCTAAATTATTTGAATATCCGCCAGTAGCAAGAACTACACCTTTTGATGCATTAATTCTTACATATTCGCCATCTTTGTTTTTTGCAATTATTCCGGCTATTCTGCCTTCTTCATTAATAATATCAATCATAGGAGTTTTAAGCATTATCTTGACACCAGCACACTCCATCTTGTTTAATAATATTTTCAATGTTTTTATATTGTTTTCTGGATTAGCATTGAAAAATGAATGACAAGTCGTCCATTCTTTCATATACTCATCTTCATTTATATCTGTTTCAAGATATACTCCCATTCCATTAGACGTCATTATATTGCATAACCAGTCCATCATTTCTCCGCTTTCATCTGCCCAAAGATTTATTAATCTCTGATCTACTCTATATGATGCATGACGGCATAAATAATTTACGATTTCATTTCTATCAATTTCTACTCCATGTTTCTTCTGAATCCTTGAATTAACTGCTCCAATAAATTCACGTGGAGGATAACAGGAATTATTTTTTTCAACTAAAATAACCTTGCATCCATTTTCAGCTGCTGTAAGTGCAGCCACAATTCCTGACGTTCCTCCGCCACATACTACAACCTCTGTGTTAATCACTTCTGTAATTTCTATATTTCCATACTTATTCATATAACTCCACCTCACTCTAAATACTCTTGTTACTGAATTTAACTTGATTTAATAAAGATATCTTTTAAAATATTAAATTATACTTTATAATTTAATTAGTAAATAATTATTTACTAATTAAATAGTAAATAATTATTTACTATTTGTCAATAAAAAATAAATTATGAGGTGAAATAAATGAAAGAAACAGATATATCTAAAACAACAAGCGAGCTTTTTAAGCTTTTATTGCAGTTTCAGAAAAAATTATTGAAACCTTCTGAAACAATTATTAGGGCTGAAATAAGTCCCACTCACTTCTATGCACTTTCTATTCTAAGATACAATCCAATGACAGCAAGTGCACTTACAAAAGAAATTGATATTTCAAAGCAACAGCTTACACCTATACTGGATAGACTTGAAAAACATGGTTTTATTACAAAAAAAAGTAGTTTATTAGACAAAAGATCTATGATAATAAAACTGACTGATGATGGAATTGATTTTTTAGATAAGCAGAATGAATATATTAACACACTTTTAAAAGATCGAATTTCAGTGCTTGATGATGATAATATTGCTTATTTGGCAGTAACATTTGAAAAATTAAACTCTATTCTAAGCAAAATTTAATTTTCACTTTAAACTTATTTTATAAAAGTATATTGAAATTTTACAGCAATCTGCAAAAAAAATGTTTATCAATTAAATTCAACTTTTTCAATATAGGAAAATAATTTTAAGGTATTCTGTAAATTGCAATTCTGATTATAAAATATTTTATTACTTATGATACGGTATTTTACATCATAAAAATACCATATCATAAGTAAAATCAAGCACCAAGACCATTATTCTCATTTATTTTATGGTACGATTCACCGTATCAGCAGCAAGTAATAGCCCTTTTGGTCATATATAATGCTTTACCCTTCCTATAATACATCTATTAAGAGATGAAACTACTCTTGCTACTCTATAGGCAAATTAATACTTGGTGGTTTTATTATAATTCTTATAAGTGCTTTTAAAAAATCAGTTTGGGTTAAATTTTTAACTTTATTTATAAAATAACAAAATATAAATTTTCATTAAAAATTTCCTCTAATCTATAGCAATTAAATTTGTATTGCTTTGCTTATTCTTTAATTTTATAATAATTTCTATAGTATCTAATGTAAAGTAATCACTAAAAAGTGCTATAGTATCCAATAAGAAACCATTAAGAAAGGAAGTATGTTTAGCTGGCTAAGGAATTACCTGCTTGTCCTGTAGAAATGACTTTGCAGCTTATAGGCAATAGGTGGAAGGTATTAATAATGAGGGATTTACTTGAAGGGACAAAGCGTTTTGGTGAATTAAAGAAATCCGTTGGATCAATAACCCAAAAAGTCCTTACTCAAAACTTGAGAGAAATGGAAGCGTCAGGATTACTAATTCGTAAAGTATATGCAGAAGTTCCTCCAAGAGTTGACTATACACTAACTGAACTTGGATACAGTTTAAAGCCTATACTTGATGCTATGGTTGAATGGGGAACTTCTTATAAAAATAATATTCCATAAATTTAATACTTTATCTCAAGATTCACTTGATAAGCAGTTCTTAAAAAATTCTTCAAATGCTACACTTGCAGTAAGAACATATGCTCCCAATACTGGTGGTTTCAAAGCACCAATAACTATAATAGCAACAGCTCTGACAGCACACGCTTTTATGAAACATTTCTGTATGCTTTCGCCAGAAGTAAATACTTATTTTTCTTAATATTTATACATTGAATTTTTTCTTCTTGACAGGCTCTATTATGTTCATACCTATACTATTAGGCTAATCACATTCAATTCAAAAACTTTGTTACTTGCTCCATATTAATAATGTTGTATTGTTGAAAATTTATTATATATTATTTAATTGGTTATTGAATAAATATCTGAAAATTCTATCTCAATTTTCTCCACATTACTTTTAAATAAAAGCTTATCTTTAAAATCTTCTGTTTTAACTAATTCTACTGGTAATTCTATTGTAAATTCGCTTCCGTGTGACTCAACACTTGTTACACTTATTTTTCCACCATGCATTTCAACAAATGATTTCACTAAATATAGACCAATTCCAGTTCCTTCACATTTTCTAGAAAGACTATTATTTGCTTGCCCAAAACGTTCAAATATAACATTAAGCTTATCTCTAGGAATACCCTCTCCCTCATCTTTTACTCTAATAATAACACTTGTTTTTTTATCTTCAAAATTCACATATATGTGCCCTTTAGGGTAACTATATTTGAGAGCATTTGATATTAAATTTAACATTATACGTTCGGTCATATCATAATCAAATGCCATAATTTTTTCTTCGACGTCTGTATCAAATATAAGGCTTATGTTTTTGCTTTTTATATATAAAGCTACAGATTGAGTAATCTCTTCAATGACACTTACAATGTTACCATTTCTTTTATTTAACTTAATCAAACCAAAATCATAATCTAGCTTTGTTATATCTAAAAAATTATTTATTATTCTAATCATTCTTAAACAATTTTGTTTTATTGTTTTCAAGTATGATTCACATTTATCTATATTCTCGAATTGATAGTTACTAAAATAAATATTAATTGTTTGGATAGCTGAATAAATTACATTAACTGGAGTTTTGAGTTCATGAGACATGTTTATAAAAAAATTCATTACAAGATTATTAAATTCTCTTGATTCATTAAGTGATTTTAATTGTTTTTCCATATCTTCTTGTAAAGATTTGACCATCTTTTCAGAAGTTATATCACGCAAAAATGTCATTATTGAAGGCTGTCCTTTATAAGTAAAAAAAGATGATGTATTAACCACAGGAACAAATTCACCATTACATTTTAATATATTTTCTTCTTCTATAATCTTTGATAGCCTATTATAAGCAATATATGAGTATTTCTTTTGAAGTCTCAACTCTGGATCTGCTACGTAATGATTGTAAAGATTTTTTCCATTTAAATTTCTCGAATTCTCATATCCTAATAATTTAGCTGCACTTTCATTGGCATATATAATAATTCCATTTCTATGTACAATAATTGCGTTTAATGAATTTTCAAATAACATGTCATAACAAATTTTATTATTTAATAATAAAGCTTCCATTTCTTTTGTTTGCTCATCCTTTTCCTCTAATTCACTACTTAGCATATTAAGAGTATCATCTTTCGTTTTATTATTTTTTAATTCCATATCAACATAATATCCAAGTATCAATGCAACAAAAATAAATATACCTACCAATATTAAATCCTTTTGAAAATATACATTAATTCCATCTTCTATTGGCGCATATAGTAAATCAACCCCAAGTATAGATAATGATGAAACAAACGAAGTAATCATTCCATAGTAAGAACCATATTGCATAGCTGATACTACTATTAATAAAAGAAATAGATACTTATATTCTCCTTCATACTTTGTAAATAAATACATTGGTAAAGAAATTATGGCCATAAAAAAAATATTTTCTAAAAGCCATGAAATTCTGAATTTATTTAGTGATTGATATATATTATAACTACTTATTTTACAACTTAGTATTATTATACCAATTATAGTCAAAAGAATAGCTGATGAATAAAATGTAAATTCTCCATTATTTTTTATATTTAAATCAATCCAATATTTAGGTAAGTTAATATATACTATAATACTAATAAAAATTATTATTGAAACTTTTGTAATACATAATGTGCTTGATAAATTGTTTTGATTTATTGAGACATTCATAAAAGGACCTCCTAGAATAGTATAAAAAACATGAAATAAAAATTGTTAATATTGGTAATTAACAATTTTTATTTCATATGTCACTTAGATTAAATTTTATTCTTTATTTCTTAAACATTTTGGTTCTTCTGGTTGAAATGAACTCCAATTGCATGCTGATGCTGAAACTGTAAATGCCATCTGTGTACAAATCGCTGAAATAAAACTAGTCAATGATTTTTTAAGATAATTTACCATTACTTTCATCTCCTTTCATAATGTATTTAAAAATAAAATCTATTTTTTGTAATAGATTTCTTTTTGAATTGTTTTCTAATCTTCATACTAATAATTTTTTCTTTATCTTCATCAGCATTTAAAAGTAACTTAGCATTATTATCTATTCCAATTGCCATCTTCTCAATTATAGACATCTTGAATTGCACCCCTTTTACTTATATATTTGCTTATTATTATAAATAAAAATACGATGATTAAAGATGGTAAACCAAGTATACACTTTTGATAAGGACTATAAAAATCAATACTTGTATTTATGTTTAGTAATCTTAATGCCCCCATATTTATAAATTCACTAATAGAAAGCAAAAAATACATTACAAAAGTATTGTATATAGAAGTCATTAGGGTGATTTTTATAATAAACATCATGCTTATTGTTAAAATTATATCAATTATTGTATGAACACCAAAATATATTGGAAGCCATCTTACAAAAAATGTTAATATAGATAAAACGATACTACAAAATATATATTTTTTTATATCAATAGATTTTTTTGAAAGTATATGTATTCCATAAACCAATATAAAAATTTCAGGTAGAGTTCTAAGAAAGAACTCTATGTAAGTAAGTTTTAACATGTTATGCCTCCTATTCTTTTAACAGTTAACATAAATTTATTCATTAATTAAGCTGAAGCTATTATATTGATAATATTCGCTACTATTTTGTAAGTTCCTTCTTTTTTTAACTATTTTCCCAAATATATTATTAAAATATAATTATTTACTTTTAAAGGGACGGCAGGCATTCTTCTATTTAAAAATCTATTTTTAAGGACTGCTGTCAATCTTAACATGCTTCGCATGAAAAAAAGCCAGGACTTCTAATCATTTTCTGATTAAAAATTCCTGACTTCTAACATAACTTTTTTATGATTAACATGAGTTTTTTATTACTGATACGAGATTTTTATGAGAATACACATATGTAGGTTTTGAGTAAAGTTCGATCAAAATACCCCAAGTAAGTATTTATACTCTAGACTATTTCAAACACTTATTTATAAATTTAAAAATTAACTCTCAACAAACACCTCTAATTCTTATAAAATTGTTTTAAAGTGTTACCTATATAAACACATTAAAGATTTTATGAATAAGAATTCACGCATTTCTTAGCATTTTATTATTTTTTTCACTACTTGTTTTTAATAAAATAACACAATACAAATACAATTTTTAAATAGTATTTCCCCTTAATATTTTTTAATAATCTGTTATTTTTCTCAATTCCTACAAGTATGAGCGGTTTTTCTGGTCTCTCTTGTAGAGTCATTGCTGAAATATGAATTCATATCAAAAAGCCAGGCACTTTTAATAATTTTCTGATTAAAAATTATTAACTTTCGACATGACCTTTTTTATTAATGACATGAGTTTTTTATTAGTGTACGCCAAATAGCAAAAGGCTAGACATTAAAATTTACTTGTACGCAAGGCGACTGTACGGCAAAAACAGACAGCCCTATTTATGTGTTGACGAGGGATTGCGGAGCAGACTGGATACCAAGCTGATTATCGGAATACTGACCTTTAACGCCGCCTAACATCTTTAGCCTGTGCGGGAGCGTGAACTCCTTTTCACGCTCCCGTATTTTTGTTTTATACTTCAGCTTGTATATTTCTGTCAAAAGAAATATACTAAAATTATAGAGGTGTTATGCATGAATTATATAACGACAAAAGAAGCAGCGAAAAATTGGGGAATCACAGACAGAATGGTAGTATACCATTGCTCTGCTAGACGGATTAAGGAAGCTAAAAAAATGGGAAATACATGGTTTGTTCCGGTTGGCGCTGAAAAACCAGCTGACGGACGATACAGGAGCATTAAAGTAAAGGATGGTGAAAATAAATGAAACGGATATTTTTGGTTGAAGACGATAAGGCAATCGCCAGAAACCTTGTGCTTCTGCTCCGCTCGGAGGGATTTACAGTCACTCATGCCCCTACCCGAAGTGAAG
Organism: Clostridium puniceum; assembly: GCF_002006345.1. Classification (GTDB taxonomy): domain Bacteria; phylum Bacillota; class Clostridia; order Clostridiales; family Clostridiaceae; genus Clostridium; species Clostridium puniceum. Next base: position 91,975 of record NZ_LZZM01000212.1, read on the forward strand.
CCCTTGCCGTACTTGCTGGGAATAAATTCGACTTGGCGTTGATTGATATTTCTTTGCCTGACGGAAATGGCTTTACGGTTTGCACGGAAATCAAAGAAACGCAAGATGTTCCCGTTATCTTTCTGACAGCTTCTGGCGATGAGGCGAGTGTTGTTACCGGACTGAACATGGGCGCGGACGACTATATCACCAAGCCCTTTCGTCCGCGTGAACTGATCGCACGAATCAGAACCGCCCTGCGGAAAAGCGGACATTCTCCATCGGCTTTTGAAATCTGCGGGCTTCATGTCGATATGACAAGCGGCATCGTGAAAAAGGACGGCAGCGAGGTTTTTCTTTCAGCCTTAGAATACCGCTTGTTGTTGGTGTTTATTAACAACCCAAAAAGTATTATCACAAGGGGCAGGCTGCTTGACGAATTATGGGACGCTGCGGGCGAGTTCGTCAATGACAATACATTGACCGTGTACATCAAACGCCTGCGGGAGAAGATAGAGCTCACCCCCGCAAGCCCGCAAATCATTCTGACCGTTCGCGGGACTGGATATAGATTGGGGGAGGGGTATGCTTCGGAATAGAGAGTTTCGGCAGCTTGCAATTTTGTTCTCCTTAATAGCTGCCACCACTATAACGCTGGGATTTGCAATTAATAGGTTAGCTGGAATCCTTGCCATTGCTTCTGCCGCCGCCTTTGGAACAGCATTTTTTGCGTTTACCAGAGCCCGATATAAAAGCATTGCGCAGATTTCAGATCAAATCGACCTTTTGCTTCATAACGCTGACCATCTGTATATTGGTGAATCGGACGAGGGCGAACTTTCTATTTTGCAAAGCGAGATAACAAAAATGACGTTGCGTATTCGGGAGCAAAACGATGCACTGAAAAAAGAAAAAGAACATCTTGCCGATTCGCTAGCTGACATAGCCCACCAACTCCGCACCCCTCTCACATCCGTGAACCTTATTCTGTCATTGTTAGAGAATAACTCTGACGAAAATGAACGGAAAGCATTGATACGGGAAACAAAGGAATTGTTTGTACAGATGGATTGGCTGCTTACTTCCCTATTGAAATTATCCCGCCTAGACGCTGGCATTGTGGTTTTCCAAGGCGAGCAGATAGATGTGAATACTTTGATAAGCGCTGCGCTTCACCCGTTTTTGATCCCAATGGAGCTACACGATATTGCTTTGCAAATAGACGTACCGAAAGGGATAACCATTCAGGGCGATTCTGGTTGGCTTTCAGAAGCAATTCAAAACATCCTCAAAAATTGCATGGAAAGCGCAGGCGAGAACGGGAGGATTGAGATTGTCTGCACGGACACCCCACTGTTTACCGAGATTGCCATCCACGACAGCGGCGCAGGCTTTGAAAAAGAAGATTTACCCTGCCTGTTTGACAGGTTCTATCGTGGGAAAAAACAAAACGCTACAGGATACGGGATCGGATTGGCTCTCTGCAAGATGATTATAACACGGCAGGGAGGAACGATTACCGCCAAAAATCACCCGCAGGGCGGCGCGATATTTTCCCTTCGTTTCCCAAAGTGACGAATCTCTCACCTGAAAGTCACAGAGATGTAAGTTGAAGGTTCTATTATATGGGTAAAACATGAGAAAGGAGACTCACTTAATGGAGTTTTTAAAAATCGAAAATTTATGCAAGTTCTACGGTAAGGGCGAAAATCAGGTTACTGCGCTTGACCATGTTTCTCTTACAATCGAAAAAGGGGAGTTTACCGCAATCATCGGCTCCTCTGGCTCCGGCAAATCCACATTGCTTCACATCATCGGGGGCGTAGACGTGCCGACAAGCGGAAAGGTGTATTTGGACGGCCAAGATGTATATGCCCAAAACAATGAAAAGCTCGCCATTTTCCGCAGGCGACAGGTCGGACTGATTTATCAGTTTCACAACCTGATTCCCACTCTGAATGTAGTGGAAAACATCACCTTGCCTATACTTATGGACAAGCGTAAGGTCAACGAGGAACGGCTAAATGACTTGTTGGATCTGCTTGGGTTAAAAGACCGTAAAACCCATTTACCTAATCAGCTTTCTGGTGGTCAGCAACAGCGTGTTTCCATAGGACGCGCTTTGATGAATGCCCCGGCGGTCATGCTTGCTGACGAACCCACTGGCAGTTTGGACAGCCGAAATGGACATGAAATCATCAATCTGCTGAAATTAAGCCATAAAAAATATCGGCAGACCCTTATCGTCGTCACCCATGACGAAAATATCGCCTTACAAGCAGACCGCATTATCGGCATATCAGACGGCAAGGTAGTACGAGACGAGAGGGTGAGACCATGAATATTTTCAACAAAGTTACCCTGCAAGGCATGAAAAAAAGCCGTACACGAACTATTGTCACGATTATCGGAGTTATTCTGTCCGCCGCCATGATTACGGCAGTCGCTACCTTTGGTACTTCCTTGTTAAAGTTTCTGGTAAACGGTTCTATTGGGAAATACGGCGGTTGGCACGTTGAGTTTTTGGATGTTGATTCCTCTTTCGTGCAGGAACGAACCCACGACAATGGAGTTTCAAACACGGCAGTATTTGAAAATATCGGCTATGCAACGCTTGACGGCGGAAAAAGCCCCGAAAAGCCCTATCTTTTTATCGCCGGATTCAGCAAGGAAGCCTTTGATACCTTGCCCATAACTCTGATTTCAGGCAGACTGCCGGAAAACAGCGGGGAGATTCTTATCCCAGCCCACGTTGCCGCAAAGGGCGGCGTTAGATTCAAGGTGGGCGACAAGCTTTCACTTCCTGTTGGAAGCCGCATTGATGGAAACAAGAATCTCAGTCAACACCACCCTTATCTGTCCGGGGGAGAATCGGGAGAGGGCAAAGAAGTTCTTGTCCCAAAAGCAGAGAGAACCTACACGGTTGTGGGTATCTGCGAAAGACCGGGTTTTGAGGAACATTCCGCACCTGGATACACCTTGATAACGAAAGCAGATACAGCAAGCCAAGTGGATAGCTTCAGCATATTTGTCACGCTTAAAAATCCGCGTGGAGTTCAATCTTACGCAAGCACCACAGCCGGACCCCATAGCTATGCCTTTAACGATAATGTGTTGCGCTTCATGGGTCTTTCGGACAATAAACTGTTCAATGCGCTTCTGTACACGGTTGGCGGCATTTTAGTTTCCATAATAATGGTAGGCTCGATTTTTCTAATTTATAACTCGTTCAACATCTCGCTTAACCAACGCACACGGCAGTTCGGGATTCTTTCATCTATTGGAGCCACAGCACAACAGCTGCGAAATTCAGTGCTGTTTGAGGGACTTTGCATTGGCGCAATCGGCATACCCATTGGGGTTATAGTTGGCATAGGCAGTATTGGGCTTTTAATTCCTATTATTGCTGGAAATTTGGGGAACATTATGCCAATCACCGTGCCTTTAACTTTGTCAGTGTCTGTCTCAGCCATTATCGCAGCGGTAGCGGTCAGTTTGGTTACTATTTTGATTTCAGCATATATTCCGGCCAGGAAAGCCGCAAACACTCCCATAATGGATAGTATTCGCCAGACTAACGAGGTCAAAACCGAATCGAAGGCCGTGAAAACGTCAAAGTTCGCACAGCGTCTCTACGGTTTGGAGGGAACTCTTGCACTAAAGAATTTTAAGAGAAACAAAAAACGCTATAACAGTATTGTGCTATCCCTTGTTTTAAGCGTCGTGCTGTTTGTATCTGGAAGTGCTTTTGGAGCAACTCTGAAACGGCTTGCAGAACGGTCCATAATGGACTTTGACTATGACATCGTTTTTACCACTCAGGACATGAACGACAGTGAAATGTTCCCGCTTTACGACAAACTAAAAACTGCAGATGGAGTTTACGAAAGCTCGTACCAAGCGATTTTGGCGTATTCATGTACAGTTAAGGCAAGTGATTTTTTAGACCCTTACCAGGAATATGCGAATTATGTTGCACCGGATGAAACAGTTCATCTACCAATGGACATCCAGTTTATTGAGGACAGCAAATATCTGAGTTTTATCAAAAAATTAGGCTTGTCTGCAGAAGAATATACCGGGAAGAACGCAAAAATGATTGCCGTTGCCAAAAATCGGGTTGCCAAGAAAGACGGACCGAGCGAAGTGTTTGATATGTTTGTGAGTCGTTCCATGACTTTCAATGTCGCTCCCGAAACAAATGACAAGCCGAAGATGGAACATGGGCAAAGCATAAACATTACGTTTGTAGATACGTACCCAGTGGATCCGCTCTCAAAGCAATCTTCTGAGAAAAATTCATACGTTTTTATGGTGGTGGCCCCCTATTCGCTCAAAGAGAAGTTTGAAACCCCAGATACACATTCGGGTATAGGCCTAAGCTTTCTGTCAAAGAATCCTTCGCAATCAGTGGCTAAAATGGAAGCAATGATTCAATATGCAGGAATTACATCTGCGTATAACCTGCACAATGTGTACACTACAGTTGAACAATACCGTAGTCTAACATTTGTCATTGATGTTTTCACCTATGTTTTTGTCATCATGATTTCGCTGATTGCGGTTGCCAATGTGTTCAACACCATTTCCACTAATATCAGGCTGCGCAGGCGGGAGCTTGCCATGCTACGCTCTGTGGGGATGTCTGAACGTGATTTCCAAAAGATGATGAATTTTGAGTGTGTCTTTTATGGCATGAGAACGTTGCTATTCGGGCTTCCAATAGCGGGAATCATCTCGTGGCTGATTTACAAAGGGTTGGTGACCGTAGAAAAGATTGACAACTTCGATTTTGTATTCCCATGGGTCAGTATGGCAATTAGCGTGTTCAGCGTACTCTTTATCGTGTTCATTACAATGCTGTATGCCATTAGCAAGATAAAAAAAGAAAATATCATTGACGCTCTTAGGGATGATATGACTTGATTCAAAACCTATATTAACTTGATATAAAATCAAAAAAACATCTGTGTGATTGAGTTCAAGTGATTCGCAATCTTCCCGAAAGGCGCTTTAGACCTTGAAAATATAGAATTCATCCTGCAGAAGTAATGTAAATTACAAAGGAATGCTACCCTGCGGTAATAAAAAAACGCAGTTGTGTCAGATGATGTTTTGCGGCTAAAATGTGGCCATGCGGCGGTTTTGAAATAACAATCAAAACAAACTCATTCTTTCTCTGTCCTGTTTCAAATTTAGTAATTTGTAAAATAATATTTGCGATTAAATTTTATTATATGGTGGAACTTTTTTAAAAGGATTAATCTATTTTTGAAAAAAGATAATTGAACCGCCTTTGCCAGCTATTGAAGCTCGTATTTTTTATCTATAGTATTTTGAATATAGCTTGGTAATCAGAATAAGATGAGATTATCGCAGTATTTAAAGAAATATTGAATAATTCTCTCTTCTTCTGCTGAAAAATGTACATTACAGATTACATAATCACCATTAGGTAATATTATAATTGTTATATAGACTAGAACTGTTCATACACAATTAAGAGTTTTAGTAAAATTGATTAATTTGCTAAAATTCGCGAATATAAGTAGCTGTAAAAATAGTCTAGCAATAGTTAACATGCTTAACAAATATAGTACTGCGAACTTTAAATTTCATATCTGTCAACACAGTTTTTATATTATTCTTTCAACATTTAGAGTAATTTTAATTTCGTAGATTCTCTAACAAACTAACTCACGAAAAAATAAATATTAATCAAAATTAATATATTAACTTCTAAATTTTTCTTTCCATAAATCGAAATCCCAAGTTTCTAAAAATTTTTCTGCTGCATTATATCCATTTAATAAAAGAGCATTACTCTCCTCTTGGGTAATATCAAAATAAGTTGTATTTATTTTTTTATTTTTTCCGTCTATGTTAATTTCAGTAGGAATCATAATGGTTCTATCAAAATCTCCCTTAAGTGTAGAAATATAGTGTTTATCATGCGCATTTAACATAGTATCTACTAAATCTTCACAATACTCTAGAATAGATGAAATTGAATGGTCTTTGTTGCTTTGTTGTACTTCTCTTGTATTTTCAAAAAACTTGAATCCGATTGTAGGCCATTTCGGATTGTTGCTACCATCGTCCAAAAGCCATATTGGATAATTACTTAAAACACCACCATCAACAATATAATGAGTTTTGCCAGTGGTATCTTGCAATTTAACTGGTTCAAAATATAAAGGTATACTCATGCTCATTCTTACAGCTAAAGAAATACTAAATTTATCGGGATCGAAACCAAAATATTTTAAATCTTGAGGTATTACAATCATCTTTTTTTCTGTTAAATCAGATGAAATTGCACTGAATTTATAAGAGTATTTCTCATCTGTTGAATCATTCATTCTTATATCTCCAAAAGTAGTTTTACCTTTTGCTTTAAATAATTCTTCAATCCAGTCTCTAAAATAATTACCTTCATATATTCCATATTCCAATACTGTACTCAAAATCTTACCTGGTATGCCCATTTTATCAATAAGTGTTTCATCTTTAAATTTAAGATAGTTTAAATTTTTAAGTTCATGCTCAATTTCCTCACCAGTATATCCTACAGCAAGTAATGAAGCTACAATTGCACCTGCTGAATTACCAACTAAATTAACAAAATTATATTTTTTTTCAATAGCTTTTACAGCGCCAACAAGACCTATTCCTTTAACCCCTCCACCTTGAAATACTGCATCGCATTTTAGCATAACTTATCACTCCTATTCTTAATTTTTAATCTAATAGTAGTATTTCATTTAATATAATCATTGTATAATAAAAAATCCTACTAATAAAAGTTTTATTTTAGAACAATAGTTTGATTAAGCTCAATAAATCAGCTTAATCAATTGATTCTATCGCCTTTTTGGTATTTTTAAATGGAACTTTTGTGCTCTCTCCACATGTTTCACACTTATATTCTGCAAATCCATACTTAATATCACTACACTTTAAAGCCTTACTTACTGCTTCATCAATATGCTTTCGCATATATTTCGGCACCTTATTCCAATATTTATTTTTGAAATCATTATAGTTATCATTTAATATGTCTTTTACTGTTATTTTCTCTTTCATCATAATATCTATATTTTATTAGTTATCCACAGATTGTCCAACAATATAATTTCCTAGAGAATAAAAAAAATCATCACCCTATCTTGATGATGAAATTTTTTTATATTTAATTCAAATACTCCTTTGTATTTCATTCTTAAATTATTAACCTATTATTTATAATAATATACATTATTTTTTTGTGTATAATTATATTATCTTTATACACTTTTGTTTTATATAATACTGAAAATTGATATAATGCTATGTTTTACTACAACTCTACATCATCTATCAACGCAACCATTATATTGCAAGTGTATTCTCCTAATTTTTTCTCTATTTTTTCAGCAAATTCTCTCTCCTTTTTGGGATACAATATAATTACTTTAGCACCTCTAAAATATTTCTCATAATTTTTAAAAAATTTCAAAACTCTATTAGTTACAACTGTTGTAACTAAACCAAATTCTAATACATTCATCCACTTTGCAGTCTCTTTTTTCTCAACTACATAAATATTTCCTCCTTCTTCTATTGTTTTTAATACAATTGGTCCATTATAAATGCTTTTAATTAATTTAAATCTCATTTTGTCATTTTTTAATCTCAATAAGTTCTTTCTTTTCATTTCTTCGTTCTCCTTGTTATATTTTTTTATGATATAACATATAATAACTTAATTTTTTAGATTTCTTAGAAAGAATAAAATTTTTTTAGATTTAAATGAAATATAAAGAAATCGCTTCACAGACTGCGTGCTTCTAATTCTTTCAAAAGTTATACATAGATTTGATTGTAAATGTTAATATGAAAGTGGTTCTTTCCAATGTTAGTTGAATTTTAGGTATTCGAGATTTAGAATTTTGCTTCTTAACAAAGCAAAACTACATCTGCCATACATAATGCGCTTAATTACCTTTAATTTATTTACACTACCTTCCGCTAATCCATTATTATAATCATAAATTATTGCATTTTTGACAGCATTTATATCTCTTTTAATTCCATTAATAAATGAGTTAATTTCTCTAATATTTAAATTTGAGGCTCTATTTAACCAATTATCTAACTTTTCAGAGATTTTATTCTTTAATAGTGTTCTAAAATCAGAAACTATATCAGTCAATAGTTGTTACTCCTTTTCTTTTTTAGAGTTATTCCTGTAGATAAGATAATCCAAAAAACGCTTTACCGCAAGCGATGCAGATTTTTTATCTCTCATTGCAAGAACAATTTTACGGTATGCAGGTATGTCCAACTCCTTTACTATGATTCGGTATGGAGTACGTTTCAAAATAAGCTCCGGTAAAATGCTGATACCCAATCCACTTTCGACCATCGACATGATGGCATAATCATCCCATGTTTTAAAATGTATTTTTGGCTGAATATTACATTTTTGAAATATTTCCGATATCTCAGCCTTAGCCCCTTTTTCTACAAGCATGAAAGGATAATCATTTAATGCTTGCACAGGAAATCGTTCACAGTCGACCATCGGGTGATCTTCAGGCAAAACAACAAGTAATTTATCCTGCTCCAAAAATATCGATTCAAATTCCGGATGTACAGGAATCCGGAGAAAACCGCAATCCACGCGCCCCTCTAAAATCCAATTTTCAATTTCTGTATAGTCACCCAATAAAAACTCGTAATCAATATTGGGATAATCCTTTTGAAACGCATTGATAATATTCGGAAGCCAATGGGTAGCTACACTGGAAAATGTACCAATACGAATTAACCCCGACTGCAAACCGTTCAGTTCATCTACTTGTATCTGTAATTTTAGATACTCGTCACATACATTTTTAGCAAACGGCAATAGTTTTAATCCATCAGAAGTCAGGCGTACACCAGCACGTCCACGCTCAAGAAGCGACACTTTCCATTCCTTTTCCAAATCATTAATCATTCGGCTGATGCCGGATTGAGAATAATTCAATACTTCTGCTGCTTTTGTAAAGCTACCATATTCGACAGTCTTAGCAAAAGCCATGTATTTTTGAATGTTCATATCCATACGATGTTCCCTTTCTTATCATCTGATTTTGTAATGTTATTTATGATGAAAATTCTCTTTTGTAATCTTTGAATATATGATATCTTATATATGCCGTATAATCAAGTGAATTTATATGAGCATATAATATTAGTAGAAAGAGGGATAAATGTGAAGGAAAAATTGTATTTTGTGATGTCGATGATTATTGTAGGTGCAGTTGGCGTTTTTATAAAATACATAGATATGTCTTCCAGTAAAATAGCGTTATTTTTATGTCTGATTGGAGCAATATTTTTATTTACTATTTTTAAATGCAAGAAGCAAAAAGTATCGTGGGAAATTGTAAAGAAAAATTCTGTTGCTTTAATTATTTCAGCAGTTGCATTAAGTGGGAACTGGATTTTTTTATTTCAGGCGTACAAGGAAACAACAATTGCGAATGCAGCACTAAGCTATTATTTTGCGCCAGTTCTAGTAATAATCCTTTCTCCTTTGGTTGTGAAAGAAAAGGTTTCACTTAAAAAGGTGCTATGTATAGGTGTTGCTTTACTGGGTTTATTCTTGATATTGAAAAACAGTACAGGGGAAACCACTGCGAATGATTTGGTTGGTATTGGTTATGGATTAATTGCGGCGTGTTTCTATGCTGCAATGACACTGACCAATAAATTTATCCTTAGACTAGATGGATTGACAATTACACTTGTACAAATTGTTTTGTCTATTACGTTATTAACTCCTTTTGTATTGTTCACAGAGGGCTTCAGTTTTTCTTCTGTCACAAGTAAAACGGTTATATTGATGCTTATGCTAGGTGTCCTTCATGGGGGCATTGGACTTTATCTGTTTTTCATCGGAATGAAAGGACTAAAAGCCCAAAGTATTGCCGTACTAAGTTATATTGATCCACTTACATCATTATTGATTTCGGTTTTGATAGTGGGAGAAAAAATGACATTACAGCAATTGTTCGGAGCCATCTTGTTGTTGGGTTCCATTTGGATAAGTGAAACTGGTAAATCAAGAGTAAAAAGCATTATATCATAAGTTACAATATATTTTATGTATGCGATATTGTAATGAAATACATGATAAATATTCGTTTTTATAATTCATTGCGGCATGGTATACTTTAGAAGTAAAAAAGAAAATACATCTCCGCTGTTATCAAGTTATAATGTGCCTGTATTAAGGCTAAATTAACGTAGATTGGTACTACCTTATCTATTAAATGTTGAGGTAATAATATTTTTTTATTTAGAAAGTGAGGATTTTTTATGTTATTACTATCCCAAACGATGATTCAACAATTTTTTTCATTGCAAGATAGTATAAGTGCAGTTAAAGATGCCTTTGAACTTTTTTCAATGAATAAAGTTCAAGTCCCTCTCCGAACACATATTGTGGAAGAAAGAGGAAATGGAACTTTTTTGTGTATGCCTTCCTACTGTGCAGATGAAAATGTTGCTTGCGTAAAAGTATTAAGTGTGTTTCCGGCAAATATCCAAAAGGGACTTCCATCTATTGATGCTCAAATTCTGATCATGAATGCGGAAACAGGTGTTATTGAGGGAATCCTTGATGGTAGCTATATAACCAAATTGAGAACAGGTGCAGCTTCTGGTGCAGCATTGGATATTCTTGCAAAGAAAGAATGTAAAAAGGGAGCTTTGATTGGAACAGGAGGACAGGCTCCGACCCAACTAGAAGCCATGATTGTTGCAAGAAAACTAGAAGAAATACATGTTGTGGGTATTGACTATGAACGTACGAAAGCGTTCGCACAGCAAATGAAAACACAATTTGACCATTATGGTACGAAAATTATTGCTGTTTCTGATGCCAATATTGCTGTTGAAGATGCTGATGTCATTATAACTGTAACGCCTTCCACTAAGCCTGTCTTTGATGAAAAGAAAATTAAATCGGGTGCAACTATATGCGGTATTGGTTCCTATCAACCGCACATGCAAGAATTGCCACCGTCTTTGCTGGCGAGAGCTTCTAAAATTTATTTTGATTCACAAGAAGCAGTATTATCTGAATCTGGTGATATTATAATTCCGCTAAATAACGGCACAATTACCAAGAATAAGTTTACTGGAGAATTGGGCGAGGTCATTTGCAATAAAATAGTGGGGCGGGAAAATGATAAAGAAATCATCATATTTAAGTCTGTTGGAATTTCGGCCCAAGATTTAGTGACAGCAAAACATATCTTTGATAAAGGAAAAATCAAAGGATATGGATTGTTATGGGAATGAGTTTTTAATAATATCTTCATAAAATTGAGGTGTAATATGAGTTTGTATAAAAATAGAATTGTTATCAAAGTAGGAACTTCCACTTTGACAAACGAAACAGGTCAAAATGACTTGCGCTCCTTTGACCGACTTGTCTGTGCATTATCCGATATTCATAACATGGGTTATGAAATTGTTTTAGTATCTTCTGGAGCGATTGCTGTGGGTGCAAACAAGCTCCAAATGAAAACACGGCCTACAACTCTACGTTTGAAACAGGCTTCCGCAGCAGTTGGACAATCCCGTATTATGTTCTTGTATGATAAATTTTTCAATGATTATGACAAGACCACAGCCCAAATCCTGCTCAATGCTGAGGACATGGAAATTGAGGAAAAGAAGGAAAATCTGACAAACACGTTTGACACTTTGCTTGAAATGGGCATTATCCCGGTTGTTAATGAAAATGATTCGGTTAGCTATACCGAAATTGAGTCAGAAGATAAAATATTTGGTGATAATGATATGCTTTCTGCTGTTGTCGCCATATTATGTAGAGCTCAAAAACTTGTTATTCTATCAGATATTGATGGCTTTTATGATAGTGATCCTCGGCTTCACGCTAACGCAAAGTTAATAGAACAAATTAATACAATAGGCGAGGACGTGCTATCCTTAGCCGGAGGTGCTGGCTCTCGGCGTGGTACAGGTGGTATGAAAACGAAACTGCAAGCGGCAAAGCTGGCAACTGCACAGGGGATTGACACTATCATTACAAACGGTAAAAATCCTTCCGCTTTGTATGAAATCGTCAAAGGCAGAAGTGTTGGGACACTTTTTATCGGCAATAAATCAGACTTTTAATTATTTTACTCTATTTTAGAGGGGGTTGCTTTAGGAACCTGTTTTAGAGTATATATCGAATTTAATGTAGTTTATTCTTTTTCGGGCAAACATGAATTAGATTTAATTGCTTCGCTATATCAAAATTGCTCGCTATTATGAGTTATAAGTACACCCCCTTTTTTCTCTTAAATATTTGTTGAATAAGATCATTGGTCACTTCGTACTAATTTGGACCGAAGTGACGTGATTTGGGGCCAATTGCCTTTTTGTGGAACACTTAAGTAATCGTATTTTTTCTGTCTAAAGGATTATTTTCATTGTTCTTCTTATGGCATCTTATCATATTTATTTTCTTGAACATCAATTAACGCCAATTTATAGTTTATTCTTTCTAATGCCTTCATTAAGCATGATATTTGCTTCTCCACTTCGAATTTTTGCTGTGTTAGCATTACTTTTCTTTGTTGTAACGTTTTGCTCCCTTGATTGTAAAGTTCCAAATATTGCTTAATTTCTAATAAAGGCAAATTGGTTGAACGCAAGGCTTGCACCATTTCAATCCAAATGATATGATCATCATCAAACATGCGTACCCCGTTCACATCTCGTTGGACATTAGGCAATATTCCCTTTTTCTCATAAAAACGCAATGTATATGGAGATATGCCTGTTTTCTCCGAAACTTCTTTAATTGTATATTTCATAATATATCACTTTCCTTATAATATCTAGTGTACTTGCTTGTACACTGATTGATTTTATTTATTTTATACATAGACTACATATAAACAATGTAGTCTATAATTTAACTAATTCATTAAATATAATTTTGCTCGAAGAACTTCTAATTGTTCCTTGAGTTTTCTATTTTCTTCTTGTAATTCTTTAATCTTTTTATCCTTAGCCATTATGATAATATCTTTCGATTTATCAGTTTTATCATATTTAAGTCTCTGTTTTATAACTTTTTCAATTTGCTTATCTCTCAACTCTTCAATTCTTAGCTTGATTTCAGAATTGTTATATAGAAAAGTCTTAGATACACCACTTAAGTTAGATACACTATTAAAGTTAATTTTCTGTTCGCCAAGCGATAACTCTCGGATGGCTTTATCTACTTTTTCTAATGTGATTTTAGTTTTGTTTTGAGCAAATTCCTTTAATCCTTTTGTACTTCCAGCCATCTTAAGCGTCCTCCCTAGACTTGCCATTTTTATGAATCAACTTGTGCTCTTTAACTCTTATCAATGTATCTTCTAATAGTTTTAAATAAGTTTTATTCTTTTCAGCCCAAAGTTCTCTACCACATCTTTCACTAATGTCAATTTGCTTTTTAACATATTCATATCTAATTAGATTTTCACCAGCATCAGAGCTTAAATCAATCTTTTCAAGATCGTTAGTTTTAGTATCAACTTTAAATAACTCTAAATCCTCAGTGTTTTTCCATTTTTCATAAGGTATATTTTCCGTTACAGTTGCATAATGAACTGTCATTTGAAGACTTCTATGACCTAAAATTTGCTGTATAATACTAATTCCCATACCTTGCCCTAGTGTGACGTAGTGAATGTGGTTTAAAATGATATAACTCACCATTGACATCTCTAATATCCTTTTGTTCTATTAATCTTTTAATTGTGTATAATAAAGTTGCTTTCGCTAACCGTTTCCCTTTTAATTTTCCTTCATAAGTATTAAACAAATACTTGTTAGGATTATTTTCATTAGTGCTTAATTCTTTAGCTTTATTAATGGCTTTTTGAACCATCTCAGCAACTTCATCTCTTATGGGTATTTTAAGTTGTGCTATCTCTGTTTTAGTTATCTCACCACAAAGATAATAATTATATTGTTTCTCTTTACTATTCCATATTTGTTCAAGACAATTATGATGTCTAAGATTTAGAATATCAGTTCCACGCCACCCCGTTTCACGAAGTAGAATATAAATAGGTATGAACTGTGGTCTATCTAATTCCATAATATTATTATCTAACTGTTTTAAAATAGGTTCTGGAACAAATTTAGCTTTTTTAACTTCATCTTTATTTAATTCTCTTTTAGGAATATCATCTTGAAATATTAAAAATGAAATTTCTTTTTAGGGGCTTTATCATATTGAGCCATTTGTATATATTCTAAAAATGTTCTCATATAAGATATAAACTTACTTTTATAGGTAGCATTTTTAGATTTATGGTCATTGTTTACCCAATATAAGTAATTCTCAATATCTTGTCTTGATAGATTTTCAATAAATCCATCTGTGTATCCATTTAAATAAAACTTATCAAAAAAGTAATTTAAATCATTTAATATCTGAACACAATGATTCCAACTCTTTTTAGTAATTATGGTTTTAAAATATCTTTTTACAGTATCTCTATAATAAATAAGTATACTAAGTGTAAAATCTAATCTACCATTTGAACGATTTGTTACTCCACTTGCAGGGATTTTAGCACCTTTAATGTTCTTTGAATACCATATACTTTTTTCAGTTTCTTCCCTATCATCATAAAAATCTTTGATAAATGTTATAAACTGAGTTATGGATGATATATAACAAGACTTTCCACTTGGTGATTCTAATGTTTCATTAGAACAGATACAATTTAATAAATAAAGTTTCCATTTATCTAAGAACTTCTGCGTCACGACTTCATTAAATGATTTTACTTGATAATGTTTATCTAAAAAACTCCCTAATGGATTAATTCTCTAAGAATAATCTAATATAGTTTCTTTTTTTAGTAGTTTATTCTTTATTGAATATAAAATAAAGAATTTCATCTCATTCTGTAAAGACTTATTGCAAATATAAGAATAATTTATATATCTTGAATTATAAATCTTTTTTCCTATAAAGAACTCTTTAGTTAAATCCCACTTATCATTCTCTAACCAATATCCATTATCTTGCTTTAAATATTCAATTATCTCCTGATACTTGCTTTGTTGACTACTTTTAACCTCTTGTATCTTCACCTTATTCATCTCCTTCGCTATAAATATCTAAATTTAGATTAGGCTGAGTTTTATTAAACTCTTCCGTTATTTCTTTATCCGAAGGATGAATATAAGTTTGCATAGTAGTGTAAATATTTTTATGACCAGCTCTTACTCTTAATAATTCGGGTTCCCATCCAGCCATTCTAAGAATAGTTAGTGAGCTATGCCTAAACATATGTGGCGTAACATGTATTTCAGTTTTCTTTTTTAATGTTCTAAATAAATTATCAACATCAATATAGTTCATTGGTTTATATTGATTATCACCACTTATTTTTATAAATACATGATTAGTTTCAACTTCTTCAGTATGATATTCAGCTATATATTCCATAAACATATCAGCTAAATTCTGTGATATATCTATTCTTCTTGGACTTGAAACCGTCTTTATTTCAGCATTGTTTTCAAGTTCACCTCTGTCTTTAAGGTCAATTATCATATCGCTAATATCAAAATCCTCAATCAATAATGACAAGGCTTCGCCGATGCGTATGCCGGTTTCATATAACAATGAAAGTAAGAACTTATCTCTGAAATTATTACAAGTATTTATAAGTATTGTTATTTCTTCTTTAGTTAAAGTTTTAGGTTTGGATTTAGGAACTTTAAGCTTTAATATATTACTTGTAACCTTCTTTTGTTCATAGCTATTCCATACAAGAAACCTTTAAAATTTCTACTAGGAGCAGATACAAACTTTTTAAGCCTATCTGAAATTGAAATATTATTGCTATATTCCTCATGTCTTAAAATATAGTTATAAAATGCTAAAACTGTATTTACTACAATATTTATAGTTCTTGGGCTTCTTGCTGAATTTACTTTATTAGTAGGTATTACTTTCAAACTCTTATAAGGATTTTGTAACCAATTCACAAACAAAGCTAAATCATCTATTGTTACCTCTTGAAAATCTAATTCCCTTTGCTCTAAATATTCAAAATATAACTTCAAATGTTGGCAATACATTCTTAAAGTATTTCTTGCGAAGTTAGTATTATCTTTAAACCTTATAAACTTTAATATTGGTTCAATAGGCACCCCCTCATCATCAGCTACAAAATATCTCTCTTTATCATCTTCTGTTCTTACCTTAACTACTTCCATCTTTCTATATCCATTCCTATAGTCTTTTTAATCTAACCATAGGTTTTACTATAACAACTTAAATTATTCTAACTATTTTTATAGTAATTAAAGTTATATTCATATATAAAAGTAGTACATAAAATACTATAAGTATTATTTAGTTATCTAAACTATATTTCTTTTTGACTTTATTAGAGTTACTCTAAGCATATTATATAACCATACCTATGTGAAATCAATCAATATCGTGATTAATGATAATGTGCAAGACTAAATTACATATATCTAAAAATGTAAGAGTATGGTCAGGTAATGAATCCAATCATGTTTTAAAATCATATTTAAAAAATATCATAAAAGATCTTGACTTAGAGTTACTATAATATTGTAGACTAGAATAGTACCAAAAAAAGGAGGGATTTCAATGTCAAAAACAGTTTTAATCACCGGATGTTCCACAGGATTGGGGAATGTTACAGCCAAAAAATTCGCTAATGAGGGATGGAATGTAGTAGCCACAATGCGTGACCCAGATGAGAGCATAGCAATAGAAAATCCAGAACGAATTTTCGTAACGCAACTAGACGTTACAAATCCACATAGCATTGAGATGGCAATAGAGGCAGGCATCGCCAGTTTTGGTCAGATAGACGCAGTTGTGAATAATGCGGGAGGTGGATTTGGTTCTATATTTGAATCGACACCTATGGATGTTATTCGAAGCAATTTCGAAACCAATGTCTTCGGAGTTATAAACGTCCTCAAAGCAATTATTCCGTATTTTCGTAAAATAGGAGGCGGAACTATTGTGAATATAAGTTCTAGTGCCGGTTTTGCGGCACCACCGTTTCGACCGGTATATACTGCAACGAAACATGCAGTTGAAGGACTGTCAGAATCTCTGTCATATGAGCTTGAATCACAAAATATCTCTATTAAGCTTGTAGAACCTGGGTTCATGCCAACTACGAACTTCATGACAAGCGAAACTGCAACAAAGGAGATTTCTATTCCGCCTTCATACAAGTCTTATTTTGATACATTGATGCAGACCATGACTGCTTCGCCTGGCGAGTTTTCTGATGTCAACAAAGTTGCCGAACAGGTTTATTACGCAGCCTGTGATGAATCTAACAGGCTGCGCTATCCCGCAGGCCCTGACTCGGAGGCATTGGCTAAATTAAGATGGTCCTCGTCAGAAGAAACATACTTGCATACTGTGCGGGAGATAATGGGACAAACAGCATGGCAAAATAGCGCAAAAAACAAATAAGCAATACCAAAAACCAGACTCAAAATGCATTTTTATCCTGGTTTTTGGTAAATGCTAAGAGCACATCACCTTGATAGCAGTCAGTTCATAACAGCTTTATAGTAGACTGTTAAAATAATAAAACTTTTTGTTTTTTCATCTGTCTACTTGACAGGGTGCAGTTCAAATCCAATAGCCGTAAAACAAAATAAATATCCTAAGGATGCTTAGTGCTACTAACACTAGGCATTTCTTATTTATATTATATCAAATCTTCTAAAGAATAAAAATATTTCTTATTTGTAAATTATAATTTTGATCAATACAATTGCTAAGTTTTGAATATAGCCATATTATATGAATAATTAGGACTTTAATTTTATAAAATATTCCTTCCTAGCTCTATCCTTCAACAACCTTTTCTTATAGTAAGTAGTGTTTATACATTCAAAATAATCCATTTAATATTGAATTATTTGTGCTGTAAATATAGTAAACACTTGCTTTTGCTTCTTAAAATTTATCTCAAGATACTCCACCTCTATCATTTCATATTTCTTTGTTTTTCTAAAGCCAATTAAAGATATACAACTCTCTTCTGCTTCATAAAGCTTTTCCTTCTTTTATTAATTGCCATTCGACCTTTTTATTGATTAATGATGTAACACTTTTGAGAAGATTCAATTAAATCTTTTTCAGTATAATTAATTTTAGATATATAATTTTCTACACTTATTTCTAATATATTTATATTACTTGATAGCTGTTTGACAGTAAACCAATCATCTTGTAATATCAAGCGTTTAATTAAAGCAAAACGCTTGTCTCTCACTATTACATCTCACCATTTTTATTAGATTTATTCAAAATAATTATTGAACATAATACAGATAAAATCCCAATAACACTATATATAGTGATATTTTCTTTAAAAACTAAAGCGCCTACTAATGTAGCAACTATTGGCTCTATTGATGCAATTATTGATACATTACTTGCTTCCATCATGCTTAATGCATTAGAATAAAGAAAATAAGGTATCGCATTACATAGCAATGCTGAAATTAAAACAATTAAACAAGCATCTGTATTATTTATAAAGATAGGCAATAATTGATCAATTCTGCAACTGCTGCCTCCTACCACGGAGGCAAATACAAATGTGTAAAATAAAATTGTTATTGATGTATATTTTTTTAGTAAGACCCTAGTGAGTACGCTATACATTGCATATCCAGTCGCTGCACCCATTCCCCAAAGAAAAGCCTCCACTGAAACTGATGTACTACCTTTTGATGTATTAGCTGATACAAGTGCACATCCTAATACAGAGAAAATAACTGCCATGCATTTTCGTTTTGTAAGTATTTCACCAAAAACAGAAATAGAAATTAATGTAACTATTATTGGCGATGTATACAGTAGCACTGCTGCAACTGACATAGAAGATTGTTTAATTGCTATTGCATAACTTACATTAAAAAACAGAACACATAGTACACCAGTTACAAAAAACCATTTTAAATCCTTCCATTGTATTACATACTTCTTTTTATCTTTTAATCCAATGTATACGCCGATTATTACAGTAGAAATCATAAATCTCATAACTGTGAGTTGTATTGAAGTAAGTCCATAAGATGTAAGTATGTTTACAAACAGGCCAATAGTTCCCCATAAGCTTGCTGCAATTAATGTATAGACTGTTGCTAGTTTTTTTTCCATAAACATTTCACTCCAATTATAATTTAATCTATAGTCACTTGCAAAATTTAGCAAGCATTGATTTGTCTAATTTTTTAAATAATAATGTAAATATTTCATATAACAACTAATGTTAACTGACCATTTTCTTATTTCTGTTCTAAGGTAATAATATTAAGCTTTTCAATAAAAAAGTGCATGATTGCATTTCTAAAAAATACACCATAACACTTTTTATTGTTGATAACCTAATTATCTTAATATTTTATAATTAAAGAATTTCTCCATTTGATCCTGTAACTTTCTTATACCATTCGAAGCTATCTTTTTTGAATCTCTTTCTCGATCCATTTCCGAAGTCATCAATATCAACATAGATAAATCCGTAACGTTTGCTCATCTCCGAAGAAGAACAACTTACAATATCAAT
The DNA here is from genome assembly GCF_002006345.1 of Clostridium puniceum. GTDB lineage: Bacteria > Bacillota > Clostridia > Clostridiales > Clostridiaceae > Clostridium > Clostridium puniceum. The sequence continues at coordinate 111,609 of NZ_LZZM01000212.1, forward strand.
TGGCCCCCAAGGGTAATATCCTATAACTTCTACTCCATCATGAATTGCTTCTTTTATTTGTTCAATATGAGCCTTATAATAAGCTATGCGATATGGATCATGAACTTTGTTATCTTCTGTTAATTCATCATATGATCCTGAGCCATTTTCAGTAATCATTATTGGTTTCTGATATCTTTCATAATAAACATTTAATAAATATCTTAATCCTACAGGATCAAATGACCATCCCCAATCATTTTGTTCAAGATTTGTATTTTTGGTGAATCGTTTGTAATCTGCCTTATACACTTCTTCATTAACCATAACTGTGTAGTAATATGAGAATGTTAAGAAGTCAGCTGTATTCTTTAAATCTTCTTCATCTGTATCTTCAAATACAATGTTTATACTTTCATCTTCAAAGAATCTGAATGCATATGCTGGATAATATCCTCTCATCAATACATCTGAGAAAAATAAATGCATTTGATTATATTTCATTGTTGTTATTTGATCTATTGGCTTAGCAGTTTCACTATATGCATAGTTTCCTAATAACATCATTCCGATTTGAAAATCAGGATTTATTTGTTTTGCTATCTTAGTTGCTCTACCACATCCTACCAATTCATTGTGAATGCCTTGCCATTTAGATTCATTTAGATTATCAACTTTATCACAAGGGATTCCTAAATGGTTAAAAGACTCATGGTAGATTAAATTTATTTGATTTACTAAAATCCAATATTTCACTTTATCTTTGTAACGTTCAAAAATTGTTTCGCAGTAATGTGTAAAAAAGTCAATCATCTTACGATTATACCATCCATAATATTCAGTCGATAAATGTAATGGCATTTCATAATGTGATACTGTTACTAATGGCTCTAATCCCAATGATAACATTTCATCAAAAAGATTTTCATAAAATTGTAATCCTTTTTCATTTGGTATTTCTTCATCTCCATTTGGGAAAATTCTTGACCAACTAATTGAAATTCTTAATGAATTAATACCTAGCTCTGATAATAATTTCAAATCTTCTTTATAAGTGTGATAGAAGTCAATCCCATGTCTTTTAGGATAATAATTAATTTTATCTTCTAGTGCTTTCTTAATATCTTCAGATGATACTTCTTTATTTGATTTTTTCTTAATATCTTCATTAGGATTGTATGGATAAATATCTTGCACACACATTCCTCTTCCATCTTCTAAATATGCTCCTTCACATTGATTAGCTGCAAGTGCTCCACCCCAAAAGAAACTTTTGGGAAAAGTAGTAGGATTTTTTTTCATATTTATTCCTTCTTTCTTGTTATTTCAATTTATACTCTTAGTTTATACTTGACATTTAATTTCCCAGCAATATATAACTGAACTCTCACACTATAATAACGTTTAAAATATAAAACTTACTATTATTTATTAACAAATAAAGACAACATCATTAATTATCAAGATAATTATTTTGAGTCTAGAAATTTAAGTTTAACCCCATATATATTAGCTGTAATAAAATTTCTACATAAGTTAAATATATATTTTAATTACCCTTAATAATAAATATTTAATTTGTATGAATTATCGTTACTACAACTTATATAAATTTTTTTCATGAATACTCTAGATAGTTTCTCTATGAAAGCCCTCTTGATATTGCCTATTCAAAATTATGTAATTATTTTTCTAAAGCTGAGATTCTAGCTTCATAACTTTCAAAAATTTTAACTAATTGCTTAGCTATATTTATTTCACTGTAAATAGTCATTAAGGTATCTTGAGCGTGAGCAAACAATAATGAATACTCTGATTTCTTTCCACCTGTTTCCCCTTGAATTGCATCTGTTTGTACCTTATGTGCAATTGTTATCTTTGCTTGTGCGTCCTTAAGTTTTTCGTTTGCTAAACTTATATTAGCCTCTGCAATTGCATCAAGAGCTTGTTTACAATCTACTCTTGCATCCCCTGCATTTAAAATAATTTGCATTGCTGATTGTACATTTTCTTCATTCATATATCTTACATCTCCTTACGTTATAATTATAATTTAATTGTTTTTTACTTCTAATTGCTCTTCAGATAAACATTGTTTTTCATAGATTTTAAAGAATGGATACCATATCACTCCACTTATAACTGCTAGAATTACTACTAAAATAATATTTGTTATAGTTCCACTAGATGCAAGCCATGTAGAAATTGGATATGGACAATACCATAATTGGAATGCTATGTCTGGTATCTTAGCAAATGGAATTATTTTTGTAAAAATAAATGCAATAGCAGGAATTATCAAACCGTTTATAATCATTGGAATCATAAGTATTGGATTCCAAACAATTGCTCCAAACACAATTGGTTCGTTGATATTAAAAACAGATGGTATAATGCCAGCTCGCCCTAAAGCTTTCAATTTAGTTGATTTTGAACAACAAAGTAAAATTACTAATATTAATGTGGAACCAACTCCACCAATTCTAATATGACCATAAACAAATGAGAAAGTAAACATATTAGTAGCTGCTCCTGCCATATTAGCCGTGATAGCAGCTAATTTGATTGGTGTAACAATAGGTGTTAACACCCAAGCAGAAATACCCATTGAATATAATGCTACTGTAATAAGCTCTATTAACACAAATCCCCATAATGTTTCTGATATATATTGTAATGGTGAGAATATATATAATACCGTGTTATAGAAATCAAATCCAATAATATTAACAACTATCCAACCACTAATTATAATAGTAGCCACAGGCAGCATTTGATCAAACCATGCTTTAACAAAATCCGGTATAACTGAATCTTCTTTAAAGAATGAGAATTTTCCAAATGTTCTAAGAATTAATCCTGTAATAAAGCTAGTAGCAATAGCTATAAACATTCCTCCTGCCCCAAATGCGCTATGAGTAAACCCAATTGCTTTATCGGCAGTTAATTGTGGACTAATAACTATTGCAAACAAAATTATTCCACTAACCCCGGCAACAATTCTTGATTGTCTTAATTTACTTTTTTCCATTAAATTAAATGGTATTAAAAATGCTATCATTAATGAGATTAAACCCATACACCATCCATTTAATGTTCCGAATGCTGGCCACCACTCAAATTTAAAAGCTGTTTTAGGCAATGTTAGCATTGAGAATATAGACCCTAAGAATATTAATGGCATTACTTGATTAATAGAATCTTTCAAAGTTACAATCCAAATATTATTATTAATTTTGTTCATCTTTGGTGAAAGACTCGTTTCCATCCAATTTAATAATTTTTTCATTGCTTTCCCTCCAAATCTATCTATTTATTTCAGTGTTTCAAATAAATGATCAATCGCCTTTTCTCCATCCAATGTTGAATAATAATCTGATTTCATTAAAATTACTTTAACATCATGACCATTAATATATTCATCAATGTCATCTAATATATAAGCAAGATGTGGTCCAACCATTAATACATCAATTTCATCAATATAATTTTCAATTTCAGACTCACTTCTTGCTTTAATTTCCAGTTTCAATCCTTTGTTCGTTGCTGCTTTTCTCATATTTGCAGCCATAAACCCCGAACTTGCACCAGAGCCACATACTAATAATACTTTTAATTCTTTCATTTAGCTTTCCTCCACTCTCTTGTTTTGTAGTACACTTTAATTATCTACAACTGAGCAATAGATTTCCACCAAACTTTTTCACAAACTAGGTGCAAATAATTATTTACCCCGAGTCGGTGCAATCTTTTAGTAGAATTGTAATTCTATATTAAGTATAATAATTTAGGGATTAAGTATAATAATTTAAGGAGGTAATGATATGTTGAATCGAAAATATGAAAATCTAATTAAAATCCTTTTAGATGAAGATGATAATATTAGTGCTGCTAAATTAGCATCAAATATGAATATTTCTGTAAGAAGTGTAAAAACATACGTTCGCGATATCAATGAATTACATCCGTCATGTATTTATTCTGATGCTTCTGGATACTTTATTGATAAAAAACTAGCAAGTGAATTACTGAATAAAGAAACTACAACCGTTCCTCAAACTAGTAGAGAGCGTGTTGTCTATATTATAAATAAATTGATAAAAGAACCTCTAGATGCATATTATCTTAGTGAAATTTTATGTGTTAGTTTATCTACTTTAAAAACCGATGTTACAAAGGCACGAAAAATGATTGAGAAGTATGATCTAATACTTCAAAACAAAAATGATATATTGTCAATTGATGGACTTGAAACTAACAAACGAAAGTTGGTGAGTTCAATTCTCTACAAAGAAAGTAATGTTAATTTCGTAAACCTTTATGCTATCCAAAACAATTTTAAAGATATTGATATATTCTTTATTAAAGATGTTCTTATAGATGTATTTAACAAGAACTCTTATTTTATTAATGATTACTCTTTAACAAATTTAGTTTTACATATTACTATTGCTATTGATCGTATCAAGAATAATAATACTACTATATCTAGTGAATCTACTCCTAGTATTGCTCAACATGAATTCAAACTTTCAAGGGAAATATGTAAGCGATTAGAAAATTATTTTGATATCTTGTATAGTGATAGTGAAGTAATCGAATTAGCAATTTTATTAATGTCAAGAACTACTTTCTTAAACTATCAAAATATCAATGAGAATAATATTTATGATTATATAGATAATGATGTTATGAATTTAGTAAATAAACTTGTTGTATCTATACATTCTTTTTATTATATTAATTTGAGCGAGTCTGAATTTCTTATCAGATTTGCTTTACATATTAAGAATTTACTTATTAGGTCTAAAAATTCTCGTTTTTCTAAAAATCCATTAGTACAAGAAATAAAGTTAGGGTGCCCTCTAATTTACGATGCTGCGGTTTTCATTTCAGGAATCATCAAAGAAGAAGTTGGAATTACAATTAATGATGATGAAATCGCTTATATCGCTTTGCATATAGGAAGTACTATTGAAGCACAAAAAGAGTTACAGAATAGGATAACTGTTTTGCTTTGTTGTCCTAATTATTATGACATTAGCATAAAATTGGTTAATTCAATAAATAGTCATTTTTCAAATCAGTTATTAATTAAAAATATTGTCAATAATTTAGAAGAAGTTGAAGAATACTATGCAGATTTAATTATATCTACCATTCCATCAAACACCACTTATCCTAGTGAATTTATTCAAGTTAATATGTTCTTACAACAATCAGACATTTATGCTATTGAAAATAAGATAAAATCTATTAAACTTGACAGAGAAAAGAATGAATTTAGAATTAATTTACAAAAAATTTTATCAGAAGAATTATTTGAAATAGATCTTCCATATTATAACCAGTCTGATATTATTGATTATACGTCACACAAATTACATAATATGGGATATGTGGATGAGAATTTTAAGAATAGGGTATGGGAAAGAGAAAAAATGTCATCTACTGCATATGGTAATTTTGCTATTCCTCATGCTATGAAAATGGAAGCAAAAAAGACAGGTATTTATATAATAATTTCCAAAAAACCTATTAAATGGGGAGGAAAGTATGTTCAAATAGTTCTCACAATGTGCTTTAACGCTACTGAACGTTATATCTTTAATCAAGTATTCGAGCCAATAACTCGTATTCTTACTACTCCAGAAAATATAACTCTATTGTCTCACTGTAAAGATTATAAAGAGTTCATTGATGCAATGGTATCTTGCCTATAAATTCAAGTAAATTGTGAATAATATTTTAAATACTAGTAAATATTTTCTTAGTCAGAGCCATCCATAAAATGAAGTTGTAAGATAGAAGTAGACATGGGTATAACCACTCATTGTCTACTTTTTGAATATTAACAGATGGAAATGCTGTTTTAATAGCTTCAGGTATCCCCTTTAAGCCGCCCATACATGCAATAAGAATTTCTTTTACACCTCTATTTTTGAGATCAGTACATATGCTCTGTATTAAGGGAATTGGTATAGCAAGTGTTATGATGCCTGTTGTTACATGGAGCATGAAGTATTTGAATTATAAATATACTACAGATGGTACTGCAATAATGAATTGTCTTCGTAACATTGCAGGGGCTTTAGGTTCTGCAGTTTTTGTTGCAGTTATGTCTTTTTTATCTGCTTCTTCAGAAAATGCAGGAATAACTCCAAATGTTGCAGGTATTAGATTTACTTTTTTGTGGATGACAATCTTATCCCTTGTGCAACTTGCAATTTCAACATTTTTAATAAGTAATTATAATAGTGCAAATTTACATGAATAATTTTACAGTTGAATAACCAAACAAATTCTTAAGCTATTTCTAATAACTCAAAAATTTTATCTATGGGCGTTCCGCTTGTGGCAACTTTATAAATTTGAATATGTACTTCCTTCATGAACATGTCCACATAGCAATCAATTATAATCACTCTGCATAAATGAATTAATCACTTTGTTTTAAAACTCTATAAACCAATCTAAAGGATGATGAATTATGCCAATATTAAAAGTACTATCTTTTAGAAATTTTCTTGAATTGCTAATTTGTCTTTCACCTAAGCATATCCGATTTTATCAAGTTTACTATCATAACACCTCCAAGAAGAATTAAAACAAGTAACTCCAATCATATTTTCACCTAGCTCAAGCATAAAATTAGACTGATAATTTGTTATGTTACTTAGGATATGCGAATCACTATAAAATTCTTTTTCAAAATTCTTAAAATCTAATACTCTTTTACAACCATTGTCTTTTGCTGAATCTATATGCCTATTTACTTCTTCTATTGATTTAAGCTTAGCCATCAATCCAAGTTCCTCAATTTCTTCATCAGCATTCCTATCAATATCATGATTACCTGAAGCAAAAAAATTCACTACACTCATAACCTTTCCGCATTGTAACTTAATTAAAATTCGATTAAGTTCTATGCACTAAAAAAGTAGAATGCTTGTTTTCAAGCACCATATCTTTATTATAATTTAAAATTTACAAAATTACTTTGTTTTTACATAATTATCTTAATAATATTTATAAACATAAAAACAAGACATAGAGTAAATACAATATTTTTATATAACTCTATGTCTTATCACTTTATACATAATTTATTTTTAAACAAACTTTATTGTTTATTACAATGTAAGCGTCAAAGAATCGACGCGTAGCGGTATTATAATTTAAGTGATAAAATAAACCCAACAGAAAAACGTATATTCTCTGTTGGGTACAATTTTATATAGAGATAATTATTTGGTAGTCTTAATGCGCAGTTCATCTGGAATGTTTTCGGCCCACGGCATACATTTTTCTAATATATCACGTTCTTTAAATTCTGCATTTGCAAGCATTTCAAACAAATATACTAAATACTTTTCTACTGCTAAGCCATTGGCTTTAGCCGTTTCAATAACACTATAAAGAAGTGCACTTGACTCTGCACCTTTTGCTGTCTTGGAAAACATCCAATTTTTTCTGCCAATTACAAATGGCTTTATAGCTCTTTCGGCTGTATTATTATCAATTTCAAGACATCCATTTGTCAAGAAAGTTCTCATATACGGCAACAACTTTTGAGCATATGCAAGAGCTTTACCTAAAGGACTTTTAGGAAGAGCATTAACAATTTCATTATCTACATATTCTTGAAATTTCTTAAGAATAGGTGCAGATCTCTTGAGCCTTATTCTATGTCGATCAGCATAATAATCATCACTACCTATGTATTGTTCCCTTAGTTCTTTTTCAATTTCATAAAGTTGCTCACAATAATTAAACCCTTCTAATGCATGTGATTGCTTTAAAGCTTCAGGGCTTAAGGGTGATATTATTTCAAAGAATTTTCTTCGAATATGAGCCATACAATATAGTCTTTTTATGTTTTTGACTTTATTATATCCATCATATCCATCCGTTTGAAGATAGCCTGAGAATCCTTTAAGAAATTCTTCAGCACAAGAGCCAGATCTTGTTTTCTGATAATCATATATAATTACTGGATTTTCAATGCCTCCGGAGCGATATAGCCACATAAATCTTTTTGAATTAGAATCTTTTCCGTTTTCTTCAATAACCTTGACATATGTTTCATCGGCATGAATATAATTTCTTTTTAGGAGTTCCTCTTTCATATAATCCAAAGCAGGCTGAAGTTCATTTGCACAACTTATTATCCAGTTAGATAATGTCTGTCTTGAAAGATTAACATCCATCATCTTAAAATATGATTCCATTCTATATAACGGCATTGCATATTGATATTTCATACTCACAACATGAGCTAATAATTCATTTGAAGCCATGCTTTTATATAAGAAAGTATTTGGCATTTTTGCAGAAATTATATTGGCTTTATCAGCATCCGCTTCGCAATTTTTGCAAGCATATGTATATGAAATATGTTCTTCTATGTAAAGTTCTGCTGGCTTATATTTTAAAATTTCTTTTGATTTTTTGCCTATTACCACTAAATTATTTCCACATATATCACAAACTGCTTCAGATTTATCAAGTTTATGTTCAATTGTAACTCTATCTAGGCCGGTTAAATTATCTTTTTTTCCTAAATGAGAAGACGATTTTTTTCTTGTATATGTAATTTCTTCGATGGTAGGCTCATCTATTTTAAGATCACTGTTTTTTTCAGCATCATTAAAAAGTGAGAGCTGTCTTGAATCAACCTGTTCACT
>NZ_LZZM01000213.1 GCF_002006345.1 Clostridium puniceum
TAAAAGGCGATGTTTACAACATAATAAAGAAGTTCTTAGAAAAACTATATGAAAATGATGAATTATATGATTATTCTCTTATTAAATTAACAGGGCAATCCTGTAAGGTAGATATATTTAGAGATGCTCTAAAAGAATTTATACCAGGAAGAATAATTGAAATTAATAAAAGTAAAAAAGAAGCTAAAGAAGAATATGAATTAAAAATATCCTGCCTTAAGGGCGCATTAAAATACCTATATGATAGAAATTTTGGATATGCAGATATAAACATAGAAAGCCAAAAGCCAACCCTTCCATATTTATTAACAGTATATACTCACACAGGAGAACAAAAGGTGCTCATAAAAGGTAAGGAAGTAAATAAAGGCTTTATATCAAGATTTATGGATAGAATTCTTCTTAAATTATACTTAAAAGATAGTAATGATAATGTGAAATATGAATATGATTATGAATTTAATGAAGAAGAATTAGAAAAGATTGAAGCAAAGGTCATAGGACAAATGTTTTCAAATATCAATCAACATGAAACGGATAATATAGAAAATAATGAAATAAAATTCTTTGTATGGGAAGAAGAAGAGCTTTGGGGATTTTATGTACTAGCCATATTACGAAAAGATGAAGAGTTATATATAGGAAAAGAACAATTCTTCTATTTTGAAAATGATAAATGGGAACAAAATTTCTTTGATGGACTTAAGTAATTAAGTTCAAAGCAAAACGACCCAATAGAGTCCATGCATTTATTTCAGTCACTGCTAGGGTTAAGAGATTAAAGATTTAGGAGTTGAAGAACTTGTTTGAAAATAGATATCCACTTTTTAATAGTGGAAGGCTTTTGAAGATTGAAATGTTAGAGGAGCTTAGAAATTTTCCAAGAGAATTTCTTGATGTACAGCTTAAAGGTTATTCAGATGGAATAATTTATGGATGTGATATAAATGAAGGATTATAGTAATGAGGATTTATATTATTATCTTTTAGAGGTTTTAAATGCAATAAAAGGTGGAACTAGGGGAAATGGTCATAAAGGAAGCGGACGATATAAGAAAATACTTATAGATTAGTTAAGAATTAAGTATTAAAAATGGACAATTAAGGAAGAGAAGTTAGAAAGGTTTCTAATATTAAAAACATGAGGAGGAAGGGAAGTATGGAGAAAAGGGTCGATGAAAAGATTTTAGATTTTATTAATGAAGCAGAAAAGAAAGAAGCAAAAAGGGATATTTGTAGTGGATCAGCAAAAATTGGGGATAGATATTATGAATTTGAAGAAACAGAATTTTTTGAAGAAAAACTAAAAATATATATGCCAAAGGATTTCGAGGACATGCCATTAAAAGCTCGAAAATTTAAATATCAATCAGAAAGCAGGCCAGAAATAATAAAGAGTAATGAGCATGGAAGCATAGCTATAACTTTGAATATTATTGATAGTCCATTAGATGAAGAGCATGTAGAAGAATTAAAAAATGCAATGAAGGTTATCATAAAAAAAACTAATCCAGCTAATGTATTTCATGAAGATGGAATTTTAGAAGTCGATTGTAAGAATATAGGTTATTTTGAATTTAAGAGTTCAGCAATAGATGATTTCTTATATAATTTAATGTTTTTTCTTGAATTTGAAGGAAAGACATTAATGGGAACTTTCAGCTGTAAATATAATGATTGTGAAGAATGGAGAGATATTGCTTTTCAAATATTAAAGAGCATAAAAGTAGCCAAAGTATAGGAAGAATAAATTTTATTTAAATTTTCATTTTAAACAGTTATCGATTAAAAATATTATGGAGTATGGAGATGAGACTTAATGAGTGAAGAATATGTATATACCTATGGTGATATTTTAGTATCACCTTATAAATTTAGAAAAATAAAGAAATTAAAAATAACAAGAGAAGTAAATGAACATGGAAAACTTTATATAAGTGGGATTATAAGTGATAAACATTTAGATAAATATGTTGAGGTAGCAGATGGGGAAGAAACCATTAAGGTATCAATAAAAGACGAGGATGATAATATTACTGATTTATTTGAAGGAATTGTTACTAATATCAGCATTAGTGCAAGCAACGATATAAGAACTTTAGAAGTAGAAGCCTTAAGCAAAACCTTTTTAATGGATATAGAAAAAAAGAGTCGCAGCTTTCAAAATGAAAATTATAGCTATGATGATGTTTTTAATATAATAAACAGTGGATATAGCAGTATTCAAATGGTGGATAATATTACTTATGGAGCTAAAATAGATAAATTAATAGTTCAATACAAAGAAACTGATTGGGAGTTTATAAAGAGATTAGCATCACATTTTAATGGTGGTGTAATACCAGAGTGTCAATTAGCAGATATAAAGTATTCTTTAGGAGGATCAGGAGATAGTAAAGTTTATGATATAAATGAATTTAATTATTCAATAAAAAAAGGCTTACAAGAATACAATATAAAATCAGCTAATGAAGCTTATGATTTAATTGATGTAAATTTAATAAGTTATGAAATAACAACTCACAAAATAATGAGTTTATATAATAATGTCAGCTTTAAAGGAAGAAAGCTTTTTGTATATAAATGTGAAATAGAAATGATAGGTGGAGTGATTTCAAACAAGTATACCCTAAGAGATGAAAAAGGAATGAAGGTTAGGAAACTTTATAATAATAAATTAGTGGGTACTTCTCTTCAAGGAAGAATTTTAGATACTGAAAAAGATAAAGTTAAAATTTCATTAGAGATAGATGGAAGCCCAACAGAGCTTGATGGATCAAGATGGTTTGAATTTGCTACTATTTTCTCATCACCAGATGGTACAGGCTGGTACTGTATGCCTGAAATTGGAGATGTAATAAGATTATATATGCCAGATAATGAGGAAAAGAATTCTTATGTAATAAGTTCAATGCATTATCCATCAAGTGATCCTAACAAGCGTGTTGATCCAGCAGTGAAGAGCATAGGGACAAAATATGGAAAAGAAATTGTAATGAAGCCAGGGGAAGTAGATATAATAGCAAATGGAAATTTACTTATGAGGATGACAGATGAAGGCGGAATAGAAGTAAATAGTGATAAAAAGATAATATTAAATGCTGGAGATGATATTGAAATAAATGGTGGAGCTAGAGTATCAATTCAAGGTGATGCAGGAATAAGCTTAAATCAAGCAGGTGCGAATATGACTATAGAAGATGACGTAACGATGAGTGGCGGAAAGGTTCATATTCAAAATTAATAAAAATAGTTTATAGGTGTTGAGAAAATATGATAATACAAGTTGATAAAGAAAAATTATTAAAAGAGTTTGAAGAAAAATATGTAACCAATAGATGGACTGGTGAATTTGATGAAATTATAAAAAAATATAAAAGTGATAGAGATTCTATTGAAGAAAAGCTGATTTCCAAATTTGATTTAGTGTGTAAGGAAGCTATTTTACTTCAAGAAAAACAATCAAAAGGAAAAATTAAATATATTTATTTTTCACTACTTAGGGCAAGCATTCTTGAAAATAAAGGACAATGGAGAGTTGATTTATATGATCAAAACTGGTTTTTAGATAAAGAGGAATGTTCTATAAATATAAACTTGAATTTCATTTATGATTCACTTTTTAATCATATGGAAGAACTTTTAGAAAAGAAGAATGAATATGGACGAAATATAACTGCCATCGATATAGAAAATATAAAGCTTAAAGAAGCAAATAGATACCATATTTTAACCTTACAATTTTTAAAAAGTTTAATAGAAAAGTTCATCAAGATATCTTCTTATGAAGAAATGAAAAAAACAAAAGATATCACAATATTAGCAGGAGAGTATATGGATGAAGCGAGGATAATATATTCTACAAATTAAGCATATTAAAAGAAATTAAAAAAGGAGAAAAGATGGATTATTTTTTATTAAAGCAAGATGAAAGATATGGAAAGACTCCAAGACTTATTGATGTATTTAAGAATATTGATGTTAGAAATATAAATTTATTAAATGCTCATAAAATCGATGGAATGGTTATATTTAACATAAAATGTGATGAAGGAACTAAGTTTTTAGATATTTTAGATACTCAACTATTTCTTATTTCAGAAGGTATGAAAAAGATTATTGAGAAATATAACACAGAAATTATATTTAAAATTATTCCTCTTATAAACGTGGAGCACGAAAGACAAGAAAATTATTATCTTCCAATAATTGAAGAAGTAGATTGTTTAAGTGAAAATGCAGAATTAAATTTAAATAGAACTGTAGTTAAAAGAATAATATTATCTACGGAAAAAATTAAAGGAAAGAAAATATTTAAAATAAAAGAAAGTTCTAAAACTCTAATAGTAATAAGATTAGATGTTGCTGAAAGTTTACTTAGAAGAAACTTCCAAGGAATATGTTTAGAGAGATTAGAGCTTGAAGATTGATTAAGAAGAAATTATAAATAGGAGATGAAAGAATTGCCAGATGGTGTTTGTTATGTAGTTAGAGGAGCTAAAATGAAATGCAGCAAAGGAAGTAAATCAGTAAAAATAAATTTACCAGCAAGTCATGGTTCATATGTTAATGGAAAACCTATAATGGTAAAAACAGATAGAGCTGTTGGCGCTAATATCGGTTCTTTTGGAGTTTGCAAGTGCACTATGAAACCCTGTAGTGCAGCTATATTAAGTGACTGGATGATGGTTCAAGAAAATACAATAATTGATGGAAAGCCTGCCTTAACAACAAAATCAGTCCTTGTATGTGCAAAAGGTGGGCAAATTAAGTTTGTTAGTGATGGTCAAGATTAAGATTAAGTTGTAAAAAAAGAACTGAGGGAGAAGGGAGTAAATAGATGGGAGAAATTCATGCACTAAGGGTAAAATCACCTTATAAGTTAATGAGGATTGTAGATATAAAAATTGAAAATAAACCTAATGAACATGGATATTTATACTTAAAATGTTTAATAGATGATTCAATTAATTTTAAATCTACTATAAATGCTTCAACAGATGATAAAATATGTGTTTATGAAGAACTAGATGATGAAGGTTCTATAAATATAAATAAAGTTAATGAAAGAAATAGTAAAATATTGTTTAATGGAATAGTACAAAATGTTAGGACAACCAATGTAAATGAAATATATTATTTAGAAATACAAGCTCTAACATCAAGTTTTGAATTAGATATAAAAGAAAAAAGCAGATCATTTCAAAATGTAAATATGATATATGATGAACTTATAGCTCAAATATTAAAAGATTATCCAGATTTTACGTTTACTCAAAGTGTAGGAAAAGGACAAAAAATAAATAAGCCATTATTTCAATATAAAGAAACTGATTGGAATTTTATAAAGAGAGCCGTTAGTGAACTTAAAGCAGAATTATATTGTGATATAATAAATTTGAATAATATGTTTTATTTTGGGATACCACAAGAACATAATTATACATTATAAGATGATTTGGATTATAAGGTATTAAAAAATTTAAAAAAATTTCATGAAGCAGGTGGGGATGATGCAGGGTATCATGATACTGATTATTTTTACTATGAAATAGAAAGAAGATATATTCTTGAAATTGGTTCGAAAATTAACTATAAACAAAAAAATTTATATGTTAGAGAATATGAAGGTTATTCAGATAAGCAGCAAATATTCTATAAATATAAGTTATGTAGAAAAAATGGATTGTGGCAAGATATAATTTACAATAAGCTTTTAAGAGGAGCTACTCTTGAAGGTAAGGTGCTTTCAGTAAAAGAAGAATTAGTAAAGCTTCATTTAGATATAGATGAAAATCAAAATGAAGAGGAAGCTTTTTGGTTTCCATTCTTACCACCATCAGTAAATATAATGTATTCAATGCCATTGATTGGGACAAGTGTAAGGCTTTATTTTCCAAATGAAAGCAGTGAAAAACCAATAATAATAGGTTGCGCTAGAAAAAATGGAGAAGATTGTGAAAAGACAGCTGAACCATCAAAAAGATACTATGAAACAGAACATGGTAGTGAAATAGGAATGATTCCAGATGCATTAACAATTAAGGGTGGAAGCACCGAACCATTAAGCATAAGTTTTGAAGATAACGTAGGAGTTACCTTTACAAGTCCTAAAAAACTAAGTCTAAATGCAGGCGGAGAAATAGAAATAAACACATCACGATATGTAAGGATAAATGGTGCAAGCCAAATCTCAATGACAAAGGGAAGTACATCAAATGGAGTTTCAATAGAAGGTGAATTCCATATTAAAGCTAATAATGTAATAAAAAATGGAAGCTGTAGAGAAGTTTTTGCTCCTTATAAAGGAGGAGTATAAAATGGAATTTAATATTGGAAATTTAGTAAGTAGTGCTATAGGTGCAGTAGTAAAAGTAGCAACAGCAGTAATTGATTTCTTTTCACCAGCGGCAGAAGCAGGCGGAGGTCTTGCTGGAATGGCAGTTGGATTAGCAGAAGCTGTTATGGGAGCTGTGCCAGGAACCGCAGATGTTAATGGAGATGGGGAGATTGATGCTGATGAGGCAGAGGTAATAATAAAAGATGTGTTAAAGGTAATGTTGGGTGGGTTTATAGGAGCATTTGGTTGTAGATCATCAGAATCAGATAATCAAAGTGATGAAGAAGACTCACCTGGTCCTGGAGATAACATAGTGATTTCAGGAAATTATGTATCTGAAAATGGCAAATATGTTAAGAGAAGTTTTATAGAAACTGCTATAAAGAGGATAAAGGATTTTAAAAGTCAAGGAAAAGAAGATATAACATGGATAATTGCAGATTCAGGATATGATTGGAAGGAAAAAATGGACATGCAGAACTTTGCATCAGAAAATGGTGTTAAAATAATGTTTATAGATGATAAAGAGCAACTAGCAGATTATATAAATCAAGGGAAAAATGAACATGGAGAAACTATTGAAGAGAGAGATTTAAATAAAATATCAAGTGTCACCGTTTTTGGTCATGGATCCTATTTGGCATATAATAACGAGTTTAAATTAGCATTAGGATATGAAGATGAAGAAAAACCAGCATTAAATATTAGTAGTCAGGATTTGAAAAATATGAAGATAGATAAAAATGTATTTTCATCAGATTCCAGAACATGGTTTGAATCATGTAATACCGGTACAATTACAGAAAAGTCAGAAGACAATAAGAGTTTTGCACAAGAATGGGCTGATGAAACAGGTTCAAAAACTATAGCACTTTCTGATGGGAGAACTAATTATGAATTTATTAATGATCATGTAGATGATAGGGAGGATACAATTTGGAAATGGCAAGATAGATATCGTAGGTGGTGTAGAGGAGAAGATTTTACTTTAAATGGAAGTGAAAATTATCCAGTTAGAAGTACAGATAAGGGAAGTGAAAATTCTCAATGGAAAGTATATGAAAAAGATAAACAACCAATAGATATAGATCAATCAAAAATAAAAGAGGAATTAGGAGAATGAGAAAAATAGTAAAAATACCTTTAATTATAGTGTTAATATTGATTTCGGCAGTAATAATAGATAGATTGACTATTATTATAAAAGTTCAACATGTAACAAAAGATGTTCAGACGGTTGAAGGAACGAAAGAACCCATAGATAGTAATACTAGTGAAATATACTGCGAATATATGAGTGGGGACAATGAGTATGGCGATTGGGTGGTAATAGGTAAAGATGGTGTTTTATTTAAATCAGATAATAAGAAATGGGAGGAAATTATTGTTGTAGGAAATGTACCTAAAAAAATGAATCATCGTGTATTGGGAAGTATATTTGTATTTCAAGGAAAATATTTAGGTATAAAAAAAGAGAAAGTGGATAAGTATTTGAATGGTTATAATTATGATTGTAAAACATTTAAAGCAGAAAATTGGCATATTAAGTATCCAATAAAAAGAATTTCATCAGAAAAAGGTTATCCTAAAGATGGATTCTGTTTAGCAGATATAATGGATGCAGAAAGAATGCCTGTTCGTGAAGTAGTAGAAGATCATAATTAAGTTTAGTAGTAAATCTAATATGTAAATTCAAAATATAGTGATTTAAAACATAAATATTTTTGATATCTAGAATTAATTTTAGATCAGAAGGTGCAGACAATTATCCTAAAAAATTTGTTGATCCCAAAAAAGCAGCTGCTTATGAAGATATACACTGGGTAAGAATACATGAAGATGGAAATATCGAAAATATAGATATCGGGGGCCAAGAAATGAAAAAGATAATTAAAGTAATAGTGAGGATATTAATTTCTATTGCTATAATAATTTTAATGCCAATAATTATTTTGGAAATTCAGGTAAATTATGTTAAAATGCAAATAGATACTACTAATGGACCAATGCAGAAGTTAGTAAAAAATGAAGTTACATAAATTTATGTTAGTAATTACCCAGAAGATCCAGATTGGATTGTATATGGAAAAGATGGTGTAATGTTTAAGGGGGGAAACAAAGCAGAGCATATATTTATTGTGGGTAATTTTCCTAATAAAATAAACTATGATTTAATTAATACTAATAGATTTATACTTAATGGTAAATATATAGGCAAAAAAAAGCCTAAAGGCGTTATAGCTGGATGTTTTTATGTGGAAAGTTGGGGTGTATTGGGAAAACTTGAAAGAGAACAAGGTTGTTTTGAGAGTTTTTCTAAATCAAGTTTAACAGTGGCAGATAAGATATTTGAAGATCCAATTTTGGTATACAATTTGAATGAATTTGAGGATGTAGAAGATTATGAAAATTGAAAGTAAATCAGTTGGAGGCAGTGGTAATTTATAAAACCACAAAAAACAAAGTGACAGAATGAACTTGTAATAATATTAATGACAAAAGTAAATACAACAAATGGCGTTTCAATAGAAGGTGAGTTCCATATTAAAGGGAATAATGTGATAAAAAATGGAAACTGTAGAGAAGTTTATGCTCCGTATAAATAAGGGGGAGAAGAAAAATGGACTTTAATTTTGGGAATTTAGTAAGTAGTGCTATTGGAGCCGTAGTAAAAGTGGCAACAGCAGTAATTGATTTCTTTTCACCAGCGGCAGAAGCAGGCGGAGGTCTTGCTAGAATGGCAGCTGGATTAGCAGAAGCTGTTATGGGAGCTGTACCAGGAACCGCAGATGCTAATGGGGATGGGGAGATTGATGCTGATGAAGCGGAGGAAATATTTAACGATGTGTTAAAGGCAATGTTGGGAGGTTTTATATTAGCGGTTGGTTCAAGTTCATCAAATTCAAAAGGTAATAATGAATGTCAAAATTCTAGTAGTGATAAATCTATTGGTGCAATGGTTGGTAAATAATGGAATTCAATAAAAGAAATAGGGAGTGATTTTTATACCGGACTTGATAATAGAGGAAAGAAAGCATTTGATTCACCATATGACTTTTTTAATTGGGCAACAATAGGTATTCCTGACGCTGTCAAGTCAACTTGGGAAGCAAATGGAGAAAAAGGAACTAAGGCCTTTAATTCTGGTTCAGCATATGATTATTTTAATTGGCTTAGTATGGGTGGCGGAGACATGGTAGAAGGAACATTTAATCCTGAAGATCCGTTATCAAAAGAACATTGGATAAATAGTTTTGGACTAGTATCAACAATTTTTGGTGCGAGAGAAATGAAACCTAGTATGGAGAAATCATTAGGTAAAGATATTTCTAAGAAAGAATTCAGTATGGATCCAGTAGATGTAGTAACAGGAAGCTTATATATTCCAGCAACAGATATGGTATTACCTGATATTCATGAAGAATTTAAGATTGAAAGAAAATATGAATCAATAAATAACAGAGTAGGACTCCTTGGACTAGGATGGACAAATAATTTTGAAACTTATCTTAATATAGTTGATCAAAAAGTAAATGTACTTTGTAGTGATGGCCATATTGAAACTTTTTATCAAATTGATAATGAATGGGTAAATGACAAAGGTGGAGCAAGGATCTATTCTTTAAGTAGAGAAAAAGATTTTTGGACATTTAAATCTTTCAAAGATAAGAAGATTTATAGATATGATAATCTAGGCAAGCTTATTAATATAACTGATAATCATAATAATAAACTTTCATTAACTTATATTGGAGAGAATATAGAAACTCTTACAACATTCTCAAATTATAAACTTTTCTTTAATTATAAGGATGGAAAAGTAATTGAAATAAGAGATGAGCTAGATAGAACAGTCCAATATAAATATGATGGAGATTATTTAACAGATGTTATTCATGTAGATCGTGGTATAACAAAATATACTTATGATCAAAAAGGATACATAAGCAGTATAACAGACCAAAATGGAAATACCTATACTAAGAATATCTTTGATAAAAAAGGAAGAGTTATAAAACAAGAGTATCCCAATGGTGATATTGCAGAAGCAAGCTATGATGAGGGGGAAAAAGAAAACACTTTTTATTATCATGGAAGCCAAAGAACAGAGAAATATAAATACAATAACGATGGATTAATAACGCATGTATTTTACGAAGATGGAAGTATAAAAGAATATAAATATGATGATTATCAAAATAAGATTTATATAAAAGACAGAAATGGATTTGAAACTCATAAGGTATATAATGAATTTGGAAGTTTACTTAATGAAACTTTACCAAATGGTTTAAGTACGAAATACACTTATGGTGAAAATGAAAATTTAATGAAACAAACAGATAACGAAGGAAAAGAGATTATTTACACTTATGATAGTGAAGGCAATTTAACAGAAGAGAAAACAAAAATTTCAGTTGGAGAATGGAAAACTGAAAGTTATACATATGATAGCAGCGGAAGAATTTTAAGTAAAACTGATGATAATGGAAATACTTCAAAGTATGAATATGATTTAGGGAATTTTTTAGAAGGAAAACAAGGAAAAGATCCAATAAGAGTAATTACAAATAGTGGATATGAGTATGAATATGGTTATGATGAAGTAGGAAGAAATACTGAGATAAAGACAGCTTATGGGACTATAGAATTTGCATACAACCATTTAAATTATACAGCAAGTATTAAAGATGGTAATGGAAATGTAACAATAAAAAATTATGATAAAATGGGTAATCTAATAAGTCTTTATACTCCAAATAACTGCATTAAAGGAAGCATGTCAGGGGAGGGCTATCAATATAAATACGACCATGTAGATAGGATGATAAGTATAAAAAATCCACTTGGAGTTATAGAAAAAAACATAAGAGATACTGAAGGAAACATAATAAAAGAAATAAATCCTAACTACTATAATGATGATAGTAAAGATGGATTAGGCGTAGAATATGTTTACGATAAAGATAGTAGAAAGATAAAAACTATTTATCCAGATGGAGGAATAGAAAGGATATTCTATGATTCAAATGGAAATGTTGTAAGACATATAAGCCCAGAATACTATAACAAAGAAACTGATGATGGACTTGGCTATAGCTATACTTATGACCAAATGAATAGATTAAGTTCTATAATAAATGAAGAAGGAATTATAGAAAAAACCTTTGAGTATGACCTTCATGGAAATATTATAAAAGAAATAGATAATGAGGGAAATGCAACTTTATTAGAATATGACTTACTTGGAAATCTAATTGAAAAGAGAGTTCCAGCTGAAAGAGATGAAAGCAAAGCAGAGATTAAATATAATTTAACTTGCTACGCTTATGATAGAAATAGTAATAAAATCTCAGAAAAACATGGGACAACATTAGTAAATGAAGATGAAGTTTGCAATTGCTATAATGAAATCTACTTTGAATATGATGAAGAAAATAGGCTTATTGAAGTTAAAGACAAATATGGAGCAAAAACAAGGTACAAATATGATTTGGAAGAGTTTGTTCGAAGTAATCGGCAAGGTGGTCCGTTGCATAATTATGATTTTGCTGAAGGACCAATGTTACTTAACAGGCCGAGGAATTTTCTCAATGGTGAACCACCAATTAGTGGAGGTCATCAAATATCTTTCCATAATGAGGAGACCGCAGAAATGTTAATGAAATATCTTGAGAAATAAAAAAATAGCAATCAAAATATATTGAAAGGAGATATGTAAAGTTGAGTAAATTTGAATTTGTTACAGATGATGAATCAGAAGAATTTTGCACTGAAATTGCAGAAAAGATGGTTGAACTTTTTATAATTTTTAAAGATGAAGCAATTGGGCGGATTAATAGGTGTTGGAAGGGACTAGAGATTATTGGAGATGATTTAATATATCATGAAGATGAAGAATATTGGGCTAAGACCATATATTATGGGAAAAGATCCTTTTGGTGGTTAAAAGAAGGAAGCGAGGATTTAAAGCCAATACCATATGACAACTAGTTTAAGAATTAAAGGAAAACTTACTATATAAAAATAATAATAACTACTGAGTTACATGATATAAGTGTAATCAATATATTTGTAACTATTTGTAAGATGTAATAAAAGTAAAAATCAATTATATATCATAGTAATAATTAAGGTTAACATCGATACAAAAGGCGTTGACCTTTTTTCCATGTTTTAAAACATTGAAAAGAGAAGAGAATAATGATAAATGAACTGGTTGAGAAATTAAAAATACATCTAGAAGAGGACGAAAAAAGTGTAAAAACAATAGAAGTTGTGTTGGAGATGCTTGAGCATTTGTAACATTTATTGAAAGTATAGAGAATATCTATATTATGGCAGCCAGCGAAGGAAACTTAGCAAAACACATTGATAGAAATAAAAATCATGTTGATAGAAAATACAATGTTGATAGAAACAATGACCTTACGTTTAGAAGATGGGAAAGGAAACACAATTTATGATTGGAAGCCCCAAGACAACAATTGGTGGTGCACTGGATTCAATCCTGAGCATCAGAATGAAAAGGCATCCAATATTACTTCATACGGAAGTATATATTTTTCAGATCATTTAGATATGTGGGATGCTTTTTATGGCGAATATTATGGTAAGGCACCGTGGTCATTTGACTCTAAAACTCATATTGCTACATATAGATGAAAAAAATAAGTACAATAGGAGAAATGTTACATAAAGATTTTGTAGTGTAGTAGTATAAAAGTATGAACTTGAAACTAATATACTGCAAGAAAGGGTTTCTAGTAAAATAAAATTTAACAAATAAGGAAAAAATCATGAATATTAATAGATTAATACTATTTATAACTATAATCTCACTTTCGTTAAGCCTATTGTCGTGCAACTCTGATCGTTCTATGCTGAAAGAGAGAATTTCTGAGTTAAATACTAATGATGATAATAAAGTTGCAGATACGCATCTTCAGAAGATCATAGAAGCTTTGGAAAATAAAGATAAGGAGGGACTGAAAAAAATGTTTTCTCCGAATGCACTTAAGGAAGCGAATGATATTGATGGTGGTATTGATTATATAATGGAGTTTTATAAAGGCAAGATGAAATCGAGAGATAAGTGTACAATACCAAGTACAGATTTAGTAGAAGATGGAGAAAGGAAAAGTGAATTGGATTGTAAGTATATAGTTATAACTAATGAAGATACATACATAGTGTTTTTTATTGACCAGAAAGTTGATACTAAAAATCTTGATAACGTGGGGCTTTATATGCTGCAAATAATTAAAAAGTCAGATAGAGAAAAAGAATTTGACTGGGGGGGAGACAAGACAAAGTGTGCGGGTATTTATCGCCCAGATACTGTAAAATAGCGAGTTTAGGTATTTGTATAAAAATCTTATTTGAGTATAAGTTGATACCATTTGTAGACACAAAAGTAGGCGTTTCTAATGGTAAAATTTAAGGGATATTTCAACTTTCTGAAATGGAATATAAAACCGTGTATGAAGAAAGTATATGAATTTTGTAAAAATGCTCTAATAGGTTTTATACATCAATTTATTTATAATCATATTATTGGTTAGTTTATTACGTGGATTAATACATATGAATATGGGGAATTGCATTCAATATTTATTAATAGCATTGGGAGAATGTAAAGTGGTCTGTGTAAACTTCATTAGGATGATATAATAAATTATCAAATGAAGAGAGCGCAGACTATGTCTTTATCGAAAGATGAATTAGTAAAATTAATTTTGAATAACTCTCATATAAAAACAGCTGAAGATATACAAAACACATTGAAAGATCTATTTGGAGGATTACTTTAGCAGATGCTAAACATGATTATGAAAATAAAAACACTTCAAAATATCCCTAAAGAATTTACGATTGAAAGAAAATATGAATTTGTAAACAACAGAATATATCTATAACGAAAATGAAAACTTAATTTAAGTAATAATTATAAAGAACAGGAGGATAAATTATGAGTAAAGTTGTTAAAAGAGATTATTTGCCTAGCGATGAAAAAGAGTTTAATAGTGAAGCAATTGAAAAATTGCATAAGGCTGGACATGATTTATATTATCTTTTAAATCAAGGATATAACATAAAGGGTGCATCAGTATTTGTAGGCAATCATTATCTACTCTCTGAAAGGCAAAGGCAAGCTTTGGTAAGAGCTATTTCTTCAGACAAGAATGTTGAAATTAGAAAAAATAAAGAAATTAAAGATAATTTACAAGGTAGTATTGTAAATATTGATGGATTTAATACTATAATCACCTTGGAAGTTGCTTTATCTGATTCATTATTTAAAATGCATGGATGGCACCTTTAGAGATTTAGCGGGACTTAGAGGCACTTATCGCCTAATAGATAAAACTCAATTAGCAATTATGATGATTGGAGAAATATTAGAAAAAAATAAAGTAAGAAAAGCCATCTTCTATTTAGATGCTCCAGTATCTAATTCGGGAAGATTAAAGGAGCGAATATTAGAACTATTGTGTGAGTTTAGTTTTGATGTGCAAGTTGAAAATATTAATAATGTTGATGCAATTTTAGAAACCTTAAATAATGTTATAACTAGTGATGCAATTATTCTTGATAAATGCAAAAGTTGGATTAATCTAAATAAAGAAATTATAGAAAACAATATGAGTAATTATTCATATATTGATTTTTGTTTATTAAGTGATTGTGATAAAAGAATTAATTAAACTAAATTGCAAATGCTAATATATAGAAAAGATGAACTTGACCATTAAATTATCCTGTAGAGAAAAGTAGGATGAATATATTGGAAAAAAGTATTTAGAGCTTCTAAGTTATAATAGTTGAAATAAGTATAAGACGATATTTTCAAAATGAAAATAGTAAAGAGTTAATAATTACATAAAAGTCATTATTTGTAATTGAATTTTAGAACTTTAAACAAAATTTTAAGTAAAATTGAAGAAAATATATGATAAATAGTTAATAATGTCTAATTAAGAAAAAATTTAATGTACTTATTCATTATAATATAGTAAAATAATACTCAAATATCCATATTACAACAAGGGGGAAATATTAATGGGATTATACGATAAACTTACGGGAAAGGCAACTATTGGTGCAGATCTTAAATATGTACAAGATTATATTTTTGATGGAGAAGAGGTAATAACTTCTTATCAATTTTTTAGAGATTCAATAGTTTTAACTACTTTAGGAATTTATCAAGTAGATGTTCAAGGGATGACAGGAAAAAAGGTAGAAGTTAAATTTTTTCCTAAAAAGAATATTAAAAGTGTTTCTTTTGAAACAGCAGGCAATTTTGATCTAGATGTAGATATAAAAATTGGTGTTGATGGAAATACTGTTATGGGTTCAAGTGGTGCTTATTATAGTGCTCCAATTTCCTTTAAGGTTCCTAAGAAGCAAGCTGATCAAGCAAAAGAAGTTGTTAATTTAGTTAAAAAATATTATTTATGTGTATAATATAACATAGAGAAAAAATGAATTGTGTATTTGATACATGATTCATTTTTTTATGCAAAAAATTATATGAGAATTAATACCGTGGCAAGAATTAAAGAATTATTTTCAATGGAATATAAAATATTTAAAATAGTTTTAAAAACTAACATTTAGCCATGTTTTTACTACATAATAATATGTGTTTATTAAGGCGAGAAGTATATAATCTAAGTGAATATAGAGTGTAACAATATTAGTAAAAATAAATTTAAATTAAAAAAAGATGAAAAGGAGATTATTTATGAATAAGATAAAAAATAAAATTATGCTTATAACTTATGCAGATAGCCTAGGAAAAAATTTAAACGATTTAAAGGAAGTTTTAGATGAACATTATGCTGGTGCTATAGGTGGAGTTCATATTCTTCCTTTCTTTCCATCGTCAGGAGATAGAGGATTTGCACCTATGAGATATGATGTAGTAGATGAAGCATTTGGAAATATGGAAGATGTAAAAGAAATAAGCAAGGATAATTATTTAATGTATGATTTTATGGTAAACCATATTTCAAGGCAATCTGAATTTTTTAAAGATTTTCAAGAGAAGAAAGATGCATCACAGTATAACGATTTTTTTATAAGATATAAGAATTTTTGGAAAAATGGAGAACCAACTGATGAGCAAGTAGATGTTATTTATAAGAGAAAGCCAAGAGCACCATATTATGAAGTTGAATTTAAAGATGGAAGCACAGAAAAAGTATGGTGTACCTTTGCAGAAGAACAAATTGATTTAAATATGGATTCTAAAGTGGCAAGACAATTTATAAAGGATACTCTAATATCAATGTGTAAAAATGGAGCAGCAATAATTCGTCTAGATGCATTTGCTTATGCAATAAAGAAACCAGGAACAAGCTGTTTCTTTATTGAACCAGAAATGTGGGATTTGCTTTATGAAATTCAAGATGCAGTTAATGAATATGGAGTAGATATATTACCAGAAATTCATGAGCATTATACAATACAACATAAAATTGCTGAAAAAGGATTTTGGATTTATGATTTTGCCTTGCCAGTTTTAGTTTTACATGCATTATATTCAGGTAAAGGTGAAAATTTAAAGAGATGGCTTGATATGAGCCCAATGAAGCAATTTACTACACTAGATACGCATGATGGTATCGGTATTGTTGACGTAAAAGATTTAATGACTGATGAAGAAATTGATGAAACAAAAGAAGCTATGTTTACAAAAGGTGCAAATGTTAAAAAGATATACAATACAGCAGCTTATAACAATTTAGATATATACCAGGTAAATTGTACCTATTATTCAGCACTTGGAAATAATGATAAATCTTATTTATTAGCACGTGCAATTCAATTCTTTGCGCCTGGTATACCTCAAGTTTATTATGTAGGAATGCTTGCAGGTGAAAATGATATTGCGTTAATGGAATCAAGTAAAAATGGTAGAGATATTAACCGTCATTACTATTCAAAAGAAGAAATAAGAAAAAACTTTAAAAATAGAAAAATAGTAAATGATATTAGAGATTTAATGAAATTACGTAATACTAATAAGGCTTTTGGATTAGATGGAAAATGCATTACTGAAGTCAATGGTAATGCATTCACTATAACTAGAATATGTGGTGAGCATAAAGCTGTATTGAAGGCTGATTTAAAAACTCACGATTTTACTATTGAAGTATAGTTAAATAAAATTATTAGACATATGTAAAAAATAATAAATCAATGATGCAAAGAATGCATGTTGACTTATTATTTTTTGAATAGGACTTATATAAAGCAAATAAAAAGCAACAGACCAATATTTTTGATCTGTTGCTTTGTTTATATACTAACTAAAATTTAGGGGGGATAAAAGCGAATCATAAGCTTTTATCAGCTCTTTAATGTATACTTTGACATTTCCATTTCTATAAGTTGGGTTTGAGAAACTAACTCTTCAGTAGATGCTGCTAGTTCTTGTGCTGTTGCTGAATTTGTTTGAACTACTTGAGAAATTTGATCAACTCCAGCAGTCATTTGACTTATAGCTTCAGTTTGATTTTCAGAGGCTAGAGTAATTTCTTTTACTAGCTGTGCGGTATCATCTACATTTCTAACTATAGTATTTAATGAAGCTGCAGTTTCCTTAGCTAGCTTTTCCCCATTAATTACTACTGATAAAGAATTTTCTATAATTTTTGTAGTATTTTTTACTGCTTCAGCAGATTGTTCTGCAAGGTGTTTAACTTCATCTGCAACCACTGCAAAGCCTTTTCCAGCTTCACCAGCTCTAGCAGCTTCTATAGCAGCATTTAATGCTAAAAGATTTGTTTGTGAAGCAATGTCTTCTATTGTGCTTATAATTGCAGCAATTTGCTTTGATGATATGGTTATTTCTTGCATAGAACTCATTAATCCTTGCATTTTATTGTTCCCATCTTCTACAATTTGCTTAGTATTATTAGAGAATTGATTAGCTTTTTCAGCATTTTCAGTATTTTTCTTAACTTGCTCTAGTATTTCAGTAAAACTAGCAAAAAGTTCTTCAACAGCTCCAGCTTGGTCTGCAGAGCCTTCAGAGAGCATTTGAGTAGTTAAAGATAATTGTTCTGAACCATTAGAAATTAAAGAAATTGATTTATGCATATTAAAAAATATAGTATTTAAGGAATCAATAATATTTTTAATTGATTTTTGTATAGGGGTAAAATCTCCTATGTACTCTATTGAGTTAGTTAAATTTATATCTAAGTTTCCGCTTCCTAATTTCTTTAAAACATTAGTTATATCATTAATATAGGAAACTAGCATTTCTATAGAAGTAGTTAAATCCTTAGACATCTCACCCATTTCATCTTTCGAATCATAAGTTGAAGCTATCTTAAGATGACCAGAGGATAAGTTTTTTGCTATATCTTTAATATGATTAATTCCTTCAAACAAGGAATCTTCTAATACCTTACTTAATAAAATGGAGATTCCTAATAAAATTATCATAATAAAAACAATGAATAGAAGAGATATATTTTTATATATATTTGAATTATCTACAAAGAATTCAGCACTTTTTTGAGATGTTTCAAAAATCTTAACTATAAAATTTTGAGTGGTTGCAATTTTAAGAGAATAAGTATCTTGACTTATTTCAATTACTGAAGGACTAACATTTAATTTAAGCAAATCACATAATTTAGTTCTCTCATCTTCTGTGTTTTTCACACTTGATAAAAATTCATTTAGTAATGAAGAATCTTCTTTAAATATTTCTTTTAGAATTTCTAAATTATCTGTAAGCTTTAAAGATTCTTTATTAGCTTGTTCTAAATATACATTTCTTTTGTCTAAATTAATTTCAGAAATAGATTTATACATGTTCATATTCATTGTTTGCAGATTAACTCTAATATCAGATATAGTCTGAGAAACTTTGTAAGGGCCAATATATAAAGAATTTGTCCTTGAAGAGATAAAGAAAATAACAGATATTACAATTATCATGAGAAAAAGAGTAAGACCTAAAATAGAGGAAAAAGTTCCTTTTAATTTGTTATGAATGGAATAATTTTTCATGAGTTCTCTTAATTTATCTTTAATAGAATAATGTTTAGTAATTTGTTTTAGTTTATTGTACATATAAAATCTCTCTCCTTAGTATAAGAATTTTATTATTTAATAAAATTCTTTTATATTTAAATTAAATATTATTGTTAATTAACAGTTTTAAATAGATAATAAATCCTAATATTACTATTTTGAGCAAGTCTATAAAAACGTTTTCTCTAATAATTATAAAATATACGTAATAATTAAAAAATGTATTTATCAACTAATAACATGGTTAAATGTAATATATTTCATATACATGTTTTATAAAAATAACAAAATAACAATAATATTCCTTATTGGGTGACAATAATATAAGAAGTTTATACTAAGTGTTTAGATTGAGATTTAATTTTTCTGAAAGAGCTTCTATTTTGAATTAAACATTGCTTAAAAAATAACAAGTCTATCTGCCAACCTATTTTCCATGATAAATGAAGCTCGACTCGCTACGCTCACTGAGTAAGAGATTCACATCAAATCATAGATTTTGGTTCTGTGCTCATCGGTAGTTCGCCCTAATGGTCACTATGAGGACAATCTATCTACTTGCATGATGAAAAATATCCATGGCATTTTGGACTTGTTGTTTTTTTTATGTGACTTAATTACTTATAATTAATCTGTAAATGAATCTCTAATAAATTTTTCTCTATAATTTTTAGGACTTAAGGTTTTGATTTTTTTGAATATTTTAGAAAAGGTTAAGGGATCAGAGTATCCTATAGATTTAGCTATAACCTTAATTGACAAGTCTGTATTCTGCAAAAGGCTACATGATTTATCAATTTTATAATTCACTAAAAAATCCTGAGGTGAAATATTAAGATTTTTTTTAAAGATATGAGTAAGATAACTTCTGTTTATTCCTATATAATTGGCAATATCATTAATTTTTATATTATTAGAGTAATTATTTTCTATGAATTCTATAGATTTTTCCAAATATAATTCAGCACTTTTGTAAGCCTTTTGATTAGAAACATTTTTTCTAGATTCAACTAATTTTGACATGAAGAAGTATAAAAGTCCCTCAAGTTTTAATTCGTTAGAATAGTCCATTTCCTTTAATTTAAGCATTTCAGAAATATATTCTTTTAATGTATCGTCTTTTGAATATTCAAATATAAGATTTTCTTCATTAAGATTTGCATAATTTAAATAAGTTTCGGCTTTAACACCATTAAATCCAATCCACATATAACTCCAAGGATTATCTTTATCAGCTTCATAATACGTTAATATATTAGGGTAAATTAAAAATCCTTGATTTTTCTTAAGTCTATATGTGGTATTGTTAACCGTGTAAGAACCTTCTCCATCAATTATGTAATGAATTAAATATTGAGGACGCACTGCCGGACCAAAGGAATAACTAGGGGCACAATTCTCTGTTCCGCAATAACATAAAAACAAATCAACAGATTGTTTTTTTTGAGGTTCTAGGTATTTACATTTAGAATCTTCAAAATATTTAATTTCCATAGTAAAACACTCCTTTGAATTTTATATAAAGGTTTATGATATAAGGACAGCATGATATATACTGTATAATTTATTTCTAGTAGACATCCATATCAATAACTCCTTATAAATAGTATTAATATTTTAAATTAATATACAAATGATGAAAGAATTCAACTAACAGTATATAGTGAAATAGAGTTTTGAATAATAATCAATCAAGAGTATGATTAAGAAATTTTAATCTATAGCCTTTAGGGTTATCTCCAGTAACTTTTTTAAATATTTTAGAAAAGGTTAAAGGGTCTGAATAACCTACAGATGTGGCTATAGCTTTAATTGATAAATCTGTAGTCTTTAACAAAGTGCAAGACTTATCTATTCTACAATTAACTAAAAATTCTTGTGGTGATATGTTAATATTTTTCTTGAAAATATTAGTAAGGTAACTTCTATTTATACCTATATAGTTTGCAATATCATTAATTTTTATATTATTTGAATAATTGTTTTCTATAAATTCTATTGATTTTTCTAAGTACAATTCAGTACTTTTATAGTTTTTTTGACTAAATGTATTCTTTCTAACTTCAGCTAATTTTGACATAAAGAAATATAGAAGGCCTTCAATTCTTAATTCATTAGAATAGTCAACTTCATTCAATTTAAGCATTTTTATCATTTCAGAAATATAATTCTTTAAACAATCATCGTTTGAATATTTAAATATAAGATTTTCTTCATTAAGATTAGCATAATTCAAATAGGTTTGCGCTTTAACTCCATTAAAACCAACCCACATATAGGTCCAAGGATTATCTTTATCAGCTTCATAATAGGTTAAGACATTAGGACAAATTAAAAATCCTTGATTTTTTTTAAGTTTGTATGTTTTATTGTTTACAGTATATGAACCTTCTCCATCAATTATATAATGAATTAAATATTGAGATCTTACTGCTGGACCAAATGAAGAAGTAGAAGTACAAATTTCTGTTCCACAATAACACAGAAATAAATCTACTGATTGCCTTTTTTCAATTTCAATTTGGGTAAAATAACTGCCTCTAATAGTAATAGACATAACTTAACACTCCTTTTAATTGTATATACATGTATAGCTTATAAAAGCAGGTTTAAATTTTTTAATAAGTATAAGTAACATTGTTTACTATATTCGATAATTTTATTAAATTTTCAACATAACATTTTTACATGAGTAACAGACATAATGCCATATAATTTGTTATTATATCAGATTATAATGAATACATATACATGGTCAATATAAAATTATAATTTTTATATAAAAAGTATTTGTTCAAGTAGTTTATGTAGTTAATATTATATGCCTAGGTATTATCAGAATAAATTATCTTAAATTTTTTATAGTATATCTAATAAATGGAGGGATTAATATGGCAATTATCTATGATAATGTTACAAAAACATTTCACCTTAAGACTAAAAGAACAAGTTATATACTGAAAGTGTTAAAAGGCAATCATTTATCCAATTTATATTGGGGAAAAAAAATAAGAAGCAATAATTTAGATTATCTTGTAAGAAAGCATTTATTGTCAAGTTTTCTTACAGATACAGATAATAAAGGAACTATTCAGTTAGAATCAATTACGCAAGAGTATCCAGGGTATGGAAGCACTGATTTACGATCACCAGCAATTGAACTTCAATTTCAAGATGGTAGCACAGCTACTGATTTTAGATATGATGGGTATCAGATTTATAAAGGAAAGCTTCCTCTTAATGGCTTACCATCTACATATGTTGAAAATGATCAAGAAGCAGAGACTCTAGAAATATATTTAAGAGATGAGCTAAAAAATGTTAAATTAATATTGATCTATAATGTTTTTCAAGAGTTTGATACGATAACAAAATCCGTTAAAATAATAAATGAAAGCGAAGATGATGTAAATATATTAAGAGCTTTAAGTTCTAATGTTGATTTTGAAGAAGAAGATTTTGATTTTATACATTTATCTGGTTCATGGGCAAGAGAGAGACATATTGTTAGAACAAGCCTTAGACCTGGTATGCAGTCAATAGAAAGTAGAAGAGGGGCGAGTAGTCATGCTCAAAATCCTTTTATGGTATTAGCAAGAAAAGGATCAAATGAACAAAATGGAGATGTGTATGGATTTAGTTTAGTTTATAGCGGAAACTTTTTAGCTGGTGTTGAAGTTGATATGTATAGTAAATCTAGAGCTCAAATTGGGATAAATCCATTTGATTTTAAATGGTTACTAGAAAAAGGAGAGGAATTTCAAACACCAGAGGCAGTACTTGTATATTCTCAATATGGGTTGACGGGTATGTCACAAATTTATAACAATTTATATGGAAAGCGTTTATGTAGGGGAGAATATAGGGATAAGGCAAGACCAATACTTATAAATAACTGGGAGGCTACTTACTTTGATTTCAACGAAACTAATATAAAGGAAATAGCAAAGGAAGCAAGTAAGTTAGGTATAGAACTATTTGTTCTTGATGATGGATGGTTTGGAAAGAGAGATGATGACACTACATCACTTGGAGATTGGTTTGTCAATGAAGAAAAAATAAAGGGTGGACTTGGCAAGTTATCTAAAGAAATAAATGATATGGGATTAAAATTTGGGCTTTGGTTTGAACCAGAAATGATATCTCCGAATAGTGAATTATATAGAAAACACCCAGATTGGTGTATACACATACCAGGAAGAAATAGATCAACGGCAAGAGAACAGCTTATATTAGATTTATCAAGGAAAGAAGTATGTGATTATGTAATAGAATCGGTTAGTAATGTTTTAGAAAATGCTTCGGTTTCATATGTAAAATGGGATATGAATAGAAATATGAGTGAAATAGGTTCACTTGGATTGCCACCTAAACGACAAAGAGAAACAGCACATAGATACATGTTAGGTTTATATAGAATTTTAGAGGAAATAACAACAAGATTTAAAGATGTATTATTTGAAAGCTGTTCTGGTGGTGGAGGAAGATTTGATCCTGGAATGCTTTATTATATGCCACAAACATGGACTAGCGACGACACAGATGCCATAGAAAGATTGAAGATTCAATTTGGAACCTCTTTAGTTTATCCAAGTGTGTCAATGGGATGTCATGTATCAGCAGTGCCAAATCATCAAGTTGCTAGAATTACGCCTATAAATACAAGAGGGGTAGTTGCTATGGCAGGAAATTTTGGCTATGAGTTTGACATTACAAAATTAACTGAAGAAGAAAAAAATGCAATAAAGAATCAAGTTAAGTTATACAAAGAAATAAGAGAGACAATTCAATTTGGAGATACTTTTAGATTATTAAGTCCATTTGAAAGCAATGAAGTTGCTTGGATGAATATTTCTAAGGATAAATGTGAGATTGTTGTAAGTTATGTTAAACAATATGCAGAACCTAATAAATGGAATAAGCCATTGAAATTAACGGGACTAGAAGATGATGCTGAATATGAAATAGTTGATGAAAATATGATTTTAGGTGGAGATGAATTAATGAATATTGGATTGATCATACCTGAACTTAAAGGTGATTATGCATCTAAACAATGGGTGCTAAGAAAATATACACATATATAAAAAGCGCGAAGCGCAACCAAGAACATTTTGCATATATAAAAAGCGCGAAGTGCAATCAAGAACATTTCACATATATAAAAAGTTCGAAGAGCAACCATGAAGCGATAGAATAAAATATCAGATTTTAACAAAAACTCTTTAATATAATGATATTAAGAAATATTATATTAAAGAGTTTTATTGTTATAAAGATCTTACAATAAAAATTCAAAGAAAAGGTTTTCTTTTTACACACATTTAACCATACAACGATTACATTAGACCATTTAAAAAGGTGATTCAATATAATATTATGTATACATAGCAATTATTAAATAAATTTTCAGAATGTATATTAAAATATTGTAAATTAAAAATAGGGGGTCAATCTTATGAAGAGAAGTATTAAAAAATTAATAAGTGTTATCGCAACAACTGTGGCTGTCGGAACTATGCTAACTGGATGTGGTGGAAGCAATTCTAGCACTGGAAGTTCAAAAGGAGATGTTACTTTAACATATGCTATTTGGGATAAGAATCAAGAACCAGGTATGAGAAAAATAGCAGATGCGTTTGAAGTAAAAAATCCAGGTATAAAAGTAAATGTTGAAGTTACAGCATGGGATCAATATTGGACTAAGCTAGATGCCGGAGCTAGTGGTGGAAGTTTACCAGATGTATTTTGGATGCACTCAAATCAAGCTTATAAATATGCTTCAAATTCAGCTTTATTAGATTTAACAGATAAAATTAAAGGTAGTAGTCTAGTTAGTTTAGACAAATTTCCAAAAGATCTAGTTAAAATTTATGAAGATAAAGGTAAAAGTTATGGTGTGCCTAAGGATTTTGATACAATAGGACTTTGGTACAATAAAACATTATTTGACGAAGCAGGAATAGCTTATCCAAATGAAACGTGGACTTGGGATGATTTACTAAAAGCAGCAAAAAAACTAACTAATGCTGAAAAAGGTATTTATGGTTTTGGTGCTCCATTAGATTTACAACAAGGATTTGATAATTTTATATTCCAAAATGGTGGGCAAGTCTTATCAGATGATAAAACTAAATCAGGTTTTGATACACAAGCAGTAAAAGATACAATGCAATGGTATGTTGATTTAAGCTTAAAGGAGAAAGTATCTCCAACTCATACACAATTTTCTGAAAATAGTTTTACATCATTCTTTGAATCTGGAAAAACAGCTATGGGTTTATTTGGATCATGGATGTTTTCAGAATTTGCAACTAATGAATATGTAGCAAAAAATTGTGATGTAGCTGTTTTGCCACAAGGCAAACAAAGAGCTACTATATATAATGGTCTTGCTAATTCTATTGCTGGAAATACTTCTCATAAAGAAGAAGCATGGAAATTCGTTGAATTTTTAGGTTCAGAAGAAGCAAATAAGATCCAAGCAGAATCTGGTGCTGCTATTCCTGCATATGAAGGTACTGCAGATGCTTGGGTTAAAGTTTCAAATAAATTTAATTCAAAAGTGTTTGTTGATATGTTAGCTTATGCTAAAATAAATCCAAATTCTAAAGAAAGTAATGCATGGAATGCTGCTGAAAAAGAAGCCTTAATTCCAGCATTTACAGGAAAAGTTTCAGTAAATGATGCCTGTGATGACGTTGCGAAAAGAGTTAATGAAATTCTTGCAACTGAAAAATAAATTCAAAATTTGTGGTAGTACTTATTATAAGTGCTACCACAAACTAGATAAAGGATGTGAATAATTTGATGTCAAAGAGTGGAAGTATAGCAGAAATACAAATGGATAAAAAAATAAACATCAAAAAAAAGATTAGTAAAAGTACATTAAATGAATGGAAGTGGGGATATATAATGATATTTCCAACGTTCATAGGTTTGATGGTATTAAATATAATTCCTGCAATACAGACATTTATTTTAAGCTTTGAAAAGGCAGGAGCTTTTGGGAAAAGTACTTGGGTTGGTTTAAATAATTATAAAAGGTTGTTTCAAGATGCAGCAGTATTACAATCAGTACTCAATACTCTTAAATATGCAGTTATAGTAGTTCCTGCTACAGTAATTTTATCATTAATAGTAGCAGTATTATTAAATAAAAAAATAAAAGGGATATCAGCATATAGAACAATTTATTTTTTACCAATGGTTGCAGCACCAGCTGCTATAGCAATGGTATGGAGATGGTTATTTAACTCTGAATATGGACTAATAAATTACTTACTATCAATAATAGGCATAAGTGGTCCTAAATGGCTTACGGATCCCAATATGGGATTAATATCTATAGCTATCGTTGGTATTTGGAGTTCTATTGGTTATAATATGATACTATTATTAGCCGGGTTACAAGAAATACCTAAAGATTATTATGAAGCAGCTAGTATTGATGGTGCAAGTCCACTTAGACAATTTTTTACCATAACAATTCCGTTAGTTTCACCAACAATGTTTTTTGTAGTTGTAACAAGTGTTATAAGTGCATTTCAAGTATTCGATGTTATATTTATGATGATAGACCCAACAAACCCTGCATTAGGAAAAACTCAATCTCTAGTATATTTATTCTATAAATATTCATTTACATTAAATGACAAAGGCTATGGTTCAGCTATTGTTATGCTATTATTAGCAATAATAATGATTATTACAGTAATACAAGTTAAGTGTCAAAAGAAATGGGTAAATTATTAGAGGGGAGGAAGTATAAAGATGAAAAATTCAAGTATAAATAAAAGCAATAAATTAACACATACAATTTTAATAGTTGGAGCTATGATAATGATAGTACCATTTTTATGGATGGTACTAACATCTATTAAAACAGTAGCAGAATCAACACAAATTCCACCTAAAATTTTTCCAAATGAAATCATGTGGAACAATTATCCAGCGGTAATGAAAATACTTCCATTTACATCATTTTATATAAATACAATTTTAATGATAATTGGAAGAGTGTTAGGGTCAGTTCTGTTTAGTGCAATGGCTGCTTATGCCTGTGCAAGACTGAAATTTCCAGGTAAGAATATATTCTTTGGATTAGTATTATTTCAAATGATGATACCAGGACAACTATTTATAATTCCACAATTTTTAATTGTGCAAAAATTAGGATTATTAAATACAGTATCTGCGTTAATAATACCTGGTGTAGTTAGTGCATTTGGAACATTTTTATTAAGGCAATTCTTTATGGGATTACCTAAAGATTTAGAGGAAGCAGCAAAATTAGATGGATGTACTATATGGCAAACATTTTATAAAATTATGTTACCCTTAGCACGTTCAGGATTGGTTGCATTAGGAATATTCACAGCATTATTTTCATTTAAAGATCTTATGTGGCCATTAATCGTTAATATGTCTATTGATAAGATGACACTTTCATCTGGACTTGCATCACTTCAAGGACAGTTTGCAACTAACTATCCTCAACTTATGGCAGGATCATTACTTGCAATTTGGCCAATGTTATTACTCTTTATAATATTTCAAAAGAAATTTATTGAAGGTATTGCCACATCTGGTGGAAAGTTATAATTATAGTATTAAGGCATATTCAATCTTGTCTGATGCAAAATATATCATACATTATGAAATATCATTTTCTTTCATATGCGCAAAATAATTTTGGATGGTAAATTATATGAATTTTAATATAAAAAGATATATAATGTTTCTAATTGGAATATTAGTAATGACATTAGGTGTATCATTAACAGTTAAATCAGAAGTTGGAGCAGGGGCATATGATTCAATAAATTTTGGATTAGCTAAATTATTAAATATAAATGTCTCAATAGCTATATGGATAACATCATTTATTGTTGTTGTTATTGCATCAATACTTCGAAGAAAATTCTTGAAATTAACTACATTTGTAATAGCTATAATAGTAGGAATTTCTACTGATATGTGGATAATAATTATTAAAAACATAAGCTTTAACACAATTTTTGAGAAAATAATTGCTTTTTTTATTGGAATATGTCTGATTGCAATAGGCATAGCACTATATATTATTCCAAAGCTACCTACAAATCCAACCGATGATTTGATGGTGGCACTTACAGAAGAAAAAGGTATAAGCATAATGAAAGCAAAATTAACAATAGATACAATATGTATTATAATTGCATTTGCTTTGAAAGGACCTATAGGTATTGGAACTATAATTGCAACAGTTTTATTAGGGCCGTTAATAGATGTAATAAATAAACTAATAAGAAAAATATTTTCCCCCAATTTATCTTAATATGTTAAATAAAATAATAGATTATTTATAAAGGGATTCAAGGTAATTTTGTGATTAAGAGCAAATTTATTATTAAAATATTACTGGAAATTATATTTTTCAGTAATATTTTTTTCTTTTAGTAATGGTGGGAATATGAAAATAATTCTTGACCGATCGTTCTCAAAATGTTATTATCAATATTATCAGGGAGGGAAGTTAATGGGAAGAAGTAGAGAATTCGATGAAAATGTAGTTCTTCAGAAAGCAATGGAATTATTTTGGGAACAAGGCTATGAAAAAACATCTTTGAATGATCTAGTAGAGCATATGGGAATACATCGTAGAAGTTTATATGATACCTTCGGTGATAAGCATACATTATTTTTAAAAACAATAGATTGTTACGAAGAATTAATAGAACAAAAAATACAAGCTGTAATTTTACATGCAGAAACGGCAAAACAAGCTATACAATTTATCTTTGATTTTATGATAGAAGGATATGAAGATAGACAATGGGGGTGCTTAATTGTAAATTCAGCAACTGAGATGGCTCTTAGAGATAAAGAGGTAGAAGAAAAAACTGAAGAGGCATTTATGCAAACAGAGCATTTTCTTGCGGAGCTTGTTCGTAAAGGACAGCAAACAGGTGAATTTTCTTGTGATTATGATGCTGAAGTTTTAGCAGAAATCTTCCAAAATACTTTGCTTGGAATTCGTGTGCTTTTAAGAACCTCAGCGAGCAAAGAAAAAATGCATCGTATAGCTAATTTTTTCGTAAATCTGTTAGATAAATAGTTTTTTTATACTAATTACCTAAGTTTCGTACAAATGAAACTATAGTATTTTCCATATTATAGTTTCCCAAAATTAAATAAAGGATAATCCCAAGCCTTGAAGTATAATTTTCTTTACACACAAAAAATTAAGAAAGGCAGGTATTATCCCATGAATAATTTTACCTTTACTAATGATAACTGTAAAGAAGAAACTACTTCCACTTGACTAATTTCCGTATTACAATTTGGCTTAAAAGCCAATGTATTTAAGCCGATTGAGAGCTTTAAGCTCAAAATGAAAAAAGTAAGATATTCCGTATATCAAAAACTTATTGTTACTATTATGTCCATAGCAATTGGTTGTGAAACAACTAAAGATATCAATGAAAAGCTTGGCGGAGAAAAATTA
>NZ_LZZM01000214.1 GCF_002006345.1 Clostridium puniceum
TTACTAAACCTTATACTTTTATTTATACAATGTATCCTTTTTTTTAATATTTATTGTCAAATAAATAAAACATATATGCTTAGTTACTTTACATAAGCTTAATGTGTAAATTTAGTTAAATACTATATTGTTTATTTTTATAAACAATTTAATCTATATGTCTCTATTTTACAAGTACACTATCTAAATTCCATTGCATCTATTATACAAAAGAATATACTAAAACTATGCCTAGTACATTATTAGAATTAGTGAGTTATAAATGGAGGTAATTTTACAATGGATACAACATATATAAATATAAATGAAGATTGGCATTTTAATTTAGGCGATTGCCAAAACGCATGGGAAAAAGGTTATGACTCATCTGCTTGGGAAAAAGTTAACCTACCTCATGATTGGTCTGTAAAGCAGCCTTTTGATAGAAAATATTCAAGTGGAACAGGATATCTTTCTGGTGGAATTGGCTGGTATCATAAAAAATTTACACTTCCTGAAATCTTTCGTGGTAAAAAAATATGGGTAGTTTTTGATGGTATTTATAAAAACAGTCAAGTTTGGTGCAACAGCTATTATAAGGGCAAATGGCCTTATGGATATACAACTTTCCGTTATGATATTACAGAACAAGCTTCTTTTGGTGATGCTGAAAATCTTATAAGTGTAAAGGTAAATCATAGCGATATTTCAGATTCTAGATGGTTCACAGGTTCAGGTATTACAAGAAAAGTTCAAATTATAATAGAAGACGTAGTACATCCTACACCTGATGGAATCTTTTTTACAACACCTTCTGTAACTTCTGATAAAGCAGATATTGTCATACATAATCAAATTTTAAATGACAGTTCTTTTGATTCACTGATAACTGTAAAAAATATTCTTCTTCGTACAGATGGATCTGAAACAGCTTATTTTTCTAAAACTTCATTAATTTTAAAGGGTGAAACTGAGACAATCTTAACAGAAGGTTCCCTTGACTTTCCTTTGTTGTGGTCTCCAGAGCAGCCTAACCTTTATAAATTAATAACAAAACTTAAAGTTGAAGCAAATACATCTGAAAGCAGCACTTGTCGTGATGATTTAGGAGCATGGAATATTGTAAAAACTGACATGGTAGGAATTCGAAGTTTTTCTTTTGATGCTGATAAAGGCTTCTTCTTAAATGGGGTTTCTACAAAATTTAAAGGAGTCTGCGTACATCATGATGCTGGCTGCTTAGGTGCTGCTGTTCTCCCTGAAGTATGGATGCGTCGACTTATGAAATTAAAGGAAATGGGCTGCAATGCTATTAGAATGAGCCACAATCCACATATGCCAGAATTATATGATTTATGCGATGA
Organism: Clostridium puniceum; assembly: GCF_002006345.1. Taxonomy (GTDB): domain Bacteria; phylum Bacillota; class Clostridia; order Clostridiales; family Clostridiaceae; genus Clostridium; species Clostridium puniceum. The sequence goes on from NZ_LZZM01000214.1 coordinate 1,344, forward strand.
AATTGGTTTCTTAGTTATGGATGAAGCTTTTGATGAATGGGAAGGTCCTAAAAATAAATGGTGGAATGGTCATAATGTATATCCTCCAAGACATCAAGGCTATTCTGAAGATTTTACTGAATGGCATGAACGTGATTTAAAAGCTCTTATTAAACGAGATCGTAATCATCCAAGTATAGTAATGTGGAGTATAGGTAATGAAATTGACTATCCAAATGATCCTTACTGTCATCCCCTATTCTCTCATATGACTGGTAACAACGATGCAAATAAACCTGCCGAAGAAAGAAAATATAATCCAAATAAACCAAATGCTGAACGTTTATCAAAACTTGCCGCTACACTTACAAAAATAGTGAAAGTAGAGGATATAACTCGTCCTGTTACAGCTGCTGTAGCTTTTCCTGAATTGTCTACACAAATTGGTTTTATCGATTCCTTAGATGTAGTTGGCTATAATTATAAGGAAAGCTTATATGAACAAGACCATTCTCGTTTTCCTAAAAAACCTTTCTTAGGAAGCGAAAATAGTCATAGTTTTGAAGGTTGGAAAGCAGTATTAGAAAAGGAATATATTTCAGGACAATTTTTATGGACAGGAATTGACTATTTAGGTGAAGCTCATGGCTGGCCAATTCATGGTTCTGGAGCTGGAATTCTAACTTTAGCTGGATTTGAAAAAACTTCTTTTTATCGTAGGCAAAGTCTTTGGTCAACAAAACCTATATTAAAAATAGTAACTGGAAGATCAGATAGTAATAATGATAGTGAATGGAAACCTATGTATACTTCTTGGAATTACAGTCCTGGTGAACCTGTTTTAGTACGCTGCTATACAAACCTTACAAGTGCTGAGTTATTATGTAACGGGAAAAGCATTGGTATTAACACTGTAGACAACCAAACTGGATATATATCATGGATTTTACCTTTTGAAGAAGGACAGTTAAAAGTAGTTGCAGCTTGCGTTAGTGAAACAAAGCAAATAACAGATACTTTAGAAACAACAACTTCTTCCTGTAATATTGAACTTTCTCTATGGAAAAATCAATCTTCTAATGTAATTTCTCATGAAAATATAAGTCAAATTGAAGTTACAGTTACTGATACAAAAAATCGCCATGTTGCAAATGACAGTACAATGCTTTATGTAAAAATTCAAGGTCCTGGTAAATTGCTAGGATTAGAAAATGGCGATCTTTCTGATGTCACAGAATATACAGCTCATTATCGTAGAGCTTATGAAGGTCGTCTACTCCTATACATTCACAGAACTTCTAAAGACGCTCCTATTCATATATATGTTTATGGCGATAACTTAAAAACAGCAAAAATCATTTTATAATCACTTATTTTTTAACATTCCTCTTGCATAAACTACAGGAGGAATACCTGTATATTTTTTGAAGACCTTGCTAAAATAATACTCGTCATTGAAACCTACATTAACACTAATCTCGGCTAGCTTCAAGGAAGTAGTCGAAATTAGTTCCTTGGCATGATCAATACGAACTGTATTTAAATAAGTAAAAATAGTTTTCTGTGTCAATTTTTTAAAAACACGATTCATATAATCAAAATTACAAGAAAATTGCTTTTCAATTGTGGTGCTAGTAATCTTATTCGCATATTCTGTGTTTAAATACTTTAATAATTCTTGTATTTTCCTATATGATTTTGGAACTCCAGAAGATAGATTTTCTATTTCTGTAAAAACAAAACTTCTTGTTATTTCAATAAGTGCTTCAAGAACTTTACATGAACAAAGTATTTTATAGTTTTCTATTTGGTTTTTATTATGTTCTATTGCCTCATTTAACAGGCAGCTAGTTGTAATAAAACTATTATAATTTGAAAAATGATATATTTTAGGGATTAATAATTTGTCCTTTTCATAAATATCGTAAGAAAAAGAATTACTTTGAAGCAAATCATTACGATTTTTTAAAATTTCCTGGGTAATTGAAGGTTTTAAATACTCTTCCATTTTATGAATATCGAAATGTTGAAAATGAATATAATAATATTCACAATAAGCCCCTTTATATCCTTCATGGATATAAGATGGATCAAGCAGAAAAAAATCTCCTTCTGTCAAAATATATTTTTTCCCATTTTCTATAATATACATACTTCCTTTTCTAATAATATATAGAATATATTCCTCTGCTTTTCGTCTTTTATGCACATAAGGTAAATCAATTATAGCAAAATTTATTAACCTTATTTTAGGCAATATATTAGGATTTAAACAGTAAAACATATAAACCTCCAATTTTTACTTTCATTTTGAATCTTGTAAATGAATAAAGAAATCTATAGTATTAAAGAACTGGATTTAAGTCCAGTTCTTTTTTACTTCAATACTGAAATAATTTTATAAAAAATAAGTATCTATCCTTAAGTTTAATATTTTCCCCCATGTCTATAACTTTAGCAGTATTGTTATAAAGCATGTTTATTTAGATATTATAATCCATGAAATAAGTGGTTTATCTTTCCCATTAATTGATTTTTAAACTCTAATAGTCAAAATTCCATCCTTTACCTCGGCAGTATACTTATTAGATACCTTCCCTTTAATTGTTGGGCAAAGCCCTTTCTCTACTACATTCCCATTAATTAATATATCCTCAAGTCTATCCTTATGAGCCCAAGGATCATATAAGCCTATAGTCACAGAATATTTCCCATTTGGTACATCAAACTTATAGGTTAAGCCACCTTGAGATGCAGTTCCATCATATTGTCTTTCACATCCATAATTTGATTCAACCGAAGCTTCTGTGTCTTGAGACCATTCCTTACCTTCATCAGCAATATATGCCCATTTATATCCTGTTAATAAATCTAAACCATATGGTTGATCTTGAGTGCTATTGTTTGTCCCTAATACTTCAGCATTTTCTAATATGTTAGGGCTTGCATCACCACAATTTACATAATACAATAAATTTGAATCTGCTGATGTAACAGGACTTTCTGCTAATTCATTTGAATTCACACTTTCTTTTCCATTAATTACAGCACTTACTGCTATATAATATTTCTTTCCATTTTGTAGTCCACTAATTAAATAGGAACCATCTGTTACATTATTAATAACGTTTGTATAATTTCCTGGAGCCATTCCATATTTTATATTATATGAAGCTGCACCATCTATAGGATTATATTCAACGTAAAGTTTATTATATCCAGCAGTTACTTTGGTAAGCTGTGGTCTCTGCACAACTGTATTATTTGTACTTTGTTTCACTGCTACAGCCTTATCAGCTATAACATAGGTTGAACTAGAATTCGTATTTTTATTTCCTGTAACACTAACTTTTACAGTATGTGCTCCTTCATCCAATATTGAGCTCACATACATTAATGCATTATCCTTTCTAGCTGCAGAATACAAATCAACTTTTGTTTCTGATTCACCATCAATTGATATACCAGCTATTCCTGAGTCTGGAGCAAAAGTTCCATATAGTTTTATTCTATTACCCTTAAATTTAACTTGATAATAGCTGCCAGTAGTATTAGAATAATGAACATCTTTACTATAGGCTCCACCTTGCGAATCATAGTATTGCCATGAATTACTATATTGGAACTGATTATTATTAGCTCCAATAACATTATCATTTGTAGTAGTTCCAATTTCACCATTATATTTAGCATTTGAAATAACATAAGTTACCATAGATTTTGCTGGTAAAGTATCTTTCAAAATTCCATTTGTTAAAGTTACTCCATTTGAAGATATATCAGCAAGACTTTCTGCTGCTGTAGTTCTATACGCCTCAATTGTGGCTCTTGTAGTATCAAATTTTGAAACATCAAGCATTAATGGTTCATCATTCTCAAAAGTATTTCTTGTTACCAATACAAGCTTTTGTGATGTAGGATCAATTGCAGCCACAACATTTGGGCTGTTAACATCAATAATTTTGTAACCTGGTCTTATAAACTTACTAAAATGAGCCATTGCATAATATTGTTTTGTAATAAAATACTTTTCAGCATTAACCCCTGACCAATAAGCACTAATAAGCCCCCAGTTTGAATTGTTGGATTTATTCATTTCTTCATCATCAACAACCTGCCATATATCCCATCCAGTTGTCTTCATATCTCTTAAATCTTTAAACATATAGTCTGCAATTTTAAGTCCATTATCCATATTATTAGCGTCATGTCCTGCTCCACCGCTTGTACATATTTCATCCATGTATAATGGTTTTTCAAGTGATGCTGTTATATCTCTAAGCTTAGCTCTAGATCCATCACTATAATCATGTGTATTAAATTGACTAATTACTGAAAGTGTCTCATTAGATGCACTTTGTATAGCTATAGAGGAATAATCAATACCAGTTTCATCAAATCCAGAAAGTTTTGTAGTAAGTCCCTTTTTAGTAAGGCTTTGACTCATAAGTCCAAAATATTATTTTTCTCTTCTGGACTATTAAAATCACAGCCTTCTTGATTTCCTCCTTTCTTCCAATAGTTAGTGCTTGGTTCATTCATAGGATTTATTGTATTAAAGGTGGTTCCCCATTCATCATTGAAATGCTTTACTACTGTTGTTAAATAAAATGTAATGTTAGTTAGAAAATTAAATACTTTTCTAACTAACATTATTGTTTAATTTTCTTATTATTCTTGATTACTAATTTAACACCAATATATTAATTACTATTTTAATCTGTTTATTATATTAGCTTCTCTGATCTTGTTGTTTTTTCTAAATTGGTTGATTTTCTTATCTATTTTCTTGAAGCGCAAACCAGCTAAGAATTACATCAGGATTATTAACATTAGGTTTGTAAACACTAATTTTAACTTCAGTATCTATCGGTAAATTAAATGTGTATTTCACATTCTTCTTACTATTACTAGTAAATGTACCTAGTTCTTGCTTTACAGTTTCTCCATTTGAATTTTTATAAGATATTGAAACACCCATAGTTCTGTTTGCCCCCCACCATTCATTAAAACCTGCAAATAAACTGTAATTTCCTGCTTTAAGAGGAACAACATATTCAATCTTTTTATCTTTATAAGCCCAAAATCCATTATCATAATCATCTGTGCTATCACTATTTTTATAATTAATATCTGTTCCTATTTTACCAACATATCCCCAAGAACCTTCTGCATATGCCTTATCCCATTCTTTACTATTTTTTAATTTAGCCTTCGAGTTTGCTAACTCATATGTGGTAGAGCCTTTTTTTGCACCACAATCAACATAATATTGTAAATTGTTTGGTATATTGATAACATTTACATTGATTTGTCTGCCAACAGCTTCTAATACTCCTGTAACTGTTGTCTTTGACATAGGTGTAAGATCTGGTAAATTCCATTTAACTGCAGTATCTTTATTAATCCACTTGCCATTTTCATTCACTTTAATATTTAATGTTTTGGGAAGTTCTTCAATACCAGTATAAACATCTTTAAGCTCTGAATTTACCTGAATACTATATTTGTTGTTTAAATCTTCAAGTTTCCAGTTAGTATATGGTTTAATTAATAAATTTCCCTTTGAGTCAAACTCTAATGGAAGCCATACATATCTTGAATCACCTAGATTATTGGATTTCCATCTATCTCCCATATAGATAAATTTACCGCCATCTTTATCTACATTGATTACATTTGTACTTTGAGTATAGAATGTCTTTTTATCTTTATCATCAATACAAGGATCTCCCATATCAGTCCATTCACCTAATATATCATCTGCAACCCAGTATTTTGCTTGATTTGGATCCCAGCCAGTAGCACTTGATGTAATCATATAATATTTACTATTATATTTAAATAATGCTGGTGCTTCCCTTTGTGCCCCTGGAAATAGACGTACAAAGTCCTTGCCTTTTACTGCCTTATCTACGTCAGTGGCTAAATAGGTATACTCATCATTTAATTTTGAAATAAACATAGTTCGGTTTTCTTCACTGGAATAAATTATATATGCTGTACCATCATCATCAATCCATAAATTCATATCTCTTGCAAAACCTGCACTGGCTTCATACCATTCACCTTTTTTATCTGCTGCTGGACATACATTTAAGCGATATCTTCCAAGAAACTTAAATGGACCATTGGGCGAATCACTTATTGCAACACCTGCTGATGCCGCTGCATAATTACTATTTGGTGATTCTACTGTTGGGCCATCTGCATGAAACCAAAGTACATATTTACCTGTTTTTTGATTATAAATCATTTTAGGTCTTTCAATAACTGCTGTAGAATCATTGAAACATAAATATACATTATCTTTTTCTTTGCTGGTATAATCTTTATAAAGCTCTGAAAAATATGGATCCTTGTCTAATTGTTCTCTGCTGCTTATTGTTCTCATAACATATCCTTCAAAAGTCCAATTATAAAGATCCTTTGAGGAATATGCACTTATGCCATTACTTCTATATCCCTTAGTTTTATCTTCACCATACCAATACCATTTACCTTCCTTCTCCAGCCACTGAACTTGACCACCATGTGCTTGAATTGGTACCCCATTTGTATCCTTCCATACTTCTCCATCAGTACCGCTAAAAGAACTGTATGTCTTTAATGTTCTAATAGAATTATATGATGTATCGATTGTATTATAAGCAGCTGTTATAGCTTCTTGATCTGAACTATTTGCTTGTATCAATTTTTTAGCCGCTTCAATATTTAATTCAAATTTTGATAATGTACCTTCTACTTTAGATGCATCTAAGTATAACTCACTTAATTTCTCTGTTGCAAAAGTTATTCCAGACTTTTTATCTTGCTCTACTTTTGCCACTAAAGCATTAATTTTATTTTGCAAATCATTTAATGTAACTGTAGCAGATAGACTTGTTGTTGTAACTGCAGATGTGGTGGTAGTTTCTAGAATGTCCTTAAATTGTGGTTCAATAATAAAATCTTCTGTACTTATTGATAATTTCTCTTCTGTATTTTCAATATTAGAAGCTGCTCTTGCTGGAGATGCTTGCAATATTAAAGCTGAACCTAGTAATACTAATAGTGTTGTACATTTTTTAGAATTTTTCATATTTGTTTCCCCTTTCTTATTTCTATAAGGTTTAATTTGCTAATCCTTACAAGAAGTTATTTAGTAATTTATATTAAGAATAAAAAAGATTGCTGCAAAATTACCCATATATAATATGATATTTTGTAGCAATCATTTTTTAGTTAAGATACCATTTTTATTGTAACTTACTTTAATTAATTCTTACTTTTTTGAAGCCTTTAGTTGTGTTTGAATTTCATCAAATACTTTTTGATATCCAGCAGCTTTTAATTCTTCTCTAAAGGCTGCTACTTCAGCCTTTGGATCAGTAACTTTACCAAATGCAATTTTAGGAATATATTTTGCACAAACATCTGCCATAGCAGCAATTTCTGTAGTTATTTTACTATTATCAAAAATAAACTGACCATAAGGATATTCAATTGCATAACTGTTGTAGTTTTTAATCATGTCACTTCTTCCAGTATACCAAGTAGAATCTATAAGTTCTAAGTTATCATTACGTCCACACCAGAAATTTGTTTCAAGCGCATCTTTTGATGCATCAAATCCTTCTGGTCTTGCTAACTCACCTTTAGCTGTAACTGTATAGTCTTTTCCTTCAATACCATAATTGTATAATCTATAAATTTCCTTATCATTACGAAGCAAATCATATACCATTAAAGCACGTTCAGGATTTTGAGAATTTGCTCCAACTGCTAATGCACCATGTGTAATAACTACTTTTGTAAGGTTTTTACTTGGTTCTGAGAATGGAAACATTTTCAAATCAGAGCCAGGTTGTTTTACATCCATTAAAGGTCTTGTAGTTGTATAGTATGTTTGACTATGATGTTGATCTGCTCCAGATTGTCCTGTGTACATTAAATCACGACTATTGCCATCATAATTTAATACATCTTCTCTCCAATATCCTGCATCTGACCAAGATTTTGTTAATGCTGCAAAATCATCTAATGTAGTACCTTCCATATATGGAGAGGTTAATGTATAAGGATCATCTTTAGATTTTCCATAGAATAATGTAGATAATCCAACTGGAATTCCGTTAATCACCACATTTTTTGTATTAGAATCTATATATCCACCAACAAATGCATTGGCTGCTGCTGCTTTACCAGATACATCCCAAGGAACACAATCTTTTTTATTTTCTTTAACATATTTAAAATACTTTCCTAAATCAGTGAAATTATTAATTTGATCAAGACCAGCTGCTTTAGCCCAGTCACCTCTATAGAACATTCCATGATTTGTATATTGTGTGTAGTTATCTTCTGGAATTAAGTAAATTTGATCATTATATTTGCATTGATTCCAATGTTCCTTTGATACACTTGAATATGTTTGAGGAGCATATGTTTTTAACATATCTTCTGATAATGGTAAGAAAGAACCTTTTTTAACATTTGGCCATGCATCTAACCAGTCTGTAGCAGTAGTAATTAAATCAACTGTTTTATCTCCACTAGCTAATAATAAATTATATTGAGTTTGCCAATCAGCCCATTCAACATATTGAAGTTCTAATTCAGCATTTACCTTTTCTTTTAATTTTTCATTTACTTTTTCTAATGTAGCTTCCATTCTTCCATTTGTTGGTTTATTGCCTAAAACAACAAATTTTACTTTAACATGTTCTGATGTATCGATTGTGCCATCTGCTTTTACAGTAGTTGTAGCCTTACCAGATGTTTTAGCAGAATTGCTTCCACCACATCCTACTAAGGTTAAGGCCATTGCTCCAACTAATAACGTAGCTAAAATCTTTCTTCCTATTTTACTCATTTAATTGCCTCCCTAAATAATATAAATTTATGTAATTCCCATTATTGAGAAATACCAACATGCCCTTAACATGTAAAGTTAACCCTTTACAGCTCCTACAGTAATACCTGCAATGAAATATTTTTGTACAAATGGATATAAGAAAATAATTGGTCCTGTTGCAAGTACTGCTGTAGCCATTTTTAAAGTTGTAGTAGGAAGTTGTCCTACTGGTACATTAGCTCCAGCTACTGAGCTCTTTAAGGCTTGCGCTTGATTAACGATTCCGTACAAATAATTTTGCAACGGCTTGTACTCTACAGATGATGATAAATACAGCATAGAGTTATACCATTCATTCCAATATCCTAAAGCTATGAATAACCCTATTGTTGCCAATGCAGGTTTTAGCATAGGCAAAATTAAAGAAACAAAAATGGTAAAATCACCTGCACCATCAATTTTCCCTGATTCTGTTATTTCATATGGAATGGATTTAACAAAGTTTTTCATTAATATAATTAACCAAGGACTCATCAATAGTGGGAAAAGTACAGCTAAATAGCTATCTTTTAAATTTAAATATTGACTCATCCACAAGTAAGTAGGTGCTAAACCTGCTGAAAACAAAGTTGTGAAATAAATAAAGAATGAAATACTGTTACGAAATGGAAAGTCTTTACGTTGAAGTGCATAGCCTGTCATAGCTACTATAAACAATCCAATTAAAGTTCCCACAGTGGTCATAACTATAGTAACAACATATGAACCAATTAATATTCTAGGACTTTTGAAAACTAACTCATAAGCTGCTATTGTAAATCCCTGTGGTAATATTGCAAAACCATTCTTTGTAATCGTTGTCTCAGTACTGAAAGAAGCAGAAATCATAAGTACAAAAGGAATTAAACACGCTAAAGCAAAAAGTCCTATAAATGCATATGAAAAACCATGTACAGCTTTTGTCATATTATCTTTTTTTATAGTGCTATTAGTTTTAGTTTCTATCTTTGCAGTACTGTTAATTTTAGTCTCCATATTAATCCTCCTTTAGAATAATGCGTACTCTTCATCAATTTTTTTAACAATCCAGTTACATACCATAACAAGTATAAAACCAAAAACTGATTGATATAAACCTACTGCTGCAGAATTTGCAAAGTTAAAATTGTTCATCAAGGTTCTATATACATAAGTTTCTATAATATCTGTTGTTGGGAACAAAAGTGAATTAGATGACCCTACTAAGTTATAAAACAAACCAAAATTACCTTTCATTATTCCTCCAATTGCAAATAAGAATAAAATGATTGCTGTTGGTTTCAAACTTGGTAAAATAATATAACGAATTCTTTGTATTATGTTTGCTCCATCTACTTCTGCTGCCTCAATAATACTTGAATCAATACCACATATAGATGCAAAATATACAATAGATCCATATCCTGTTTGCTGCCATAAGTTTACAATAACAATAATTATAGGCCACGCCATTGGCATAGAGTAAACTTTTATAGGATCTCCCCCAAAGAATTTAATTATAGAATTCATAAATCCAAAATCATAGTTTAAAACATTAAATGCTAATAAACCAATTAATACTGCTGAAATAAAATAAGGTAAAAACATTATAGTTTGAGCTACTTTTTTAAATAATTTATTTTTCACTTCATTTAATAATATTGCCACAAAAATCTGTAACATATTTCCTAATACAATGAATGCAATATTATATAAAATTGTATTTCTTGTTAGTTGCCACAAGCTACCAGATTGAATTAAGAATTTAAAATTATCAAATCCAACAAATTTACTTCCAAAAATACCACTTTTATAATTGAAATCTGTAAAAGCAATATATGCACCTGGCATAGGGCAATAAGCAAAAATTATAAAAAATGATATAGCAGGTAAACACATCAAAAGCAACGTCCTATTATCCCTTACCTTTTCCCAAAAAGTTTTCTTTCTTATTGTCGCTACATGCGAATTGTTCCTTTGCATTAACTTCTTTTTCACACTAATATTCCTCCATTCAGCATTCTTGAAACTGGTTTCAAACATTATTAAAAAATAAATGTTTATTATTTAATAATGCAAGACTTGAAAATTTATATATATTTATGATTGTTTAACATTTTATATGTATACGTTTTTATTTCATTGAAATAATAAATGATTGAATTTAATTTTTAGAAAAATATCTTTTAAATTTGTTTATAGAATTTTTTGAAACCCATTTCATATTGTTATTATAACGCTCTCATTTATTCTCTGTCAATCTGTTTTTTTGTAAATGTTGCTTTATTTTCCATAATTAATTTTACGAAATATAAAAAAATTTCTATACTTAATCGCAACTGCAAAAATATAAAAATTCTTTTTTATGTATATTAAATTTTATTTCTACTAATTAAATTGTACTTGGATTCATTTAAATTTACTGTACATTCTTAATAATGTAAACAAGTTAATTTTGCAAACTATGAATTTTATTAATCAGAACTTATATATTTAAAATTTTATATTAACTATCCATTCTCAAACATCACTGTTTATAATATTAATTTTTTATTTCTCTTCAATTTCTTTACAGGAATCTCTAATTACAAGTTCAGATTTAATCAATTGCATTCGTGGAGGATCTTTCTTATATATAGCACTTATAGAAACATCTATTAATGTCTCTCCAAGCAGCTTATAATCATATCCTACAGTAGTCAATTTAGGAGTAGCAACTTCTGATACAAAAGTATTATCAAAACTGGCAACAGAAATATCCTTAGGAATTTCTAGTCCATGTTCTCTTATAGAACGCATAATACCAATTGCTGTAAAATCATTAATAGCAATTACAGCTGATGGCAATTTTTTATTAGAATCAAATAATTGATTCATACATTTATACCCGCCTTCAATATCATAACTCTCACATTCAATAATCCAATCTTTATTAAATTCAATTGCATGTCTTGTAAGTAATTGTCGATAGCGTAATTGCTTATCATAGGTAGATTTTACATTTTTTCTTCCACCAAGCAATGCTATTTCCTCATGACCTAATCCTATTACATATTCCATTAAAATTTCCATAGCATACCCTTGATCTATATTCACTTGATAACATTCTGATCCCTCTAATTTCCCTGTAATTATAACTGGAATAGAATCAGCTATCTTATTTACGTGTGCTACATACTCTTCATCTGAAATTAATTCATCGACTCTGCCACCAGTTTGAATAATAGCATCTACTCTTTGTTCAAATAAACCTTCTAAATGGGAGTCTTCTAATTTATTTTCACCTAAGGAATTACATAATAAAACAGTATATCCTCTTGCATTAGCAGCTATTTCACATTCAACAAACAAGGCTGCATAAAAAGGGTTTCGTATATCTGATGATAAAATTCCAATGGTTTTAGATTCTGTATTACTAAGTTTTCTTGCTAGTGCATTGGGTTTAAAATTATATTTATCAATTAAGGCTTGCACTCTTTCCTTCTTTTCTTTGCTAACTCTTGCACTTTTAGTTAATACTCTAGATACAGTAGCTGGCGAAACTCCTGCTTCTTTTGCTATTGCATAAATATTTATACTATCTTTACCCATTATTTATCACCTCCACATATATTTTTTCTAATTCAAATTAATATAATTAACTATACACCTTTTAAATTAATGTTTATTAAAATCATTTTTTCGGTTTCATTATACATGTTTTGCAAATTTGAATCAATTATTTTGAAATATTTTAGGAAGTCAATTTCAATAGTTTGTATATTCTTGAAAATAATACTTTTAGTGAAAATATTCTTATTTTTACTAAAATGCTATTTTATTTTTCTTAATTTAGATGTATACTATTGTAAAAGTTTACTTTGAAATATTATCTATATAATACAGGAGGCATTATGAAAAAAGATTTTTACGATAAATCACTTTATAAAATATCAAATTATATTTTTGGCTTTATTCAAAGTAGTCTTTATTTTGCTATTTGTAATATATTGCTCATATTATTTTTTATTTTCACAACAATTTTTCCAAATCAATTTAATCTATTGATCTTATTTATTTGCCTAATTCCTTTAGGACCTTCTTTAGGTGCTCTATACTCTTCAGTTGGTAAAATAATATATGAAAAAGATATATTTTTTTCATGTCATTTTTGGAATTTCTATAAAGATAATTTTCTTTCCAATTTAAAATTATGGCTAATACAACTGATTATAATTACAGTATTGTTTATTGATTTTCAATATTTTTATTTAAATATGCCAGAAAAGGGAATTCATATGCTCTTTGCTATATTGATAATGATAATCTTATTAGTAAACTTATATTCGTTTCCTATAAACTCTAAATTCGAAATTAGATTTAAAGATTTATTAATCTTATCAACACACTATATGATAAAAAAATTTCCTATAACCATATTAAAGGTTGGTACTATTTTTTTAGCATATTATTTAGCAAATAATGTTTCAATTACATTTTTAATCTTTATTCCTAGTATAATCTGCTTTATATTTTTCTACTATGACAATCATATTTTTTTAGAAATTGAGAATAAATTTAGTTCTTCTAATAAAACTGCTCTAAAATCTCTATAATATATAAATAACTGATTCAAAATAATTTAAATTTTGAATCAGTCATTTTTTATATACAATATTTACTTTGCAAATAAGTTTTATTTTTTATTTAAATTCTAGTAAATCGATTTATATATTTCTAAGATTTCTTCTATACTTGTATCTCTTGGATTACCTGGAGTACATGCATCTGCCATAGCTGATTCTGCAAGTAGCTGTAAATCTTCTTCTTTAACACCAATTTCTTTTAATGTCTTAGGAATTCCAACATCTTCTGAAAGCTTCTTAACGGCTTCAATAGCTGCTTTTCTATATTCTTCTTGAGACATGCTATCTACACCTTGAACTCCCATTACTCTAGCTATTTCCTTATATTTTTCTTCACTAGCTTGTGCATTATATTCCATTACATATGGTAAAATTACTGCATTAGCAATCCCGTGTGGAGTATCATAAAAGGCTCCAAGTGGATGTGCCATTGAATGAACTATTCCAAGACCTACATTGCTAAAGCCCATACCTGCAACATATTGTCCAAGAGCCATGTCTTCTCTTCCTTTTGGTTCATTATTTACAGCACTTCTAAGTGAACGTGAAATAATTTCAATAGCCTTTAAATGAAGAGTATCCGTTAATTCCCAAGCTCCTTTTGTAATATAGCCTTCAATTGCATGAGTTAAAGCATCCATACCTGTAGCTGCTGTTAAGCCTTTTGGCATTGATGACATCATTTCTGAATCAACCACTGCAATTACTGGAATGTCATGTGGATCTACACATACAAATTTACGTTTCTTTTCTTCATCAGTAATTACATAGTTAATTGTTACTTCTGCTGCTGTTCCTGCTGTTGTTGGAACTGCTATTATATCAACACATTTATTTTTAGTTTCTGCTACACCTTCAAGACTTCTTACATCTGAAAATTCAGGATTTTTTACAATTATTCCAATAGCCTTTGCAGTATCAATTGATGAACCTCCACCTATTGCAAGTAAATAATCTGCTCCAGATGTTTTAAATTTTTCTATACCAGCTAAAACTACATTTATAGTTGGATTTGCTTTTACTTCATCAAAAATTTCAAAAGCTAAATTATTTGCTTTTAATAAATCTGTTACTTTAGTCGCAACCTTAAATTTTATTAAATCTTTATCAGTTACAATTAATGCTTTTTTGTAACCTCTTACTTTTGCTTCAATAACAATATTTTCAATTGCTCCTGGTCCTATGTAGCTTGTCTCATTTAAAATCATTCTGTTTGCCATAAATATCAATCTCCTTTGTATTTATAATAATTCATTGTTAAATAATTAACTTTTTTATTTAAAATTTTTTAAATCTAATGATTACCCTCAAGTAATCTCAAGGGTAATTTTAGATTTTTTCCATATTATAATATATTTAATAAGCTTTCTGAGGCTATAGGAGTATACAGAGATAGATTGTTTATACTTAAAATTATTCATTCTAGCCTCAGATTAACTTTATTAAGCTAAATAATCTTCTGAAATACTAACATTAAAGTCTTTTGCTAAATCTCTAAAGTTGTCTGAGGTTATTGTTTGCTTCTTTCCACCTATAGATAATACTTTAACTAATATTTCAGCTGACTTTTCCACTGTATCCATAAGTCCAAAAGTTAAATCTAATGTTTCTCCTGAACAGAAAATTCCATGATGTGCCCAAATTACAACATCGTGACTCTTCATTAACTCACCAGTAGCTTCTGCAATTGCTGCTCCACCTGGAACCATCCAAGGAACTACACCAATTCCACTTGGGAATACTACTGGGCATTCTGTTGCCATTTCCCATAATTCTCTAGTAAATACTGCTCCATCTAATGGTAATACAAATGTTAATGCTATTACATTTGTAGTATGAGAATGCATTATAACTCTATGAGCTCCATTAGTTTGTTCAAATTTTATTGAATGACTCATTAAATGTGAAGGTAATTCACTTGTTGGTTTTGCACCATTTACTAAGCCCCAAACTATTTTGTAGTTTTCACCTGTTTCATCAATTTTAACTATTCCTGCATTTTCTTCTAAACAAACTGTCATATTTCTTATGAATTTTCCACTTCCAGTTACTAAGAAATATTCATTAGCTAAGTTTTTAACAGTTACACCAATTGGAGTATATGCTGTGTCTTCATTTATAAAGCCTTTAACTGCTACTACTTCATTTTCTGTTAATCTGTAAGTTATATTTCCACCATTTCTTTCATGCCAGCCTTTAAGCCATGAATCCTCAGTAATTTTCTTAAAGTTTTGTATAAATTTCATATCTTCTAAAGCCATTTTTAATCTCCTACCTTCTTTTTAATTTCTATACATAATTAATCTGCTAAATTATAATTATAGAGGATATACCTTCTCAATACGGAAATGTATTTTGAAGGTATGTAATTATTTTTTAATTTTAGTTTCTTATTAAGATTATAGTATTTAAATTATTAATTTCTCTTTGATAATTCAGTTGCTTCGTATTCTTTAAGTTCTTTAAGCCAGCTTTCACCAACAGGCACATTATTCTTTTCACAGTAGTAATTCCAAATATCTCCCATTGGATAAGTTTTGAATTCTTCCATTAAAGCTAATCTTTCTGTGAAGTTTCCATTGTCTTGTAATTCTTTTAATACATCATTTGGTGTTAACATTGCACTTAATAATGCTTTTATCATATTTCTTGTTCCAATTGTCCATGCTGCAATTCTGTTTATGCTTGCATCAAAGAAATCTAATCCAATTATTACTCTGTCCACTGCATTATTTCTTACAATTTCTTTAGCTATTTCTTTAAGTTCATCATCTAAAACTATAACGTGGTCTGAATCCCATCTTACAGGTCTACTTACATGAAGCGCAACTTTTTCATTAAATAATAACATTGCTGAAAGCTTATCTGAAACAACTTCTGTTGGATGGTAATGTCCTGTATCCATTAATGACATTATGTTGTTTTTAGCTGCATAACTTAAATAGAATTCATTAGAACCTACAGTATATGCTTCTGCACCTATACCAAATACTTTTGATTCAACACAGTCAAGGTTGTATTTTTTATCAATTTCCACTTTAAAGATTTCATCTAAAGATTCTTTAAGCCTTCTTCTTGGTCCTAGTCTATCACTTGGAATATCTTTATAACCATCTGGAATCCAAATGTTAGTTAAACAAGTTTGACCAAGTTCCTTACCAAAATATTCTCCAATTTTCCTTGAAGCAATTGCATGCTTAATCCAGAAATCTCTTATTTCTTTATTAGGATGAGAAAGTGTTAATCCTTCTGAAGACTTTGGATGTGAGAATATTGTTGGATTGAAATCTAATCCTAAACCATTTTCCTTTGCCCATTTAACCCAATTTGCAAAATGTTCTGGTTTTATTTCATCTCTATCTACAACTTCACCATTAGTTTCTAAGTAAATTGCATGAAGATTAACTTTATGCTTTCCTGGAATTAAACTTAATGCTTTATCTAAGTCTTGTCTTAATTCATCAGCATTTCTAGCTGCACCTGGATAATTACCGTTACATTGAATTCCTCCAGATAACTCATTTTGAGCTACTTCAAAACCCTTTACGTCATCACCTTGCCAACAATGAATTGAAACTTTAACTTTATTAAGTTCTTCTAAAACCTTGTCTACATCTATTCCCCATTTTTCATATTCTTTTTTAGCCACTTCATATTTTTCTTTAATATTCATTTTTTATCCTCCCTTTAATTTAGTTAAGATTCAACAATTTTCTTTTTTGTTTGGTTAATAATTTTATTAGTTTTTAACATTTTTCATTTAATATGAAAATTTATATATTATTAAGATTATGAATCTTTTAATTCGAGGGCCTTTTTAACCCAAAAACTTACTTAAATACTTTAATATCAAAAGATTCTTTAATAGCTTGTCTCGCTTCACCTAAGTCTTTAAATTCATTTTTACTTATAAGCTGAGCAACAATATTTCCTATTGCTGTAGCTTCAACTGGTCCTGCAAGAACTTCTTTTCCTGTAATCTTTGCAACTAATTCATTTAACAGATTATTTTGGCAGCCTCCGCCAAAAATATTTATTCTCTTAAATTCTTTTTCAAAGATTTCTTCTAAATTAGCTACAGCTTTTTTATAGCAATGCGCTAAACTATTAAATACACATAAAGCTATTTCTCCAACTTCTTGTGGAACTTTTTGATTTGTTTCAATACAATATGCTTTTATTTCTTCAATCATATTATCTGGCTTTAAAAATCTATCATGATCAATATCTACTATTGAAGAAAAATCCATGCTTTCTCTGGCTAAATCAACCAATTCTGCAAACGAATATTTATTATCAAGATTTCTTTTAACTTCCTGAATAACCCATAAGCCCATGATATTTTTTAGGAATCTATATCTATAATCGATTCCCCCTTCATTTGTGAAATTATAATCCATTGCTTGAGGTACACAAATCGGGAATATATTTTCTACTCCAATTAATGACCAAGTTCCTGAGCTTAAATAAATACTATCACTATCATTACATATAGATGATATAAACGCTGAACCAGTATCATGAGTTGCAGGAAGTATCACTTCCATATCAAAGCCAAATTCCTCTACTAATTCTTCTGTCAAGTTACCAAGACTTGTTTTAGGTAATTTTATTTCTTGAAAAATATCTTTCTTAATTCCTAAATCATCTAACATCTTTGTATCCCAGGTCCTATCAAAAGAATTAACTAATTGTGTTGATGATGCATTAGTATATTCATTTGCCTTTTTTCCTGTAAGTAAGAAATTTAAATAATCAGGAATCATTAAAAATGCTTTTGCTTTTTCTAATATTTCAGGATTATTTTTCTTTATAGAAAGTAATTGATACACTGTATTAAATCTTTGAAATTGTATTCCTGTGTATAAATACATCATATCCTTTGGAACAACCTTAAATGCTTCTTCCATAATACCTTCTGTTCTATCATCTCTATAAGAAACTGCATTTCCTAAAATTTTATCCTTTTCATCTAACAAGACAAAATCAACTGCCCAAGTATCTATTCCTATACTTGTAGGAATTTTGCCTATTTCTTTGCACTTTTTAATTCCTGCTTTTATATCCTTAAATAATTGTTCAATATTCCAACAATATTCATTTCCTATTTTACTAATTCCATTTTCAAATCTATAAATCTCTTCTAAATTTATCTTTCCATTTTCTATTGAACCTAATATATGTCTACCACTAGATGCACCAATATCAATAGCTAAATAGTAATTCATATCTTTCCTCCTGTTCTTTTTATATTCACACTATAGTTAAATTATATTGTATAAAGAAATCGTTTTTAATATCGAGGTTTGTTTAAATTATTATCCTTATTTGCAATTTTAAAATATTGATGTTGTTACAATCACATAATTATTTCCTTTAAAGCAAGACATTCTTTGCTTATTAAATATATTTAATAAAAGATAAGGAAATTACCCAAAATAAATACATTTATATTTTTAAAATATTAAATACACTCATTAAAAAACAATAGTAAAGCAGCAGATAACTTTATTTTCACAAAATCATCTGCTGCTTTGAGTCGTATAAATATATTTTAACTAATATACATAATTAGCATGGAAGTATGCTATTTTTAATAGGATAATTTAATAACTATAATGTTATCTATTAATTTCAATTGTAGGGAATTTTAATTCCTTATACTTAGCAAACTTTTCTTTAACAGTAGCTAAGTTTTCTTCTGTATAGAAGCCACCTTGTGTATGCATAATTTCTGTTAGATGATGTTCTCTTCCTTCAACACTTGTACGATCACGGCTTAATCCATCTTCTTGAATAATAAATTTCCATTTACCTTCTTCTGTCTTTTCTAAATTTCCACCTGCACCACAAACTTGACATTCAACTGGGAAATGTAGTTCATCCCATTGCGCTTCTCCTAAAACTAATGCATTTGAATGACAATGTGGGCACCATCCCATACCTTCATCACCAAGCCAGTCTCTTTCTGCTACTGGTGTATTTAAAGATTTCATTATGTTTTCACCCATTTTACGAGCACGTTCAATCATATCATCATATAATAAACATTGTTTTGGTGCTGGTACTCTTGTTGCTAAATACATATCTACTACTTTAAAATCATTCGTAAAACATGTAGCTTGCATACTTTCTAAAGCCATCGACTGCCATGAACGAGTAGATCCTCCAACTGCAATTAATCCCGCAACTCTATCTCTATGTTCAATTGCTCCAATTGATTCTAAAAATGCTGATTCATATGCTAGATTTCTATGCATAAATTTTGAAAACGTTGCTGTAGGCATTAAATCATATGTTGGTGCTGATGAAATTATTGCATCCACGTTTAACATAACCTCCATAATTGCTTCCTTATCATCTTTTTTACTTAATGTACATCCAACATTTTTTCCATTACTCATACCATGCGTACAAGCTGTACATCCAGAACACTCTTCGATGTTATAATCTCTTAAATTGATCATTTTAACTTCTGCGCCTTGTTCTTGACATGCAAGTAATGCTTCCTTTAATAAAATTTCAGAATTTGAATCTTTTCTTCCTGCTGTAATACCTAATACTGTAAAAGCCATTATTAATCTCTCCTCTTTAATTGAATATTTTTTCATAAATATTTACACACTAATATCTTCTTATATCTTTAAAGTAAAATAATAAATTTATCTTACAAAATTAAGCCATTTGTTATAATATTAACATGTAGCCAAAATACTCTTCATCAAAAATAAGTCTTAAAATAACAGATTAAATCACATTATATTTAGACTTTTTTCTAATTTGAATAAAGCAAGGAGAAATTTATGCAAAAGAAATATGATTTATATAAGAAAAAATATGAAATTTATGATAGTTTATTTTCTGAAAATAACATGGATGGAATTTTGAGTATTGCTGAAAACTCCTTGAATAATCCTATTTTTATTTTAGATACCAGCTATCACATTATAACTCGTTCTGCCCTTGCAAAAGCTGAAAATTCAAGCATAGAAACCCATAATGGAGAAAATTATCTTTTATTCGATACTATTGGTTTAATGAAAAAAAATAAGTGTATAGACACTATTTATAATACTGATAATTCTTTTTTTCACTATTCAGATCAAAATTTAATCTTTTGCTCAATTAGAGTTAATAATGTTTCTGTTGGATATATTGGAGTTTTACAGAGCAAGCGTGAGTTTAAAGAAGAAGATTTAGAATTGACAAATGTATTATCTAAAGTGCTTTCTATACAGCTTCCAAAAGAAAATCTATTTTTAAGTAATTCTGGCTTAGATGAAGAATATTATTTAATAGATTTATTAATAAATAATATTGACAATATTAACTATATAAAAAATAGATTACTATATATTAATTTTACTTTAAATAAGAATTTAATTTTACTTTCAATTCCTTTTAAACAAAAATATAAAGATTATAGACATAACTTTGGCTTAAAAGAATTAATTAAAAGACTAAAAAATATATTTGGAAACTGTATTTTCACCTATTATAAAGAAATGATTGTTTTTCTTATTAGCAATGATAATACTGATGTTATCAATGCTTCAATAAAAGAAAAGCTATTAGAATTTTTAAAATTAAATAATTTAAAATGTGGAACTAGTATTGTTTTTAACAATTTATTAGATATAAAAGATTTTTTCTATCAATCTATTTATGCTTTAGATTTATCTTCACATGTAAAAATTGATAGCAATCTAATTTACTTCGAAGATTATATGGAATATTATCTCTTCCATATATGTCAGAATACAAATAATGATTTACATAAAATAAATTTATCAACTTTGGTTCACCCTTGGATTAATAATCTTAATAAATTTGATAATGAAAATAATACAGAATTATTTTTAACCTTAAAAACTTATTTTGAAAATAACAGAAATGCCAATGATGCTTCAAGTAAATTAAAAATTCATAGAAGTACCTTCTTTTATCGATTTCATAAAATTCAAAGTTTACTTGGCATATCATTAGATAATAGCAATAATTTATTTAAGTTAGAATTATCTTTTAAAATTTCAAACTATATCAAGTTAATGAATAATAATATCTAATATTTCATAATCAATGCTAATTATTTTTATAAGTTTATCCCATATTCTTTTAGCTTCTCTACTTACTAACTAAAAGAATATGGGAGCTGCAAGTAAAACCTAAATATAAGAAAAATCTGGACTAGTTAATTTAAATTTATCTTTAATGCCTGATGTAATATAAACTTTTTTATCTTTCGTTATAAATATTGCTTCAACTTTTGCTATAGTGTTTATTAATTTAATCCCTTCTTCAGCACCCATAATATAGACTCCTGTAGATAAACCATCACCTACTATAGATTTATCTGATATTATAGTAGCACTTACTACATTGGTTTCTGTTGGATATCCATTTTTTGCATCTATTATATGCTGAAATTTTTTTCCATGAATTTCTGAATATCTTTCATAGTTTCCTGAAGTAACTACTGACTTATTTGATACACTTACTACGCCAACACATTGTCCTCTTATATCAAAAGGATTTTGAATTCCTATATTCCAATTTTCGTTGTTAAGTTTCTTTTTAAAAGCAAATACATTCCCGCCAAGATTAATAAGCCCACTTTGAATATGATATTCTTTTAGAATTTTTACTACTTCATCAGCTGCATATCCCTTAGCTATTCCTCCAACATCAAGTTTTTGTCCCTCTTTCTTTAGCATAATTTCACTTTTTTCTTCATTTACAAATATATCTTTATAGTTAACTAATTTAAGTTTTTCTTGAATTTCACTTTCACTTGGAATTCTAAAATTTTCTTTTCCAATATTCCAAAGATTCACTAGTGGTCTAATTGTTGGATCAAAATTTCCTTCTGATAATTTACTATACTCCAAGGCTTTTTTTATTACAAAGTAAGTATCTGAAGTCACTTTCTCATAAGCTTTACCAGCACTTTTATTTAGTTTTGAAATTTCACTGTAATTTTTAAATGCCGACATTTTATCATCTATTTCATTAAGTCTTTCTTGTGCTCTGTTCAATGCTGCTTTACTCATGTGTCCATATGCTGTTAATTGTATTATTGTCCCAAGGCAGTAAAATTGTTTTATTTCTTCATGAAATTTATCATACAGGTTCTCTTCTGCCATACTATCACTTCCTTTACCTATTTAAATTTTATCACTAGAGAGAAATTAATACTAATGGCTATGGGATATTTAATCACATAGCCATTTATTTTTGTATATAATTCTAATTGATATAATTTCAATGCTCTTAAGATCATGATTACTTTCAAATCGAAAAATATATTTATTATCAGAAAAATCAAAAGAAGTTTTTTAATTTAATCTTATTTTTTTTGTGTATCTTGATTAATTTCTGTATTTGAGCTTTCCTCTGAACTTCTTTGTGTTTGAGCACTTTTCTCTGTATTTGAGTATATTGTAAAATCAAGTCTTGCATCATTATAGCCATCTGCACTTATAATTATAGTTTTAGTCCCTTCTTCTTTAAACAATGCTTTATTTAAAACTAATTTATCTCCACTAACTTTATACGTATTGTCTTGTCCAGTTTGATTATATTCATATAATTTTTCACCATTCATTTTAATATTTACACCATAACTATCATTAGGTAACCCTTTAATTACAACATCATCTCCAACATAATATTTACTCTTTTCTAAGTAAGGATTTAAGCTCTTATTTGTACTTACTTTTACTTTAACTGTCTTATATCCATCAGCTATAATAGTAACTTCATTATCACCTAATGAAAATCTTTGTGAAATATTTTTTAATTCTATGCTACTTTCTGTCAAGGTGTATTCATAGGGATATAATTCAGTACTGTTTACTTTTATATTTCTAATTGCTGCTGTCCATTTAGGGTCTTTTTCGAATTCTAATCTAACTCCCTTATTCCAATCTACAGAAATAACTTTAGGTATTGGAGCTTGCATAGCTAGTAATTCTCCTAGATCATAGACATCTCCAAGCTTTCCATCTTCAAGTACATATTTTACTTCAAAAGTATCTAAATTATGCTTTTTCCCATTATTTTTAATATAATTTTCGAAATTTAAAGTTTTTCCACTAACTTTAGCTTCTGAAACCTTATTTACATAATCCTCCCAATCATATAAATCCTTAGAGCCCTCAAGCCTTGCTGATTCTTTCCTTACAGAATTCCACCATTCAAGTGTTTCTTTAGATTCTTTTGTTTCAAGCCCTTGATCCTTGAGAATAGAAGCATTGGCAACTTGATCAAATTTGAATACTAAGAACGTTGCTATCCCACCTGCTGTAGCAGATGATACTGCATCAACTTTACTCAAATTATTATAATTTTTTAATATTGGTTGTTCATTAACCTCTACACTTTCAACAACTTTTTTAGTTGCAGTTGATACTGTATCTACACTTGTAGCTCCTTCACCTTCTGCTATAAATTTAATATATGAATCTTCATATCCATGCATCTTTACCACTAATTCATGTTGTCCAATATTTTTAATTACATTAGCTTCAATGGAAATCAGATAATTTATAACACTAAAATCATCTTTATTTAAACTTTTTCCATCAAGTAAAACATCATAAACTGGATTATTAAATGCATAAGAAAAAGTATTAGTATCAAGCTGAAAATAAGCTTTACTATTAATTTTCACTGGATAATAATCTCCTTTAATTGATAGCTTCGGAGCTGGTTTAGTAATTTCAAGATTTAAATTTACATCATCATATCCTTCTGCAAAAATCTTAACTTTATATAGTCCATTAAGTTCAATACCTTTTGTCTTTAATATTAATTTATCCAATTTTTTTTCATATCCAATTTCCTCTCCAATTACTGATAAACTATCAGAATTCAATACGGTTATTTTTGAAATAGCAGAAACCCATTTTAAATAATTTTTATCTTTCTCATCAAATGGAAGTTCAGCATCTGAATGAAATTGAGCTTTTATAACACTTAAATTTTTATCTGACTCATTTGATTCACTATTAACTGAAAAAGTTGTATCTTTAGGAAAATATCTTATTTTTCCATTCTCATCATATTCTGTCTTATAATAATCCCAAGCTGGCATAGCTGTTCTTGTAAAAACTTCATAAGGAGCTGCAAACGCAGCATTTGAAGAAATGCATAAAATAGTTGTAATTAATAATACTAGTTTTTTAACTTTCATCTAATTACCTCTTTCTCTATAGATTTTACTTTATTATATATGTTGATTTTTTTCCTGTAGACTTTTGTTTTAATAGTAATTCTTTTTCTCCACCCTGCAACTCATACTTAACTACATTTCCTTCTGTTGAAACTTTCGTAAATGAATCAGTAACCTCACTCTCATCTATATAATATATATAATCATCAATTATTCCCTCTGCAAATACTATTGAAATATATTTTAGAGGCCCAACAGAAGTAGTACGTATACTTTTTACAAAACTTGGTTCTTGAGCAAGTTCACTTTCACCATTATCTTTATTTTCATTGCTTATATTCCCATTAGTATTGTTTAAACTATTATTATTGTTATCACTCGTATTTTCGTTAGTCTTTCCGCTATTACTACTTCTAGATTTGCTTTCCTCTGATAAATTGCTATCTAACACACTGTTTTCAGCTATTGTTTTTTGTAACAAAGTTGTGCTTTCTATATCCGAAGAGTTATTCCAATATGCTGCTGATACTGATATTGGAGATAATGTAATCATTGTAGTAACTATTGTAGTTGCTGCTATTATATTTTTTAACATAAATTTTTTCATTTATTTCCCTCCTATTATTTAAATATTTCTAATTATTCTTAACGAGACTAAAGATCTAGAATTGTAATAAAGTTTTACCATATTAAAAAGTATATATTGTATTTTATGGTTATAAATGGGTGAAAGCATCTTCATTATATCACTGGCGATATTGATAGTCAATGTCAATTGTTAAAAAATAAAAAGGATATGTATCTAAATTCGTCTTATTAAGCTTTAAAAGAATTTTTCATTCTAAATTATCGAAACTAGTTAATTTAGAATGCATCCATGAATTTTAATGTCTTTAAAAGAGGTGTCTTAAAATGATTTGCCAACCATTTTAAGACACCTCTTTTAAATATTTTAAATATAATGTTTGTTCTTTTATCTTAATTTCTTTATATAGTGTATATTCTTGTAGAATTTCTATTATTTTCACATTTATCAGTATATATTCCTGTCCATGTTTATTGAAAGCTTTTAATCTAATACATAACTTAACTTAACATCTTGGAACTCATACTTTTTAAGCCAAGCTAAAGCCATATCAAACCACACTTCTGCATTTTTATTGACATGTACAGGTTCATTTGCTGTCACTTCATTACAAAGTGCTAATCCATGTCCACCGTTTTCAAATATATGAAGTTCATATGGAATTTCTTTTTTAGATAATTCTGTTGCAAAATTCAAGGAGTTTCTTACACTTACTAACCCATCGCTGGCTGTATGCCACATAAAGGTTGGTGGTGTATTATCTGATACATAATTTACCGGACTCAGCTTTTTTAGATACTCTTGTGATGGATTTGGTTCACCGAAAATAGCCTTATTAGAGATCTCCCAAAATTCATTTAAAGATTTATCATTCTTTTCTAACTTTAATGCTTCCATTAAGCTATAATCTAATACCGGATATCCTAATATAAGTCCATTGGGCCTAAATAATTCATTTTCTACTTTAAATTTTTCTTTTAATAAATTATCATTCCAATGTACGCCTAGACTTGCTGCTAAATGTCCTCCTGCTGAGAATCCACAAACAAAAATCTTATTAGTATCAACTGACCAATCATCTGCATTTTTTCTGACTGTTAATATGGCTTTACCTAAATCAAATAAAGGTTGTGGATATATAGAATCTTCATTTCCCCTTGGAAAATTATTGAAATCTATGTTTTGCTTATTAAAATGTGTGGTATATCTAAGTACAAAAGTATTATATCCCTCTCCAGCAAATTTAATTGCTATTGGTTCTGCTTCCCTATCTGATGTCATTAAGAAGCCTCCACCTGGACATATAATTACTGTAGGACGTCTTTTAATTTTTATTTCTTGCGAATTATCCAATATATATGAGGTTAACGTAACCTCATTATTATTTTCCCATAGTTTAATTTTGTTTATTCTCATTGAAATACCCTCTTTCTAATAAATATCTAATGTAATTATATCACTATTTCATCAACTACTACATTTATCTATGTCCAATTATTTCAAAAAAATATATATTCTAGTCTTTCCATCTTTCAAACTTCATGTAGAAAGCACATATGATGATTGAGACAAAAATTATCAATGGAGGTGCAAAACCAATTTTATACCAAGTTAAAATTGATAATTTACTTAAATAAAAAGAAACTGGAATCCGTATAATACCTCTGTTAATGTAACATGTCCTTCAATAATATAAAATAATTAAAAACGCTAGATAAGATAGCTGCTTTTCCCCAGCCATCTTATCCAGCATAAACAATATATACCCTCCGATAAAAAAGATATCATAACAATTGTTGTTATTTTTTCAACTGCTAAGAAGAGTTAAAAATTATCCAAACAAACTACATTATAATATTAACTTTTATCATTCTAAACTCCATTTCTAAATTATCTAATATATTACTTAAATGAAAACTTTTATAATTTAAGTTTTTCATTATATTGTTTTATAATCTCAATAGATTTTTTTAGTTCCATCATTTCATTGTTAGCCAAATGATATTCAACTAACTCTTTTACACCTTTATTATTTAAAACTGCTGGTACTCCTACATATACACCATTTTCACCATATTCTCCATTAAGCATTGCAGACACAGGAATAACTTTGTTTTCATCAAACAATACTGCTTTAATAATTTGAACTGTGGTTGCAGCAATTCCAAAAGTAGTGGCACCTTTCGCATTGATAATACGATATGCTATCATTTTTATATCTTCGTCAACAGAGTTAATGTTGAATTCTTTCAATCTTGCCTTATTATCATTAATTATATCTAAAAATTTCTTACCACCTACTGTAATTTGACTCCAGGGTATTATTTGAGAATCTCCATGCTCTCCCATACATAAGGCATTAACACTTTGAGGATCAACATTCATAATATCTGCTAAATGATATTTCAAACGTGCTGAATCTAAAGCTGTACCTGTACCTATAACTTTGTTAGCTGGTAAACCAGACAATTTATGTACATAATATGCCATAACATCTACAGGATTTGTTATTACAACAATAATTCCTGAAAAACAACTTGCCATAATAGGTGGTACAATACTTTTCATTATAACTGATGCTTTTTCCATCATGTCTAATCTAGTCTGTCCTGTAATATACGGCAATGCTGCTGCAATTACAACTAAATCAGCATCTGCGCAATCTGCATATTCACCATCTTTTATATTCATCTTGCTTCCACTATATCCAAGAGAATGCTGAAGGTCTGTTGCTTCTGCCCATGATTTTTCCTTATTTATATCAATTAATATTAAATCATCACAAACATGATTCATAACTATATCAAAGGCTACAGCAGCTCCAACAGCTCCTGTGCCTACAACTACCACTTTACTTCTACCAATTGCCATATATATCATCCTTACTAATTTATTTATAAACATTATATTTCTTTATACTTTAAAATATTTTGAAACTTCACTCAATTATGGTACTCTAAAATATAAATTAAATTTTTCTTTAATTTATTATATATAAGTTCTAATTAATAAAATTCATAGCTTGGCAAAACAGCTTTATATTATTCGATGAGTTTGCACAAAATAAATCTAGATTTATTTTGTGAGGTGATTTAAATGGTTATTATAAAAGATAATCAAAATGCAATATTAGAACTAGAATCAGCAATGAAAAAGACTAAAAATGTACGAATGTATAAACGATATTCTGTTGTTTTAAAGCACTTTCAAGGTTTTAAAC
>NZ_LZZM01000215.1 GCF_002006345.1 Clostridium puniceum
ATACGATTGCGTTGAACATCAGCCTATTATCCATTGGAGGACGTCCGGTTTTTGCTACTGAAAATAAATCCTTTATTTGATTCCATTGTTCATCAGATATTTCATAACGTTTTTGTGCCATAATAGTTACCTCTAAGTTTTTTCTTTTATTTTACCTAAAAATTAAATTTTGTGCAAATTTCTGTTTTCAGACACGCCCTAGTAAAGTTAAAGTATTTACTAGGTATTTTTAGTTATTTCAATAGAAATTGTATTTTATAAGTGTTTAAATTAAAATAAAAACAGTCAGAAGATATTTAAATTTATCTCTAAAAGTAAAATAAATTATCTTGTGAAAAATTAAGAGAAACAGTATCGTTTATATTAAAATTCATATTCTTTTTTTCAAGTTTATATTCTATTTGATTTGAAACAAGATTATCTTTATTTTTCATATATATAGTAAATTCAAATGGATTTTCTACAATATTTTCAACTGTATAACAGTATGTATTTTCAGAAGTATCATTATTACAAACTTCTATATCATGAGCTCTTATACAGATATATTTTACATCTTCAAGGACTTCATTATTAACTACAAATTTATGTCCCCAATTTTCAGCATAAATAGTATGTTTGCCTATTTTTTTTGCTATAGAAATATTTTTACATCCCGTTAAAACTGCTTCAGTAAATGACTTGGGATATTTAAACAAATCTTTTTTTCCTCTTTTTTCTAAAGATCTTCCATTTTCATAGACTATGATATCGTCGCAAACTCTATATGCTTCCGCTATATCATGGGTTACAAAAATAACATTACCATTATAATTTTTTAATATAGACATAAGTTCTTTTTCTAAATTATTTCTTAGATGTTGATCTAAGGCTGAAAAAGGTTCATCTAAAAGTAAGATGTCAGGAGATGTAATAAGGGCTCTTGCTAAAGCAACTCTTTGCTGTTGTCCTCCAGATAGCTGCCAAGGATAATGATTTTCAAGACCTAAGAGACCTAAGCGTTCAACATATTCTTTACATAAGATTCTTCTTTTATCCTCATTCAAATTAGAAACACCAATTTCAATATTATCAATTATATTCATATTGGGGAAGAGTGCATAATTTTGAAATAAATATCCAACCTTTCTTTTTTGAGGACTTATATTAATTTTATTATTTGAATCAAAAAAAGTTTTATTATTTAAAATTATTTTTCCACTGGAAGGAGTTACAAGACCAGATATGCATTTTAAGCTCATACTTTTTCCAGAACCAGAGGAACCTAAAAATCCTAAAATGCCTTTTTGATGTTCAAAATTTACTTTTAAGTTAAAAGAAGAAAAGCTTTTTTCTATATTTATATACAAGGACATTACTAATTTCTCCTTCCTATAAGTTTTAATTGAATTTCTGACCAATAATTTAAAATTATGATTAAGGTTAAGGATAAAAGAACAATTATAGAAACCCAAAGCATTGCTTTTTCCATGTCTCCGCCTTCAGCTGCAAAGAAGATAGCAAGAGGCATTGTTTGAGTTTTTCCAGGAATATTGCCCGCTATCATTAAGGTTGCACCAAATTCACCCATAGCTCTTGCAAAAGATAGAACTAATCCGCCTATAATGCCAGGCATAGCTAGTGGAATAGCAATTTTATGGAAGATTTTAAATTCACTAAGCCCAAGAGTTCTAGCGGCAGAAAGAATATTAGTGTCAATTTGCTCAAAAGCAGATCTAGTAGTCCTATACATCATTGGAAATGAAACCACCACAGCTGCAAGTATTGTGGCACTCCAGCTAAAAATTATAGATGTATTAAAAAGTTCTAATATCTTTCCTACAGGACCATTTTTGCCACAAATAAGTAGTAAAAAGAAACCTACAACTGTAGGAGGAAGAATTAAAGGCAAGGTAAATAATCCATCAATTAAACCTTTAGATTTTCCTTTGAAATTTGATACTAAGTAAGATATTACAATTCCCAAAAAGAATGTAATTATTGTTGCAACTAAAGATGTTTTTATTGAAATCCATAAAGGTGAAAAATCCATTTTAACTCCTCCTTATAATTGATATTAAACAATGGACAATTGTAAACATTAGAATACCTTTGTCCATTATCATATTATTTTGAGTTATTCCATATTATTTTGAAGCTATTCCATAACCGTATTTTTCAAATATTACTTTGCAAGTATCAGTAAATAAAAAATCTTCAAAAGCTTTTGCAGCATCAGGATTTTTTGTACCTTTAATAATTCCTATAGGATAAGTTATAGGAGAATGTTTATCTGATGCTATAGTTTCGATAATTTTAGCATTAGGGCTACTTAGTGCATCACTTTTATATACAAATCCTACCTCGGTGTTTCCAGAAGTTGACCAAACAAGAACTTCTTTTACATCTTTGGCAAATACAAGTTTTGAGGTTATAGAATCTTTAATCCCAATACTTGTGAAAACTTCATCTGCATATTTTCCAGCAGGAACACTTTTAGGTTCTCCAACTGCTATTTTTTTTACTTTATCAGTAGTCAAATCTGAAACACCAATTATACTAGTATCTTTAGGCCCAACCAAAACTAAGTCATTTTTAACTAAATCTTTTACTGTATTGTCTAGAAGCAAAGATTTATCATTTAATGCTTTCATTTGACTTTGACCTGCTGAAATAAAAATATCACAAGGGGCTCCTTGTTCTATTTGTTGTTGAAGGGAACCAGATGCTCCAAAATTAACAGTTAAAGTTACATTTGGCTTAATTTTCTTAAATTCTTCTTGTATATCTGCCATTGATTCTTTTAAACTAGCAGCAGCAGAAATATTTAATTCTACAGGAGATTCAGAAGGTTTAGCTGCTTTAGCTTCAGTAGTAGTATCTTTTGTGGTAGAAGTTGAATCTTTTTGAGTGCCACAGCTAAGAAAAAACATAGATAAAATTAAAGTAATCAAAGTAATTAACATAATATTCTTTTTCATAAAAAAACCTCACATTCATTATTAAAATTAATGGTTATGTTTAGTTATGTTTCATCATGTTTTAAAATTATTTTTATTCATAGTAGCATTAATTAAAGAAAAAAACAATATACTAGTGAAAAATAAACTTTTTTTATATATTGACAAACTATATTAAAGTGTTGTTATATTTATATATAGTTATGTTATGTTTCGTTATATTTATTTAAAATTATTATAAGATCTCAAAGAGGAGAATACATAAAGGTATAAATCTCTTTGAGGTCTTTTTTCATATACTTTGTAGGTAGATGGTCAAATTATTTGGATTTTTAATTGCAAAGTATATTGATGGTCAGGAGGTATTAATTTGAAATTCGTTACATTTTCAGGACCACCATCTTCAGGGAAAACATCTGTAATTTTAAAGGTTATTGAATGTTTGAAAACTAAAGAAAGTAAGTTTGGTGTTATAAAATTTGATTGTCTTACAACTTATGATGATGTGCTTTATAAAAAAGCTGAAGTTGAAATTATGGTTGGATTATCAGGAAATCTTTGTCCAGATCATTTTTATATTAGTAATATTGATGAATGTGTTAAATTAGGAGCAGAAAAAAGATTAGATTTATTAATAAGTGAAAGTGCTGGCTTATGTAATAGATGTTCACCTCATATAAAAGATGTATTAGCTGTATGTGTTATTGATAGTTTATCAGGAGTGAATACTCCTAGAAAAATAGGTCCAATGCTAAAATTTGCAGATATAGTTGTAATTACAAAAGGTGATATTGTATCACAAGCAGAAAGAGAAGTTTTTGCTTTTATGGTAAAAGAAGTGAATCAAAAAGCTAAAATATTATATGTTAATGGACTTACTGGACAAGGAGCTTATGAACTAAGCTTATATGTAAAAGAAGCAATATCAATAGAAAGTCTAGAAGGAAAAAAACTGAGATTTACAATGCCATCTGCTTTATGTTCATATTGCCTTGGAGAGACAACAATTGGAGAGGATTATCAAACAGGAAATACAAAAAAGATTAATTTTCAAGAGAAAAAAAGTAATTTATATATTACAAATAGTTGTTCATTAGATAAAAATGATGAAATTATTAAGAGAGAGAATACAATAATTAAGACTATAACTATTATAGGTGGACATGATAAGAATGGAAAACTGGAAAATCTTCATCTTAAAATTAAAACTGGCGAAGTAATATCCATAGTTGGACCTACAGGTTCAGGTAAAAGCAGATTACTCGAAGATATTGAATGTATAGCTAAAGGAGATACTCCTACAGGGAGAATTATAAAAATAGATGGAGAAAATTTAAATTCAAATAAATTAGTAGCTCAACTTTCGCAAAATATGAATTTTATAATGGATGTATCTGTGGAAGAATTTGTAATAATGCATGCTAAAAGCAGGAATAGAAAAGAACTTAAAAATATTACCGATAAAATAATTAAGTATGCTAACCAACTAGCAGGAGAAAAATTTACTAGAGATATGCCAATAACATCATTAAGTGGTGGTCAATCTAGAGCATTAATGATTGCAGATACAGCACTACTAAGTATTTCTCCAATAGTTCTTATTGATGAAATTGAAAATGCAGGTGTAGATAGAAGTAAAGCAATAGAATTATTAGTTAAAGAAGGAAAAATAGTTTTTATATCCACTCATGATCCCATCCTTGCATTACTTGGACATAAAAGAATAATTATAAAAAATGGTGCAATGGATAGAATTATTATTACAAATCCAAGAGAAAAAGATAATCTTAATATTATGAGACAAATTGATAATAAGATACTAAAGCTTAGAAATGCATTAAGGAATGGAGAAATAATAGATTGGAGTATGAAAGAATATTTTCAATGGGAGGAATAAAGAAATCCTTCGAAATTAATTGTCACTATTGAAATAACGATTAAATCAAATTATTAATTTAGAGTATTAAAATGGGGTGAATATTATGAGTAAAATTAAAAACATTATTGATAAATCAGAATATGATGTTCTTGGATTATTACCATGTCCAATTAAAGTTCCAATAGAAATTGCTTTCGATTCGATGATTAATGATTTAGGAAGTAATTTTGATTTTAAATATCTTGTAGAAGGTAATGCTAATTATGAGGTTATGTGGATGGATGAATCTTCATATATTCCTAGTAAAGAAGAACTGCCAAAGATTATAATAAGTTCAGGTGTAAATAGCTTTTACAGAAGAGATTTTAGAGCTAAGGCTATTGAAGAGAAATATTTTAGAAAAGTTCAAAGTATTGAAGAGAAAAAAATCAACAGTGATTTAATCGATTTAGAAGGAAATTATTATATAATGGCATTAAATTATTTAGTTATGGTTGTTGATTTAACTAAATTAGAAGGAAGAGTTATACCTAAATCATGGAATGAACTTTTAAACAGTGAATTTGAAAAAGAAGTTGCCATTAGAGGGAAAAAAAGAAAATATTGTGAGACAACTTTATTTGGAATATATAAGGACTATGGTAAAATTGGAATAAATAAATTAAGTAAACTTGTAGGGTATGGTGGCCATCCGGCAGAAATGGTAAAGAATATAGGAAAGGGAATACAAGATTCACCAACCATCAGTGTTGTTCCTTATTTTTATGCTAAGCTTCTTAAAAATAATAAAAAGGTTAGAATAGTGTGGCCAGAAGAAGGTGCAATTGTAAGTCCTGTTACTTTATTATTTCAAAGGGAAGTTCCTAAAAGTTTGGATAAGATAGGAAATTTTTTTACAAGCGACGAGGTCAGACAGATTTGTAAAAATGCATTTTTGCCACATCCTAAAGACTATCTTGAATTTTTAAGAGAAAATGATTATAAACTAAACTGGATAGGATGGGATTTCATAAAAAATAATGACACAAATAAATTATTATTAGAACTAAATGAATATTTTTAAGTATTATTAAAAATAAATTCACATTTTCAAAACAAATATTATTTAAATTGTAAAGTTTAATCTTCATAAAAATAGCAATTATGAATTTTTGATAAAAATTAAAATCAAAAAATATGTTCTAAGAGTAGTTTTTTAATTGCTAGAAATTATTGCTTCTAAATGTTAAAATAAACTATAACAAAAAGGAGGGAATTTCTATGGAGAATGAAGGGTCCCTAACGGCAGTTGAAGTTGCTGAATTATTAAAGATAACTAAAAATACTGTGTATGAATTAGTAAAGCGTGGAGAATTGCCTGGCTATAAAGTAGGTAAAAAGCTTAGAATAGATAAAGAAGATGTTAAAAACTATATAAACAGTCAAAAGAT
Source organism: Clostridium puniceum (assembly GCF_002006345.1). Taxonomy (GTDB): domain Bacteria; phylum Bacillota; class Clostridia; order Clostridiales; family Clostridiaceae; genus Clostridium; species Clostridium puniceum. The sequence goes on from NZ_LZZM01000215.1 coordinate 6,249, forward strand.
TACTAAAAGTAATAAGCAATTTAAACTGTTAGAAGAGGGAAATATAAATAGTGTAAAAAAAGTAGAAAGTCCAAATGATATTATAATATCAGGACAAGATGTAATTTTAGACGTATTAGCAGAAAATATTAGAGAAAAAGTTAGTGATATAAGAGTTCTTAGATCTAATGTAGGAAGTTATTCTAGTCTTTATGATTTATATCATGATAAAATTTCTATTTCTTCAGTTCATTTATGGGATGGAGATACTAATGAATATAATACTGCTTTTGTAAGAAAAATGCTTCCTGGAATATCTTGTTTACTTATAAACTTAGCATATAGAAATGTGGGTTTTTATGTTGCGAAAGGAAATCCACATAAAATAAAAACTTGGAGTGATTTAGTAAGTCCGAGTATTTCTATGATAAATAGGGAAAAAGGCTCTGGAATAAGAATTTTGCTAGATGAAAAATTACGATTGAATAACATAGACAGAGAACAAATAAATGGGTACAATTTAGAAAAACAATCCCATTCTGCAGTAGCAAGATGTATTGCTAGAGGAGAGGGGGATGTTGGTATAGGAAATGAAAAGACAGCAAACCAAATGCAAGAAATTGACTTTATATCGATTCAAGAAGAAAGATATGATTTAGTTATTAGAGAATCAGATTTAAAATATCCAATATATAAGTTGATATTAAACACTATACAAAGTAAAGAATTTAAAAGTGAAATTGAAAGTATGGGTGGATATGATTTAAAAGATATTGGTAAAATACTTGCTAAAACTTAAATTATAATATAGTATAAATTTAATAGGATATTATATAAGTGCAAAGATGCAGTGGATTTACTGTATCTTTTTTTGTTATATAAAAAAAGATTCTAATTAACAATGTACAATTAGCAATATATTAGATTTGTTTATATCAATCTATATATAAATTGCCATGACAAGGGGCTATAATACCTTGTACACTATATATTTAAAGGAGTGATACTATGTATGAAATAGGAGTGTTTTTAGAAGAACGAGATGTTATAAGTTCTTTTGAAGAAGCAAAGTATGTAAAGATATTTAAAAAAGACAACAATGTTTGGAAAGCAAAAAAATCAATAATAATTAATAGAAACAATGGCGCAAAGGGAATTAGCCAAATAAGAGAAGAATACAAAAAACTAGTAGATCAAATGGATGAGTGTAAAATTGTTGTTGTAAATAAAGCTTTTGGAATTCCTTATAGTGTATTTTATCTGCAAGATTTCAGCATTTGGGAGTTAGAAGGGGAACCATTGAAGTATTTAGATGAAATTGTTAAAAGTGAAATTGAACAAGAAACGATGGAGGTGCAGGAAGAAGAAATTGGTCAGAAAATTAAAGAAGGACATTATTTTATAGATTTACTAGAATTAGAAATAACTAATCCAGAGATGTCATCTAAAAATGCTATAATTCCTTATATGAAACAAGAGGATGTAAAAAAAATAGACATTCATTGCTGTCATGTACCACTATGGTTAATTAAAGAAAGAGATAAAGGAAATATTAAAATGGAAGTTGAAGAAGTTAAGGGAAATGATTTTAATGTAAGTATTGTAATTAATAATTAATATTAAACCTATGAATAGGTGAAAGCATATATTTTTATTATGTGTTTAAAAAAGTAATCTTCATTAAAATTAGTTATGGTGATGTAAGTTTTTGAATAATCAAAATTACAAATACATATTTAAAATTTTAATAGCAAATTGAAATTAATATTATAAATTGTATAAAGAAAAAGATTAAATATGGAAGGATGGATAAATATGAAAACAATAGAAACCAAATATGGATTATTAAATGATGCAAGTGTTGCAAGTTATTATTCTACTGGTGAAATTGAAAGCTATAACGTTGAAGAAGAAAGTGTTCTTGATATTTTAGGGTACAAGCTAATACCTTTATATAGTTTTTTAGATGAAAGAAGAAAAGAATTTCCACCAGTGAAGGTTTATAAAAATGGAAATATTAAAAGTATTGGTCTAAATGAAGCCACTCTTATTAAAACTAAAATAGGAGTATTTAAAGCTGAAAAAATTACTTTTCATAAAGAGGGCCCAATAAATCGATTATTTTTATTAGATGGAAAATTATCAGGATATTGGTCAGAAGAAGATGAATATAACTTGGCTAAATTGTACAAATTTAATTTTGAATTTTCTTCCTTTGAGTCCAAGGTTATTTCTCTTCATTTTTATAAAACAGGAGAATTGAAAAGTCTTACATTATGGCCTAAGGATAGAGTTAAATTAAATATAGGTGATTGTAATATTGTTAGTAGAATAGGTTTTTCTTTATATGAAAGCGGAAAAATAAAGTCTTTTGAGCCTTTTAGGATAACTGCTATAAAAACTCCTATTGGAGATATAGATGCTTATGACATAAATGCAATTGGAATTCATGGAGATACAAATTCTTTGAAATTTTATGAGGATGGAAGTATAAAATCTCTTATTACCTCAACAAATACAATAACTATTAAAACTTCAAGCGGTGATGATATTTTTCATTCACCTAAAAAAATAAGATTGTATTCTAATAGTGAGGTTATGGATACTATAACATTAAAACTGGAATTTAAAGAAAATATAGTAATTATAGATGGACAATATGAATATAATATTAATAAAAATAAATTTGAAATAAAGAATTTTGGAGAAAAACAGCTTACTCTTTCAGGTGATTTATAGAAAAAATTACAATAATATAGTTACTATGCTCAAAAGAGAGTAATAATATATCAAGAAAGTACTATGTTGATTAATATAATGATAACAATAAAGTGATATTTTTACTGAGATGTTAAATGTGTGTCGTTATCATTTGTAAAAGTGTAGAAATTACAAAAAGAGTTTGCAAATTTAAATTTCTGTGATATTATAATTTCAATAGCAAAAGCAAAATAAAAGTAGTTGCTAAATATCATAAATAAAAAAGTTTGCAAAATCAAATTTTTATGATACAATAAATAAAAAATTAAAAAAACTTAATGTCCTATAATAAAGGCGATGGAGTCTAAGTGTTAACTCAAAGAAGAAGTTAAAGCTTAGATTTTTTTTATTAAATTAATGACGAAGGAGTCTATTTTATTATAACTACTAATGAAGTTATATAAAATAGATTTTTTTTATAACCTTTTACAGTTATATTATTACATTAAATATATAAAATCCCATTGGGGTTTATATAAAATATTCTTAAATTATAAGGAGGAGTCAATATGAGACAAGTAGCTATTTATGGAAAAGGTGGTATAGGAAAATCAACAACAACACAAAATTTAACATCAGCGTTAGCTGAAATGGGAAAGAAAATAATGATAGTAGGGTGTGACCCTAAGGCAGATTCAACAAGATTAGTTCTTGGAGGATTAGCACAAAAAACAGTTCTAGATACTTTAAGAGAAGAAGGAGATGACATAGAATTAGATTATATTTTAAAACCAGGATATGGTGGAATCAAATGTGTTGAATCAGGTGGACCAGAACCAGGAGTTGGATGTGCAGGAAGAGGAATTATAACTTCTATAGGAATGCTTGAACAATTAGGAGCATATACATCAGATTTAGATTATGTTTTCTATGATGTACTTGGAGATGTTGTATGTGGTGGATTTGCAATGCCAATCAGAGAAGGTAAAGCTCAAGAAATATATATAGTAGCAAGTGGTGAAATGATGGCCTTATATGCAGCAAATAATATTTCAAAAGGTATTCAAAAATATGCAACAACAGGTGGAGTTAGACTAGGTGGAATCATTTGTAACAGTAGAAAGGTTGATAGAGAATATGAACTTTTAGAAGCTTTTGCAAAGGAACTTGGAAGTCAGCTTATTCACTTTGTACCTAGAGATAACATGGTTCAAAGAGCAGAAATACACAAACAAACAGTTATAGAATTTGATCCAAAGGCTGATCAAGCTGATGAATATAGAACTTTAGCTAATAACATAGAAAATAATAAAATGTTTGTTATTCCAAAACCAATGAAACAAGAAAGATTAGAAGAAATCTTAATGGAATATGGTTTAATGGATATCTAAGATATAAAGAAAATATTTTAATTAAAAAAATAGTATTAAAAATATATAATTTCTAATCAGGTTATTACATTGAAGTTCTATATGGTAAATAAGGAGATGTAATATATTTATTAGAATGTATATATAAATTTATATCTAACACAAAATATATAATAAAAGGAGATAGAGAGATATGTATATGATTCGTGCAATAATAAGACCAGAAAAGGTTAGTAGTGTGCTTTCGGAATTGTTAGATGCTGGATTTCCAGAAGTTACAAAGATGGAGGTTTACGGTAGAGGTAAACAAAAAGGAATTCAAGTTGGAGAAATTCATTATGATGAACTTCCAAAGGAAATGCTTTTAATTGCAGTAAAAGATGAAGATAAAGATGATGTTATTAAGGTTATAATAAGAAATTCTAGAACTGGTGAAAAGGGTGCATTTGGTGATGGTAAAATATTTGTTGCACCAATTGAGGAAGTATACACTGTAAGTAGTGGTAAAGCAGGATTATAAAATTAAATTAGGAGGAATAGCTTTATGAAAGAAGTTATGTGTATTATTCGTTTGAATAAAGTAAATAAAACTAAAGAAGCACTTGCAGAAGCTGGTTTTCCATCAATTACTTGCAGAAAAGTACTTGGAAGAGGTAAAAAATCTATAGATAAGGCTTATGCAGAAGCATATGTTGAAGCTGGCGAAATACCTCCATCATCATATGGAGAAAATTTATCTGAAAGAGGTAGATTAATTCCTAAAAGATTTATTACATTAGTAGTAAAGGATGATGAAGTAAAAACTGTAGTAGATGCTGTGATTAGTGTGAATTCAACTGGAACTCCAGGTGATGGAAAAATATTTATATTACCAGTTGATGAAGTATATAGAGTTAGAGATGGACAGTCTGGTGAAAGTGCAATTTAATATAGGAGGTGAAGTAAATGAGTAAGGTATTAGATAATGTATTAGATAAATATAGTGCCAAGGTATATAAAAATAGAAAAAAACATATTTTAGAACTTGAAAATGAAGTGCAGGAAATAGATGCAAATAGAAGAACTATGCCAGGAATGCTTACACATAGAGGCTGTTGTTATGCAGGATGTAAAGGAGTTGTTCTTGGACCAATAAAAGATATTGTTGTTTTAACTCATGGACCAATAGGGTGTGGATATTATTCATGGGGAACAAGAAGAAATAAAGCTGCTGTTCAAGAAGGAGACGGAAATTTTATTCAATATTGTTTCAGCACAAATTTAGGTGAAAGTGATATTGTATTTGGTGGAGAAAAGAAATTAAAGACTGCAATTAAAGAAATAGTAGATATATTTAAGCCAAAAGCAATATTTATTTGCTCAACATGTCCAGTTGGATTAATTGGTGATGATATTCCAGCTGTTGCAGAAGAAACTAAACAATTATATGGAGTTGATTGTATAGCTTTCGCTTGTGAAGGTTATAAAGGTGTATCTCAATCTGCTGGTCACCATATTGCAAATAACAAGCTGATAAAATCTGTAATTGGAACTAAAGATTATACTCCTAAGAAACATTCAGTTAACATTCTTGGAGAATACAACATAGGTGGTGACTCTTGGGAAATAGAAAGAATCCTAAAGAGAATAGGCTATGAAATTATATCAGTCATGACAGGTGATGCTAGCATTGACGATATAAGAAAAGCCCATACTGCAGAATTAAATCTAGTCCAATGTCACCGTTCCATTAATTATATCGCAGAAATGATGAAAATTCAATATGGGACTGCATGGCTTAAAGTTGACTTTATTGGAGTTGATTGTACAGTTAAGACTTTAAGAGATATGGCTAAATTCTTTAATGATCCAGAGATAACAGCTAAAACAGAAGCGGTAATAGCTGAAGAAATTGAAAACATTAAGGATGATATTGAATATTATAAAGGAAAATTAACTGGCAAAAAGGCAGCTTTATATGTTGGAGGCTCAAGAGCCCATCATTATCAAATGCTATTAAAAGATTTTGGTGTGGAAACTGTACTTGCTGCATTTGAATTTGCACATAGAGATGATTATGAAGGTAGACAAGTAATTCCAACAATAGTTGAAGATGCAGATTTAAAGAATATAGAAGTATTAGAAGTTGAAAAGATTGAAGGAAAATTCAAAGAAGTAAAAACTCAAGAAGAGTTAGATGAATTAAAGAAAGAAATAGTTAATTTAGAATTCTATCCAGGAATGATGCCTGATATGAATCCAGGTTCAATAGTTGCAGATGATTTAAATGAATATGAACAAGAGGAATTTATTAAAGCATTAAAGCCAGACATATTCTTTACAGGTATTAAAGACAAATACACAATACAAAAAGGTGGAGTTTTATCAAGACAACTACATTCTTATGATTATAGTGGACCATATGCAGGATTTAAAGGTGCTGTTAACTTTGGAAAAGATGTAACAATGGGAATATATACACCAGCATGGAGCTTTACTGTAGCACCATGGAAAACAGAATCTATATTAGAAGGAACATTTGGAGGTGAGGTATAATGTTAGATTTAACCCCAAAAGAAATAAAAGAAAGAAAAGCAATTACCATTAACCCTAGTAAGACATGTCAACCAGTAGGTGCAATGTATGCTGCACTTGGAGTTCACGGATGTATGCCACATAGTCATGGATCTCAAGGTTGTTGTTCATATCATAGAACAGTTTTAGCAAGACATTTTAAGGAACCTGCTATAGCAACTACTTCAGCATTTAGTGAAGGTGCTTGCGTATTTGGTGGAGGTAGTAATATAAAAACTGCTGTTAAAAACATTTTTGATATATATGATCCAGAAATAATTGCAGTTCATACTACTTGTCTTTCAGAAACTATAGGTGATGACTTAAAAGGTTTCATTGGAGATATGACAATTCCAGAAGGAAAATATGTATTACATGCGAATACTCCAAGTTATGTTGGATCACATATTACAGGTTTTTCTAATATGGTTACAGGATTCATCAAAGGATTATCTAAAACAACTGGAGTTAAAAATGGGAAAATGTGTGTAATACCTGGATTTGTTAATCCAGGGGATATGCGTGAAATGAAAAGATTACTAAAACTTATGGGTGTAGATTTCACAATGTTACCAGATACAACTGGAGTTTTAGATTCTCCAATGACTGGTAAATATCAAATGTATCCAAAAGGTGGTACAAAAATTCAAGATATTATAGAACTAGGAGATGCTGAAAAAACTTTAGCAATAGGTAGTTTTGCATCTGAAGCAGGAGCATCTACATTAGAAAAGCAATTTAAAATCCCATATAAAACATTAAGAATGCCAATAGGTATTGGATCTACTGATGACTATATTATGGAATTAAGTAAATTCAGTAAGCAAGAAGTTCCTTATGAAATCGAAGAAGAAAGAGGACAACTTGTTGATATAATGGTAGATTCTCATCCATATTATGATAAAAAGAAAGTTGCTTTATATGGAGATCCTGATACATTAATTTCTTTAACTAAATTCGTATTAGAACTTGGAATGATACCTAAGTATGTAATTACAGGTACTCCAGGAGCAGCATTTGAAAAAGAAGTAAATGCATTGTTTGAAGAATTTGGTGTTGAAGACTGCACCGTTAAACAAGATTCAGACTTGTTTTTATTACATCAATTGATAAAAAATGAACCAGTTGATTTATTAATGGGTGGAACTCATGGTAAGTACATAGCAAGAGCTGAAGACATACCATTAGTTAGAGTTGGATTCCCAGTAATAGATAGATATGTACATTCTTTAATGCCAGTTACTGGATATAGAGGTGCAATGAGATTATTAGAACTAATGCTTGGCGCATTAATGGATAGACAAGACAGAGATGTTAAGGAAGAAGATTTTGAATTAGTAATGTAATATAAATCAGTGTGTAAAATAGTATACACCTATAAAAAAAGCAGCTATGCTGCAATACGGAACTTTTTTGCAATACGGAACTTTTCTGCAACCAAGATCAACTAAATAAAATATATGCACATTATAGAATAAGATATGCACAAATAAAAAAGCAGCTATGCTGCAATCAAAATATTGTACAAAATGTTAACCAAATTTAAAATTAAATAATTTCAATGATGAGCAATTGAACATAGATAAAGTATGTCAATTGCTCATTTCATTAATAAATTAAGAATTTAGAATTGAGAATGTAGAATGAGGAATAAATATAAAAACATCCTGTATTCTCAATTCCAAATTTCTAATTATAAATTGAAAAGGTGGTGTGTGACCTATGGAAATGAAAATATCTAATTCGCTTCTTGAAGAAAGAGAAGACTTTGTATGTTTTAAGGAAGGTAATAATAAACATTCCATGAAATGTGATGGAAACAGTGTATCTGGGTCAGTTAGCCAAAGAGCGTGTGTTTATTGTGGTGCAAGAGTAGTTTTAAATCCTATAACTGATGCTTATCATATTGTTCATGGACCTATAGGATGCGCTAGTTATACTTGGGATATAAGAGGAAGTCTTTCAAGCGGTGAAGATTTATATAGAAATAGTTTTTCAACTGATTTAAGTGAGCAGGATGTAATTTTTGGTGGTGAAAAAAAATTAACATCAGCTATCGAAGGTATTATGAAAAACCATAATCCTAAATTATTATTTGTTTATGCAACTTGTATTGTTGGCGTTATAGGCGATGACATTAAAGCTGTTTGTAAAATGGCTGAAGAAAAATATAATGTTCCAGTTATACCAGTTATGGCTCCAGGATTTTCAGGGAATAAATCTAAAGGATATAAATTGGCATGTAATGCACTTATGAATCTTTTTTTAAGAAATGTTTTACCTAAAACAAAAGGCATTAATATGCTTGGTGATTTTAATTTAGCAGGTGAAATATGGATAGTAAAAGAGTATTTAAAGAAGATTGGAGTAAAGGTAGTATCAAATATTACAGGTGATTCAAGCTATGATAATTTAATAAAAGCTAGCAGTGCCAGCTTTAATGTAGTTCAATGTGCAGGATCTATGACATATTTAGCAAAAAGAATGGAAGCAGAAATGGAAATTCCTTTTGTTAAAATAAGCTTTGTTGGTATTGAAGATACAAAGAATTCACTACTTAGAATTGCAGCTTTATTTAATGATGAAGAAATGACCAATAAAGCTAAAGCCTTAATTAAAGAAGAAGAGGAAAAAGTTCTTCCTATTATAAATACTTATAAAGAAAATTTAAAAGGAAAAAAAGCAGCTATATATGTAGGTGGAGGTTTTAAAGCAATTTCTTTAATTAAACAGTTTAATGAACTTGGAATTGAAACTGTGATGGTTGGAACTCAAACAGGTAAAAAAGATGATTATGAAGTTATAGGTTCCTTAGTCAAGGAAGGAACTGTTATTTTAGATGATGCAAATCCTTCTGAATTAGAAAAATTTATGTTAGAGCAAGATGTAGATATTTTAGTAGGTGGAGTAAAAGAAAGACCTCTTGCTTATAAATTAGGAGTTGCTTTTTGTGATCACAATCATGAAAGAAAGCATCCTCTTGGAGGTTTTATAGGAGCAGTTAATTTTGCTAAAGAAATAAATCTTTCAATAAATAGTCCTGTATGGAAATATGTAAAGGAGAGTGAAGATGATGAAGAAGATTAAAAAGAGTTATGTTAATCTTACAGTTAACCCATGTAAAATGTGTATGCCTATGGGAGTATGCAATGCTTTATATGGAATTAAAAACTGTATGACAATTTTACATGGATCTCAAGGTTGTAGTACATACATTAGAAGACATATGGCAACTCATTATAATGAACCTGTTGATATAGCTTCATCTTCGCTTACAGAAGAAGGAACTGTATATGGTGGAGAAAATAATTTAATTAAGGGTTTAGAAAATTTAATTAAATTATACAATCCAGAGGTTATAGGTATTGCAACAACTTGTCTTGCTGAAACCATAGGAGAGGATGTAGTTAGACTTTCAAAAATATTTTATGAAAAACATCCAGAAAGTAAAGTTAAATTAATTCCAATAAAATCTCCAGGTTACGGTGGAACTCAATATGGTGGACATTTTACAGCTCTTAAATCAGTAGTTGAAAATGTAGAAATGAAAGCAGATAAAAATGAAAAAGTAAATATTGTTACAGGTCCAATAAGTTGTGCAGATACTAGAGAATTAAAAGAAATTCTAGAGGATTTTGAAATAGATTATATTTTACTTCCAGATATATCTGAAAATTTAGATGGAGGTCATAGTAAAAAGTATAATAGACTGCCAAGTAGTGGGACAACTATAGAAGATATAACATATATGGGTGGTGCTAAAGCTACAATAGAACTTACTTCATTTATAAAAGAAGAATATTCTATTGGAAGCTATTTAAAAGAAAAATTTGGAGTTGAAAATTATAGAATTAATGTACCAAGAGGTCTTAGAGATACTGATAACTTTCTTAAAGTATTATCTGAGGTTTCAGGAAAACCAATTCCTAAAAAATATAAAAAGCAAAGAAGCAGATATTTAGATGCTATGATAGATTCTCATAAATATAATGCAGAAGCAAGGATAGCTATATTTGGAGAACCAGACTTTGTATATTCAACAGCAAGACTCGCAGTTGAAAGTGGAATTGTTCCAATGGTTATTTCTACTGGAGATGTATGCCCAAGTCTTGAATCAAAATTAAGAGAAGAAGTAGATGAACTTTCAGAACAATTATTTGCAGAAAAATGTGTAATTATAGATGAAGGTGATTTTAAAGATATAGAAAAATATGCATTAGATTTAAAAGTAAATGTAATGCTTGGAAGCTCTGATGGAAGAAGAATAGAGGAAAAACATAAAATACCATTAATTAGAGCCGCTTTTCCAATTCATGATAGGATTGGAGGACAAAGAATTTTATCTATTGGATATGAAGGTTCTTTAAATCTAAGCGATCAAATTACAAATGTAATGCTTGCGAGTACTGAATCTATCTTTAGAGAAGCTTTATATAATGAATATTATAAAGAAGAAAAAATAGAAGAAACTACAGTAAGAGACGAAGAAAAAATAATAAATGGAAAAACATTTGTAAGTGAGAAGACATTAATAGGTGAAGGAACATTAATAAGTGAAGAAACAGCAATAAAGGGGGAGAAAAACATGGAATTAAAAGTTAGAAGTAAAGAAGAAGTAGAGGAAAAAACAAAAACTCATCCCTGCTTTAGCTGTGATTCAGCTCATAAGTATGCAAGAATGCATCTTCCTATAGCTCCAAAGTGTAATATAAGCTGTAATTATTGTTTAAGAAAATTTGATTGTGTTAATGAAAGCAGACCAGGGGTTACAACAGAAGTTTTATCTCCAGAAGAAGCTTTTGCAAAATATAAAATTGTAAAATCCCAAATAGATAATTTAAAGGTTGTTGGAATAGCAGGTCCAGGAGATGCATTAGCTAACTTTGATAATGTTAAAAAGACTCTTGAACTTATAAGAGAACACGATCCAGAAGTTACATTTTGTTTATCAACTAATGGGTTAATGCTTCCATTTTATGCTCAAGAATTAATAAATTTAGGAGTAAGCCATGTAACAATAACTATGAATGCTATAGATCCTAAGATAACTGCAAAGGTATATAAATATGTAGATTATCTTGGAATTACTTATACCGGTGAAGAAGGTGCTCAAATTCTTTTAAATAATCAATTATCAGGTCTTAAGTATTTAGCAGACAGAGGAATTATGGTTAAGGTTAATATTGTAATGCTTAAAGGAATTAACGATCACCATATAGAAGAAGTAACTAAAAAAGTTAAAGAACTCGGAGCAGGTATAACAAATATAATGCAAATGATACCAGTTAAAGGCAGTGTGTTTGAAAATATGTCACTTACAAGTAATAAAGAAATAATGGATTTAAGAAAAAAGTGTGAAATAAATATAAAACAAATGTATCATTGCAAACAGTGTAGAGCTGATGCAATTGGACTACTTGGAGATGATAAGTCTCAAGAGTTTAATAAACCTATGATCAAAAGTACTGTAGAAGAAGAAAAAACATTAAAATTTGCAATAGCTTCAAAAAGCGGAATTGGCATTGATATGCATTTTGGGCATGCAACTGAATTTCTTATTTACGAATATAAAAATTGCGATGTAAAATATGTAGAAAAAAGAGATATTGATAAGTATTGTAATGGCATCGAAGTATGTGAGGAAGAAGAGGATAAATTCTCTAAGTTATCTAGTGTTGTTTCTGATTGTACTGGAATCTTATGTCTTAGAATTGGAGATGAGCCAAAAAGAAAACTCAAAAATATGGGCATAGAAGTATTTATGACTTGTGAAACAATAGAAACAGCAGTAACAAAAGCAGCAGAAGCTGTATTAAAAGAAATGGAAGTTAAAGAAATGCTAAGAGCTTAGGTCAGTTAGCAGTAAATAGTTTAGTATGAAATTCTTGAAGAATTTCAATATTAAATATTCATTGCTAATTATATATGAAAAAGAGATGATAGTAAAAATAGAAACACTTAATAAAAAAGGAGGAAAATAAAATGATCGATATTAAACATCATATTTTTGTTTGTGCAAGTTGTAGAGTTAATGGAATACAAAAAGGAATGTGTTATTCTAAAGATTCCGTAAAGGTAGTGCAAAAATTTATGGAGGAAGTTGAAGACAGAGATTTAATAAATGAAGTAATGGTTACTAATACAGGTTGTTTGGGAGTATGTAATAAAGGTCCTATTGTGGTTATTTATCCTGAAGGAACTTGGTATGGAAATGTAAAAATTGAAGATGTAGAAAGAATTGTGGAAGAACATATCGAAGGTGGAAAAGTAGTAGATGAATTAGTTATTTAATGTTTTTTATTACAGTTAACAATTAAGAGTAAACTTTATATTGAACTTTTAGAATATAGATTTTGTCAAATAAATAAGAGTTTGCTTCTTAATTGGTTGTTGTTAATTGTTAAGGTGGTGATGTAGTAATGAAAAAAATAAAAATTATAGATAAAACTATAGTTGCTTTAAAGGAAGTTTATGGTGATAAATTAATCGGAAAGTTTTTTGATATAAAAGAGTTGATAAAATTGCTACATATAATAGGAAGCGATTGTATAGAACTTACTCAAGAACTTTATAGAGAGTTATCTCCATTACCCCAGTATATAGAATTTAAAATAATTAATGGTAATATTGTAGAAAGCAGAACCATTAGAAATAAATCAGTAGAAACAAGAACAAGTCTTATTAGAGAAATAGAAATAAAAGAAGATTATAATCCATGTAGTATTTTAAAAAATAAATTATCTAATAATGATTTTGAAGATATTAGAATTACAGGTTTACAAAATGTAATTTTTTATGATTATCAAAAAATCTTTTCTGAGATTGCTAATGTTTTTAATTATGATATAGAAATATGCATTAAAAACAAATATAGTGCAGCTACAGCAATGACTTTAGAATGGATAAAATTTGGGGGGGATACAGTAGTTGCAACGTTTGCAGGTATTGGAGGATATGCTAACCTTGAAGAAATTTTAGGGGGACTTTCTTTCTTAGAGAAAAAAGAGCATCAAGGAAATTATAAGTTTTTACCAGAAGTTCTTAATTTATTTGAAAAAATAACAGAAAGTAAGCTTCACGCTAATATGCCTTTTATAGGTAGAGATATTTTTAATGTAGAATCAGGAATACATGTAAATGGAATTGCTAAAAATCCAGCTACTTATGAACCTTATGATCCAAGTGAAATTGGAAGAAAAAGAAATATTATTATAGGGAAACATTCAGGTATTAATGCATTAGAGATAAAATTAAAAGAACTAAATATAAAATATAGCTCAGAAAACTTAAAATTTATGCTAGAAAATGTGAGGAAGCTTAGTACTCAAAATCGTAGGGGGTTAAATAATGAGGAAATAAAAGAAATTTATAAAAAATGCAGTATATAAAGCTTTAAGGAGGTCAATAATTAATGTTCTTAAAAAAAGAGATTGTTGATAAAATAAACATAGTAGATACAACTCTTAGAGACGGAGAACAAAGTGCAGGTTTAGCCTTTTCAATAGATGAAAAGATAGAAATAGCAAAATATATGGATGAAAATAATATTTATCAAATAGAAGCAGGAATACCCGTAATGGGGGACTTAGAAAAAGAATGTATTAGAAAAATTTTATATAATAGAAAAAAATCTTTTATTTCCACTTGGAATAGAATGAACATAGAGGATATAAAACATTCCATAGACTGTAAGCCTGATATAATTCATATAAGTGTTCCTACTTCTAATATACAAATATATTCTAATTTAGGTAAAGATAAATTATGGGTTGAAAAAAATCTTATAGAATGTGTTTATTTTGCAAAAGATAAAGGATATGAAGTTACTATTGGATTTGAAGATGCTTCAAGAGCAGATGTAGATTATCTTATTAACTTATGTGAAATAGTTAAAAAAATTGATGTTAAAAGAGTAAGATATGCAGATACAGTAGGGATATTAATGCCTTCTATAATTAAAAAAACAGTTAAAACCATAATAGACAATACAGGTATGGAAATTGAGATACATGCCCATAATGATTTTGGAATGGCTATTCCTATTTCAATTGAAGCTGTGAAAAGTGGAGCAAAGTATGTAGATTGCACGTTAGATGGAATTGGAGAGCGAGCTGGGAATTGTAATTTGCAAGAATTTTTGAGAATATCAAATGATTTTTTAGAAAAAACTAATGAATTTAAAAGAGCTGGGGCAAAATAGTTTTGAAAAATATTTTGTTCCAGTTTTTTATGTTATAATTGATTTTAGAACATCAGTTTGATAAGCTTAATTAATAATAACATAAAAGATAGTAAATTAGGAGAAGGTATGCTACAAGAATTAAATAGTATTTTAGACAATGTAATATATTTAGATATTGAAACAACTGGCTTAGATGAAAAGAGCTCAGAGATTATAGAAATAGGTGCTGTTAAGGTGAAAGAAGGGGTTATAACTACTTATAGCACTTTAATAAGACCAAGAGGAAGAGTACCTGTAGGAATTTATAACCTTTGTACTGGATTAAATGAAATAGATTTATTAAGTGCTAGAAATTTAAATATTGTAAGGGAAGAGGTTCTAGATTTTTTAGAGGATCTTCCTTTAGTATGCCATAACTCTAATTTTGAAAGAAAATTTTTATATTATCACATTCCAGAAATCAAAAATGAAATAATTGATTCTATGGAATTTGCCGCAATACTTGAACCTTGGAGAAAAGAATTTAATTTAGATGCATTGATTAAAGAAATCACGAGTATTAAAAAGAGTGAAGCCCATAGAGGATTAGAAGATTCAATTGATACTTTAAAAGTAGTTAATTCTCTTATATTAAGACAGTGGGCAAGGGAAGATAAAAGTAATAAGAAAAATAATTCTTTATATATAATTATAAAGAAAGATTATCATTATTTAAAAAATTGGGCATGGACTAAATATTTATTAAAACCTCCTTTTTTTACAGATGCTAATTATCCTTATGTAAGCTATGAAGAAAATAAAAAGGAAGAAGAAGTTCTAAAAAAAATTCATATAGATTATTCTTTATATGAAAATCTTCTTGAAAATGAAGAGATTTGGAATAATGGTGGAGATTTTGGATATCAATATAGAAAAGATCAAAAGGAATTTTCAAAAAGGATTAGAGAAAATTTTGAAAGATCAGAGAGAATATTTATTGAAGCTCCAACTGGAAGTGGTAAAACTTTTGCGTATGTAATAATAGCAGCAATAGGAACTTATTTAAATAAGCAGAAGATTAGAAAAGATGACGCTAGTTTTATTATATCTACAAATACAAAGGAGCTACAAAATCAACTTATTGAAAGAGATATTCCAACTATTCTAAAAAAACTACAATTAAATGATAAATTAAATTATGGAGCTATGAAGGGGAAAGGAAATTATCTCTGCATAGAAAGATTAAATAGATGTGAAATTTTAGAATTTGATGAAACTGGAAATTTAGCATTACTATTTTTAAGAAGGCTTTGTGAAACTGGAGAATATGGTGATATAGAAAATATAAATTATGCAGCACAAAAACATTTTGAATTAGATAAATATATAAGTGAAGTAAATTGTGATAGTGAAAAATGTAAATTAGATAAATGCACAAGACCTTGTTATTTAAGAAAGCGGTATAATGAACTTCCAACCGAAAATATAACAGTTATAAATCATTCACTGCTTGCCTGCTGGCCATATGCTGAAAAGAAGAAGATAAATCATATTATAATTGATGAAGGTCATAATTTAATGGAAAAGTGTTATGACTTTTTTGCTGAAGAGTTTTCATCTTATGAATTTTTAGAATTATTAGATATGATAGAAAAAGGTCATCCAAGTATTATAGCTATGCTTTTAAGCTTAAATGCCAGTTATGGTTATAGAGAAACTATAGAAAAAGATAAAATAATGTATTTGGTAAATGAAATTATTGTAAATATTACTATATTAATTAATAATTTTAAAAGCATGAGACTTGTTAGTGGAGAATACAATTTTGCAACAGAATTTTTTATTCCAAGAGATGATTTAAAAGGGATAACAAAAGCGCTCGGAAGCGAAATCTCAGTTTTAAAGGAAAGTATTTATCCTTTATATAAAATTTTAAATGATTATCTTTCTAATATTACCTTAGATGATGAAATTAATGGTGATAATGATCATAAAAGTTTATCTGATTATATAGCAAAGCTTAAATCAAATTTTGATATCTTAGATAAATTTTTAGAAAGTACTGTGTTTTATGCAAAAATATTAGAAGTAGATGCAGAATATAAAGATTTCAAGCTAAAAAATGTACCTTTAAATGTTGGTGAATTAGTAAATGAACATATGCTTAAGGAAGTTAAAAGTACAACATTTTTATCAGCAACTTTAAGAATAGAAAATTCATTTAATAAAATTAAGAGACACTTAGGGCAAGAAAAGGCAAAAGAATTTGTTATTCCTCCAACCTTTGATTTAAAGAAAAGAACTAAGATCTTTGCATTAAATAATGTAGGTAGATATGATGAGCCCTCTTATATTAAAAAGGTATCTAAATTTATATTTTATACAGCACAAAAAATAAATGGGCATATCCTTGTTCTATTTAATAATAATGCTAGAAGAACAGCTGTAAATGAAGAGTTAGAGTTACTTGTTAGAGGAACAAAAATAGAAGTTCATACTAGTAAAAAATCAGTATCAGCTTTAAATGACCAAAATAGACAGGTAATAATACTTGGAAGTAAGGGCTTTTTTGAAGGAATAGATGTACCAGGAGATGCTTTATCTTGTGTAATGTTAGATAAAATCCCTAATTATAGTCCGGAATATCCTATTTTAAGAGCAATTACAACATATCAAAACAAGGGATATCAAGATGTAAATTATCCACAAGTATGTATAAAAGCTAAACAAATATATGGAAGACTTATAAGAAGTACCTTTGATTATGGTTATTTCATAATTTTAGATCCAGGTCAAAATTCATATACCATAAGAAATCTTGAAAGAGATCTTGATGGTCCAAATATTGAAATTACATCAACTGAAAAAGTGCTTTCAGAAATGGAATTTGATTTTAATAATTGGAAAAGAAACAACATTAACATGCTAATAAAGAATATAAAAAAAGATAATAAAAATCTTCAAAGTGATTTTAATAATGAAGCAAAAAAACATAAGCTGTTTTGGGAGTTAGAAAAGGTTGAGGATAAAAAATATTATTTTAAAAATATTAATTTTACATTAAATGGAAAAATGTAAGAATCCACTTTGAGTTGGTTTATTGAGATGTGAGAACTAAAAATATTACATATTAGAATATATCAATATTTTTTAAAATTATAATCAATAAGTAAGCTAATTATAATGTGATTCTCATTGAGGAAAATATTTTCTTTTTACTTCTTAATTATGTAATTCATGTGGAATATATGGTATAATAAATGCATAAAATATAGAAATCTTTTAAAAGTAAGCATATTTTTAGGAGGTGATGGTAATACTATAAAAAGTAACAGATTTATGAGGGATTTGAGAAGAAATTAGTATTAAACAATCACAAAAAGAGAGGAAAGAGGTTTGGGTATGGTAGAGAACGTAAAGCAATTACTACAAGAATACAAAAGTACAAAGGAATCTTTAGAATGTGGGTTAAAATGGTTGCCTAAAAACGAATATGCTAAGTCTAAGATTGAAGTTATAAATATGGTAATAATGGATTTAGAACAATTAGAAAAACAACTTAGCTAGCTTTTAATATAAGAACTGCCCCAAATGGATATGAATGGCCATTTGGGGCAGTTCTTTGTTTTATTTATAGAATATTTTACTTTCCCTAAATAAAATCAAATAATTAAAACTATTTTTTCATACATCCAGAATCTTGAACGTGTTGCAAACATTCTCCAAATCTTTGGTAATGAACAACTTCTCTTTCTCTTAAGAATTTTAATATTTCTTTAATTTCATGTTCATCAGTTAAGTTAATCAAATTTTCATAAGTTGCTCTTGCTTTTTGTTCAGCAGCCATATCTTCATGTAAATCTGCAATGGCATCTCCCTTTGCTTGAATGTAAGTTGCAGTCCATGGGTTACCTGTTGCATCGGTGTAAAATAATGCTTTTCTATGGTCTGCATAATGTCCACCAAGCCCTGCTTTTTTTAGCTCTTCTATAGAGGCATTTTCCATAAGCTGATATACCATAGTTGCAATAATTTCAACATGAGCCATCTCCTCTGCTACTATTGCCTAAAGGTAAAAAAACTTGCCTTGGACGCTCCTTATCTGAACCAATTAGTATAATATCTAAGATTCTTGTTTTACTATCCCAAACAACATATTTAACAAGACTTTTAATTAATCGTTTCTTATCCTCAAACTCTTTAGTAAAATTATAGAACTTCTTGAAACTATCTAAGGTACTTAATATTTCATTTAGAGAGTCGTAAGTAGTTGCAATTTGGTCATTAGCCAATGATAATTCATTAATTAAAGAAGTAAGTTCATTATTTCTGTTAGTAAACTTTTTTATTTCTACTTTAAATAGCTCAAGTAATTCTAGATCATTATCAAGATAACTTATTTTCATTACTAAATTACTAATAAATTTTTTATTGTTTTCAATTTCTTTTGTAAAGTTAGCAATTTGAGCTTTATTACTAATTTTGACTACATTTTTCTTTTTTAGTTCCTCATAATTTTTAATTATATCATCACGAGTTAATGATTTTAATGTATCTACCACATAATCTTCAGCATCATATGCATTTAATGCATCATTACTGCACTTATTAGCATTTGAATTTCTTAAATTGCATGAATAATATCTGTAAGCATATTTGCCGCTTAAATTTTGTCTTGGAGCCATAGCAGATTCACACTCTTTACATACAACTAATCCTGATAATAGAGCTTGCTGACTTGTACCGTTTCTATTAGAAACAATAGTTTCTTTTATTTCATTAGCAATTAGTTGACATCTAATCCAGATGTCACTAGTAATTATTCCCGAATGTTCACCAACAGATATAATCCAATTTTCAATAGGAGCAAAGCATCCTTTTTCTGTTCGTCTATTATAGGCCATAACACCATTAATATCATTTATTTTTTCATATCCAAATACTTCAGCACCATGCTTTTTTAAATAATCTAATATTTTTTTATCTGCAATTGAATAAGTAGGATTATCAATAGTTTGTTTAACTAAGTTCCTAGAAAAAATAGAACCGTTTCTACTGTATATTCCTTGAGCTTCTAACAATCTGCTTACTTTTTGATAACTCTTGTATTGTATGAATAATTCAAAAACAAGTTTAGGTATATGGCTTTCAGCTGGATTAATCTTAAGAATATGCTTTTTCCTATTTTTACCATTGAAATCATTATTACGAGCTTCAATAGATTCATAACCAAGTGGAGGAGGACCACCAAGCCACCTTCCAGTCTTCGATAATTCTCTCAAATTATCTTTTATACGTTCTGCAATTGTTTCTCTTTCAAGTTGAGCAAAAGTAGCAGAAACATTCATCATAGCTCTACCCATAGCAGAGGAAGTATCAAATTGTTCTCTAATTGATATAAATGCTGTATCATACTTATTTAATATTTCTATAGTACCTGCAAAATCAGCAACATTTCTAGATATTCTATCAAGTCTATAGCAAATAAGATGAGTAAATCTTTTAGTTTTTATATCCTTCATAAGTTTCTGGAATTTAGGTCTATTTGTATTACCACCAGAAAAACCTTCATCTTCATATATTTCATAGTCATCTATACCGATATTTTTAGCATATTGTATACACATATGAATTTGATTTTCTATAGATTCTCCTTTTTCAGTGAATTTACTTTTACGTGAATATATTGCTGCTTTCAATATGAACCAATCCTTTCTAGCGTTTGTAGTAATTAAGTTTAGAATACCTACTTATAATTATCTTATTAGAGTAGGAATAGATAAATTCTTAACACAGGTATCATGTAAATATAATATTTATTTTTTATAGCTACTCATAATAGTATATTTCAAATATAAAATGCGAATATGTGTTTGAGTAGAAGCATTATTATCTACGTTAATGAAAAATAGATAAATTAAATAACAGGAGTGTAACAAAATTGTAATTAAAATGATGTAATATTAAGTTAATAAAAATAAGAGATTGAGGTGTTTTAAATGGATTATAATTTTAGAAATCTTGTATTTGAAGGTGGAGGAGTAAAAGGGATTGCATATTTAGGAGCTTTAGAAGTATTGTAAGAAAAGGGAATACTTCAGAATATTAAAAGAGTTGGGGGTACGTCAGCAGGTGCTATAATTGCCTCTTATGGTTGGATTAGGTTACTCCAATAAAGAATTTATAGATACTTTTAATGATACGAATATAACAAGTTTTATGGATGATGATATAGGAGCAATAAGAGATGTACATAGATTTATTATTAATGGTTATGGATGGTTTAAGGGTGATGTCTTTACTGAATGGTTAGAAAATGTTATTAAAAAGAAAACAGGTAATAAAAATTCTACATTTATGGAAAATCAAGATATTACACATTTAACTGGAGATGATTTTGAGCGTACTATTTATATAGACTCGTTAGAGGTATCTGAAACCAATTTTAAGATTGATTATGATACTAAGATGAAGCTTATGGGTTCTGGTCGAACATGTACAATAGAGTACTTTAACAAATATGATAATGAAATGATTAAAAATTATTCAAATTAAAGATATTTAATTGTTGATAGCTTGAGATATTGATATTAAACTATAAATATAGTATAAAAAAGTATAAGTTAATAGGTTTGTAAAGAATTATTACGTTGAGTACCACATTATTCATAAGTGAATTTGTGGTATTTTCGTTTTTTATAATATTATATTTGTAAAATATGCTATGATAAAAAATGTATTTAAAATATTAGATAAACAGGAATATACTTGTAGAGTTTTGAACAATGTGTATAGAAGGATTATTTTATAATATAACACTGATGAAAAATAATAAAAGATGAAATCCAAAGATTAAAAGAAATAATATATACATTAGGTGAGATTTCATCTCAATCTTTAAAAATATGGACTGAATAACACTTGATAAATTGTTGTATGAAAGATACTTAAGAACCAATTTAAAATATTTGCATACTATAAAAGCAAATATCAAGGGGGAATAACATGAAAAGTAGACAACAAATAACAGTAAGAGT
Source organism: Clostridium puniceum (assembly GCF_002006345.1). Lineage (GTDB taxonomy): Bacteria > Bacillota > Clostridia > Clostridiales > Clostridiaceae > Clostridium > Clostridium puniceum. Next base: position 28,049 of record NZ_LZZM01000215.1, read on the forward strand.
TCATCACCCTGAAACAGTAGAAGGAATGGAACTTCTAAAAAAATCACAAGCAACAGTTATGATTAATATTTTAGAAAAACAGCTAGGAGAAAAAAAGGTAGAAGAGTTATTTGAATACATGAAAAAGAAAACTCAACAAACTTAGGATAAATAGGCTGGAAAGCCTTATAGATTTAAATAACATAATAAAATATTGACCATAAAAATAAAAATTCAATTTCAAATCAGAATATCGAAATCACACCTTAGCAGAATAATTTTTTATTATTTTCTCTCTCTACTTGGTAGGGTCAGGTTTAAAATGTAAGTGTCTTTTAATATTTCTATACAATAAGAATACAATGATGAAAAATTAAATAAAAATAGTAAGAAATAGATGCATTATCAAGGTATTTTTTATTCATTTGAGTATTGTGACTATTGTGAAATATGAAAAATAAAAATTAATTATTCTATTATGCAAGAAAAGAAATTGGTGAGGGAAGCTAATGAAAGTAATATTTTTAAAAAGAAAATAATAAAATAAATAGAAATAATTATTATTTGAGAGGGAAAATTGAAATTTAACGGATGGAATAGTTTTGAAGATTTGGCCAAAGCTTTTGAATATACTACTAATAATGATGGTACGGGACAATCAAGCAACGATTCGAAGAATAACGCTAATAATATTGGATGTAGTGATATACCAAATGGATTTCAATCTTTAAGTCCTGAATTATTTGTCACAATAGGAGAAATAATTGGAAATATAATTGCTGGGAATATACCTTTTAATGTTCAAAATGCAGTGGGAAATTGGCTTGAACTAGTGGGACAAGTAATTTTAACATATAATACACAACAACAGTATTTTCAGGGAGGACCAGGACGTTATTTTAATACTATGTATTATAATGTAAACAATCCATTTTGTTCAACTAATGCCAATACAGCTACAAATAGCACTGCAAGTAATAATAAAAATTCAAATGAAAGTCATGAGAAAACTTCAAATTTTGATTATGATGAAAATTTTATTAAAAATCAAAATAATAAGATAAGAAACTTAGAATTACAAGTTAATAATTTAATATCAGAAATTAACGAAATAAAAAGTATGTTTGGAAAATGAAATATCATATAATTAGATTGAATTAAAAACCACAAACCTATTGCTTTTCATTTATCGAAGGTAATAAGGGTGAAAATATACAAGAATCATACAATAATAAATTAATATATTGTACAATATATATG
>NZ_LZZM01000216.1 GCF_002006345.1 Clostridium puniceum
AATCTTTGGTGATATAATCATATTTAAGTCATTCCTTATGTGATGTATTTGGATTTTTAGCGAAATTATTATACCACAAAGGAATGGCTTATTTATTTTTTACAAATTTTGTTTACTCAACAACCTATTATAAGTGTAAAAAATGAAGAGCATTATATAGAAAAAAATATTATTTTATCTGTATGATGTTCTTCATTTTTTAAGTAAGTAACTAAAAAGAATTTCAAAAGCTTGAGAAATAGGAGGTGCTAATTAAACTTCTTTTCCTAAAACAAATACTTTCTTTATATTAATATTATCATCAAATAATATTAAATCTGCATCGTAGCCTTCTTTAATTTGCCCTTTATGATTGTGAACTTCACAATGTTTAGCACCATTATAAGAAGCCATTTTTACAATTTCATAGAGTGGCAGAGTAGAATTTTTATATACATTCTTAACAGCTTTATCGAGAGTAAGAACAGAACCTGCTAAGGAGCCATTTTTAAGACGAGCTACACCATGATTTACTGTAACATTTTGACAACCTAATGAATATTCACCATCAATCATTGAGCAAGCCATCATGGCATCACTTATTAATAAAACATTATCTGTACTCTTTTGTTTATAAGCAATTCTTAAGGAAGGGTAGGAAATGTGAATGCCATCTGAAATAGTTTCAGTTGTTATATCGCTATCGAATATTGCACCTATAACTCCTGGATTTCTATGGTTAAAGGGAGTCATTGCATTATAAAGATGAGTTGAGTGGCAAATACCCCATTTAATAGCTTCTATTGCTTCTTCGTAAGTTGCTTTAGTATGGCCTATGGAACAAATAATACCTTTTTCTGAAAGATATTTAATAAGTTCTTTGGAGCCAGGGATTTCAGGAGCTAAGGTTATTGAAACAACAGCATCCTCACAATCTTTTACCATTTCATTGTAAGCAGAAATAGTAGGAGATAAAATATAATCTGGATTTTGAGCACCTATTGCTTTTGGATTTATAAAAGGACCTTCTAAATGTCCACCTAAAACATGAGCTCCTTCAGTTCCGGTTTTTTTTAGTTTTTTTATGAATTTCATAGATCTATGTATAGCTTCAATTGAAATTGTCATAGTTGTAGGAACAAATGAAGTTGTCCCATGTTTCACTATTGTTTTAGCAATATTATTTATTGCGTCTATGGTTCCATCTGTTGTATCAAAACCACCAGCACCATGAATATGAACATCAATAAAACCAGGGGAAACATATAAACCACCCGCATCTAAAATATCTTCATTATTATATATGAGAGGATTGATTTCTTTGATTTTTCCATTTTCGATAAGGAGTGAACCTTGTTCTATTCTATTTAAATAAATAATATTACAGTTTTTAATTAACATTTTAAATCCTCCATTTAATAAAAATATGAACATAGTCTAATTATTTTTTATTAAGTTACCAATTGTCCTATCTACTATTATAGTTACATCTTTATGCATTTGTAACATAGTAGCAGGATTTTTACTAGTTATTTTTCCAGATATCACTTCTTTTATCGCCTTAGCTTTATTTTCACCATGTGCTAATAATAATATTTTCTTTGATTTCATTATTTGACCTAAACCCATTGTTATAGCAGTTTTAGGAACTTCCTCAATAGAATTAAAGAATCTTGAATTTGCATTAATAGTGCTTTCTGCTAAATTAGTTAAATGAGTACCAGAAATTAAAACATCACCTGGTTCATTAAAGGCAATGTGTCCATTATCACCTATACCTAAAATTTGAATATCTATTCCACCTAGTTCATCTATTTTTCTATCATAATTTTTTGCTTCTTCTTCAATATTTTTTGCTAATCCATTAGGGATAAAAGTATTTTCTTTTCTTATATTAATATGGTTAAATAAATTTTCATTCATAAAATATCTATAACTTTTAGTATCTTTTTCATTTAAGCCTGCATATTCATCTAAGTTTACAGTTTTAATCTCAGAAAAGTCTATTTCATTATTTTTATTCATTTCAATAAGTTTCTTATAAGTTCCAACGGGAGTACTTCCAGTTGCTAATCCTAAAATTGCATTTGGCTTTCTAGTAATAATATCTTTTATAGTTTTAGCTGATAGTTTGCTGATTTCGTCATAATTGTTAACGATAATTAAATTCATTTTTATGACCTTCTTTCCTCTGTAAATTAATTTGTATGCTTTTATATATTGGAAATTTAATAATTATTATTCCTGTTAATTGCATATTACTATATAATATTTATAAATTAAATACTTTAGGGAGTTTTAGAAACCTGTTGTCATAGAATGGAACATGTTATCATGGAAGTAAAAGAAAATCTAAAATAAGAGGTGCTATAAAATGCTTGATATAACAAAGTTATTTGGAGATGTAAAATTTACATCTCTTGAAGAAAGCATAATTACATATATATTAAATAATATTGATAACTGTATGGAAGATGGAATAAGAGGAATAGCTAAAAAAATATACACATCGCCGTCAACTATAATGAGGTTATCAAAAAAGCTTGGATATAATGGTTTTGTCGAATTAGTTTACTCATTAAAGCTTAAATTATCCACAGAAGATAATAATGAATTTATTAATGTTATAGAAAATAGTAATATATTTACAACTAATTATGATAATGCTATTGATGATTTCATTGAGTGGATTGAGAATGGAAATATATTAGTTTCAGGAGAGGGCTTTTCAGAACTCGTTTCAAAGTATATGTATATGAAACTATTGGTTTTAGGAAAGAAAAGCGTGCTTTCTACTTTTATAGATTTTGATATTCTTTTTGATAATAATGTAGAAACAATATATTCAGTTATGCTTATATCAAAATCTGGTGAAGGCAGCCACTGTGTAAAAACATGTATGCTTGCTAAAGAAAGAAATTTGAAAGTAATTTCTTTTACTGGTAATGCTCAAAGTACACTAGCAAAAAATTCAGATATTACTTTTTTTATTCCAGACTGTGAAAAGTTAGATAATGATAACTATTATCCTAATCCCTTCTTTGGATATTGCATTGAAACCTTTGAATTTATTATTCATAAATACTTTTTAAAATATAACATTAAGCAAAGAATGAATTACAAAAACTTAGAATAACTTTTTATAAGTAAAAGTATATATGGTGCAACAATAAATCTACATCTAAAAACTTGTAATTATAATCATCTGCAAATAATTTACATGTAGAAATCTAATTGCAACATATACAAATTTTACAATTCAAAAATATTAGAAAAGTGATTGTACATATTCTTAAATTATTAAATGAATAAAATATGTAGAGTATTAATTCGTTTACATACTTCATTTAATTTTGATAGCGCAGAACAATGGAGTTGGTTGTTTTTATAACTTTTTGTATATAATAAAGAATAAAAATGATATAATTAATTTAAATAGGTAATATTGTAAGGAGTTGAAATACGTATAATGGCGAAGTATGAAGAAATTGCTGAAGATATAAGGAATGGAATATTAAGTGGCAAGTATAGTCCAAAGGCACAATTACCATTGGAAAAGGAAATGTGTGAACATTATGGAGTTAGCAGAATTACAATAAAAAAAGCAGTTGATGAACTTGTTATGCAAGGGTTAGTAATAAAGAGAAGAGGGTCTGGGACTTTTGTAAAAGCACTTGATGATGATGATGTTCAAGAACTGAGTATGGCAAAGCAATTTGAAGGTTTTTCAGAAGCATACAAAGATAAAAAAGTACATTCTGAAATAGTAAATTTTGAGGTAATTCACCCGACTGAGGAAATTGCAACTAAATTAAAGATTACTTGTGATGATTTTGTTTATTATGTAGTAAGAACTAGATATGCAGATAATGTACCATATGTAATTGAATACATATATATGCCTATAGGACTTATACCAGGAATAAAAAATGATGTTTTATTAAATTCAGTTTATAGCCATATTGAAAATGAACTTAAACTAAAAATAAAAAGTGCACATAGAATAATTCGTGCAATGTTACCAAATGAATTAGAACAGAAATGGTTAGAAATAAAAAGTGATTTCCCGATATTAGAAGTTGAACAAGTTGGATTTTTAGATAATGGGCAACCATTTGAATACTCTAAAGCTCATCACAGAAGTGATAAAATTGAATTTAGAACTGTAAGTATTAAGTAAAGATAACTTTGTTGAAAAATGCATAAAAATTATTTATATACGTTATAATAATAAATCTACATCTAAAAACTTATAATTATAATCAGCTTTAAATAATTTATATGTAGAAATCTAATTACAACATATATAATTAAACACCATGCATAAATATAGGAATAAATCCTCTATGCATGGTATTTTTTATAGGAGTTCATAAGTATTAGTTTTGTAGCAAGTAAAATACAGGATATATTTATTAGTGCTGATTAATTTTTTATACTTGTTGAAACTTCTAATTATCTAAGTTCATTTATAAGTCCTTTTCTATAAGCTCTAAGCAATAACTTTAAATCTTTAATTTGATTTTTTAAATCCTTCCCTACATCAGTATCTCCAACTTTTTTTCGATCTAATTTTTCTACTATTTTCCTTGAAGATAATATATCTGTTTCTTTGTTAAAAGCATCTTCTATTGATTTAAAAGATTGATGAGATATAAGCTGTAATCCAAAAGAATTGTAAGTTAAAGTATACCCAGCTAAGCCGGTCTGGCTCCTGTATGCTTTTGCAAAGCCCCCATCAATAACAATTAATTTCCCATTAGCCTTTATTGGATTTTCACCAAATTTATTTTTAACTGGAACATGTCCATTTATTATTCTAGATTCAGAAGGGTTTAATCCAAATTCTTCAAATATTAAATTACACATTTCGTCTGTATCTCTAAAATCATAGTATGGATTTTTCTTTTCTTTATGTGTACTTTTATCTTTAATAAAGTACCTTTCAAAAGTAGCCATATCTTCTTTTCCAAAAAGAGAAGAACAAGCTCCAGTCCATAAATACCACATTATATCCATTCCATAAAGTTTTTCTTGGCTACCACGATTATTGAAGTAACCTTCTCTAGCTAAGGTATCAAATTTATCTAGAAGGCTTTTACCTTTGTACTCTAAACCATTTATAGTCATACTTTTAAAAGTTTTATCTTTATTTAAAGGAATACATCCATGGAATAAAAGATTCGAATTATAAGTTAAATATATACTTCCTTTATTAAATAAAAATAAAACATGTTTTTGTAATTTATCACTATTAATAAATGAAATTTGAAGTTTTTCTATTAATTTTTTTTCTTCGACAGTAAGCTCAAATGGATTTTTAGGTGTTATTGTGGGAAAATTTTTATCATTAAGTTCATAAGTGATGTTATTTAGGGTTATAGTTCCATCAGTATAGTTTATCTTATCCAAAAGCAATCTATGATCTAATTTGAATTCAGGCCTTCTCTTTATTATTTGATATTCAAGTTTAAATTGAATAATTGTTATAGCCTTATGCATTTTAGAAATAAGTTCAATTTCAGTATTTCCATGTCCAGTTTCATCATTGCTTCTAGGAATAAAAGCAGGACAAGTATCGTCTTTGTAGTATTTTAGTGCAAAAGTTGCAAGAGGCAGTAGATTAATGCCATATATATCCTCGATTACATCTAAATTAGAGTATCTAGATGCTATTCTTAATACATTTGCTATACAAGTAGTATTGCCAGCGGCAGCACCCATCCATAAAATATCATGATTTCCCCATTGAATATCAACAGAATGGTAATCAATAAGGGTGTCAATTATTATATCAGGTCTTGGACCTCTATCGTAAATATCCCCTATTATGTGAAGCCTGTCTATAACTAAGCGTTGTATTAGATAGGAAATGGCTATTATAAATTCCTTTGATCTTTCAATTTCTATAATAGTGTTTATGATTCCATCATAATAACCCTGTTTATCATTGTTATCAGCTTCTTCATGTAGTAATTCTTCTATAATATAGCTGAAATCTTTTGGAAGAGATTTTCTTACCTTTGATCTTGTATATTTAGAAGATGCGTGTCTGCATAGCTCAATCAATCTGTATAAGTTAATTCGATACCAATCATTTATATCTTTTTCTTCTTTTAAAACAATTTCTAATTTTTGTTCAGGGTAATAAACTAATGTAGCTAAACTTTTCTTTTCACAATCCATTAATGAATTGCCAAAAACTTCTTGAATTTTTATTTTGACTGCACCTGAGCCATTCCTTAGAACATGTACAAAGGGCTCGTATTCACCATGAATATCAGCCAGAAAATGTTCTGTACCTTTGGGCAAATTTAAAATTGCTTCCAGATTTATTATTTCAGTAGATGCCTCTGCAATAGTTGGATATTGTCTAGCAAGTAATTTTAAATATTTTAGATTCTCATCATAATTCTCCATAACATCCTCCTTTTATAAACAAAATTGTTTAGCTTTGACATATATAAAATAATTATTTTCAAAAACGTATGAGTATACTGAATTTTTGAAAATATACTTTATATATATATATACATTCTAATAAATAAACTACATACATTTGGCTAATGCTCAACTAATGTACAGGAGAGTTTAATGTAGTAAATCAATTAGAACTTATATAAACTAAATAAATTTGATTTAAAAGTATATCTATCTCTAGGTATATTTTACATTAGATTTACGTTTAATACTATAAATAATATTACAAGTAAAAAGAAAATAACAAGTCAAAAATGCTAACATTGCATTATGACTTGTTATTCTTTTGAGTGTGTATTAAATTCCTTTAGGATTTTTATTAAGTAATCCTTTTTGAGTTAGAATATCATAAATAGTTTGAGAAGTTGTGTCTTCGAGTGTATATCCAAGTAATTTAACTATCTTGTCTAAGTTCTCTTCAGAAGTAGTTTCTATTTCTAAATAAGGAAATGGACAAAAACTTTTATCATTTATATCTATCTCAATTAGACAATCATGTAATTTATAGCTTTCTCTGTATTTTTTATTAGATTCTTTTAGAACTAAACCAAGTGATTTAAAGATTCCTTCTCCCATTTGTTTATTATCAATTATTGTTTCATTTTCTTCCATGACTTTAAACCTTTCTTGAGAGAGCATTTTTTTTGTAGTCATGAAATATATAACTTTATTATTAAGCATGTCATTTACAGTTCTTATACGAGCATATCCTTTTTTTGCTAGAAGCCTTCCATCTTCAAAATCATATATATCATTAATTTGATTTTCAGTTTTAACTTTTTTAGCACCATTTGCTAATAATATGTTTCTTATAGCTTCAACATCAATATCAATAATTCTAGTTTCTAATTCTTGCATAAAATAATCTCCTTTTTTAAGTATATAATTCTATAAAGATTTACTACAATATTATAATATAGCAATTTGCTTGGTTATGCCAGTAATATTATGTAGTTACTCATTGATAAGTGAAGTTATAACTTTTAAATAATATATTGGTTTGTTAGAAATAAGAAAAATAGTGACAAGTAAAAGTATAACCATATGGTTATAATATTATGTTAATTGGATATTTTACTGTAAAAAATGTGTATGATATGATAAAGCTACAAAGTAAATATATCAAAATGAATATGTACAATCGAATTATGATAAAAGAAATTTCATTTATATTGAATTTAATAAGTAAAGAAATTTTATAAAAAACAAAGGCATTAATTAGTAATGAGAACGTTTTAAGGACACTAATAAAATCTATGTACAAGAATTTAATACTTATGTAATAAATTATAGTTTAATGAAGCTTTATTTTAATAGATATTTAATTTCATATACAAAATAATAAGGAGACAAAAAGTATGAGTAATAAAAAATTAACACAACAGTCAGTTCAATTTCCAGCGTACCGATGGTTAATGTTATCATCAGCTGTTCTATCAATGTTCTGTGCACAAATGGTTACTATGTCTTTTGCACCAATTATGGGAGTAATTGCAAGTGATCTTGGAATTAATTTGGGAACTGCTTCTTTTGGCTTTATGGGCATAAATTTATTTTCAACTGCAATAGGTGTTATTATTGCTGGATTACTTATAGACAAAATAGGGATAAATTTTGTAATGCCTTGTGGTTTAATATTAATATTATTAGGAAATTCTCTTTTGTCTATATTTGGATACAACTATATTTCTATTGTAATTATAAGAATTATTGAGGCATTTGGATGTGCACCTGCATTAATTGCTATTCAACCTATAGTATCGTATTGGTTTCCAAGTAATGAGCAAGGCTTGGCCTTTGGACTTAATGCATTCTGTATATTAGGGCCAGTACTTTCAGGAATATTTGGACCTAAGCTTATGTTAAGTTCTAGTACTTGGCAAAATGGCATGCTTTACTATTCCGTAGTTTTCTTAATAGCAACTATTTTTGTAGTGTCAGTTTCTGTTAGCTCAAAATATCATCTTCCTCCTACATTATTAAAGGAATTAAACGAAGATAGTACTCAAGAAAAATTAAAATCAGATTTTAAAAAAGTATTATATAATCCAGCTTTCTTTTTAGGTCTTTGTATAATAGCATTCGCAAACTGGATAACGCAAGCATTTAATGATTTAAGTCCAACTTATTTAGCTGTTGATGCACCAATAGGTATTGGGTATGGGGCAGAAGCCGCAGGAACATTTTCTGCTTTAACTTGGATAGGTATGATGTTTGGTATGTTTTTTGCAGGTTTTATAATAGATAAAGTTTTCAGAGGAAAATCTGTGCCTATATTATTATGTGGATTTATTGCAAATTTTATATTGATTAATGGTATATTATTTAAATTAGTTTATAGCTCGACAACTGTTCTTACAGTATGGTTGATGATTGCTGGAATTTTTAACCCATTTGTATCTGTTGGAAATCAATGTTTTGCTGTAAAAGTATTTGCACCTAATGTAATAGGAAAAGTATCAGCAATTTGGACATGCGTAGGAAATTTTGCAGGCTCTGCGGGAGTAATAACTGGTTCCTTTGCTCTTCATATTACTGGAAATTATAAGATGTCATTTGCAATAATAGCTGTAATATGTGTGTTGGGATTAATAGCATCTCTATTATCAAGTGGAAAACAAGATAGAATTGATACAGAATCAAGCGTGTCTGCATAATAAATGTAGATATATATTTTTAAAAATTTATTATGTAATAAAATTACTAATATTAAAATAAAAGGTTTTTAAGCAATTTTTATCAAAAGTTTTAGCAAAGATATAATTGTCAAGGAGGAAGTGAAATGAGTCAAAAGTATAAAAACCTTATGTCTCCATTAAAAATCCGTAATTTCGTATTAAAAAATAGAATGGTAGCTTCTAATTCGCTACCACACTTTTTGCAAGGGCCTGAGACATATCCAGCAGATTCAGTTATAGCACATTATGAAAATAAAGCAAAGGGAGCGGCTATTACCACTTGTATGGGAATCAACAATTTTACTATTGGAAAACAATTTCCAATGAATATGGATTTTGGACATTTTCCAGATTACGATTTATATGATTGCAACTCACAAAATTACTTAATACAATTAGCAGATTCAATTCATTATTATGACTCAATTGCTTGTATGGCAATGTTTGTTGGACCACCATCATTCTATCCACTAATGAAAAAGAAAAAAACAGAGAAGAATTCAGAATATGATTACCAAGCAGCTACAATTGGTCCACCACCAATGGAAGAGTTTGAAATTGAAAAAATCTTCGCACATGGTGATCCAGTAGAATATGATGAAGTAACATTGAATAAAATATGTGATTCTTATGCAGAACAGGCATGGATTCTTCAAATGCTGGGCTATGATATGGTTAGTATTCACTACTGCTATCGTGGAAATCTTCCATCTAAATTCATATCACCTCATACAAATAGGAGAACTGATAAATTTGGTGGTTGTTTAGAAAATCGCATGCGTTTTCCATTGATGGTATTAGAGCGTGTGCGTAATAAAGTTGGTAATAACTTTTTAATTGAAATTGAATGGTCAGCAGAAGACATTTCAGGTGGATATACTTTAGATGATACAGTTGCTTTTTTAAATGAAGCAAAAAAATACATAGACATTGTACAGCTTCGTGCAAGTAAGGTTGATCCTGCGCATCCAACAGGATTTAATTTAGAGGAGACACCATTTTTACATTATTCAGAATATGTAAAGAAAAGAGTAGATAATTTAATAATTGGAACAATTGGCGGATATCATTATATAGATACTTGTGAAAAAGTTATTGCACAAGGTAAAGCTGATTTAATCTGTATGGCAAGAGCATGGATTTCTAATCCTAATTATTTTGAACTTGTAAAAGAAGGACGAGGAGAAGATGTTGTGCCATGTCTGCGTTGCAATAAATGTCATGGACGTGGAGAAAAAGATCCATTCGTTTCTGTCTGCTCTGTAAATCCTATTATTGGATTAGAGCATAAAATTCAACGCATGATTGCACCAGTTGGAAAGAAAAAGAAAGTAGCTGTTGTAGGAGGCGGTCCTGGCGGAATGAGATGTGCCATGTACTTAAAAGAAAGAGGACATGAAGTAACCATATATGAAGCAGGAGATAAGTTAGGTGGAGCAATTAAGCATTCAGACTATGCATCATTTAAATGGCCGCTACGTGATTTCAAAGATTTTCTGATTAATCAAGTAGAAAAATATAATATTACAGTTAAGATGAATATAAAGGCAACACCAGAGATGCTTTCAAAAGAAAACTATGATGTTATTATTACGGCACTTGGAGCAGTTCCAGCCAAACCTCCAGTTTCAGGGATTGATAAAGAAAATGTATTCTTTGCGGAAAAAGCATTTATGGATCCAGATAGCCTTGGTAAAAATGTAGTCGTAATTGGTGGTGGAGAAGTTGGTGTAGAAGCAGCAATGCATCTGTGTGAAAAAGGCCATAATGCTACTGTATTAGAAATGAGAGAGAGGCTAGCAGCAGATTCTACTAAGATTCATTACCTTGAAATGTTTAAGGAAGCGTGGGAGGCAATTTCTAACTTCAGTTCTATTGTAAATGCTACTGTAACTGGAATAAAAGATGAGGGTGTGTGTTACAAGGATAAGGATGGTATAGAACATTCTATTCCATGTGATAGTGTAGTTGTATCAGCAGGTATGAAAGCTCTTACCGATGAAGCACTGAAATTTGCGAGTATTTCAGATGAATTCTATATAATAGGTGACTGTAAAACTCCTGCAACAATACAACAAGCTATGAGAAGTGCATTTTCAACGGCTATGAGAATTTAAATATATAATAGTATATAAATTAAATGCTGAACCAATTCTAAGAAAAAAAGGAAAATTTAAACCTTTTTGAAGGCTATGGACTAAATGCGCAAATAAGTGGTTAATTCTGCTGTTGAGCTTTATGTAAAACAGAATTGTTGATTTGGGAAGCTAGTTTTGCAAATGAAGGAACCAATAAATTAGTAGTATTTTTCTTCCATACTATGTAGCTATTATGTGATGTATTAAGTTCAATATTGCAGATTTGGGAGTTAGAGTATAATCGGAAAAGTGAATCAGCAATTGTAACGCCCAATCCGACTTCAACAGAAAGCATTTGAGATTCTACATTAGGTACAGATTTTATTTTCTTAGGTGATAAACCGTTTTTTTTACACCATGTAGAAAAATTATATGTAGAGGTGGGAATAACACTAGGAGATAAGACGATAAAAGTTTCATCTTCAAAATCATGAATATCGTAGCACTCTTTAGATAGAATATGATTACTTGAATGTATGTAAAGTAAATGTTGTGCGTGAAAAAAAATACTGGAAGTAAGGTCAGGACTGTTTTCAAAAAAAGATTCAAGCGTAATAATTGCATCTAATTCATCATTGTATATTGCTTTTACCAAATCCGCTGGGTTATTACGTTCTATAGAATAATCAACATTAGGAAATTGCTTGCAAAAGGATTTAAAGATTTTATTTAGATGATTACTAAGATCCATGCCATCCACACAGCCTAAACGGAGTTTTTTACACTGATTATCGTAAATATCTTGGGAGTTTTTTATAGCCTGTTTATATAAATTACTGAATTCAGTAAATGTTTTAAAAAAAATTATTCCAGCAGGAGTGAGACTTACACTGCGATTGGAACGAAAAAATAGAGAAAATCCAATTTCTTTTTCTAATGCTGCAATTTGTTTACTAATAGCTGGTTGAGAAACATAAAGTGCATTTGCAGTTGCTGTAAAACTTTTGTGATTTGCAAGTGATAAAAAATATTCAATTTGAAGATTATTCATAAATTCATTCTCCTTTATGATTTTATTTTATATACAATGTAGGGGGGAATTGTATTAATTGTATTTTGTAGGATATTTTTATTTTAAATATAAAAATAGTTTTATTTTGTAAATAGTATAGCATATAGAAATATTCATGCAACTAAATATGCGTAAATAGCATTTATTTAGGAGTAAAAAGGCTAAATAATTGGAAAGGGGGAATTAAAATCGTTTTTTAGCGGATTAATTAATTTTCAAAGATAGTAGGTAGCATTTATGAAAATATAAATGCAACGTTTTATCAATTAGTAAATTAATTGGAATTAAAATTACTACTGATTAAAAATTAAAGTATTAAATTTTTAAGGAGGAAAAAAATGAAAAATAAAAACATATTTAAAGGATTTACTACTTGTGTAGTTATCGCGTCTTTGATGACTACTATGTCATTTCCAGTTCTCGCCGAACCTATAGGACCACCACCGGATTCTGGCAATACAGAAATTACTTCTGCTGCTGTGTATGTAAAAGATAATAAGTATATATCAGAGCAATCTACTCAAGCGGCAGTATCTTATGGAACGGTGGCAGATACTTTTGCTAAGAATATTAAAATTATTTCTGATACAGAAAGTTCAAATGGTCTCTATGTAACCGGCAGTAAATCTAACTACATCCTGCAAAACTCTAAAATTATGCTTTCAGGGAATGGAAGCAATGACTTTGCAGGCGTTGGTGCAGGAGCTATGGTGAATGGAGGGGGAACACTTATCTTAAAGAATGCTAACATAACTACTAACGGATGCATAAGAAGTGCGGTAGCTGCAACGGATCATAGCATTTTAAAAGTATATGATTCTACACTTATATCAAATGGTGGTACATTACCAAGTGATTATCAAAGTAAAATTGGTCCTGGAATGATGGAACCACCAGAAGGTTTAGAGGTGACAGGAACTGCTCGTACTTGTCTTACTATGAACAATTCTAAAAGTTATTATTATAATTCTACCATTATAGCTGATGGCTGGGGTGCTCTTTCAACTGATTCTGCAGGGGGGTATGTTTACCTTGAAGCGAATAAATGTAACATTAAGACAATTAAAGACGGTTATGGAGCTTATGCTGATAATGGATGTCATGATGTTTTCAATGATTGCAAATTTAATAGTGCAGCGATGGCAGTAATTATGGCAGGTGAGAATGATGTTACTTTTAAAAATACAGATGCAACTTGTGGCACATATTTTGCTATGATGCATTGTGTTATGGGAAGTACCTCTGATAAAGGTACACTAAATGTGACTGGAGGTAACATAAAGACCTCTGATGCTGCAGTTTTGGTAAAGAGTGATAATGCTGATATAATCATTGACGGTGCTAGAATAGTATCAAAAAATGGAACTTTAATTAAATCCATAATAAATTCTGATCCAAATCGAACTAAGGTTCCAACAGGTGAGACGGTTTATGGCATAAAGGCAACTTTAAAAAATATGGTTCTTCAAGGAAATATACTTCATGAAGATACTGAAAGAAGCATGTCAATTACCCTAATGGGAACAACCTTAAAGGGAAAAATAAAAGATGCATCTATTTATATTGATGCAGATAGTAAGTGGATAGCAACAGAAGATTCTAATGTTGTTACACTGGCTGGTAGTTTTGATGTCTCAAAAATAGATGCAGTTAATGGTGTTACAATTACAGCTACAGCAAGTTCAGGCTGTACATTAAAAGGAAGCTATAAACTTGCAAGTGGTGGTACATTAAACGTTAATTAAGATAATTAATATGAAATATACAACCTTGATATAAGAAAATATTAAATGTTTATTTAATATTTTCTTAACTAGCTTTAGAAGGGAGAAAGAAAATGAATAATAAAAATAGAACTAAAGTTTTAATTGCCTGTGCAATTGTTGGAAGTTTAATAATTCCACCATCTTATCCAGTGTTAGCTGAAACTATAACACAATCACCTATTGAAGTTAATTCTTTAGCTGCATCACTTAAAGTAGACTCGAATTGGGTTGTTACTAGAACTACACAATTAAACCAATTAACAATTGCTAATGGTGCGACAATCACTGCTCCAGAAGGCTATGATGTAACATTGACTGTAAATGGTATTGGTAAAACAATTCAACCGGGTACATTTAAAGGTAATGTTGTGCTATCTGTAACCAAGCAAAATGTGGTGCAGTACGCTAAAGCTAATCTAACACATTATTTTCGTCAGGCTTTATATATAGATGCTAATGGGGTTATAGATGACAAATCTGTTACAGCAGCAGTAGTTGGTGGAAAGATGGCAAACACTTCTGCAGATAATATTAAAATTAATTCAGAAGAGGAAAATTTCAACGGCATCTATGTGAAGGGGGGAACCTATGCTATCAATGGTGCTAAAATGAACTTAATTGGTAATGGTGGTAATGATTTTGCAGGCTTTGGTACTGGTATTATGTCAACTGGTAGGGATACAACACTAGTGGTGAATGGTGCAGATGTTCACACTCATGGTGCAATTCGCCCTGCAATTATCGCTGCTGATGGTAGTAATTTGATTGTTAAGAACTCTAATATCAAGGCAGAAGATGGGATACTTTCAGAAGATTATAAGCCCAATGTACAAATGGGATATATGAAAGCCGCACCTTGGATGCTAGGTATTTCAGGAAACTGTCGTGCTACTAATGTGCTAGGCAACAACACTACTGCTACTTATATTAACTCCTCAATAACTTCTGAGGGATGGGGAGTTCTTTCTACTGATGACTGTAATGATATAAAGCTTACTGCTATAAACAGTGATATTACTATTAATGGTAAAAGTGGATATGGAGCTTATGCTATCGGTAATGCAGTAGATTGCTTCTATGGTTCAAAAATCACAGTTCCTGATTATGGATTGATCATCACTGGCGGCAATGGTGTTTTTGGTTCAAGTAATAAGACGAATCTATATACACTTAATGGTAATTTAAAACTTAATCTTACTTCAGATGAATTGAAATCCTTAAAAGAGAAGGAAACCATTGTGAAGTCTAAACGATTTGGTGTTATGTGGCATGGCAATGGTTCAGTAGATGTTAAAGATGGAACTGTCTTTGACACTGGAAAAACTACATTCTTAGTAAAAGGAGCTTCTGCGAGCATTAATGTCGATGGCTCAAAAGGTGCTAAGTTAAAATCAAGAGATGGAGTTATTATTCAGTTAATGGACAATGATGATCCAGGCCCAGTTATGACTGATGGAATTATGTATAATACTGGTGTCTATCATGAACCAACTGAAGCTGCTACAGTGGATACAACTCATGATACCACTAGTTTTACAAAAGACACTGATACTGTTGCTAATTTCTCAAATATAAATATAGCTGGAAATTTTTATAATTCTACTCGCGGTGGCACCAGTAAAGATATGATGGGAAATGATATTAGCCTAGCAAAGAATCTTTCGCTAAATTTTAATAACACTAAAATAACTGGTGTGATTTCTGCTTCAACAGCTAAGCATGCAATAGATACCATTACATCTGAGGAATATGAAGAACTAGGAGAAGTTACTAATACGCCAAGTGTTGCTGTTAATAATGGCGTGATTGTATCTTTGAATAATGGTTCAACATGGACTGTTACTGGGAATTCTTATCTTACAGGTATAACCATTACTGATAGCTCTAAGATAATGGCTCCTAATGGATATAAAGTTACTATGAAGGTTGATGGTGTTGCAACAAATATTGTGGTTGGCACTTACAAGGGAAAAGTAGAAGTTGGAGTTACCCAAATTACTAATTAAGCTAATGGCAATTTTAGTAATAACTTAAAATAATGTAAAACTCCAAAGGAGGTATCTAAAGCTACTTTACAAGTAGAGTTGTGATATCTCTCATTATTATTTGGAAAATATATAGATTTTTTATTGTGATTAAAGTTTATAATAACCAATTTTTTCTCTATCTGAATATAGATATTTAAATACTTTTATTTGATTTGATTAAAGATTATAATAGCTAATATAAGAAATTTAATTTGGATGGTGAAAAGATAATGGAATATATAAATGATATTAACATAAATGAAGCAGTTATACACATATTAGACAGTAATGGAGAAGAACCTGTGCTTAATGAGTATAGTTTAGAATTAGATGAGGATATATATAAATTTTTGTATAGACATATAGAAAAATGTTTAAAAGATGATGAGCTTAAATATGCAAAATTTAATCCAGAAAGAAATATAGTTAAAGAAGTTGTGCAAGATTATTTAAATGGAATAGATATCGATTTGATTAATCTATCTAAGGAGCTTGCTAGGCAGCTATTTATAATAATGAAAGGAAATGTAAATATTCTATCAGGTGATTTGATAATAGCATCAATAACTACTGATCAAGGACCGATGATAAGTATACTTAAGATGGATTATGTTAAGAATTTTACTCATGAGATTCAATTTAGAGATCAAAAGATAGGAATAGGAATAGTACCACAAGTAGCAGGACTTCCAGGGAGTGGGCAAAAGATACAAAAGGCAGCTTTTATTAAGCCTATCGGAGAAGATGAACATTATAACTTGATGATATTAGATAAGCAAAAAGGCAGTAAAGAAGATGAATATGGAGCAAACTATTTTATAAATACATTTTTAGGTGCAGGCATTATTACAAATGAAAGAGACATGACCAAAACTTTTGTAAAGGCAGCCGAAAATTGGACAAGAAAAAATATTACAGAAGATGCAGGTAAAGCAGAAGAAATTAGAACTGCTATAAAAACTAAGTTGAAAGAAGAGGATACTATAAATATAGATTCTTTTTCAGAAGAACTTTTCAATGAACACCCACAAGTAAAAGCTGATTTTTCAAATTATATAAAACAGCAAGGCTTAAATGAAGAGGTAGCTGTGGATAAAACCTGGGTTGATAAAAAATTAAAGAGAGTTAGGTTAAATATAGATAAGCAAATTGATTTATATATAAATGAAGATACTTATCATGATTCTAACAAATTTGAAATTCAAAGAAATGGTGATGGAACTATAAACCTGATAGTAAAAAATGTAATGAATTATATAGAAAAGTAAGAATCGAAATTTTATATTTCGGTATTCGAACTTTCTCACAGATAAAGTAGAGAAAAAGAAACTTGTTTCTTATTGAATAACTTTCCCTAGCAAAAGTAGATAGCCAAAATGTATGATTTGGTAAAGGTAGCTAAATTTTACTGGTTGTATTAATAATTTGGCATAAGTATTGTATTATAAATTTATGAACAGAATAAAGCAGGAGTTATATTTGTAATAATAGTACAAATATAACTCCTTTTTTATTAGTATGTTTTATTGAAAATGTTAATTAATAGGATACATTTTGAAGAAAATACCTCTTGCTATTGGGCCAACAATAATTAATTGAAGTGGTAAAGCACAAATAAAATTCATGCCTAAAGTTTTTACAAATTGTAAAGGGAATTCAGATGGTGTAGTCATATGTATAATTGATACAATTAAAGACATACAGAAACACATACCACATACCATAAAGAATGAAATAAATAAAACTTTCTTAATTAGAGGATCATTTTCATTTACTATTTTAGCAACAATAGATTTTGCTAATTTACCAACTAAAAACCAATCTAAAATTAATGCAATACAAAAAATAGGTACGTATGGTATTAAAATTCCTATAAATAAGCTGCTAGTAAATCCATTTGATAAAATACCATTATATAAGTCCATTCCTAAAACCATTAAAGCACAACAAATAAGAGTAAATATAAAATTTTCTTTTTTATTTTTTCCCATGATACATCTCCTTAAAAATAAATTGTCAACTAAGTTTACGATTTAGTATATCATCAGAAAAAACATTTTGTCAACAAAGTTGACAAAGAAAATTTTAATTTTTATAATATTAATAGCAGAAATATATTATAGAAATAAGAGGATTGGGCATGAATAATTATCTAGGAGACTTAAACTTAGTGGATTTAGTAAGTGAAAAACATAAAAAATTACGTAAAAAAGTTATGGAATTATGGTCAAAACAACATGAAGAATATATATCAGATTCAGAATCACATATGCTCGGAACTATTAATATAAAAGAAATGACAGTAGCGGAGATTGCAAGAAAAATGAATATATCAAGGCAGGGGGCTCATAAATGTGCAAGAAAATTACTTGATACTGAATATATTCTAATGAAGTGTGTTGAAGGAAATAATAGAGATAAATTAATTACATTGACTAAAAAAGGCGAGAACTATTGCATGGAAATGTTGATTTTAAAGCAGCAGGTAGAAGAAGAAATTATTAAAAATATAGGATATGAGAATGTAGAATTACTGAAAGAATTTCTAAGAAAGGATTGGATTTATTAGTTCTTAATTCTGAATTTATTTTAAATAAAAATAAGGAGTATTTCGCTCCTTATTTCCATGACTTAGTAATAATATAATAAGCTTATAATATTCAAGATAAAATATAAAAGTTATTTCATTAACTTAACAAGTACAGCTTTTTGAGCATGTAATCTATTTTCAGATTCATCAAAAATTGAATTTGCATGTTCTTCTAAAATTTCAGATGTTATTTCTTCACCTCTATGAGCTGGAAGACAGTGAAGCACCATTGCATTTTTATCAGATAATGCCATCAATTCCTTGTTTATTTGGAAGCCTTCAAAGGCTTTAGTTCTTAATTCAGCTTCATCTTCATGCCCCATACTAGCCCAAACATCTGTTATTAATACATCAGCATCTTTAGCCGCTTCAGCTGGAGAGGTAGTTACTGTAAAGGTAACACCTTCTTTTTCAGCAATTTCTGTTGCTCTGCTTAAATAAACATCAGAAGGAGTGTAATCTTTTGGTGATGCAATTGCAAAATTCATTCCAACCTTTAAACAGCCAATCATTAAAGAATTTGCCATATTATTTCCATCACCTATGAAAGCAACCTTTAAGCCTTCAAGAATGTTTTTATTTTCTCTTATTGTCATTAAATCAGCTAATACTTGGCATGGATGTTCTACATCTGTTAACCCATTTATAATTGGGATTGATGAATACTTAGCTAATTTTTCAGCTTCTTCTTGAGAAAAAGTTCTAATCATTATACCTTGCAAAAATCTTGAAAGAGATCTTGCAGTGTCTTCCATTGGCTCACCACGACCAATTTGTAAATCTCTATCAGTTAGAAATAATGAATTTCCACCTAATTGATACATACCAACTTCAAAAGAAACCCTAGTTCTAGTAGATGATTTTTCAAATATCATACCTAGGCTTTTATCTTTTAGGTGATGATGTTCAATATCATGTTTTTGTTCATATTTTAATTGATCTGCTAAATTTAAAATATCTAAGATTTCTTCTTTAGAAAGATCATCCATTTTTAATAAATCTTTTTTCATATATATGCCCCCAAGCAATGGACAATTGGCAATTTACAAAGAAAAATCATTACTGATTGTAAATTGCCAATTGGTCACTAATAATCTATTATTTTATATTAGATAAAATTTCAAGAATAATATCCAGTCCTATTTTTAACTCTTTTTTAGTTATAACAAGAGGAGGGAGTAGTCTTACAACATCTTTTCCAGCTGTTAATACTAATAATCCTTTTTTTATAGCTTCCTTTTGAACTAATGCTGGATCACATTTTACTTTTATTCCAATCATTAAGCCAATTCCACGGATATCTACAACTTGAGGATTTTTAGCTTCTTCAATAAATTCTTTTATAAAAGCGCCTTTCTTAGCAATCTTTTCAAAAGTTTTCTCATTGCAAAGTTCATCAAGAACTACTAAAGCGCCAGCACATGCAACTGGATTAGCTCCAAAAGTTGAACCATGATCACCTGGTTTAAATACATCTGCAACTTTGGAAGAACAAAGGATACCCCCAATAGGAAGACCTGCTCCAAGACCTTTTGCCACAGAAACTATGTCAGCTTCTACATCAAAATTATTATATCCAAACATTTTACCAGTTCTACTTATACCACATTGAACTTCATCAAAGATAACAAGCACATCTTTTTCATTACATATTTTAACTACTTCTTGAACAAAATCTTTATCTAGTGGAATTACTCCACCTTCCCCTTGAATTGCTTCAAGCATTATAGCACAAACTTCATCTGTAAGCTTTTTCTTAAAATCTTTTATATCATTTGCAGTCACATAATCAAAGCCTTCAGTAAAAGGAAAGAAGTATTTGTGGAATTTTTCCTGCCCAGTTGCTTTTAAAGTAGTTATTGTTCTACCATGAAAAGATTGCATTAAAGTAAGTACTTTACTTCTTCCATCCCCATATTTATCATAACTGTATTTTCTAGCTAATTTAATGGCACCTTCATTAGCTTCAGCACCAGAATTAGCAAAAAATACTTTACTCATATTAGCTTTTTCAGTTAATTCTTTAGCAAGTTTTACACTTGGTTCAGTATAAAAGATGTTAGAGGCATGAGCAAGAGTTTTTAATTGTTTGCTAGTTGCTTTAATCCATTTTTCATGACCATATCCTAAACTGCTAACACCAATTCCACTAGTAAAATCTAAATATTTATTTTCATTTGTATCATATAAATAAACACCTTCACCATGAGTGATTACAGGCTCTAAGCGACCATAACTATTTACAATATGTTCTTTTGCGTCATTAAAATCATAAGACATAAAAACACCTCCAAAATTTAATTTAGTTAACTCTTAACTAAGTTTAGTATATTATTGTTCCGATACCTTCAGGTGAGAATAGTTCTAAAAGAAGTGAATGAGGTATACGCCCATCAAGAATAGTTGCTTTTTCAACCCCCATTCTAATTGCTTCAACACAGCAATCAATTTTAGGAATCATGCCACCTTTGATTATACCTTCAAGGCATAATTTCGGTATTTGATGTAATCGCAATGTACTAATTAGAGTAGAAATATCTTTTGGATCTCTCATAACTCCTGGTACATCAGTAAGCAGTATTAATCTTTCCGCTTTTAATGCAGATGCAATTTTTGCTGCGCAAGTATCAGCATTTATATTATATGCTTTATTATCATCTTCACCTAAAGCTACACTGCCAACAACAGGTATATAACCTGAACTTATAGTAGTTTTTAGTATTTCCGTATTAACTTTGGTTATTTCACCTACATAACCTAAGTCAACATCAGATTCTATTTTCTTAGCTTTTAAAAGAGAACCATCCATTCCACATAAGCCAATAGCTTTGCCACCAAACTTTTCTATTAAAGAAACTAAATTTTTATTTACTTTGCCACCCAAAACCATTTGAACTACTTCAATAGTAGAATCATCAGTATATCTTAAGCCATTAATAAATTCACTTTTGTGATTTAATCTATCTAATAAATCTGAAATATCAGGTCCACCACCATGTACAACAACAGGTTGAATTCCAACACATTTCATTAAAATAATATCATTTATTACTGTTTCGCGAAGTTCTTCGCTTACCATTGCATTTCCACCATATTTTACTACGATTGTTTTTCCATAGTATTTTTGTATATAAGGTAAAGCTTGAACTAATATCTCAGCTCTTTCATTATGATTCAATTTAAAAACCTCATTTCATTCAGTTAAGAATTAAGAGTTAAAAGTTAAGGAAAAAAACCATAGGAAAAGTTCTGATAACCAAATATAAAATTCACTGTGTGAAAGTTTGAGAACCAAAATATATGAGTTGTTTTTTCGAACCTTATTGTTGGAGTTTTCATATTCAACTTTTAACTTTTAACTGTTTTAACTTCTATAGTCTCCGTTTATTTTCACGTATTCATAACTTAGGTCACAGCCCCAAACATAAGCATCATAGTTACCTAAGAACAAATTAACTTTAATAACAATTTCATTTTCATTTAGAATCTTTTTAGCTATATCTTCATCAAAAGGTAAAGAACTACCTGCTTCACAAACTTTTATAGAACCAGCAGTACTTTCAAAAGAAACATCAACTTTTTTAGGATCAAAATCAATTTTTGTATATCCTAGAGCACATAGGATTCTGCCCCAGTTTGCATCGCTTCCGAACATTGCAGTTTTTACTAAGCTGGAATTAATAACACTTTTACCTAAAACAACAGCATCTTCTTCAGTACTTGCTCCTATTATTTTACATTCTAATAATTTTGTGGCACCTTCACCATCTTTAGCAATATTTTTAGCCATGATAGTATTTAGATTAGTAAGAGCTTCAAGGAAAACATAATAATTCTCATCTTTTTCTGTTATAGTAGAATTTTCGGCTAAACCATTAGCTAATATTAATATCATGTCATTAGTACTTGTGTCGCCATCAACACTAACTCTATTATAAGTTATATTAACGCTTGATTTTAGTGCTTCATGCAGAAGTTCAGAAGAGATAGAAAGGTCGGTTGTAATAAATGAAAGCATTGTTCCCATGTTTGGTTCAATCATTCCTGAGCCTTTTGCCATTGAACCCATAGTAACCTTTTTATCGCCTATGTAGAATTCTAAAGCCAATTGTTTTTGAAATGTATCGGTTGTCATAATAGCTAAAGATGCATCATTAGAACCCTCTTTTGATAATTTTTCAGTAAGTAAAGGAATGCCACTTTTAACTGCATCTATATTTAGAGGAACCCCAATCACCCCTGTAGAAGCAACTAAAACATCATCTGTTTTTAATTTTAATTCCTTAGCTTGTAATGAAGTCATTTTTTTTGCTTTATTTAAGCCATCATCCCCGTTACAAGTATTAGCGTTACCACTATTTATAATTATTGCTTGTGCTTTTTTGTTAGTTAAATGCTCCTTTGTAATGTAAATAGGAGCTCCCTTGACTTTATTTTTAGTGTACATTCCAGCAGATGCTGCTGGTACTTCAGAATATATTAAAGCTAAATCTTTTTTTAAGTTACTTTTCTTTAATCCACAGTGTATACCTGAAGCTAAAAAACCGTTAGGAGCTGTGACTCCACCATCTAGATATTTTATATTCAAATTTATAACCCCCTTAATTTATCTTAAATGGCTAAAATGCTGGTGCAATTAGATTTAATCCATCTGTTTCATTAAAACCTAAAACAATATTCATGTTTTGAATCGCTTGTCCCGCAGCGCCTTTAATCATGTTATCTATTGAACTTACAATTATGATTTGATCTTTTCTATGATTTAAATGTAGAGAAATACAACAGTCATTTGTTAATCTTACATTTTTTATTGAAGCAGTTTCTCCAAGTGGTAAAATATTAACAAATGGTTCATCTTTATAAAAATTTACGTATAATTTGTAAATTTCTTCAATATTTGCGTTGTCTTGTGGAGTACAATAAATAGTCGAAAGTATCCCTCTGTTAATAGGAAGTAGGTGAGGCGTAAAAGTAATATTTACTTTATCATTTGCCATAGTAGATAATATTTCTTCAATTTCAGGAGTATGTCTATGAGCTCCAACTTTATATGGCGCAAAAGTTTCATTCTCTTCTGGGAAATGAGTATTTAAAGTTAAACCTCTTCCAGCACCTGTTGTTCCAGATTTAGAATCACAAATAATACCTTCTAATTTAATTAATGAATTTTTTAATAGTGGCATTAATCCTAATTCGATAGTTGTTGGATAGCAGCCAGGATTAGCAATTAGAGAACTCTTTTTGATTTTTCCTCTATTTAATTCTGGAAGACCATAAATACTATTGTCATGTATTTCAGGTTGTGTGAATTTTTTGCCATACCATTCTTCATATTCAGTTTCATTAGATAATCTAAAATCTGCACCCATATCAATACAAATTTTATTGCTGTAAATTGCTTTTTTTGCTATATCTTCACTTAATCCATGAGGAAGTGCAGTGAAAATTACATCACATTTTTCAATAACATCTTTTGCAGATTCGCAAATTAAGTTTGTTTTATTGAAAAAACTTGTATATACATTACTAATTTCTTGTCCTTCAAAAGAAACAGAGCTTAAAGCAGCAACTTTAACTTTTGGATGAGATAATAGTAACCTTAAAAGTTCAGCACCAACGTATCCTGTAGCACCTATTATTCCGACCTTAACCATTTCTAATTAGCCCCCTTAAAGATTCAGTTAGTAATAGGTAACAGTTAACACTTGAAGACAATCCATTCAGAGAAGGCTATAACTAATCTTCAATTGTTAACTGTCCTTAATTAACTGTTAACTGATTTAAATTCATTTATAAAGTTTTCTAATGCTGCAATTTGAATTTTAACTGATTCTGTAGAAGGACCACCAATAACCTTACGCTCTTCTACACAAGTTAATAGATCTATTGCATGATAAATATCTTCTTCAAAAATAGGAGAGAATTCTTTAAGTTCTTTAAGTGTTAATTCTTCAATCATCTTGTTTCTTTTAATACATTCAAGAACTATTTCTCCAACTACTTCATGAGCATTTCTAAATGGTATACCTTTTTTTACTAAGTAATCAGCTACATCAGTAGCATTAGTAAATCCAAGTCCTGCACCTTTTCTCATGTTATCCTTTTTAACCTTCATGGTTTTAACCATTCCACAGAAAGTTTTAAGTGAAAGGGTAACAGTGTCCAATCCATCAAAAAGAGCTTCCTTATCTTCTTGCATATCTTTGTTATAAGCAAGAGGAATTCCTTTCATAACAGTAAGCAACGTCATAAGATCTCCATAAACTCTGCCAGTTTTTCCTCTAACTAATTCTGCAACGTCTGGATTTTTCTTTTGAGGCATTATACTGCTTCCAGTACTATAACCATCATCAAGTTCAATAAAACTAAATTCATTAGTACACCAAAGGATAATTTCTTCTGAAAATCTTGATAGATGCATCATTATCATTGAAAGACAAGAAAGTGTTTCAATAGCATAATCTCTATCAGATACAGAATCCAAACTGTTTAGTGTAACTTTTGCAAAACCAAGGTCACGTGCAACAGCTTCTCTATCAATAGGATAAGTAGAAGTAGCTAATGCTCCAGAACCTAGAGGCATTTCATCAACTCTCTTGTAACAATCAGAAAGTCTTCCAAAATCTCTTTTAAGCATTTCAGCATAAGCTAAAATGTGATGAGCAAAAGTTATAGGTTGTGCCTTTTGCATATGAGTATATCCAGGCATTATAGTCTCTATATTTTCATTAGCTTTTTCCAATAGAACTTCTTCTAAAGCTATAATATCTTCTTTTAATGATACAATTGCCTTTTTTAAATATAATCTTAAATCTAAAGTTACTTGGTCATTTCTGCTTCGACCAGTATGAAGCATCTTCCCGTTATCGCCAATATAGTAAGTTAAAGTACCTTCAATAAAACTGTGTATATCTTCAGATGTTTCATCAACTTCAATAACTCCATTTTCCATTCTCTTTAAGATTTCAAGAAGACCAGAAGTAATTCGATCACTAGCTTCTTTTGGAATTATATTTTGGCTTCCAAGCATTGAAGCATGAGCAAGACTTCCTTCAATATCTTCTTTATACATTCTACAATCAACATTTATAGAAGAATTAAAATCATTAACTAATTTGTCAGTACCTTTTTTAAATCGCCCGCCCCAAAGCTTCATTATATTTCCTCTTTCTTAATTTTTTCATTCATTTTAGCATTTACAATTGTTGGAAGACCAAATAGATTTATGAATCCAGCTGAATCTTTTTGATCATATACTCCATCTTCTCCAAAAGTTGCATATTCTTCGCTATATAATGAATAAGGGGATGTCATACCGGCATTGACAATATTTCCTTTGTATAGTTTTAATTTAATTTCTCCTGTAACTGTTTCTTGAGTTTTTTTAACAAATTCAGATAATGCTTCTCTGAGTGGAGTAAACCATTGCCCATTATATACTATGTCAGCAAATTTTAAAGCTATTTGTTCCTTATAGTGTGAAGTTTCTTTATCTAAGCAAAGTTCTTCTAAATCTTTATGAGCTTTGTAAAGGATAGTTCCACCTGGAGTTTCGTAAACTCCTCTTGATTTCATACCAACAAGTCTGTTTTCTACCATATCAATAAGACCAATAGCATTTTCGCCACCAACTTTATTTAACGCATCTAATAATTCAACACTGTTCATCTTTTGTCCGTTTAAAGCAATAGCATTTCCTTTTTCGAAAGTTAGAGTGATATAAGTCGCTTCATTTGGAGCAGCTTCTAGTGTTTTGCAAAGTTCTAAGATTTTATCATATTGTGGTTCATTTTCAGGGAATTCTAAATCCAAACCTTCATGACTTAAGTGCCAAATGTTTTTATC
The DNA here is from genome assembly GCF_002006345.1 of Clostridium puniceum. Lineage (GTDB taxonomy): Bacteria > Bacillota > Clostridia > Clostridiales > Clostridiaceae > Clostridium > Clostridium puniceum. The sequence goes on from NZ_LZZM01000216.1 coordinate 26,516, forward strand.
TTTACTGTAGTTTGTTTCACGATTAATTTTTAATGGAATATTCTTAGCTTCTGCATAATCTATTTCATCTTCTCTTGATTTAATATCCCAAATTCTCCAAGGTGCAATTATTGGCATTTCTGGAGCAAACGCTTTAACAGCCATTTCAAATCTTACTTGGTCATTTCCTTTACCAGTACATCCATGACAAATTGCATCTGCACCTTCTTCTTTTGCAATTTCAACCAATCTTTTTCCGATTATTGGTCTAGCAAATGAAGTTCCTAATAAATATTTTCCTTCATATATAGCACCAGCTTGAATAGTAGGGAAGATATAATCATCAACAAACTCTTGAGTTAAATCTTCTATATACAATTTTGATGCTCCTGTTTTAATTGCTTTTTCTTCTAATCCGTCTAATTCATCCTTTTGACCTACATTTCCACAAACAGCTATAACTTCACATCCGTAATTTTCTTTAAGCCATGGAATAATAATTGACGTATCTAATCCTCCAGAATATGCTAAAACCACTTTATTATACTTTGTCATTTTAAAAGCCTCCTCGATAAATATATAAAAATAAATTAATAAAATTTCTAAGTTAATCTGATGTTAATAATTATACATTTTTCAAATGAAAAAATCAAGTGCTATCAGCAACAATATTCATTAAAATATAAATAATATACATAAAAATATGAAATTAATGCATAAAAAAAGTGTTTTTATGCATTAATTTTATTTGTATAATTATATAAATTATATACATCTATAGTAAATATTTATTC
>NZ_LZZM01000217.1 GCF_002006345.1 Clostridium puniceum
TTTAATAGATGAATTTAATAAAAAACAGCAAGGAATAAAATCAAGAAAATATCCTTGGAACCTTTGATTCCTATGAATATTTTCTTAAATAACTATTTGTAAAAATTAGTTATTCAACAACCTATTAATTATATAAAAGTATATATGGTGGAACTATTATGAATTTAATCCTGTGTAAAGGTTTTTAGGTTAATTTAAACATATAAATTGCGAATATGTATTTCTAATTATGTAAAACTCTTATATAATATAGAGAGTATATGGTAGAAAATCATTGATTATAGTTTAGGAAATGTATAGGTAAAAGCTGACAATGAATGGTAAAATTTACAATGAAAGTGGTATAATGTATATAGCAGAAGGGGATGAGGTTATGAATTCATGGATTAGAGAAAGTATCTTTTTTCAATTTTATACACTTGGTTTTTGTGGGGTTCTAGAACCAAGTAGAGTTTATGAAGAAAAAAATAGATTAATTAAAATTGAAAAATGGATACCTCATTTAAAAGAAATGAGTGTAAATGCAATTTATTTTGCACCAATCTTTGAGTCAAGTTATCATGGTTATGATACAAAGGATTATTATAAAATAGATAAAAGGCTTGGAACAAATGAAGATTTCAAAGGATTATGCGAAAAGCTTCATAAAAATGATATGAAAGTAGTACTAGATGGAGTATTTAATCACGTTGGAAGAGAGTTTTGGGCATTTAAAGATGTTCAAGAAAATGGGAAGAATTCTAGATACTGCAGTTGGTTTGCAAATTTAAATTTTGATAGTAGAAGTCCAATGGGAGATGAATTTAATTACCAAAGTTGGAATGGTTGTTATGATTTGGTAAAGTTAAATTTAAGAAATCAAGAAGTGTTAGATCATCTTTTAAATGCAGTAGGTGTTTGGATAGATGAGTTTGACATAGATGGATTAAGATTAGATGCAGCTGATAGTATAGATTTAGAATTTTTTAAGGTGATAAAGAAATTTACAGAAAATAAAAAGAAAGACTTTTGGCTTATGGGTGAAGTTATTCATGGTGATTATACTAGATGGGCTAACCCTGATAGCTTAGATTCTGTAACGAATTATGAATGTTATAAAGGAAATTATTCAAGTCATAATGATAAAAATTATTTTGAAATTGCCTATTCATTAAATAGATTGTTTGGAAAAGGGGGAATTTATAAGGATTTATGTTTATATAATTTTGCAGATAATCATGATGTTAATAGATTGGCTAGTGTTTTAAGAAATTTAGAACATATATATAATGTTTATGCATTATCATTTACAATGCCTGGAGTGCCAAGTATTTACTATGGAAGTGAGTATGGAATTAAAGGGGTTAAAGGTCAAGGCACAGATTTACCTTTAAGGCCAGAATTAGAACTTGAAAAAATAAAGGAAGAAAATGAAAAATTATTTGAGTTAATTAAAAAATTAGGAAAGATACGCTGCAGAAGTGAAGCGTTAAAATATGGAGATTATGAGCAAGTAGTTGTTAAAAATGAACAATTTGTTTTTTCTAGAACTAGCGAGAATGATAAGGTTTATGTAATTTTAAATTTGTCAGATAAGATAAGTCATTTAGATTTTGAGTTGTCTTTTGCCCAAGGTATTGATTTATTAGATAAAAATAAGGCTATAATTAAAGGTGGTAAAGTAAGTATAGAAGTTCCAGCATTTTCGACTAAAATAGTAAGTGAGTCCAAAGAAGAAATATAAATTAATGTCCTAAGAATTTAAAAATCTATTATGGTAAGAATTTTAAATTTTATTTGTATAAAGCAAAAATGTTTAATAAAAATAACAAAGGGGTAATAATATAATGAATTTATTAGATAATGATTATAATAATTATACTGGCAAGCTAGGCATTGAGTATTCAAAGGAGAGTACTAAGTTTATTTTGTGGGCACCTAATGCCAATAATGTTAGACTAGCGTTGTTTGGAAAAGATGGAAAGGTGTATACAAATGCTCCTGAAAAAATATTAGATATGAACAGAGGCGTGCAAGGAACTTGGAGTATAGAAGCCAAAGGCGATTTAAAAGGTGAATTTTATAATTATTTAGTCACTAATAGTGGAAATGAAAGAGAAGTAACAGATCCTTATGCCAAGGCTTTAGGTGTTAATGGAAATAGGGGAATGGTAGTTGATCTTAGAGCAACTGATCCTAAAGATTTTGATAAAGATGAGCGACCAGAATTAAGTAGTGCTACAGGATCTATATTATATGAAGTTCATGTAAGAGACTTTTCCATAAATGAAAACTCAGGCGTAATATTGGAAAAAAGAGGGAAATTTATTGGGTTTTGTGAACAGGCCACTACTGTGTTGGGAAAATACACAAAGACAGGAATTGATTATTTAAAAGATTTAGGAGTAACTCATGTTCATTTACTTCCAGCATTTGATTACGAAACTGTTGATGAAAGTAATCTATATGTAGCTCAATATAATTGGGGATATGATCCAAAGAATTATTTTGCGCCAGAAGGTTCATATTCTACAGACCCTTTTAGTGGAGATAAGAGAATCGCTGAATTTAAGGAAATGGTTAAAAGCCTTCATAAGGCAGGGATAAGAGTTGTTATGGATATGGTTTATAATCATACTTATAAAAGTCATGATTCCAATTTAAATTTAGCTGTGCCTGGATATTACTATCGTCAAGATTCAAATGGTAATTTTTCAAATGGATCGGGTTGTGGTAATGAGCTAGCTTCAGAAAGATATATGGTAAGAAAGCTCATTGTTGATTCAGTAATTTACTGGACTGAGGAATATCATATAGATGGGTTTAGATTTGATTTAATGGGACTTCATGATATAGAAACTATGAGCCAAATCAGAGCGGAACTAAATAAGATTGATCCATCTATATTAATTTATGGGGAAGGTTGGACTGGGGGATGGACTCCGCTTCAGGGGGATGATTCAGCAGTAAAACATAATATTGTGAAATTTGAAAAAATGCAGATTGCAGCATTTAGTGATGATACTAGAGACTCTGTTAAGGGACATGTATTTAATATAAATGAACGTGGATATGTAAATGGAAGAACAGGATTAGAAGAAAGTATTAAGTTTTGCATAGTTGGAGCTACTGTAAAAGAGGGAATTAATTATGATAGAGTAATATATTCCCGCTGGGCATGGGCAAATGAACCTTACCAATGTATAAATTATATTTCAGCACATGATAACTACACATTATGGGATAAGTTATATATGGCAAATGAAGATTCATCACTAGAAAGACGTAAAAATATGAATAAATTAGCAGCTGCTATAGTTTTAACGTCTCAAGGGATACCATTTTTTCAAGCTGGTGAAGAGTTTTTAAGAACTAAAAAAAATCAAGATGGAAGTTTTAATCATGATAGCTATAATGCTCCAGATAGTGTAAATAGTTTAGATTGGAGCAGAGTTAGTGAATATGATGATGTGGTTAATTATTATAAGGGATTAATAAAATTAAGAAAAAAATATAAAGCATTTAGAATGAATTCAAGTGAAGAAATAAAAAAGAATTTAACGTTCTTAGAACGAGGAGAAAGTTTTTATAAAGAAAATATTGTTGCATATAAAGTAGAAGATAAAAGTGGAAAAAATTTATGCAATACTATAATTGTAATATTTAATCCAAATGATGAAGAGGCTTTTATAGATTTAAAAGAATGTGGATGGAGTGTTCTTGTTAATAAAGAAAGAGCAGGAGTAGACGAAATTTACGCTATAACAGGTAACAATATAACTGTTGCTTCGAAAAGTGCACATGTTTTGATAAAAAAATGATTTTGACGGAAGGTCTTTGGTGATACAAATGGAAAAAGAAAAATATTTAGTATTTTTAAATGAGATTAATAAAGATAAACCTAATGAGTTTAAAAAAGTAAATATAAAAAAATGTCCTTTTTGTAATAGAGCGGAATTAACAGATATTATTGACGAAAAAGGACCATTTATATTACTAAAAAATAAGTATCCCACAATAAAAGATACATATCAATTAGTTCTTATAGAAACCTATAATTGCGATACTGATATGGGTGAGTACTCCATAGAACATATGGAAGAATTAATAAGATTTGGTGTAAAGCATTGGTTAAAAATTGAAGAAAATGGTGAGTTTACATCTGTTATATTTTATAAAAATCATGGACCCAATTCTGGAGGTAGCTTAAAGCATCCTCATATGCAAATCGTAGGTCTTAATGAAATTGATTATAAAGCAAAGATAAAAGATGAATATTTTGAAGGAATAGAAATTCATAAAAGTGATCAATGTTTAGTGAATTTATCTCACAGACCATTTAATGGTTTTACTGAATTTAATATAATCATTAATGATGATTTATATGGATTAAATGAGCTTGCATATAATCTTAGAAAAGTGGTTCATTATCTTTTAAACAACTACTTTGTAAAGTGTGATAGTTTTAATATATTCTTTTATCACTTAAAAGAAAAAATTATATGTAAAATCATGCCGAGATTCAGTAGTTCACCATTGCTGCTTGGATATGGAATAAAGCAAATATCAAGCTGTGAACAAGAAATAGCAGATAAATTAAAAACAATGTATTTTCAATAAGGTAGATTAATTTAAAAATAAGAAAGATGCCTAATAAAATAGTAAGTTATTGGATAAGTTTGTATTTTTATATATATTAAATAAGGATTTAAAAAAGTTAGCAATATAATTTTAAAATTATATTGCTAACTTTTTTTGAATAAATTTGCAAATAATGCTCATATATTTGAAGTTATTTGCAAATAATTAAATTATACGAATACAAGGGGTGATAATTTGGATAATAGTGAAATTGAAAAAGTTAAAGGAAATAAAAAAATAAAATCTAAAACAAGTCCACTAAAGATAATTCCATTAGGTGGAATAGAAGAAATTGGAAAGAACATGACCGCATTTGAATATAAAGAAGAAATTATAGTAATAGATTGTGGTTTAGCATTTCCAGATGAAGATCTTTATGGAATTGATGTTGTAATTCCTGAGGTAACATATTTAATAAAAAATAAGGATAAGGTTAAAGGTTTTTTTATTACTCATGGGCATGAAGATCATATTGGTTCATTACCATATATATTAAAACAAATTAATGTGCCAGTATATGGTACAAAACTTACACTTGGATTAATTGGAATCAAATTAAAAGAACATAATATACTTAATGACTGCAACTTAAATATAGTGCAACCTGGTGAGACAATAACATTAAATCAAATTAAAGTTGAGTTTATTAGAAATAATCACAGTATACCTGACAGTTGCTCGATAGCAATACATACGCCACTCGGAGTTATAGTTCATACTGGTGATTTTAAAGTAGATTTTACACCAATAGATGAAAAAGTTATGGATTTACAAAGATATGCTCAACTAGGAAAGAAGGGTGTATTGCTTTTAATGTCTGAAAGTACTAATTCTCTTCATAAAGGATATACAATGTCGGAGAAAACAGTAGGTGAAACCTTAGGTAACCTTTTTAATAAGGCTACTGGCAGAGTTATAGTATCTACATTTGCATCAAATGTTCATAGGCTTCAGCAGATTAGTGACTGTTCTATAAAATATAATAGAAAAATAGCTTTTAGTGGACGAAGTATGGAAAACATATCAGAAGTCGCTATGGAACTTGGATATTTATTTATTCCAGAAGATATGATAATAAGTTTAGATGAGATAAAAAACTATCCCAATGACAAGATAACTATTGTTACAACAGGTAGTCAAGGAGAATCAATGGCAGGGCTTACAAGGATAGCAGCATCTACTCACAGAAAAATACAAATAGAAAAAGGCGATACAGTTATTATATCGGCAACTCCAATACCTGGTAATGAAAAAGCAGTATCAAATGTAATAAATGATTTAATAGTCAAGGGAGCTAATGTAATTTATAAGGCTATAGAAGATATACATGTTTCAGGGCATGCTTGTGAACAAGAACTTAGATTAATAATTACACTATTAAATCCTAAATTCTTTATACCTATTCATGGAGAATATAAACATTTATTTACACATGCTAAAATTGCGCAAAGTATGGGAATAGATGAAAGTAATGTATTTATTTTAGCAATGGGAGATATATTTGAATTATCAAGAAATAAAGGTGAAATAACAGGAAAAGCTCCATTTGGAAGAGTACTTGTGGATGGTGTAGGTGTGGGTGATGTTGGAAATATGGTGCTTAGAGATAGAAAGAATTTGGCTGAAAATGGAATTATAACAATAGTAGTAGCAATAGACCGTAGAAATAAAATTATAACATCAGGACCAGATATAGTTTCAAGAGGATTTGTATATGTTAGAAATTCAGAAGAATTAATTGACGAAGTTAGAAATATAGCCACAAACGTTGTAGAAAAATGTTTAGACAACGATATAACTCAATGGGCAGAAATAAAGAATGGTATAAGAAGAGAAATAGATAATTTTATATATGAAAAAATGAAGAAAAAACCTATGATTTTACCAGTAATTGTTGAAGTGTAATAAGTTATTTGAAATCTTAGATAATTGTAATAGTATTATAGAAATAAACCACCTGTTCTCAGAAGAAAATTGTTTTATAAACAAATTATGAGAATAGATGGTTTATTTAATAAAATTCATTTTTGCATACTTAATTCTAAGTAACTTTTTAATTGCAATATATATATTAAATTTGTCTTGACTCTAACCTAAGGGTGGAGTTTATAATAAGATTAAAGGTAATCCCAAAAGGCATAGACCTAATTAAGAGAGGAATGAATTATATGAAAAAGATACCATTTTCACCACCTGATATAACAGAAGAAGAAATAGAAGCAGTAGCTAATGTATTACGATCAGGATGGATTACTTCAGGACCACAACTTGCAAAATTTGAAGAAGGAATAGAAGATTACTTAAAGGTTAATAAAGCATTAGCATTAAATAGTGCTACAGCTGCAATGGAATTAGTTCTTAAGGTGTTTGATATAAAAGAAGGGGATGAAATTATAACAACTCCATATACTTATACTGCAACCTCAAGTGTTGGAATACATAGAAGTGCTAAGCCTGTATATGTAGATGTTAAAAAAGATACATTTGAAATGGATACAGACAAAGTTGCAGAAAAGATTACAGATAAGACAAAAGTAATTATGCCAGTAGATATTGCAGGAGTACCATTTGATTATGATGCATTAAAAAAAGTTTTAAAGGATAAAAATAGAGAAGATATTATAATCCTTTGTGATTCTGCTCATTCTTTTGGAGCTAAATATAAAGGAGAACCTGTTGGATCTCAATGTGACTTTCATTCATTTTCATTCCATGCAGTTAAAAATTTAACTACAGGTGAAGGTGGAGCAGTTACTTTTAATCATAATAACTTTAGAGGTCATGAAAATCTGCTTCAATATATGAGATTTACTGCTATGCATGGTCAATCAAAGGATGCCTTAAGTAAACTTAAAGCTGGAGCTTGGGAATATGATATTATAAATGATGGATTGAAATGTAATTTAACAGATATAGGAGCTGCAATTGGACTAGTCCAACTTAACAGATATGAAGATATGTTAGAAAAAAGAAGGCAGATCTTTAAAACATATAGCAATATATTATCAAAAGAAGATTTTTCAATAATTCCAGTTACAAAAGATGATAATGGAACTGAAACATCATACCATTTATATCTTTATAGAATAAAAGGATTTAATGAGGAAAAGAGAAATGTAGCTATTCAAAAGTTAGCAGAAAAGGGAATAGCAACTAATGTCCATTATAAGCCTCTTCCAATGTTAACACTTTATAAAAATCTTGGATATGATATAAAGGATTATCCAAATGCGTATGCACAATATGAAAATGAAATTACACTTCCAGTATACACAACATTATCATTAGAAGATGCAGCATATATAGCAGAAGAAACAGTAAAAGTAATTAAAGAATTACTTTAAGAATAGAAAATACCTACAGTTTATTAATAAATAGTGTAATAAACTGTAGGTATTATTTTCACTAATATTATTATGTACATAGAGAACGTAAAATTTTAAACCTTAAAAGATAAATATACTAATAAATAAATATTGACTCTTACCTCAGGTAAGGGATTACAATTGATTTAATGGGAGGGATAATTTTGAAAATAGGTGAATTTGCTAAAAGATCAGGAGTAACTGTAAAAACATTGCTTCATTACGATAAAATAGGACTTCTTAAGCCATCACAGAAAACAGAAGCAGGATATAGAATTTATTGTGAAGAGGATTTTTTAAAGCTGCAACAAATTACAACCTTAAAATTCATTGGATTGCCATTAAATGAAATAAGTCATATTTTATATGAAAGTGGAGAAAATTTGGAGAATATGATAAGCCTGCAAAAGAAGGCCTTAGAAGAAAAGAAAAAGCATATTGATGCAGTTATTCAAGTTTTTAATAAAGCCCAAAATACAGCAAAGAAAAATGGCTTTTTAGATGCTAATAATTTAATTGACATTATAAAGATAACTAATATAGAAAGTAGAGTTAAAGAACAATATAAAAGTGATAAAAATCTAAATATTAGAAGTAATTTACATAGCTACAATATAAATAAAGTTGATTTCGATAAATGGTGTTTTGATCAAATTGATTTTTCAAGTGATTCAAGAGTATTGGAACTTGGATGTGGTACAGGTAAGTTTTGGTTTAAGAATAAAGATAATATAAATAAATCTCTTCATATTACATTATCAGATTTTTCTAAAAGTATGTTGAAGATTGCAAAGGACAAGTTAAAAGAAGTAAATTATAAATTTGAATATGAAGAAATAAATGTTGAAAAAATACCATATGAAGATAGCACCTTTGATATAGTAATTGCTGAGCATATGATTTATTTTGCACCGGATATAGAAAAAGCCTTATTAGAAATAAGAAGAGTTTTAAAAGATGGTGGAGTTCTTTATGTAAGTGCAAATTCCTGTGAAACAATGGCAGAATTAAATAAACTTGCTGAAAATTTTGATAGTAGCCTTGGAATTGATAACAATGGATATTCAACTAGATTTGAATTGGAAAATGGAGAAGGAATATTAAAAAAATATTTTAATAAGGTTGGTGTAGAAATATTAGAAGGAAAAATAATAGTAAATCAAGCAGGACCAGTAGTATCATATAAGGCATCAACAATTCAAGGTAGTTCGATACTTGTCGGTGAAAAGAAAAAGAATTTTACAAAATACTTAGAAGATTATATTGAAAAAAATAAGAATATTTCAATAACAACAAAAACATGTATGTTTAAGGCTATTAAATAGATATATGGAATATTTAATAATTTGAAATAGAAAAATTAAATTAATATATATGGCACAATTAAATTTCTACATATAAATTATCTACAGATAATTATAATTGCAAGTTTTTAGGGGGATATTTATTATTGCAAAATATATAGATTAAAAAGGAGAGAAAAAATGAATATTCAATTAGTTGATTTAAAGGCGCAATATAAATTAGTTGAAGAAAAGACAGAAAAGGCTGTTATAGAAGTTCTTTCATCTGCAAATTATATAATGGGGAAAGAAGTGTTAGAGTTTGAAAAAGAATTCGCTGAATATATAGGAGTTAAACATGCAATATCAGTGGGAAATGGTACTGATGCCTTGGTTTTAGCACTTATATCTTGTGGTATTGGAAAGGGAGATGAAGTTATAACTACACCATTTACCTTTTTTTCTACAGCAGAAAGTATATCCTTAGTAGGAGCAATTCCTGTTTTCGTTGATGTGGAAAAAGAAACTTATAATATAGATCCATTAAAAATAGAAGAAAAAATTACTGAAAAGACAAAGGCGATTATGGTAGTTCATATATTTGGACAATCAGCAAAAATGGATGAAATAATGACAATTGCCAAAAAGCATAATTTAAAGGTTATAGAAGATGCGGCGCAAGCTGTTGGTGCAGAATATAAAGGAGAAAAAGTTGGTGCAATAGGAGATATAGGATGTTTTTCATTTTTTCCAACTAAAAATCTTGGGTGCGCAGGTGATGGTGGGATTATAACAACATCAGATGATAACATAGCAACTATTGCAAGGGCACTTAGAACCAATGGAAGTGGAGAAAATGGGCAAAGAGCATATAATTTATTAAATAAAGTAAATGAAGAGATTAAAATTTCAGAAGGTCATGATGATACAATATATAATCCATTAAAATATTATAATTATTTAATTGGATTTAATACAAGATTAGATGCAGTTCAAGCAGCAATCTTAAGAGTTAAACTGCCTAATATAGATAATTGGAATGAAAGAAGAAGAAAAAATGCAAAAGAGTATGATGAAAAATTAAAAGATACAGCTTTAACATTGCCTTTTTCAATACCAGAGAGTAAATCTGTATATAATATGTATGTAGTACAAGCTGAAAATAGAGGAGAAATAATTAATAAACTTAAAGAAAGAGGAGTAAGCACAGGAGTTTATTATCCAGTACCTATTCATTTGCAAAAGGCTTATGAAAAACTTGATTATAAAGAAGGAGATATGCCTGTAGCGGAATATTTATCTCACAGAACATTTGCAATACCAATTTTCCCAGAGCTTAGTATGAAACAAAAAGAGTATATAGTGAAGAAGATAAAAGATGTGCTTGAAAATTAGTAATTAACAACTTTAAATTTATGGTATAATTATTTAGAATTTAATACAATAAGTTGTTTAGGAAGGTACATGCATATATGAAAGAAACAATAATTGGAGTAAAAAAGGAATTTGTTAATAAATATAAAAAAGGATATCCATTAATATTAGAAGAAGCCTTAGAAAATCCAAAGGTTTTAAAAGAAGAAGATCAGATTATAACTCTCATAGATGATAAAAAAGTTTTTTTAGGTAAAGGATATTATGGAAAGCAAAATAAGGGTTGTGGTTGGATTTTAAGTAATAGTAAAAACAGTAGTTTAGATTACAAATTTTTTTATGATAAGCTTAGGAATGCATTTTCTAAAAGGATGAAATTTTATCATTCAAAAGATACAAATACTTTCAGAGTATTTAATGGTGAAGGAGATGGAATAGGTGGTCTTACTATTGATTATTTTAATGAATATTATCTTATTACTTGGTATAGTAAAGGAATTTATGAGTTTAAGGAAAACATAATAAAAGCTATAAAATCCTTAGTATCTTTTGATGGAATATATGAAAAAAAGAGGTTTGAAGAAAATGGTATGGTTGTAGATGAAGATAGCTATATGTGTGGAAAAAAGGCTCCAGAGCCTCTTATAGTAAAAGAAAATGGGGTTAACTTCGCAATTTATTTAAATGATGGTGCAATGGTTGGTGTATTTTTAGATCAAAAGGAAGTAAGAAAATCTATTAGAGATAAATATTCTAGAGGAAAAAGGGTGTTAAATACTTTTTCTTATACTGGAGCTTTTTCTATGGCAACAGCAAAAGGTGGGGCTATTACGACAAGTGTTGACTTAGCAAGTAGAAGTTTAGAAAAAACAACTGAAAACTTTAAAATAAACAATATCGACCCAACAAAGCATGAAATAATTGTTGAAGATGTATTTCTTTATTTCAAACGTGCAAAGAAAGAAGAATTAAAATTTGATATGGTGATTCTTGATCCACCAAGTTTTGCAACATCTAAAGAAAATAGATTTAGTGCAGCGAAAGACTATAAAGATTTGATGAAATCAGCAATAGATATAACAGAAGACGAAGGTATAATTATAGCTTCTACAAATTGTGCTACTTTTAATATGACTAGGTTTAAAAAGTTTATAGATGATGCATTTAAAGAATCACATAAGAATTATCAAATTTTAGAAGAGCATAGTCTTCCAGGAGATTTTGCAGTTACAGAAAAATTTCCGGAAGGTAACTATTTAAAGGTTGTGTTTGTAAGTGTCTATTAATATATAGGTTCTAATTAATTTTCTACATTAAAATCATATACAGAAATAATTATATGTAGTTATTTGTTGGAGTATATACATATTAATTTTAATTTCAAAAAAATATAAAGAATAAGTATAATAGCATTCAATCTAAATAGGATTGAATGCTATTTGTGGTTATAATTAAAACATTAAGAAAATGAGAGAAATACTTAGAAAATATGAAGTGATTTCAAACAATGAGTCTATAAGTTATAAAAATAATAGAAAAATAATTTTTTTAATTTTGACCTTATCTGACCTTTAGAATATAATTTAATTGTAAAAAGAAATTAAAAATTAAAGAAGAATTTAAATTAAGAAGGAGGTCTTGTTATGTTTGCATTGATACCTTTTAGAACTAATGGAGTAGATAATAAGGGAGGAAGAGTTGACAATTTCTTCAATGGATTTTTCAATGATGATTTCTTTTCACCAATGAATTTGGACTTTGGAAATGGACAAAAGTTTAATGCTGATATAAAAGAAACTCAAAACGAATATTTAGTATCAGCAGAACTACCAGGTGTGAAAAAGGAAGACATCAATCTAGAATATAAGGATGATACATTAATTATTTCTGCAACTAGAAATGAAGAAATTAATGAACAAAAGGATAATTATATTAGAAGAGAAAGATGTTATGGAGAAATTTCAAGAGCATTTCATGTAGAAAATGTTGATAGAGAAAAGATTTCAGCAAAGTTTAAAAATGGAGAATTGCATATTATTTTACCTAAATTAGACCAAATTATTAATAAAAGTAATAAAATTTTAATTGAATAAATAAAATAATTTGGATTAAATTTGTCAGCTTAACAATTTTATATAGCATATAAGTATTTAAAATAATTTGTTAAATAGTCATATGAGTGGGATAGTGAAAAATAATATGTAAAAGTAAAATCTTCACTATCTTTTTTGCATAAATAATGAGTGGGTAGTAGTTTCATCGTTTCTTGCGTCATAATGTAATTCAATATCAAATAGAAGTAGAAGAAAATTATTCTTATAAATGAAATAATAAAATTATAATTTGAATTAAGAAAAAGTTTTTAGTGTAATTGATATTCTAGGATAAATTTGACATCATACAATTGAAATGCTATATTATAACTATAAGTTTTGAGAGGAAGAGTACTATGTAATTTTTATATTCTAATAGGTTATACCTAAATATTAAGGTAGCCGTTTATATCATAACAATTTGATATATAAAATAAGAGATTTAGTAAATAATTTATTATGAGAGTTTTTATATGAAAAACTTTTACTAAGTTTACTCTGATTTGGATTAGAATATATTTTTTATAGCATAGTAATTTTCTGAAAAAGCATATCTTTTTTAGTTTATTTGTGTTGTGAAAAGTTAAAATTCACAGCACTTTTTATTTTGTAAAAAATGAAATGTTGTATTAAATATTATTCAAAAAAATAAAAATTAATAATTTTTAACTAAAGTAGATTGAAAATTATTAAAGAATACAAGATAAATAGTAAATTAAGAAAGAAGTGATAATATGGACGGAATATATAAGTATCCAAGGACTCGTCATATTGAAGGGTCTAGGCTTCAAGCTGGTGATAAGGATTTAAAGAGTGTTAAATTTAGTTTTATAAAAGATAAATATATAGTATTAGAGGAAAAAGTAGATGGAGCAAATTCTGGAATTAGCTTTGATAAAGATGGGAATTTACTTTTGCAAAGTAGAGGGCATTTTCTTAATGGTGGATATGGTGAAAAGCAATTCTCATTATTTAAAATGTGGGCTAATAGTAATAAACAAAGACTTAAAGAGATATTAGAAAATCGATATGTAATGTATGGAGAATGGTTATATGCAAAACATACTGTTTTCTATGATGAGCTTACTCATTATTTTATGGAATTTGATATTTATGATAAGGTGGAAAATAAGTTTTTAAGTACTAAAAAGAGAAAGGAAATACTTAAAAATCATGAGTTTATAACTTCTGTTTTTGTACTTTATGAAGGAAAGTTAAGTAGTTTAAAAGATTTAACTTCATTTTTAGGAAAGTCTAACTTTAAGTCTGAAAATTGTGAAGAAATTCTAAAAAAGCAATGTGAGGAATTAAATTTATCATATGAGATTGTAAAGAAACAAACAGATATTTCAGATTTAATGGAAGGACTATATATTAAGGTTGAAAGTGAAGATGAAGTTATAGAGAGATTTAAATATGTAAGAAGTTCTTTTTTAAATACAATTTTAGATTCTGAAACTCATTGGGTAAATAGACCTATTATTCCTAATAAACTTAAGTTTGGTTTTGATTTATTTTCATTAGGAGAAGAGGTGTAGAGCATGAAAATTGATATATTGCGAAATATATTGAATAAGCAATTTGATTTTGATACTATAGCTAAAGATTTTTTAGTTATCGAAAGTTTTAAAGAGGTTCCTCAAAACCCTAAATATCATGGAGAAGGAAATGTATATATACATACTAAAAATGTATGCTGTGAGATTTTAAATTTAAGTGAGTGGAAGGAACTTGATGATAAACAAAAGGTGATTTTATATCTTTCTGCTTTGTTTCATGATATAGGCAAATTAAGTTGTACTAAGATAGAAAATGGAGAAATAGTATCTCCTAAGCATGCAGTTAGAGGAGCAAAAGCATTTAGAGAGATATGTTATAAAGAATATCAAAAGAAATTTAATATTAGTTTTCAAATAAGAGAGGAAATAGCTTCATTAATTAAATATCATGGATTACCATTAAATTTTATTGATAAAGATGATGTAGAATATAATTTAATTAAGACTAGCGAATGTTTAGACATGAAACTACTATATATTTTATCAAAAGCTGATTTGTTAGGGAGAGAATGCTCTGATAAAGAAGAACTTTTGAATAAGGTAGAATATTTTAAGGAATATTCCATTGAATTAGGATGTTTTTATTCTAAAAAAATATTTAATAATGAGTATACAAGATTTAAGTATTTTAATAATAAAAACATATGGTATGGTGATGAAGTTTTTGATACTACATCTTTTGAGGTTATAGTAATGGTGGGACTTCCTTTGTCAGGAAAAGATACTTATATAGAAACAAATTTAAAGAACATGAATGTAATTTCTTTAGATGATATTAGAGGAGAATTTAAGATATCGCCCAAAGAAGGGACAGGCAAAGTTGCTATGATTGCAAAAGAAAGAGCAAAAGAATATTTAAGGATGAAGGAACCTTTTGTATGGAATGCAACTAATATAATGGAAGAAACTAGAAAAAAATTATGTAACTTATTTTCATCCTATGGAGCTAGAGTGAAGTTTATTTATATAGAATCCCCTTATGAAGAATTAATTTCTAGGAATAAAATTAGAGATAGAAGTGTACCAGAAAAAGTGATAAATAATATGATTCACAAATTTGATATTATAGAAAATTTTGAAGGATATAAAACTGAATTTTATGTAATGGATGAGAAATTATTTGAAACTTATAGTTTCGAAGATATATTCGACTAACTTTTTTGAGATAGGTGAAGAAATTTATGTAAATTAAAATTGTCACCTATCTCGTTTCTTTTAGAAATAGAAGATGCATAATATTTATGTTAATATGAATCTTGTGAAGTAAAATCTTAATTTATAATAAAGCAATAAAGTTAAAAAGGAATGATATAATGTTACTAATGATAGATAATTATGATTCGTTTGTATATAATCTTGTTAGATATTTTGAGGAAATTGGAGAGCAGGTAGAAGTGGTTAGAAATGATAAAATAAATATGAATGCCATAAAGGTAAATAAATATTTAGGTATAGTTATCTCTCCTGGTCCCAAAGATCCTAAAGAAGCAGGTTCAAGTTTAGATATTATTGATAGATTTAAAGGTGAAATACCAATACTTGGAATATGTTTAGGACATCAATGTATAGGATATTATTTTGGAAGTAAAATTATAAAAGGTACAAGACCAATGCATGGAAAAATAAGTGAAGTGACGCATAATAATAAGGGAGTATTTTATAATGTGAAGAGTACTTTAAAGGTAACCAGATACCATTCTTTAATTGTGGATAAAAAGTCTCTGTCTAAAGAATTAGAAATTACAGCAGAATCTTCAGATAATGCAATTATGGGGATTAAGCATAAAAAACTGCCTATATATGGAGTTCAATTTCATCCAGAAGCAGAACTAACAGAAGAAGGACATAAGATTTTAGAAAATTTTATATTAGAATGTAAGAGGTTTAAAAATGATTAATTTTCAAATAAAGGAATTAACTACATATTATAATCCGTTTTATACATATAGCCTTTTTCAAAATCAAATAGACAGCATTTTTTTAGATAGCTCAAAAGAAGATAAATTATTATCAAAATACTCTTTTATTGGATTAAACCCATATAGAAAATTTATTTCTAAAGGAAAAAACGTATTAATTGATGGTGAAGAATATAAAGAGATTGACCCTTTTGAAAAATTAGAAAAACTTCTAGAAGAGTATAAAATTGATTTTGATAATGACATTCCATTTATAAGTGGTGCTATTGGATATTTTTCCTATGACATAGGAAGGACAATAGAAGAGTTGCCAGATAATTCTGAGGAAGATTTTAATATTCCAGACAGTATGTTTATTTTCTTTGATAATTTAATTATATTTGACGTGCAAAATAGAAAAACTTATATAACATCAGTAGGACAAATTGAAGATGCTGAAAAGAGTTTATTAAAGATAGAAATGCGTTTAAAGGATTATAAAGAAGAGTTAGAAATAAAAGTAGAAACCTCAAATAATAAATTCTTTTCTAATTTTAATAAAGAGGAATATGAAAAATCAATATCAACCCTTAAAGACTACATTAGAAATGGTGATGTATATATAGCGAATATGACAAGAAGAATATGGTGTAACAATAATGAAGGATCATTCAAAATATATGAAAAATTAAGACAGATTAATAAAGCCCCATTTTCAGCATATATGAATTTTAAGGAGTTTCAAATTATTAGTTCTTCGCCAGAAAGATTTTTATCAATTACTGATGGATTAGTGCAAACTAGACCAATTAAAGGAACTAGACCTAGAGGAAAAAATCTAGAAGAAGATGAAAGAAATAAAAATGAGTTAATTAATTCTGAAAAGGATAAATCAGAGCTTTTAATGATTGTAGATTTAGAAAGAAATGATTTAAGTAAAGTTTGTAAGATTAATTCAGTAAAGGTCACAGAACTATTTAAATTAGAAGAATATGAGACAGTATTTCATCTTGTAGCAACAATAGAAGGAAAATTAAAAGAAAATGTATCTTCTGTAAAATGTATAAGAGAATGTTTTCCAGGGGGATCTATTACAGGAGCACCTAAAATAAGAGCAATGGAAATAATAGAAGAACTTGAAAAATTAAAGAGAAATATTTATACAGGATCTATAGGATATTTTGATTTAAGAGGAAATAGTGATTTCAATATAGTTATTAGAACTATTGTTAAAAAAGATAATAAAGCATATGTGGGTGTTGGAGGAGGAATCACCTGGGAATCTATTGAAGAAGAAGAATGGTTTGAAACAATAGATAAAGGTAAGGCTTTAATGGGGGTATTGTGATGAGAGAGATAATTTATGAAGAAGATAAAATTCATGTAGATGAGGGATTATTCTTTGGAAGAGGTGTATTTGAAACAATTTTATGGAAACATCATCCCGTATTTTTAAATGAACATTTAGAAAGATTAAAAGCGTCTATGGTAGAAATAGGATTATTACCCTTAGAAGAAAAAGAATTAAGAGAATATTTAGATAAGCTATGCATTAAAAATAAAGGTGTTAAGATAACCGTGACTCCATTAAATATTATAATTACTCAAAGAGAGATTCCTTACAAAGAAGCTGATTATAAAAGAGGTATGAAATTAATTGTTTCAAAAGTAAGAAGAAACAGTACTTCAAGGCTTTGTTATATTAAATCTACTTGTTATATAGAAAATTTAATTGAAAAAGAAAATGCTAAGAAAATAGGTTATGATGATGCTATATTTTTGAATGAAAATAGATATATTACAGAAACAAGTTGTGCCAATATATTTATTGTGAAGAATAAAGAAATCTTTACTCCTAAGATGGAAGATGGATTATTAAATGGAATAATAAGAAAAAGAATTATGAAAGAGTTTAAAGTTCAAGAAAGAAGTATTACTTTAGAAGAATTAAAAGAATCAGATGAAGTGATTATAACAAATAGTTTAATGGGTGCTATGTCTATAAAGAAGATAGAGGATATTAAATATGATAGGGAAGAATTTAGGAAGATATTTAATAAAAAAACTAAAGAATTAAGTGAAAAAGAAAGATGAAAAGTAAAGGATAATTTGTAAAATGCCTATTTCTATAGCTGACCTAATTTGATTAAATAGAATTTAAACAGTTTTAGGATAATTAAGAGTAAACTGTATTATAAGTAAATACTAATTTCGCAAAAAATAAGATAATAAAAATACATATGGGTATTGGGGGGTATTTTTTATTGTTTCTGTTGTAAAATCATATTGAAATAGAGAATTAAAATATTAATAGAAGAAATAAAGGAATTGTGATAAAATACATGTAAAGATTAAATAAAAATATTTAAACATAATTTTAATAAAAGGGTAGAGTTACAATGGAGAAAAAAATAAAAATAGTAAGTCCAGTTTATCAACAGATTGCTACGGATATTGCTTCTAAAATAGTAAATGGACATTATGAAGTAGGAGAAAAGATATATGCACGTTCAGTTCTAGCTAGTCAGTATGGCGTCTCGTCCGAAACAGCTAGAAGAGCTATTTGTATATTATCAGATATGGATATTGTAGATACGACTAAAGGAAGCGGAGTAATTATAAAATCCACTGAAAATGCAATTAAATTCGTTAGGCAATATGATGATATTAAAACGGTGAATGATTTAAGGAATGATATATTAAATAGCTTAGAGCGTCAAAAAAAGGAAAATGATTATTTGAAAGATCATTTATTTGAGTTAATTGATAAGACGGATAGATTTAAATCTATAAATCCGTTTATGCCATTTGAAATACTTATATCCAAAGAAACACCATACATAGAAAAAACAGTGGCTGAAATAAATTTTTGGCATAACACATCTGCAACAATCATATGTATTAAAAGGAATGGGTGTCTTGAAATGTCACCAGGTCCATACGCAATTTTGCATGAAAATGATATTTTTTATTTTGTAGGCGATGAAAACTGTTATGAGCGTGTAAATAAATTTCTATATCCATGAGTTCAAAATAATTCATGGTAGAAATAAACAGTTAGATAGAGTGGGATATTGTTTCAATTTCTAAAAAGAATTTAAGAAATTGGAATGATATCCTACTCTATTTTTGCTCATATATAATATGAAAATGTAACATTAAAATTTAGTATAAAAAGATATTAGATAAAGTTAATTTTGACAAAAGTAACAACTTGATGATACAATAGGGTTGTTACTTTAAATAGCAAAAGTAACAACTTCATTAAAAAAACGAGTTGTTAATATTAAAGGGGGTATTTTAATGATAGAATTTAAAAAAATACGAAAAGAATTTAAAAATAAAACTATTTTAAAAGATATATCTTTTAATGTAAATAAAGGAGAATTAATTGCAATTATAGGTGAGAGCGGATGTGGCAAGACTACTACTTTAAAAATGATAAATAGACTTATAAGTCCATCATCAGGTCAAATCTTAATTAATGGAGAAGATATAGGAACTAAAGATGTTATAGAATTAAGACGTAATATTGGTTATGTAATTCAGCAAACAGGATTATTTCCACATATGACAGTTAGAGAAAATATCGAATTAATTCCTAATATAAAAAAAATACCTAAAGAAAGTATAAAAAAAAGAACTTATGAACTTATGGAAATGGTTGGATTAAATAATGAAGAATATTTAGATCGTTATCCTACTGAATTAAGTGGAGGGCAGCAACAACGAATTGGAGTTGCAAGGGCTTTTGCAACAAATCCTCAAATAATTTTAATGGATGAGCCTTTTAGTGCACTTGACCCTATAACACGTGTACAACTTCAAGATGAATTGATTGATCTACAAGATAAATTAAAAAGAACTATTGTATTTGTAACCCATGATATGAATGAAGCAATAAAAATAGCAGATAAGATTTGTATAATGAGTAAAGGAGAAATTATTCAATATGATACTCCAGAAAACATTCTTAAAAATCCATATAATGATTTCGTCAGTGAATTTATAGGTAAAAACAGAATATGGTCTTCACCAGAATTCATACGAGCTAAGGATATTATGATTGAGAATCCAGTTACTTGTTTGAAAAACGCATCATTATTAAGATGTATGGAAAAAATGAGAAGCTCAAAGGTTGATAGCTTAATGGTAATTGACAAATCAAATTATCTTTTAGGAATTGTTACAGCAAAGCAAATACAAAATAAAATGGATAGAAATATTCTGGTAGAAGAAATAATGAATTACAATTTTGTAAAAGTAAGTCCTGAAGATACAATAATCGATATTCTTGAACTTGTAAAGCAAAATAAGATATCACAAGTTCCAGTTATTGATGATAATGGCGTATTAAATGGAATAATTACAAAAAGTAGTTTAGTTACGACGCTCAGCGCACAGTTTCTAGATACTGAGGAGGTAGAATAATATGAATGGATTATTTAGTTATTTGTTTGAAATAAAAGATCAAATAATTACATTATTAGTTGAACATGTAAAACTTACAGCATTATCCGTAGGGATAGCCATTTTAATTGGTATGCCACTAGGAATACTTATAAGTTATATAAAAAAATTAAACAAGCCAGTTTTGGGAGCCGCTAGCATTGTGCAGGCAATTCCGAGCATGGCACTATTAGGCTTTACGATACCTTTTTTAGGAATAGGTACAACCCCTGCAATTGTAATGGTAGTGTTATATTCACTTTTACCAATTATAAAAAATACAGTTACAGGAATTGAGAGCATAAATTCTCAAATGTTAGAGGCAGCAAGAGGTATAGGTCTTACTAAATTTCAAGTTTTAATTAAAATACAAATTCCATTAGCATTGCCAGTTATTATGTCGGGAATTAGGATTTCTGCAGTCACGGCAGTGGGACTTATGACAATGGCAGCATTCATTGGTGGTGGAGGACTAGGATATTTAGTTTTTTCTGGAATAAGAACTGTTAATACTTATCAAATTCTAGGAGGAGCAATTCCATCTTGCATATTGGCATTATTAGTAGATGGCTTATTTGGAATAGTTGAGAAATTAGTTACACCAATAAACTTGCAAAAAGCAAATAATAAAAGTAGCGTATCAAAGATTAAGACAAGAAAATTGCAAAAAGGAATTTTGACAGTTACAGGTTGTTTATTAATTGCCATATTTGCAATCACTGGAGTAACGCAAGGTGCTAGTAATAAAAAAACAATTACTATTGCTAGTAAGGACTTTACCGAACAAGAGATTTTAGGAAACATATTATCAGAGCTTATAGAAAGTAAAACTGACATTTCTGTAAATAGAAAGTTTGCATTAGGTGGAACTCAAGTATGTTTTTCAGCTTTAAAATCAGGCGAAATTGATATGTGGGTTGATTATAGTGGGACGGCTTATGGAGATATGTTAAAACATCCACCAATATCTGATGTAGAAGAAGTTTATAATACCGTAAAAAAAGATTTTAAAGAGCAGTTTAATATAGAAGTATTAAAGCAAATGAGATTTAATAATACCTACACTTTGGCTGTAAAAAAGGAAACAGCTAAAAAATATAATTTAGAATTAATAAGTGATCTTGCCAAAGTAGCCAATCAGTTTACAGCAACTACATCATTAGAATTCCTTAATAGACAAGATGGGCTAATTGGGTTGGCAGAGAAATATGAATTTAAATTTAAAGATACTATTGGAATAGATGGAAGTCCTAAATATACTGCTTTAATGAATGATGAAAGTGATGTTGTAGATGCATTTTCAACAGATGGATTATTAAAGAAATATGATTTAAAAGTTTTAAAAGATGATAAACAATTTTTCCCTCCTTATTATGCAATTCCACTCGTACGTTCTGAAGTAATAGAGGAATATCCAGAAATAGTACCGATTATTGAGGAAGTAGGAGAGTTAATAACTGATGATGTAATGAGTGAATTAAATTATCAAGTAGATGAGCTAAGAAAAGAACCGAAAGATGTTGCTATTGAATTTTTAAAGGAAGAAGGTTTAATATAGAAAATTAAAATAATACAGGTTTTGAAATTAAAACAATTTATTTATGCTTAAGTAGCTGAAAATTTAACCAAAGCAGCTACAAAATAAAGATATATATTTAATTTTCTAAAAAAATTGATATAATATAAACTATTAAAAAAGCACAACTATTCTTGGTGGGATGGAGTGCTTTTTTTCTATATATCAATACCAAGAAAATTAATCTTTATTTTTAAATGATATACGGAGAATAAATTAAATTGATAGAATTCATGATATTTATGATGTAATTATCAGACTCTTACGAAGATATTTTTTGCTTATTCATAAATATATAAACAAAATCCGAATTTTTAAAACAGAGCAGTATTATTTTAGTATTAAACTTTATTTTGCAAGTAATAAAGAGAATATTATCCTATAATAACAGTGGCAAACTATTATTATAAAAAAATATAGAATCACAAATTTGGGATTAATGAATACTAGGAGGGAATTATGAATTGGCAAAGAGAATTAGTGGCTTATCAAATATATCCAAGAAGTTTTAATGACTCTAATGGAGATGGAATTGGTGATTTGCAAGGTGTAATTGAAAAGCTAGATTATTTAAAGGATTTAGGAATTGATTTAATTTGGATAAGTCCTATATATAAATCACCAAATGATGATAATGGATATGATATAAGTGATTATAAGGATATACTTGAAGAGTTTGGCACAATAGAGGATTTTGATAAGTTACTAGAAGAAGTACATAAAAGAGGAATGTCTTTAATTATGGACTTGGTTATAAATCATACTTCAGATGAACATCCATGGTTTATAGAAGCAAAAAGTTCGAAATATAGTCCTAAAAGAGATTGGTACATTTGGAAGAAGGGTAAAAAGATCATAAATGAAGTTGATAGTAGAGAACCTAATAATTGGGCAAGTATATTTGGTGGTTCAGCTTGGGAATATGATTCAAATAGTGATGAATATTATTTACATTTGTTTAGCAAAAAAATGCCAGATCTTAATTGGGAAAATGAAGAATTAAGAAATGCACTTTATGAAATGATTAATTGGTGGTTAGATAAAGGGATTGATGGATTCCGTGTAGATGCAATTAGTCATATTAAAAAGTACGATTATGATGATATGGTAAATCCAGATAATTTAAAATATGTTCCATCTTTTGATAAGCAAATGAAGCAGCCTGGAATAGAAAAACTATTGCAAGATTTAAAAGAGAATACTTTTGATAAACATGATGTATTTACAATTGCAGAAGCAAGTGGAGTGAAAATAGATGATTTAGAGGAATGGGCAGGAAATAAAAATGGAAAATTCTCTATGATATTTCAATTTGAACATATGCATTTATGGAATATGGATAATACTCAGAAATCTACGTTAATAGATTTTAAGAAAACATTATCTAGTTGGCAGGATGCGATTTATAAAGATGGATGGATTGCATTGTTTTTAGAAAACCATGATTTAACAAGAAGTGTATCTAAACTTGGTGATGAAAATAAGTATTGGAAGGAAAGTGCAAAAGCGTTAGCTTTAATGTATTTCATGCAAATGGGCACTCCATTTATTTATCAAGGTCAGGAAATTGGAATGACTAATGCTGATTATGACAGTATAAATGATTTTAATGATGCCGCAACAATATATCAATATAATGAAAGGGTAGAACAAGGAATGTCTGAAGAAGAATCTCTTGAAATTGTAAAAGCAACTACTAGAGATAATTCAAGAACACCAATGCAATGGAATAACGCAGAAAATGGAGGATTTACGACAGGTGCTTCTTGGATGAAAGTAAATAAAAATTATAAAAAAGTAAATGTAGAAGATGAATTAAAAGATAAGGGTTCGATTCTTAATTTCTATAAAAAAATGATTAAGGTTAGAAAAGAAAATAAAACTTTAATATATGGAAAATATGAGCTTATATTAGAAGAACATGAAAAAATATATGCTTATACAAGAATTTTAAATAATAAAAAATATATCATAATTACAAATATATCAGCAGAAAAAGTAAAATTTGATTATGAAAGAGAAAGCTTAAAGTATGAAAATTTAATCCTTTCAAATTATAAAGTTAGCAGACATGAAGATATATCAAAGTTTACTTTAAAGCCATATGAAGCACGATTATATAAGTTAAATTAGAATGTTTAAATAAGGAAGCCATCAGATGACTTCCTTATTTAAAGATCACAATATCAATACTATTTAAAAGCATATCTTAATATGGGAAGAAATTATAATATTTAACTTTAAAGATAATTTCTTACGTTGAAGATTTCTCTATTTTTTATATATACTCTAGGGACTCTATATTTAAGCATACAAAGTATTTCGTAATTAATTGTTCCCATGATTTCTGCAATATCATCTGCGTTAAATTTCAAATCTCCTTCTTCACCAAGAAGTATAACTTTATCTCCAACCTTGACGTCTCCAACATCAGTCACATCTATCATACATTGATCCATACATATTCTGCCAACAATTGGAGCGAATTTTCCATTTATTATTACTTTACCATTTTTAGCAAATAATCTAGAATAACCATCTGCATATCCTATAGGAAGAGTTGCAATTAAGCTCTTTCGTCCAGTTTTAAAGGTTCTGCCATAGCTTATATACATTCCTTCATCCATTTCTTGAACACGAGTTATACATGCTTTTAGTGTTAACGCAGGTTTTATAGATAGGTTATTTTTATTAACTTCATTTGAAGGATAATAACCATAAAGTATAATTCCAGCTCTAACTGCATCTAAGTAAGTTTCTGGCATATCCATAATTGCACCACTATTTGAAATATGTTTCAGAGGAATTTTTATTCCTAAATTAGAAAGTTTAGCAGTAAAATCTGAAAACTTTGCAAATTGTTCATTAGTATATGTTTTATCTTTTTCATCTGAGGTTGAAAAATGAGTAAAGATTCCAATAACGTCTAACCCATTTAAAGAGAAGATTTCAGAAACATCACTAAGTACTTTTTCTGTTGGAAGGAAACCGATTCTTCCCATTCCAGTATCTAATTTAATATGAACCTTAGCTTTTTTGTTCATCTTTAATGCTATGTCAGATAATTTTCTTGCGTACTTTAAATCATAGACAGTTTGCTCTAAATCATATTTTATTAATTCTTCACCTAAATTTAATGGAGTATACCCAAGAATCATTATAGGAGCTTTTATATTATTATTTCTTAGTTCAATTCCTTCAGTTAAAACTGCGACAGCAAGTTTTGATGCACCATTTTCAAGTAAAGTTGGAACTACATCTAAAGCTCCATGACCATAACAATCAGCTTTAACAACTGCAATTACCTCTTTATTATTAACTAAATTGGCTATATTCTTCATATTATAAGCTATTACATCTAAATCAATTTCTGCATATACAGGTCTAAGTATTTTTTCCATTCATCTACGCCTCACATTTAATATTTAAATTTAATAATATGTTTCACAAAAATAATCTATATTAAAACAAATTATAATAACTTGATTTTATATAAATTAAAATTGAAGTATAATAAAAATAATTATTATTAAATCACATTTATATTTTATTACATAATAGGCAAGTAATAAAGAACCACTAGCGTTGAATTTTAAAAGTGAGGTGGTTCTAAAGAAAAAATGAGTTTGTAGAAGAGATGGAGCAGGAATTAAATGTTATTAGATAAGTATATCAAAATTGTAAATTATAAACTTAGATAAATAAATAAAAGCTTACACTTAAATAAGCAAAAGTGAAGCTTTTTTGTAAATTATAGAAATTAAATTTGTGATTAGAATTTAAAGGTTTTTGGTTCAGTACCGCTAAAAGAACTGATAGTTGCAACAGCATCTGAAAGATAAAATACTTCAAAAACACCATCATCTAAATTATACATATTCTTTAACATTGGTGCGGCTTCTAACATAGCAGCTTTAGCTTCTTTGCTAGAATCTACAACAGCGTTTCCAGTTAAACGAATCCATTCTCCTTTTTGAGACGTAGTAGAAATTTCAACTTTAGGATTTGCAACTAATTGTTTAAAAACTGGTTTTGTATTATTTGTCGCGAAATATAGTTTCCCTTCATAGTTAGCTACAGCGCCAAAAGGACGAACTCTAGCTTGATCTCCGTCAACTGTTGAAAGATAAAAAGTTGGATTGGTAGTTAAAAATTCAAATACTTCATTCATTTTAATTGCTCCTTTTATTTTATTATGATAAAATTACCGTGTACATAAATAATATTTTATTATGAATATTTTTTCAAGTACGATTATTTTTGATACATAGTATCCTAAAACATACAAAGGAGATTATATATGGAAGAAAAATACGATTTATTTGGCAAATGTCCATTCGTAACAGCACAAAAAATTATTGCAGGTAAATGGGCAGTAATAATTTTACATAATTTGAGTTCAAAGACGCTTCGTTTTGGGGAATTACAAAGAGTGTTACCAGATTTAACACAAGCAACACTTACAAAGCAGCTTCGAAGTTTAGAGGAGTATGGATTAGTAAAACGTTATGTATATCCACAGGTTCCACCTAAAGTTGAATACTCTCTAACTGATATAGGTAAGGAATTTCAAACAGTGTTAGATAGTATTTCTATTTGGGGAAAAAAATATATTGAACATATTAAAGATGGAGAGATTACTCAAAAATAGTGGAATAATACTAAGGTCACATAAAAAATGCTATTATTTTTCATTTTAAATTATAGCATTTTTTCTTTTTTTAGAAGGTTATATTAGCTAATATTATAGTAGAAATTAGTGTTTGAAGAGATTAAGAACCATATTAATCTATAATAGTGCATTTTTACTTGAATAATTTTACAGTTGAATAAAAAAAACAGATTCTTAGGCTATTTTTAATGACTCAAAAATTTCTTCTATCGGCGTACCGCTTGCGGCAGCTTTGTAAATATATATTACTTTGGATTTTTCTAAATCTTTCTTAGCAGCTTTATATC
>NZ_LZZM01000218.1 GCF_002006345.1 Clostridium puniceum
ATCTGCAAAAGTTTTATACATATGAAGAACTGGAACAAGCAATCGATGAATACATAGTTTTTTATAATACAAAAAGGCTACAGAAAAATTTAAAAGGTCTGACTCCAATTGAATATCGAAATCAGACATTATCAGCTTAAATTTTAATTTTTTAATCTATCTACTTGAAAGGGTGCAGTTCAAAATGTAGGTGTCTTTTGTTATGCAAAAATAAAAATGAAGCTAGGAAGGTGACATATGAATGAAGTAAATGAATTTGATAAATTATTACTTCAGAAAATGCCAGGGTCAACTCGATAAAATATATCTGATTTAAGACAAGCTATAGTTAAAAATAGGTGCCGAAAATATGCAAATACTTATGCAATAAAACTCTAATTAATCAAAAAATAAACGTAGATTGAGAAGAAAAAATATTATTTTGGAGGAATTTGAATATGAAAACAAATCGCTATCAAAAAGGCGTGAATAAATTGATGGACTTTACTTATGGTGATATCTATACCTGTTCAGGATTAGATAACAAGCAACGTTCTTTGGTTACGATTTCGTCGCTTGTGACTCAAGGGACACTACCACAGCTTGAATACTGGTTTAACAGCATGCTTGACACAGAAGAAATTATTAAAACTTTTATTCAGCTACTTTCTTATATTGGGTTTCCTCGACTTCTTAATGCAATAGAAGTAGCTAAGAAAGTTTTCTCGCAAAGAGGGATTACTGTTAAAATACCTAAAATAAAATTTATATATCTAAAATTGAGGCTTGATTAATTTCAAGCCTTTTTCAATTAAGCAATTGATTGAGCAGACAAACGACGAAACTTTGCAATTAACAGGTGAACTTAGCGATGGACAAAAAATCGCAAATGGTTCCGTTAACAGTTATTTTAAAGCGAGGTGGCTGTAGTCAAATACCAAATAATAAGTATAAGCAACAGTAAACTTATTACACAATATACATAAATTATATATTAATTGATAGATATAAGTTGTCATATATGATGAAAATAAACTCTTTTACATCATATGGAATAAATTAATTGTTTACATACATATATTAGACTTGTTTTCTATATAATGGGTATATTGACTTATACAGTAATGAATAATAACATAACAATATAGTCGACTATAATAAATTTTTAAGGATGTGGTTTTATGAATTTATCTAGATATACGAAGAAATGTTATTTGTTTACATTGATGATATTTATATTTTCAACATTGCTTATTATGGATAATAGCATAAAAGTAGTAAAAGCAGCAGAAAAACCGGTTGAATTATATTACACTTATAATAATCCGTATTATATAGGAGATTATCGTACTATATATATAAAGACAAATGTTAATGGTGATAATGAAAGTGTTGCAATTCATGGCATAGATTCAGAGAATTCAGAAGAGTGGAAAGATTATTCAGGTAGTTATGTAAATACATTAGGAGATGGATCAAAAATATGGAAGGTAGATCTTTCTTATGTAGGAAGTAGCATTGAATATGCTATAAAATATCAGGTTAATGGAGAAACATACTGGGATAATAATAATGGTAATAATTATACAAATAAAAACATTTTAGGAGCAGCAGTGATCGGAGTGAATCCGATTGGCCCTGAATATAAAAATCCATCAAATTATGAAATAAGAGTAAATATAAAAAATTTAAATTATGTTAAAAATATGAAAGTTAGATACACTGAAAATAACTGGGACAATAATAGCTTTAAAGATGTGCCGCTAATTTATGTTTCTACAAATGAAGATGGAAGTGAATTATGGGGAACTACTTTAACACTAAATGAAAATACAATAGGTAAATTCCATTATGCAGTATCATATAAAGTAAACGGAATAATTTACTGGGACAATAACTTTGGAGCTAACTACGATTATTAATTTCAATAGTTAATTTATGGGTAGATTATGTAGAAATACATAGTTTACCTTTATTTTGTGTGCCCAGCATGGGCACGTACTAATCGGTGAAAGTCCGTAATGGGGGCTGATAGTGCCAACCATTAGCTTAAGACAAGGGTGTCCATCGCGAGGTGGAATCTGAAGGAAGTCGGCGGCAAAGCCTTGGTCTGAGGTACACGAATCATATTTGAGGCTCAATTCTGTGGGTAAACTTGCAAAACAAAGTAAAGCCCAATAACTATCCGAAACAGAAAGAGTAAAAGTGGCAGATGGATGAGGTGAAAGTACGTGGTCTTACCTGGGGAGGTCTGATAGATAGGTACTAAATGAATTGAATTTCAAAGTACAACTTATATAGTGATATATAACTGAATTTATCAGAAGTCAGCAGAAGTCATAGTAACTTCGCTAAACGCGATAGCGGACGAAGGACTGAACATTAGGAGGTTTACAACTTTGGATAAATCAAAGAAATTACAAAGAAAGCAGAAAACTCAATATAGAGATCAAGTGATGGAAGTAGAAGTGGAACTTCAAGGTAAATCAAAGGTGCCGAGTAATTCTATGGTTTTACCAAATAGGGAAAGCGTAAACGATGAAGCATTTGATACTAGTAGATTACTTGAAGAAGTTCTAGAAAGAAATAATATGCTTTTGGCACTTAAAAGAGTAATTAGCAATAAAGGTAGTCACGGTGTTGATGAAATGAAGACCGATGAACTTCGCGAGCATATCAAGAAACATTGGGAAACCATTAAAGCTAAAATACTAAAAGATAATAGATAAGGTATAAAAGATATGTAATCATAATATATCAATATTATAAAAAGATGACTCCTGTTCAATACAGAAATCATCTCCTAATTAAAGTAGAAATTCTAAATTAAAAGAATCTATAAAGGTTTATTAAAAATTTATTATATTTATAAATTAATTAGATTTTGTAACAAATTCACGGTGCTTACCGATTGATATCATTAATAACATTAGGAGATTATACTTGTTTTACCAGTTTGTCTATCTATGCTATAACGATGGAATCCACGTTGTTCATATACTATTCTAGTATTATCAGTCATATCGGAGCAAATAGAATATGGATGTTCGATGTCATAACCATCAAAATACGTAATAGTATAGTCTTTTGCGGTATAAAAATCAAATACATAGAATTTTTTATGTTCGCCAAATTTTTCATCGTGAAACATTTGATATCCTACATTAGCAGTCATTACTCCATCTTTAAACTTAATTGAGTTTTCTGGAAACCATGTACCAAAATATCCATTACGATATTCATTAGAAGTCAAAAATTCATCGTCATATATTAAATAAACGTCATCGTAACTTAAAGGATTAGCAGGATATTTAGTTTGAACAAGTTTTAGCCTATAATAATTATGAAAATAACCTAAATTGTCTGTACAAGAAGTAAGATATTCAGAACTAGAAGGAAAAGTACGGTTATAAGCCTCTGTACCTACATAATCATCTGGGTTAGTGTACGGAGTGTTATTTTTAGGGTTAGTGCGAATTTTTGACATTACCTTATCAATAGAAATATTATTAGGTGTTGGTGTGTTTTTTGTAGGTGTTGTACGTGTAGAAGCTGTGACAACAAGATCAGAGCCAACCCAATTAGACCAAGCGCCGTGAGAATCACTTACTCTAACCATTATTAGATAAGTGCCAGGATCTTTAAATTTTACTATGCAAGAATTATCACCTTTAATTAAAGCATAATCATAGAGTAGATGAGTTTCTCCATCTATTATTACGAAACTTTGTACATTTTTTAGTGAGTCATTCTTATCGTTATCTTTTGAGTTAGCCCAGCTAAAGAAAAATTCTGTATCTGTATTTCCACTTAATGCAGAATAATTAAGAACACATTGAGGTCTAGTGTTATTATCTGTTGGTTCAACAGATATAGTAATACTCCATTCATCAGACCATATATTATGGTCATTCATGCATTTAAATTTCAATATATATTGACCTGGTGTTTTAAATTGAGTGGCGAATCCAATATTACCTATTAATGTTCCTATAATAGAGTCACTTACACCGGGAGTTCCATCAATATTCATTTGAGTAATTTGATATCCATTTGGATCATAAGTATAATTTTGTCCATTATAAGACCATAACCATCCAATTTGAGTATCTGTAGTAATTTGTCCATTTTTTAAAGATGCTGGATTTAAAATAGTGTATCTTAGTTGAGCAATTGGCTTAGCGGTGACAGCAGGAGAGGTGGTAGTTTCTACAGGAGAAGAGATTGTAGAGGTCTCTATATTTGAAATACTTGTAATATTCTTACTATTTATAAAGTTGCTTTTTTCTTCATTTGATTTCTGTAAACTACTTAATAAAGCTCTGTTTACATCAGTTTTAATAGAATCTCCTTTTTGTATGCTACCATCAACAATTTGTTCGGAGGTTAATAAATAATCTGATTTATTTTGGGTTTCTACGTTTGTATCGCTTAAGAGTTTTTGATAGTCACTATTTTGGTCAGAACTATTGCTAAGAGTTTTTGTGAAAGTGGTAAATTCTTCGCTTGATGAATCAACATTACTATTTGCAAATGCTACACTTGATGGTAAACATAAGAAGATAGTTAATGTGATTCCTAAAAATTTTTTTAACATGAAAATCCCCCTTTTATTTTAAAAGACAAATTGAGAAAAAAAAATTTTGTTTCCAATTAATGTCAATTACACACTTATAATACAACTGCATAATGGAAAAATCAAGGGAAAACTGTAAAAAATTAATAAATAATGATGTATATTAATGAAAATTAAAAGATTGAAAGATTTGATATGCATTCTCGTGACATAGAAACAGTAGGTAATTATAATTTATTAGATCTTGATATAGTTGGTGGAAGATAAGCGATTTATAATGGCAGGAGTTTTATAAATAAAAATTCAATTTATCAATCTAAATTTATTATATAAGTATTCCTGTAATAAAGAGTTTTGAACTTTGTAAGAAATAAAAAATTCTAATATAAATATATTTTGTCATTTGTAAGACGAGAAAACATTCATATCAGGAGGTTAACTTAAATTAATAACATAATAATGGTTACAAATACTTTAATTTTAGGAATAGACATTGTAAAGGATAACCACTATGGTTAATTTATAGTGAATATATTAAAAAGCCATTATTTTAGATAAATTATTAAAAGAATTTAAAATATGATAAACATTTAAATAAGGATGATTACAAATTTTCTACATCTTTATATTTAGTTCTTGTTATATTGGCACGGTAACCCTTTTTTTGCTTGCATTGTTAAATATTATATAATATAATGAAAAAAGTGGGAGAAATTAATTATATTTACAATAAAGAGGGGGATTTTTATGAACAAAAAAATTAAAACATTATTATCTACAATTTTAGTTACCACTTCATTTTTCACATTTGGGGCATTTTCACAAAATACATTTGCAACAGCTATTCCATATGTTGAATTTCAAACCGTATTTGATGATGTAAAGGCTGTATCTCGTGATATAGAAGTTACTACTGGTGCAGGAGCGATTATATGTGGCGAAGGAAATAGTGATGGAGTCTATGGTTTATACGTAGCAAAATTAGATTCTAATCAAAATAAAACTTGGCAAAAAGCAATACCTAAAGCAGGGGTTGGAAATTCGATTCAGCAAACCAGTGATAACAGTTATATAGCTGTTTCTAGTTCTGGGCATGTAGTTAAATTAGATTCAGAAGGAAATCTAGTATGGGACAAAGTTCTTTCTAATGCAAAGGAGTTAACATCTATTGAACCAACTAAAGATGGTAATTTTATAATTTGTGGTTCTTCAAGGTCAGATACTACTAAATATGATGTTTATCTATGCAAAATTGATGAAGATGGAAATGTTATTTTTTCATATAGCTATGATGATGGAAATTCAAAAGATGATTTTGGTCGATCTGTTCAACAAACAGTTGACGGTGGATATATAATTCTTGGAACAGCTTTCCTTCCGGCTGCTTCCACTAGCACTACTACTAAAAGTTATAATTATTTAGTTAAGGTTAATAAAAATGGTAATTTATTATGGAAAAAATCAGTTGGGGCTGCAGACGGAATGCCTAAAGATCTAAAAGTTACCAAAGATGGAAGCTTTATAATTGCAGGAATGATTAATTACAAAGGAGTATTACTTAAAACAAATTCCGCAGGTAATTTATTATGGTCAAAGACATTAAATGATTGGAGTATTGACTCTGTTGAACTAGATACTGATGGATTTATGCTTTTTGGTAATGTTAATGGCAGTGCTTTTTCTACTGATAAAGATTTACAAGTTATAAAGACTGATTTATCTGGAAATAAGGTATGGGATTATGAAACTACAGAATATAATGCGTATGATTACTCTCGCAAAATTACAAAAAATCTAGATGGTAGTTTTTTAATGGTAGGCGATACCAATAGTAATGAAAATTCTAGTGTTCATATTACTTTGATGAAAGTTAATTATTAATTAGCGAATTAATATGTATTATTTTAAATAGAAATAAAATTAGAATGAAACATAATTAAAGAAAAAATATTAGATAATAAAAAATATATATTGAAAAGGAGCATGGCAAAATGATTAATTTTTAATCAAGAGCGATGCTCCTTTTCGATTAAAATCAAAAAAACTTCAATAAGTAGAATTTAATATTAATTATTAAGAGATTTTTTTGTTTTAAATGTACTAAAATAAGTTTAGTCAATTTTATAAATACATGAATTTTTATATATTTTTATGGATCATGAAGCAAAGAAAATAATGAAAGTCTATAAAGAATGTAAATATATTTTAAATAAGTATCAGAACTATTCCATTAATGAATATTAATCTGATAAAGTAGATATACAAACAAATCTGTAGTGCAATATATTTATTAAAAGTATAGTAACAATAATTTTATGTATGCATAATTTATAATAAAACCAAGTAGTTATATAGGCATAGTGTAAAAATAAACTTTATTGAAAGTAATTATAAAGGAGAAAGTATAATGGACTCAAAGGAGTATTTTGATGGTATTGCAGAAAATTGGAACAAAATACGAAGTCAATATTTTAAAGATGAAGTGAGAGAAAAAATATTGCAAAAACTTGATATCAAAAATAAGGTAGTAGGAGATTTAGGATGTGGGACCGGATTTATTTCACTAGGACTTGCTAGTAAAAATCCAAATATTGTTTTTGCAATAGACCAATCACAAAATATGCTTAAGGAAGTAAAAAAAGAAAGTATTAAACAAAATTTTAATAATATATATCTAATAAAATCTACATTAGATGAGTTGGTTTTATTCGACGAATCATTAGATGTAATTACTATAAATATGGCTCTTCATCATATAATAAATCCCAGCAAAAGCATAAATGAGATGTATAGAGTATTAAAAAATGAAGGAAAATTGGTGATTTCAGATGTTTACAAGCATAATGGTGAATGGGCTAAGGAAGAAATGCATGATGAATGGTTAGGATTCAATGAAAATGAAATAAGGGAATGGTTAGAAGGTGCAAAATTTAAAAATATTAAGATAGAAGATACAAAATTAAATGCAATAGGCATATCTATTAAAGGAGATTTCACAAAGACTGGAATATTCTTGGCTACAGCAACAAAATAATAACTAGATTTTACTATAATATATATTACAATTATAATTTAAAATCGTGATTGAAATCTTTCCAGAATTCACTGAAGGATAGTGTGAATAGGCAAGCTCAAAGTACTCTAAAATCATAAAAAATGACTTATTAAGGGAATAAGCCATTTTTTTAAGTGTTTTTCGTAAGGGAAAATATATTTGAACTGCTTTATAATAGTATTATATGAAATAATTGTATAAATATTATAACAATATTGTGACTAAATTGTAATAATATAAAACTAATTTAATATTGAAAGAAAAAATATTGCAAATCAATTGAATTGGTATTAAAATATATTTATTGTCTAAAAGTAAAATTATGGGAAAATAGCAGAGCTCTAAGTTTTGGAAATTAAAATAGAATAAAAGAATATGGAGTTAAAAATATTTTGTAGAGAAGACTTAATTTATAAAAAAAGGAAATAAAAAATATCTAAGCATATTAGCATATTAAGTAATTTTAATTTTCAATTAATTATTGTAAGGAGAAGAAGCTTATGGATTATATCATTGTAGTAATTTTAGGATTAGTTGTTGGTAGTTTTTTAAATGTGTGCATATATAGAATTCCTAGAGAAGAATCAATTATATATCCTCCTTCTCATTGTGGAAGCTGTAATCGTAAATTAAAATCTTTAGATTTATTTCCGATATTTAGCTATGTTTTTCTCAAGGGAAAGTGCAGATATTGTAAAGAGAAGATATCTATAAGATATCCTCTAATTGAAAGTTTAAATGGGATTTTATATTTAATTATATATCTTAAATTTGGATTAACAATTCTTTCATTAAAATATTGTATTCTTGCATCAATTTTAATTGTTATTGGAATTATAGATTTAAAAACTCAGTTTGTCTATACATCTACAACAATATTTGCAGGATTTATAGGCATGATTTTTATAATAGCACAAGCTTTAAGTGATAAGACAATAAGTATTGATTTTATATTTGGAGGATTAATAGGTTTTGGAATTATAGGATTAATTGTTTCTATTACCCATGGAATGGGGGAAGGTGACATTGAAATTGCAGCATTTTGTGGATTATTTTTAGGAGTTAAGTTAATATTATTAAATTTATTTATAGCAATTATATTTGGTGGAATAACAGGAATAATTGTATTATTATTAAAATTAAAAGGTGCGAGAGATAAAATAGCTTTTGGTCCTTTTATAGGAATTGGGACTATAGTTTCTATGTTATATGGAAATGAGCTAATACAAATGTATCTAAAATTCTTTCAATAATTAAATAAAAAATTAAAATTTAATTAAATTAGCAATATATCAAAGAAAATGTTATATAATAAAAGAAAATAAAATTTAGGAGGAATAAGAGTGAGTGCATTTTCTTATTTAATAGATATGTTTCTGCATCTTGACAAGCATTTAGGTACGGTTATAAATAATTATGGATTTGAAACATATTTAATATTGTTTGCTATAATATTTTTAGAAACAGGTTTAGTGGTAACACCATTTTTACCAGGAGATTCTTTAATTTTTGCAGCGGCTACTTTTGCTGCAATGGGAATGCTTAATATATATGCATTAGTAGGAATTTTAATGGTTGCAGCAATTTTTGGTGATACAGTAAATTACGAAATAGGCAGAATTTTTGGAAATAAGCTGATTAAAGTTAGTGGAGGGCGTCTTATAAAACAAGAACATCTTGATAAAACTAATAGTTTTTATGAAAAGTATGGTGGAAAAACAATAATATTTGCAAGATTTATTCCAATAGTTCGTACTCTAGCACCATTTGTGGCTGGAATAGGCAAGATGAAATATAAAAATTTCATTACATTTAATGCAATAGGTGGAGCGCTATGGGTAGTTGGAGTTTCTGGTTTTGGATATTTCTTTGGAAATATTCCAGTAGTAAGAGATAATTTTTCAGTAGTAGTAATAGCTATAATATTGATTTCAATAATGCCGGCTGTTATTGAAATTTTAAAAAGCAAACTAAAAAAAACTAATGAAATAGTATAAAAACATTTGAAATACGTAAGATAAGAATAGTTAATAATAAAGAGGTGTAGTTTCATAGTGACTACACCTCTTTCAATATCTGAATTTGTTAAAAATATATTTTAGTTAAAAGCATTATATATTGCAACAATTCCTTTTTCGAAATTATCATTTTCTATACCAACTAAGATATTCATTTCACTAGAGCCTTGGTCAATCATTCTGATGTTAATTTCAGCATTTGAAAGAGATGTAAATATTTTAGCAGCGGTTCCTCTTTGTTTAGCCATTCCACGGCCAACTGTTGCAATCATAGCCATGTTTGGATGAACTTCTATATTATCAGGATTACATGTTCTTTTTATTTCTTCTAATACAGCATCCTTTTTATTTTTTAATTGAGAATCTGAAATCACAAGACATACAGTATCTATTCCAGAAGGCATATTTTCAAATGAAATATTATGTTGTTCTAAAATTGATAATAATTTTCTGCAGAAGCCAAGTTCAGAATTCATGGATGCTTTAGAAAGTGAAATTACTGTAAAATCTTTTTTGCCAGCAATACCAGTTATAGCAGTTGGTTTTGAAGAAATATCTGTGTCTTTTACTATAAATGTACCTTCATCTTCAGGTTTGTTTGTGTTTTTTATATTTATTGGAATACCGATTTCTCTTACTGGGAATATTGCATCTTCATGTAGTACAGAAGCTCCCATATAAGAAAGTTCTCTAAGTTCTGAATAAGTAATTTTACTTATTGGCTTTGGATTTTGAATTATTCTAGGATCTGCCATTAAGAAACCAGAAACATCTGTCCAATTTTCATAAAGGTCAGCATCAATGCTTGCAGCAACTAAAGCACCAGTAACATCAGAACCACCTCTTGAAAAGGTGATTATATTACTTTCTTTATCAGCTCCATAAAAACCTGGAATTACAGCTTTTGGAGTTATAGCTAATCTAGCCTTAAGAGTTGAAGCAGTTGCTTCAGAATCTAAAGAACCATCATTATTAAAAATCATAACATCCTTAGCATCTATAAATTCAAAACCTAAGTAGTTAGCAAGAATTAATCCGTTTAAGTATTCCCCTCTACTTGCAGCATAATCACTTGAAGCCCCGTCTTCAAGATCTTTTTTCACAATATCTAAATGTTCACGAATGTTAAAAGTTAGATCTAAATCACTAACAATGGCACAATATCTATCTTTTATATGATTAAATACATCATCAAAAGATATTCCAGTAGAAACATGGGCATGGCAAAGATACAATAAGTCTGTTATCTTTGAATCTTTAGAATTTCTTTTCCCAGGTGCTGAAGGTACTACGTATCTTCTTTCATCATTAGATAATATTATGTTCTTAACTTTTTTAAATTGGCTGGCATCAGCTAGTGAACTTCCACCAAATTTTGTTACAATTGTACTCATAATTATAGCCCCCATATTTATATGATTTTATAAATTTTACATATAAGATTGTAGCAATTTATCGAAGAATGTTCAAGAGAATTATTAATAATATGAAGTAATTTGTAAATGGTGTATTTATAATAAGAAAATATTAAAAGTTTGAGAATTTTGTTAATAGTAGTAGAAAATAATAAGGTATATAATTTAAAGAAAAATAGAGTATTAAATATTTTAAAATTAATATACTATATTTGAAAATAAAAAATAAAGTTATTATTAATGAAAAGTTTTTCCTTAATAATTGACAGGGTATAAAGGGATTTGTATAATTAATATAAATTTCATTATGCTTTGACAACGGAGTCATGGGAAGGATACTTCTTATTGAGTCCGTTTTTTTATTATCAGTATGTATAACAAACTTTAGAAAATAAGGAAAACACCATCGTATTCCTTAATTTTTAAAGTTTTGCTAGCAAAAATATTAATTATTTAAAAAAATGCCTTGATTTATTCTAAAAAAGCATATATAATGGTGTTATTATATGAATTGAGCAAAGGCGTTCGATAGATGGTATACATTTCTATTGTGCGCCTTTTTTTAAAGCAAAAAGGGGGAGTGTAAAAGATGGCAAAGTATTCAAAGGAAGATATTATTAATTTGGTAAAGGAAAATGGAGTTAAATTTATAAGACTTCAATTTACGGATATCTTTGGAGCATTAAAAAACGTAGCAATTACAGACAAACAACTAGAAAAGGCATTAAATAATGAGTGCATGTTTGATGGATCGTCTATTGATGGATTCGTTAGGATTGAAGAATCGGACATGAATTTAAGACCAAACTTAGATAGTTTTGTAATATTTCCATGGAGACCACAACAAGGTAAAGTAGCAAGATTAATTTGTGATGTTTACAGACCAGATGGAACACCATTTGAAGGAGATCCAAGATATATATTAAAGAAGGCCTTAGATGAAGCTGCTGAGCTTGGATATACTATGAATGTTGGACCAGAGTGTGAATTTTTCTTATTTGAAACTGATGATAATGGAAATGCAACGACTAAAACTCAAGATAAAGGTGGATATTTTGATTTAGCACCTACGGATTTGGGAGAAAATGCAAGACGTGATATGACTTTAGCTTTAGAAGACATGGGATTTGAAATTGAAGCTTCTCACCATGAAGTTGCTGAAGGTCAAAACGAAATTGACTTTAAGTACGGTGATGCACTAACTACAGCAGATAGAATTATGACATTTAAATTAGTTGTTAAATCTATTGCTCAAAGACATGGATTATATGCATCATTTATGCCGAAACCAATTTTTGGTATTAACGGTTCAGGAATGCATGTTAATATGTCGTTATTTAAAGATGGAAAGAATGCTTTCGTTGATGAAAAAGACCCTAATGGATTAAGCGGAGTAGCTTATAATTTTATTGCTGGATTATTAAAGAATATAAAAGGAATTGCAGCTATCACTAATCCTTTAGTTAACTCATATAAAAGATTAGTGCCAGGATATGAAGCACCAGTTTATTTAGCTTGGTCTTGCAAAAACAGAACTCCATTAATCAGAGTACCTGCTGCAAGAGGTGTTGGAACTAGAATAGAACTAAGATGTCCAGATCCAAGTTCAAATCCATATTTAGTATTAGCGTGTTTATTGCAAGCTGGATTAGAAGGTATTAAAGAAAATTTACAACCACCAGCTCAAGTAGAAGCTAATATATTCCATATGACAGATGAAGAAAGAAAAGCACAAGGCATTGATAACTTACCAAACAATTTATATGAAGCTATTAATTTCATGAAAGAAAGTTCACTTGCGAAGAAAGCTTTAGGAGATCATATTTTTAGTAAATATATTGAAGCAAAGTCTATTGAGTGGGATAAGTATAGAATTGATGTACATGATTGGGAAATAAAAAACTATCTTAATATATATTAATCTAGTAATATCAATTAGTATTATTTAAGGTGGGGATTGCAATGGCTCAAAATGGAAAACTTATTATAGCTTTAAGCAATATTGAGACAGCAAATAAATTAAAGAGTTTACTAATACAAGAAGGCTATGAAATCATAGCATTATGTACTTCAGGAAATGAATTAATTAGATTGGTTATGCAATATTCCCCAGACCTAGTCTTAGTTGGGTATAAATTCAAGGACATGAGTTTACTTGATATCTATGAAACATTAGTAGATACAACTAGTTTTTTAGCTATTGTAAATGAACCTTATAAGTCATTTATAGAAGAAGATACTGATATATATTGTATTGGTACTAAAATTTCTAATGTACTTTTAACTAATGCAATTGATTTAATTTTTCAAGGTAAAAAGAGAATTAAAAAGTTAAGAGATCAAGTTGAAAAATTAGAACATACTCTAGAAGATAGAAAGCTAATTGAAAAAGCTAAAGGTCAGCTCATGTCAACTTCAGGACTTACAGAGACTGAAGCTTTTAGATATATGCAGAAGATAAGTATGGATTCTGGGAAAAGAATGAAAGATATTGCTAGTTTAATATTAAGTGAGATGGAATAACTTACAAAGATAGCAACCATACGAGTAATGATATCGAAAAAAAGGATATTTTTACTCGTTGTTTTGCTATAGATAAATGTATTAGTATTATCTTATAGGAAAATTAATAGTGCCAAGCTTATCAAGCAAAATAAGGCACAATTTAATATATTATTAATATCAAGGGGGAATTTTAAATGGAAAACAATAATCCGAATGCACAGGGGCTATATAATCCATGTTTTGAACATGATGCTTGTGGAATTGGGACTATAGTGAATATTGATGGTGAAAAATCTCATGCAATTTTATCAGACTGTTTAACTATCTTAGAAAAATTAGAACATAGAGGTGGGACAGGCGCTGATGAAAATACAGGAGATGGTGCTGGAATATTATTTAATATACCTCATAAATTCTTTGAAGAAGAATTAAAATCAAAGGGGATAACTCTTGGTGATGAGGGTGATTATGCAGTTGCTATGGTATTTTTACCACAAGAAGAAAAGGCAAGAAAAGAAGCTATGAGCCTTTTTGAAGATATAGCAAAGGATGAAAATCTTGAACTAATTGGGTGGAGAGAAGTTCAAACAAATTCATCAATACTTGGAAAAGCATCTTTAGAAGCTATGCCTGTAATAATGCAAGCTTTTGTAAAGAGACCTAAT
Source organism: Clostridium puniceum (assembly GCF_002006345.1). Classification (GTDB taxonomy): domain Bacteria; phylum Bacillota; class Clostridia; order Clostridiales; family Clostridiaceae; genus Clostridium; species Clostridium puniceum. The sequence continues at coordinate 14,214 of NZ_LZZM01000218.1, forward strand.
GGCATAAAATCAGGAAAAGACTTTGAAAGAAAATTATATATTGTCAGAAGAAACATAGAAAAAAGAGCAGGATGGATAAGCAAATTCTTAAATGAAACTTTTTACATAGCATCTTTTTCATCAAACACAATTGTATATAAAGGTATGCTTTTATCTACACAATTAAGGGAATTCTATAAGGACTTAGAAGATGAAAGAGTGGAAACATCTTTAGCATTAGTTCATTCAAGATATAGTACTAATACATTCCCAAGCTGGGAAAGAGCTCATCCAAACAGGTTTATGATTCACAATGGTGAAATTAATACATTACGTGGAAATGTTAATAAAGTTTATTCTAGAGAAACAAATGTAAAATCTAGAGTACTTGGAAAAGACTTAAACAGAGTATTACCTATTATAAATAAAGAAGGATCAGACTCTGCAATTTTTGATAATAACTTAGAATTCTTATATATGAATGGTATGGACTTAACTAGAGCAGTTATGATGGCAATTCCAGAACCATGGTATAAGAGTAAAACTATGAATAAAGAAAAGAAAGCTTTTTATGAATACAATGCTACATTAATGGAACCATGGGATGGTCCAGCAGCTATCGTATTTACAGATGGTGAAAAAGTTGGTGCAGTTTTAGATAGAAATGGTTTAAGACCATCAAGATATTATATCACTAAAGATAGAAGATTAATTCTTTCTTCAGAAGTTGGTGCTTTAGATATACCAGCTGAAATTGTTGAAAAGAAAGACAGATTAATGCCAGGAAGAATGTTACTTGTAGATACTGTTAAAAAAGAAGTAATAAGTGATGAAGAATTAAAGAATGCTTATGCAACTGAACATCCTTATGAAGAATGGTTAAAAGAAAATTTAGTAACTTTAGATAAAGTTAAAGATGGAAAGAAATTCAGAATTGAATATGATAAGGAAACAAGAAAGAGATTAGAAAAAACTTTTGGTTATACTTATGAGGAAGTTAAAACAACAATGCTTCCAATGGCTGAAACAGCAGCAGAACCACTTGCAGCAATGGGAGTTGATGTTCCGCTTGCAGTATTATCTAAAGAGTCACAACCATTGTTTAATTACTTCAAGCAATTATTTGCTCAAGTAACTAATCCACCTATAGATGCTATTAGAGAAGAAATTGTTACAGCTTCTAATGTTTATATAGGGCCAGAAGGAAATATATTAGAAGACAAGCCAGCAAACTGCGAATTGCTTAAGCTCGATTCACCAATAATAAATGATACTGAATTAGCAAAAATAAAAGCAATGAATAGTGGAAATTTAAAATCGAAAGTTATAGATATTGTATTTGATAAAGGTGGTTCTTTAGAAGATGCGTTAGATGGATTGTTTGAAAAAGCACAAGAGGCATATGAAAAAGGATATACTATATTAATTTTATCTGATAGAAATGTTTGCGAAGCTAAAGTGCCAATTCCATCATTACTTGCAGTATCAGCACTTCATCAATATTTAGTTCAAAAAGGAACAAGAACATCAGTTGGACTAATATTAGAAAGTGGAGAACCAAGAGAAGTTCATCATTTTGCTACTTTAATTGGATTTGGTGCATCAGCTGTAAATCCATATATGGCTTATGAAACTTTAAGAGGATTAATTGAAGAAGGATTACTTAATTTAGAATATGACCAAGCTGTTTATAATTACAATAAAGCAGTACTTAAAGGTATAATTAAAATCCTTTCTAAGATGGGTATTTCAACAATACAATCATATCAAGGGGCTCAAATATTTGAGGCTATAGGTATTGGTACTGAAGTTATAGATAGATACTTTACTAATACTATAAGCAGAATTGATGGAATAGGATTAAAAGAAATTCAAAAAGAGGCCGAAATAAATCATGAAAAAGGATTTAGGGAAAAGACTTATGCAAGTAATTTTGCATTAGATTCACCAGGATATGAAAAACTTAGATCTGGAGATGGAGATCAAGAAAAGCATTTATATAACCCATTAACAGTTCACAAGCTCCAAGAAGCAACAAGAACAGGAAATTATGAATTATTTAAAGAATGCACATCTTTAATAGATGATGAAAAAGCTGAAATAACTTTAAGAGGATTATTAGAGTTTAACTACAATTCTAAGGCAATTCCGTTAGAGGAAGTTGAACCAGTTGCAGAAATAGTTAAGAGATTTAAAACAGGGGCTATGTCTTATGGTTCAATTTCTAAAGAAGCTCATGAAGCACTTGCTATTGCAATGAATAGAATCGGTGGTAGATCTAATACTGGTGAAGGTGGAGAAGATGCTGAGAGATGGACTCCTGATCAAAACGGAGATTCAAAAAGATCTTCAATAAAGCAAATTGCATCTGGTAGATTTGGAGTAACTTCTGAATACTTAGTTAATGCAGATGAACTTCAAATAAAATTAGCACAAGGAGCAAAACCAGGTGAAGGTGGTCAGTTGCCAGGAACTAAGGTTTATCCATGGGTTGCTAAAACTAGACATTCAACTACAGGTGTGGGACTTATATCACCACCACCACATCATGATATTTACTCAATAGAAGATTTAGCACAGTTAATTTATGATTTAAAGAATGCCAATACTGGTGCTAGAGTGTCTGTTAAGCTAGTTTCTGAATGTGGAGTTGGTACTGTTGCAGCTGGTGTTGCTAAAGGGGGAGCAGAAGTAATATTAATTTCAGGATATGATGGAGGAACTGGTGCATCACCTAAGAACTCTATTAAAAATGCTGGTCTTCCATGGGAATTAGGGCTTGCTGAAGCCCATCAAACCTTATTACTTAACGATTTAAGAGAAAGAGTTAGAGTAGAAGTTGATGGTAAGCTTATGAGTGGACGTGACGTTGCTATTGCAGCATTACTTGGAGCAGAAGAATTTGGATTTGCAACTGCACCACTTGTAGCACTTGGTTGTGTTATGATGAGAGTTTGTAATTTAGATACTTGTCCAGTTGGTGTTGCAACTCAAAATGAAGAGTTAAGAAAGAGATTTAAAGGAAAGCCAAAATATGTTGTTAATTTTATGTACTTTATAGCTGAAGAACTTAGAGAAATCATGGCAAGTCTTGGATTTAGAAAACTTGATGAAATGATTGGTAGAGTAGACAGGCTTAAACAAAGAGAAACTGCTTTTGGCTGGAAAGCTAAGAGTGTTGATTTAAGTTCTATACTTTACACTCCAGATAAATATAAAGGTAAAGTAGTTAAATTTGATGAAACTAAGAAATATGACTTTAAATTAAACAAAGTATTAGATGAAAAATTATTCTTAGAAAAATGTAAAGAAGCTATAACAAATGGTGAAAAGGTAAGTTTCGAAGTAGATATAACTAATACTGATAGAACTCTTGGAACTATTTTAGGGTCAGAAGTAACTAAGGTTAATGGATCAAATGGATTACCAGATGATACTATAACTATTAAATGTAATGGAGCAGCAGGTCAAAGTTTTGGTTCATTTATTCCAAAAGGGCTAACTTTTGAAGTTGAAGGAGATGCTAATGACTACTTAGGTAAGGGATTATCAGGTGGTAAGATCGTAGTATATCCTCCAAAGAAATCTACATTTGTAGCAGAAGATAATATATTAATTGGGAATGTTGCTTTATACGGTGCAACTTCAGGGAAAGTATTTATAAATGGTATTGCAGGAGAAAGATTCTGTGTTAGAAATTCAGGTGCAACTGCTGTTGTTGAAGGAGTAGGAGCTCATGGATTAGAATACATGACAGGAGGTAAAGTCGTTGTTTTAGGTAAAACAGGAATTAACTTTGCAGCTGGTATGAGTGGTGGAATTGCATACCTTTATGAAGAAGATGAAAACTTCAGAATAAATATAAATGAAGAAATGATTTTGTTGGAAGAGTTAAGCTTAGAGGATGAAGCGGAATTAAAGAACTTAATTGAAGAACATGTAAAAGTTACAGGCTCTCCTAAAGGAAACAAAATATTATACAACTTTGAAACAGAAAAATCTAAATTCCATAAGATAATTCCAAAAGATTACAAGAGAGTAATAGAAACTGTTGAAAAGTACAAGAATCTTGGATGTGATGAGGATGAAGCATTAATTAAAACTTTCCAAGAAATTAAAGGAATGTAGGAGGGTTATAAAATGGGTAAACCAACAGGATTTTTAGAGTATGATAGAGAAGAAGGTAAAAATAGAGAACCTAAGGAAAGATTAAAAGACTATAAGGAATTTCATAAGAGACTTCCTTTAGAAAAACAATGTATTCAAGGTGCAAGATGTATGGATTGTGGTATTCCATTCTGTCAATCAGGAGTACTATTTTCTGGAATGGTATCAGGATGTCCACTTCACAACTTAATTCCGGAATGGAATGATTTGGTATATAGAGGGAAATGGGAATTAGCTTATGAAAGACTAAATAAGACTAATCCATTCCCAGAATTTACTGGAAGAGTGTGTCCAGCACCTTGCGAAGCAGCATGTACAGCGGGATTAAATGGTCCTGCAGTTACTATAAAAGAACAGGAAAGATCTATAATTGATGTTGCTTTTGAAAACGGAACAGTAAAAGCAAATCCTCCTCTTAAGAGAACAGGAAAAACAGTTGCAGTAATCGGTTCTGGTCCAGCTGGGCTTGCAGCTGCTGATACGTTAAATAAGTGTGGTCATAAGGTTACTTTATTTGAAAGAAGTGACAGACCAGGTGGATTATTAATGTATGGAATTCCTAATATGAAGCTTGATAAAGATGTTATTTTAAGAAGAGTACATCTTATGGCAGAAGAAGGTGTAAGATTTGTAAATAATGCAAATGTTGGGGACAACTATGATGCAAAGCAGATTTTAGATGATTATGATGCAGTAATCCTTGCAACAGGGGCATCAGAGCCTAGAGATCTTCAAGCAGAAGGAAGAACAAATGTTAAAGGGGTTCACTTTGCAGTAGACTTCTTAAAGGCTAACACTAAGAGTTTGTTAGATTCAAATCATTTAGATAACAACTACATTTCTGCAAAAGATAAAAATGTAATTGTAATTGGTGGTGGAGATACAGGAACAGACTGTGTTGGAACTTCACTTAGACATGGATGCACGTCATTAGTTCAATTTGAAATAATGGGAGAACCAGCGAAGGAAAGAGCTGATAATAATCCATGGCCAGAATGGCCTAAGGTTCTTAAAGTTGATTACGGCCAAGAAGAATTTATAGACCTATATGGAAAAGATCCAAGAGAATATTTAACTACAGTTACAGCTATTCATGCTGATAAAGATGGAAATCTTGAAAGTGTTGATACTGTAAAAGTCGAATGGAAGAAAGATGAAAATGAAAGATTTGGACCAGTACCAGTCAAAGGTTCTGAAAAGAATTGGAAGGCAGAACTTGTATTACTTGCAATGGGATTTACAGGCTCACAAAACTATATTAAAGAAGCTTTTGGAGTAGAATCAGATGCAAGAACTAATATAAAGGCTGATGATAAAGATTTTAAAACTAATGTTCCTAAAGTATTTTCAACAGGTGATGCTAGACGTGGTCAATCATTAGTTGTAACTGCAATAAATGAAGGAATACAAGCTGGAATAGCTGTTAATCAATTTTTAAGAAAGTAAGAATATATTATAAGTAGTACCTCTAGGAGCGTTCCGAGAGGCACTACTTTTTTAGGTGTACTCAGGACTTTATAGTGTATAGTAATAACATTTTTCTAATAAAGGTTGGTATGAGAAGGAAGACAAAATAATTATCTTAAGGATTTTAATCAATAATTATAAGAAGAAAGTTATAATTATTAATGAACTAAAAATATAGAGTACATTTCTATAGTGAAAATATATATTAAAAATTAATTAATATAAATATAATGGCAAACTATAGTTAATACAAATAAATGAATTTCAATAATAATCAATTATTCCAACAAATAAACTAAATATATATGTTGCAATAAAAACCATATGAGCATTAGCATATAGAACTAACTTTTCTATATAAACTTAATTGGAATATATATATATATATGTTTTAAAAAAGTTTATTCATTCAAACTGATTCTGTACTTTTAATAATTGCAAGCAGGCTAACTTTTAAGAGAATGAAATTTATTAATTAGAACTTATATATTAAATTATATGCATAATTTTAATGTAATAATTTAATTAGAATTCAAATATAAGAGTATAGAAATAAAAAATTAAGTTAAATTATATAATTTGAGATGGAGGGAAAAATGAAGATTTTTAAAAATGCAGAGAATAAAACAAGATCTGGGTGGAAAATAGGACTTATTTTTATATCATTTATTGTTACAACAACAATAGCTACATTTATTTTCAGTGTGGGATATGGGGTAATTATTGTGGTTAATCATTCAGAGGTTTTATCAGATCAAGTAAAGTTTATGCAGTATATACAAAAACAATTTTCTGGCATGAGTAATTTTCCAGCAGTATGCTTGCAATTAATACAATGTATAAGTTTAATATTATTAGTCATTTTATTTTGGAAAATATGGGATAAGGGTAAAGTGAGAGAAATTGGATTGACTAATATAAAAAGTAGTTGGAAAGATTTATGTGTAGGATTATTAATTGGTGCAGTATCTTTTACAATAGTAGCATTTATATTGCTTATAACGAAGTCAGTGGAAATGGTAAATAGTTTTGGAAGTCCTAAGTTTTCTGGCGTACTGATTACTCAACTGATTATATTTATTTTTGTTGGAATTAATGAAGAGTTATTTTGCAGAGGATATTGCATGACGGTTTTAAAACAAACTAAAAAATCATGGATTCCTGTTGTAGTTTCAGCAATAATTTTTTCATTAATGCATTCTATGAATGGTGGAATAAGTTTATTAGCATATATTAACTTATTTTTATTTGGGATATTAATGGGATATTTGTTTATGAAAACTAAAAATATATGGATGTGCATAGGTTACCACATAACTTGGAATTACTTTCAAGGAGATATTTTTGGTTTTTTAGTAAGTGGAAGTACTACAGAGTCAATATATAGTATAAAAGTTGTCAGCCCTAATTTAATTAATGGAGGAAGTTTTGGACCAGAAGGTGGATTAGTAGTTACAGCATTACTTATAGTAACAACATTTCTAGTATATAAATTTATTCCTAATAGAAAATCTGCAGAGGTTACATTTTAGTACATACATTGTAAAGTTTATATTCTTAATGTATAATTGAAACTAAATAGGTCGAATTTAAGGAAGATATAGTTATATTTCTTTAAGGATCTAAAACTAAGCAATGTAGAGGTTGATTATAATGAATGGACAAATTAAAAAGTATATATATATGATTGTGACAATTTGTGTAGTAGTTTTAGCAGGAATAGTATTTATAAAGATCCTTCCATGGCTTATACTTGCTGGAGTTATAGCATACGGTATAATAAAAATTAGAAGTGTCTTTAAAGAAAGAGATGCTTTAAATAATTCAGAATTTAAAAGTGAACATAATAATGAAGATAGCTTTGAAAACTCAAGTGACAGCTATACTAATGGAGACATTATTGATGTTGATTATGAAGAAGTTGATAAAGAAAAATAATATTAGTCCTCACATGACTTACCGTGTGGGGATTTTTTTGTACATACGTAAATTACAGAATTTTTTATGAAAATATTATAAAAGCTAATAGAGATTAATAAGTCAAAATGAAGAGTTAAGAATGTAAAAGCTAGCATATAGATAAGTTAAAATATTTGATGGATTTCCAGTTATTATTTTCTGGTTCAACTTTTATTCTTATGAAAAGAGAGCAAGAAGTAAATAATACAAAGAAAATAATAAGTGGAGGGAATAATTATGACTAAAATATTAGATACTAAAAATGATAGGTATTTCAAAAACTATTTAGTATAAAAGAACAAAAGCATATATTGATTAGTTTCTTAAATTCCACTTTAAATATAACAGGAAAGAATGTCATTAAAGAGGTTGAGTTTGAAGAGAAAATAAAATAATTATAATTAGGTTATTAACACATAATAAAGAGTGAAATGCTGTAGAAATAATTACATTGTGTGTTTTGGGTATTATAATTCTTTCAGTAATTTTTTTCTAAAGCATTCATAATGAAAGATGAGGTGTTAGCTATGTTAAAATTAAGAAATGTGTACCTTTATCTTGTATGTTTTGTTTCATTAATGATGATACTTATGGGAGTTATTTTTACTGTTCAGAACATCACCGATGTCATGTTCCCAACTAATTATTATGAAATGCTTCCGCCTGAAAAAACAGATAGCTTATCAGCAGAAGAACAGGAAAATTATGAACAAAATCAAAAAAGATATGAAGAAAATCGTAATATTGAGAGTAAAAAGAGTGTTGCAAAATCAATTGCAGTTGTAATAGTTGCATTACCTACATTTGCTTATCATTGGAGAAAAGTAGAAAAAGAGAAGAATGAACCTAAATAAAAAGCAATATATTATATGAGTTTTAGAAGAATATAATATATAATAAATATCTAAAGCAATTTTATGAAACAAAACATTTATTTTTAAAAAGTTATTATTGTCTATATCTAATAAAAATAATTATTGAACTATAATAAGTTCTAATTAAGAAAGTTCATAATTTAGTTGGTTGTCTTATCCAATCACTCTAATATAGAAATTAAATCTTAATGAACAAAATTTTTTAGAACATATATATTATAAAATAGTGATTATAAATTTTTAAGCATGAAACTGCAAAATGAGCTGCTATAAAACTAATATATTTAGTTTTATCTCAGCTCATTTTTTGTGAAAATAAAAATGTGAATTCTGAAAAAGTACAAATTTAATTGTATTTTAATAAAAATAAGTAATCGAGTTTTAGTTGTATTGGTTTTGCTTAAAAGTAAATATTTTGCCAAATAGATGTAAAAAAATAGATTAAAAAATTGAAATATAGTATAATTATGTGTAAAATATAAAAATACGGAGAAAAATATTCATTTTGTTAGCCTATTTAGACAGTGACTATTTATATTTTAATCTGAAATTATACATAAGATACATATTTATAAGTATGAAGGAAAATTGAAAATTAGAAGGATGTGCATCATGAAAAAAAAGAAAAGTTCCATAAAATTTAAGATCTTAGCTATTCCATTAATAAGTATTTTTATTTCTATAACTGTTATAACTATTAATTGTATAGTAATTACTGAAAAAAGTTTAATAAGTCAGATGGAAACAGATGGGATGAATTTAGGAAAGCAAATTCAATCTCAAATAGAAATTAATAATAAATCTATGGAGTCCATAAATCAATCTATTTCAGATAAAATTAGAACAACAGGTTCATTTATTTTAAATAATTCTGATAAAGTAAATAATGAATATTTAACTAATTTAGCAAAACAATTCGAAATCGATGAAATAAATTATACTGATACTAGTGGAAAAATTATTTATTCAAGTTTACCAACTAGTATCGGTTCTGCTTTTGATAGTAATCATATATGTTATCCTGTATTAAAAGGTGACAAGGATTTTTTTGTTGAGGATATAAGAAAAAGTAAAGAAACAAACGATTATTATAAATATGGATATGTATCAAAAACTGGGGTGGGAATGGTACAGATAGGTTTAATTGCAAACAAGGTTCAAAGCTTAAGCAAAGAAATTGAGACTCAAACTTTAGTTGAAAAATTGACTGAAGATAAAAGTATTGTATATGCTGTGTTTATTGACACCAATTTAGTTCAAGTAGCTAATAGTGAGGTTAGTAAAATCGGTGAAAAGGTTAATGATATTGGAAGCAAAACATCAGCAGTAGATGGTAAACCTTATTCATCAATATATGTACATGATGGAATAGAAGTATATGATGTATTAATTCCTGTACATGGTGAAGATAAGTTATTAGGAGCTATAGACATAGGAATTTCTATGAAAACAGTTAAAGATACAATTAATAACGTGCTTATTATTATAATTGCGATTTCATTAATAATATTCATAATATCAGCATTTATTTTACTAAAGGTATCAAAAGGAATAACAAATCCTTTGAATAAATTAGTATTTGCAGCTGGAAAAATAGCTCAAGGTGATTTAAGACACAATGTTGAAATTAATAGTACCGATGAAATTGGAATATTATATGATAGTTTTGATACTATGACAAAATACTTAAAAGATACTATGAAAACTATAAAAGATAGTTCCTCTGAAGTAAGAGATATGTCCTCAAGCTTAAGTTCAAATTCTAAACAAATGACTATAACTACTAGCGATGTTACAAGTTCGATACAAGGGGTATCACAAGGAACATTAGAGCAAGCTAGTGATTTGGTAGATATATCAAATAATATTTTAAAGCTATCAGATGAATTAGATAACATATATGATAAGGTTAATGGAGTAAAAGATAGTTCTTCCTTGACAGAAGAAAAGGCTATAGTAGGAAAACAACAAATAGATATTTTATTGAAATCAATAGAAGAAGTAAAAATTTCATTTGATGAACAAGCAATTAAAATTAATAATCTTAATGCTAGTGTATCAAAGGTTGGAAATATTACAAATGTTATTAATGGAATTTCAGAACAAACTAATCTTTTAGCCTTGAATGCGGCCATAGAAGCAGCAAGAGCAGGGGAAGTAGGAAAAGGTTTTGCAGTTGTGTCAGAGGAAGTGAGAAAATTAGCAGAACAATCAAAGGAATCAACAGGACAAATACAAAGATTAGTAGAATCAATAAGTAGTGAGACACAAAGCGTATTAGATAATTCCAATAGTGTAACTAATTTAGTTGATAAACAATCAAGTACAGTTAAAAGTACTAGAGATGCCTTTAATGATATGTTAAATTCATTATCAAACATAGGACCTTATGTAGAAGAGACAAAGAAATCTTTGCAAACAACTATGGAATCAAAAAACTCAATAGTTGAAACTATGGATAATATAACAGCAGTATCGCAAGAAACTTCTGCATCAGCAGAAGAAATAGCTGCATCTTCAGAAGAAATGTTAGCAAATTCAGAAGAAGTATCAGATTTTGCAATAAAATTAGAAGAGATTTCTCAAAATTTAAATGATGAGATAAATAAATTTGAAATTTAGATAGAAACTTTAATAGTTGGGATTTTGGAATTACATAAGGTTAAAATTATGGTTAAATAGCTGTTGCGGAAGAAATAAGGCAATGGCTATTTCAATTAGTTAAAAAAGCAACATTAAGTCATGTTTCTGATTATTGAACATTATACATAGATGTGTAAAAGAAGTAAATAATAAGGATTATGAACCCTCTGAGATTAAAAGATTTTTAAAAGAATTTAATTGAAAATCGAATAATGATATATTAATAAAATATATTATAATTGATTCATAATGGTAAATTAAAACGTACTAAAATATTATCGAAGGAGTGGAATATAATATATGATTAAAGAAATTGAAATGCGTAGAAGTGTAAGAAAGTATATTGATAAAACAATTGAAAATGAAAAAATAACTGAGCTACTTGAAAGTGCAAGGCTTGCTCCGTCAGGTAATAATACACAACCTTGGCGCTATATATTAGTAAAATCAGAAGAGATGAAACAAAAAATAAGTAAGGCTTCTAATAATCAAAAGTGGATGCTAACAGCGCCTGTTTTCATTGTATGTGTTGCAGATATACGTTGTAGAATAAAAGAAGATGTAGATATATATTTAGATGATAATAGCCCACAAGATGAAGTAAAACGAATAATTAGAGATACTTCAATCTCAGTAGGATACATGTTACTACAAGCTAATAATTTAGGATTAGGGGCATGCTGGGTTGCTGATTTTATGCAAGAAGAAATTAGGCCCGTTCTAAATGTACCTTCCGATAAATATGTAGTCGGAGTTATAACTGTTGGTTACCCTAATGAAACTCCCAAAGCTCGTCCAAGAAAGAGCCTTGAAGATATAATACATTATGAGTGTTGGTAATGTTAAAAACATAAATCAAACATGTTAAGTTTAAATATTTTATTATGAATTTGTAAAAATAAATATTATTTTGAAATATCGCATTATTCAAGAGAAATTGAGTTTGTGATGTTTTTTGTATACAATAGTAAAAAAGGTGAAGCTGTTTATAAAGTAAAATAAAATTGAAAATTACCAATTGACTTATCCGCAATATCCTGCTGCATATAAGTACATTATATTATTTATAGAATTTTGTTGTGATGAAGTTTATGAATTACATAAAAATCTATGACGGAAAAAGCAAGAAAGGAAGAGGAGGATGCTGACTTACGGACAGTCATTTGTATTAAGTACACTTAATTTCTAAATAATTTATATATTTCATTATAATTACAATGGTAATTAATAAAATAAAAATCTTATAATCATATATATTCATATAAATATGAAATTTATTGAAGTAAAAATAATCAAACGTCCCCTTTGAACATTTGAAGGAATTATTTCCTAATTGAATAATTTATATATCATAAAGTACAAAATCAAATCTGAGCTTGTACTTCTTGTCAGAAGAATCATAACATCTATTGAACAATTTCATACCAGAAGTAAATAAGCTATATATTCTAATAACTTTATTATGTATCTTTTTTGTAGCACCTATAATTTTACTTTTTTTATTCTTAGAACAGTCTGCTCCTAAGATTATTATCCAAGTATATGCCATGCTTACACATAAATATAGGTTTTTAAAGTAG
>NZ_LZZM01000219.1 GCF_002006345.1 Clostridium puniceum
ATATAGAGGATGCAGCAGAAATAACTGATAGCAAATTATAAGTTTTATTCATTAATCGGTAAAAAAAGAAAGAATACTTATTTAGGACTAGTCTAAAAAATTATTACTAATATATGCACTGAAAAAAGTAATACGTAATCATAGGTGTTATTGCGGATTAGAAAACAAATATAAAAAGTGTTTCAAAGCTTTATGTTTCAATGGTTTGGAATGAAAAGATATATAAATATCTATTATAATAAAAAAATCAGTGTAGAAATTAAGAGTTCACAATCTTGCAAAAATAATTTTTATGGTCAAAAACAACCCTGTTTTTATGGATATTGATAATTAATGTATGTTTTAGGAGGAATAATATGGGAAACAAAGTGATTCAACTAAATGAAGAGGAACAGAAAAATTTGTTTTGTGCAGCATGGCATTTAACAAATCTCATAGAAGATTTTAAAGAAGATAAAATTGGAAATCTTGCAACGCCATGTGAAACTTGCAAATATCAAAAAGAATGTGATTTTGATGCATATAGTTATTTCCAAACACTAACGAAGTTAACAGGCGTAATTGTCACTCCACTTTTAGGTGCTAGAGAATTAGCTAGACAAGGTAAATTTAATTTGTTGAAAAATGGAGTAGAGGAGTGTAATAATGGGATGCAGACATGCAAAAGGTGATATTTGTTTGATTTTAAGCAATAATTGCCGATGTAGAATATTTAATCAGGATGAAGAAACTTGTACTAATAGGGATGATGGTATTATTAATTATCTTAAACGTATAGGTACTTATGATGAAAGCGTAAAAAACAATAATGAGTATTTAGTGAATAAATTGAAGATGCCAAGACATAAAAAATTTATAATGGATAGATTCATGAAGCAAAATTAAATAAAGATTAAAGAGGAGCAAAGGCTCCCCTTGTTACACAAATAGCTTGTATACATTTATTGCTGTATTAACTAATGTGCAAATTAGAATAATAATTTGTATCATAGTATTCATTTTGAATCACCCCTTTTAATCAGTTTTTGTATTATAGATAGTTGAATAGAGATATATAACTTTTATCCTGTCTTATGCAGATCTATCCTTTTATTACTAGAAATAAAACCTTATATACACAGTAATTTTGGAAAGATATTATATTATGTTATTTTTTTCATCATTTCTCAAATAATAAATGGGTGTTTTAAAAATAAATTTAAAGTATCAAAAGTAACATTACATAGAAAAGTATCGAAAGTTATTGATATTCTATTTAAAATCTGATATATTTATAGTATCAAAATAAACGGTCGTTAAAAGTGATATAAAATATATGAGGTGAAAAAGTATGAGAAAAATATATGGATACTGTAGAATATCAACTAATAAACAGAATATTGAAAGACAACATAGAAATATTTTAAAAGAATATCCTAATGCGATAATAATTGATGAAGAATTTACTGGAACTAAAATTCAAGGTAGAAAAGAATTTAATAAATTATTAAATATAATTTCAGAAGGTGATACAATAATATTTGATTCAGTATCACGTATGAGTAGAAATTCGGATGAAGGATATAAATTGTATGAGGAATTATTTAATAAAGGTATAGAATTAGTATTCTTAAAAGAACAGCATATAAATACAAGTACTTATAAAAAAGCCTTAACCAATAATATAAATTTAACTGGAACTGATGTAGACTTTATACTAGAAGGAATAAATAAATATTTACTAGCATTGGCCAAAGAACAAATTAAATTATCTTTTATACAATCTGAAAAAGAAGTTACAGATCTACATCAAAGAACAAAAGAGGGAATAGAAACAGCTAGATTAAATGGAAAACAAATTGGACAGAAAAAAGGTGTCAAATTAACAACTAAGAAAAGTATTGAAGCTAAAGAGCAGATATTAAAATATAGCAAAGACTTTCAAGGATCATTAAGTGATATTGAAGCTATAAAACTTATAGGACTTGCAAGAAATACTTATTACAAATATAAAAAAGAATTAATTCAAGAAAATGTACAAATTAGTAGAATATAATATTAAATAAGTGATATAATATATATAAATTAACAAATAAAAACAGAGTGCTAGTAACACCCTGTAGTATACAATAAGTTGTTTAGGCAACTGATACCATTAATTAAATTTTCATTTAAAAAATAGTAGAGCAATTTGCGGTTGGGCTACTATTTTTTTATGTTATTAATAAGTAAAACAATAAATGTTAGTAGAGCAAGTAGAAAAGTACCCGCTGAAAATAATAACATTAATTCATTACTCATACATACCACCCCCTAACTATAGGGATTGTGGTATCAGTAGCCCATCAACTAAATTGTACTATGCTATTATAGCATAAAAACATTTGAACAAAGGTTATTTTTAACAAATAGTATAAATTATTTTAAGCACCTGGTTATAACTAGGTGCTTTTATTATGGAGGTAATTATGGGAAAGGCAAGAAGCCCTAACAGGGATAAAGCATTAGAAATTTATATAGAAAACAATGGAGATATTGCACCTAGGGAAATTGCAAAAATTTTAGGTGAAAGTGCTGCCAATATTAGTTCGTGGAAAAATAAAGATAATTGGAATGAAAAACTTCCACCTAATAAAGGCGGAGCTCCAAAAGGAAATTTAAATTCACTTAAGCATGGTATATATGTCGATGAATCAAAAAGATTATCAGACGAATTCTTAAAGAAAATTATACCTGCAGGAATGATGAATATTCATAATCAATCTAAAGAAATGAATTTAAATCATATCGATTATTTAAGATATTCAATAGATAGAGCATGGGAAAAAATAAATAACAGCATAAAAATAACTTATGTGAAAAACAAAAGAGATATGACTAGAGTATTAAAAAAGGAAGGGTGGGGAGACAGCGGATATAATGAATATGAAATTCAATTTGCATGGGATAAAGAAAATGCAGGGTTGGACATATTTACAAAGTCCGTAGAAAGATTATCCAAACTTGTTGAAACATATGAAAAACTTACAGGTGAAAAATATTTATTAGAAATAGAAGAAAAGAAACTTACCATTGAAAAACTTAAATTAGATATAGCTAAAGTTGATAAGGGACTAGACAATGAATTAAAAATAGTTGTAGATTACGGTGATATGGATGGAAACAGTTAAAGCACAATTTAATCCTATTTTTAAAGAGGCTAATCTAACTAGAAAAAGATACAGAGCAATGAAGGGCTCTGCAGGTAGTGGAAAGTCTGTAAATGTGGCTCAAGATTATATATTAAAATTGGGTGACATGAAATATAAAGGTGCAAATTTACTAGCTGTAAGAAAGTCAGAATCAACCCACAAATATTCTACTTATGCAGAATTAACAGGGGCCATTAATAGAATATATGGTGAATATGCTGATAGATATTGGATTATGAAATTAAGTCCTTTAGAAATAACAAGTAGAGTCACTGGAAATTCTATTATTTTCAGAGGGGTAAATGATTCTAAACAGAGGGAAAAATTAAAATCAATAAATTTTCCTAATGGTAAGCTGGTATGGATATGGTGCGAAGAATCTACAGAGCTTATGGAAAGTGATGTAGATATATTAGACGACCGTTTGAGAGGGATTTTAGATAACCCAAATCTTTACTACCAAATAACATATACATTTAATCCAGTATCCGCTAGTCATTGGATAAAGAGAAAATATTTTGACTATAAGAGCGATGATATTTTTACTCATCATTCAACATATCAAAGTAATAGATTTATAGATGAAGCTTATCATAGAAGAATGATGATGAGAAAAGAGCAGGACCCGGAAGGCTATAAGGTTTATGGTCTAGGTGATTGGGGAGAAACTGGAGGAATAATTCTTCATAACTATAAAATAGAAGAATTCTCCACTGAATTTGAAATGTTTGATAATATGCGATTATCTCAAGATTTTGGGTTTAATCATGCTAACGCTATTTTAAGAAATGGATTTAAAGATGGAGAATTGTATATATGTAATGAAATATATGTCCATGAATTGGATACATCAGAAATAATTGAAATAGCTAATAGAAGAAGGTTTGAAAAGAACCTAAGGATGTATTGTGATAGTGCAGAACCTGATAGGATTAAAATGTGGAGAAAAGCTGGCTATAATGCGACAGGAGTTAAGAAATTACCTGGAAGTGTTAAAGCTCAAATAGATTATTTAAAGCAATTAAAAATTCATATACATCCTTCATGTGTTGACACAATAAAAGAAATTCAACAATGGAAGTGGAAGAAAGATGAAAAGACAGGGTTATACCTAGATGAACCAGTAGAATTTATGGATGATGCTATGGCAGCATTAAGATATTCAATAAATGATAAACTTAAAATTACTAGTGATGGTAAATATTCAGATGAAATATATGCAAAAGGTAAGGGTACAGTTAATAAAGCAGCTGATCCATACAACAGAAGCAAACCAGTATTTTAAATTTGAAAAAGTGTTTATAAAAGTCCTTGTTAAAAGAGTGTTTGTAAATTAAAAAAATAAGCACGATTTCATGAGATTAACTTGAAATAGAGTAATAGTTTTTAAATGTGTACTTTTATAAACATATCAGAAAGGGGGATTTTCAGTATAATGTATTTTAATTATAGTAACAGTAACAATAATACAATAAAAAATACACTGCTTAAGTTGACAGACATTGAAAAGCATGAAAGAGGAATAGTCAGAAAAGACTATATATTTTATAAAGGTAAATGTATAGGTCCAATAGATCAAGTTGGTGAAGATAAAGCTTTATTAGGTCAGAATTGGGAAACAAATGATAATTGTGATTATAAGCCTACACAGGATATAAGAAATAAGGTTAAGCCGCTACTAAGAAAGCAAGCTAGATGGATGTTTGGAGTTGAACCTACTATTAAATTTAAAGCTGATAATAAAGACGATAAAGAAAAATGTGAGCAGCTTAGAAAATTTATAGATGATATATTAGATAATAATAACTTCTGGCCAACAACTAAAAAAGCATTTCTTGAAGCTACAATTAAAAAGAGAGTACTTCTAAGAGTAGAAGCTAACCCAAATTCTCCATTGGTTATCAAGTATGAATCAATCGAGAATTTTTATTATAAAGAGAAAAATGGAAAGCTGCTTTATATTACTTTTTTTGAAGAAGATGAGGAAAATGTTTATAAGGATAGTGATACTGAAAAGATATATTATATACATACTTATTATTATAAATTTTCTGAGAATAAGGAACGTCAAGCTTGGTATAAGAGAGAAATTTATTTTAATACCGAGCTACAAAAGGACTTAACAAAAGAAGTTGATACAGGTTTTACTTCAATTCCATGTTGGCTTATTAAAAATGGTGGAGAATTAAATGATAATTTTGGTGAATCTGATGTAAATGAATTAATGGATACGCAAACACAATATAATAAAACCATTAGTGATTTTAGAGATGCTTTAAGGTTTCAAATGTTTGGGGCTGAAGTTGTAATTGATGGAAATGAAAGTGACGTTAATAAATTTACAATAGCACCTGGTGCATTACATGCAGTAAAAACTAGAGATGATATAGGAGAAAGTAAACAAGCTCAAGTTCAAAGGCTAGAATATAACATGGGAAACAGTGCGGCGGTTGAATCTTATTTAAATAGAACAGAATCAGATATGAATTTTACTATGGACATGCCAAGATTAGCTGATTTAAATAATATTCCTAGTGCTAAGGCAATGAGTTATTTATATAATGATTTGATTGCTAGGTGTGAAGAAAAGTGGAATGATTGGGCACCAGCTTTTTTAGGTTTATTTGATTTTATAAAAGAAGTTGCGCTTGTATGTTATCAAGGATCATATAATAAAGAATGGAATCAATTAAAATACAGTACTTTATTTGAACATAATTACCCATTGCCAAGTGATGAAGAAGATAAAAAGAATTTAGCTATGAAAGAAGTTGAAAGTGGAGTAAAATCACATAGATCTTATATTAAAGATTTTACAGAGACAGAAAATGCAGAAGATGAATGGAATGAAATACTTGAAGAAAAAACACAAATAGCTAATGCTCAAGATTCTTTCACAGAAGGACTAAATACTGAATTAGATAATACTAAAATTAATAATCAGGAAAATTTAGATAATGATATTAGTGGTGAATAACCATGAATGAATATAAAAAGAGAGTCCTCCAAGCAAGAAATGAGTTTAGAGAATTAAATTTTGAGCAGGAAAAAGAATTATTTAAGATTTACAATGATTCAGGAAATAAGCTAATAGGTAAAATCTTAAATATGACAGATTCGAGAACTAAAACACATAATATAGAAATCTATAAAATCATCAATGAATATAGAACAGAGCTATACCATAATCTTAACAAAACTATAGAAAATAATATTTTCAAGAGTTCTGATATTCAAAAGGGTGTTCAGTTAAGCTTTGTTGATATGATTGCACCAGATGTAAAAACAAAGGATGCTTTAAAAAGAACTGTAACTAAAATATCAAGTGATTCAGTTAAGCAGCTTATAGCAGGTGAGTATTATAAAGATGGTAAAACATTAAGTAAAAGGTTATGGAACATTACTGGTGATAATGGTAATAAAATCGATGCAATAATTAAAGATAATATTGCTAAAGGTGCTAATGTTAGAGAACTTGCAAAGGAGTTAGAAAAACATGTTAATCCTAAAAATCGTATTACGCCTAAGACTTTTGCAGATGGCATAGGTGGAGACAATATATCATACCAAGCAAGAAGACTGGCAAGAACATCAATAACTCATGCTCAAACAGAAACATTAATTCAAAATGCTAAGAAAAATCCGTTTTGTAAAGGACTCAAGTGGAATTTAAGTGCTAGTCATTTTTCAAGAATGCATGGAAAACTTGATATATGCGATGATTATAATGGAAGGACATTTAAACCTGAAGAAGTCCCGCTGCAACACCCAAATTGCTTATGCTATTTTACTGAAGTACTTGAGGAGCTTGATAAATGTATTGAAACTATGAAAAGTTGGAGCAATGGTAAGAAGAATCCTGCAATTGATGAGTGGATTAAACCAGGTGAAGATAAAACTTCTATTAAAGTGACTACGCCTAAAGAAATACAAACAAAAATTAATATTGATAATAGAGGAATTTTGAAAAAGTCTGCTAATAAGATAAATGACACGATAATAGATCATGATGCATCAAATATTTCTGATGATTCAATAGACATAAAAGATTTTGTAAATAGAATATTAGGTAAAAATGAAAAAACCACAAGTAGTAAAATAACATTAAGCCAATTGCCAAAAGAAGATTATGAAAATATATTAGGTATAATAAATGAGTCCCCAAAGAAAGTTAAAAATAAAATGTTTAAGTATGCGGAGAAAGTAGTACTTTTAAATATAGAAGTAAAAGGAGTAAATAGATATAGCTCTAAGGATGGTGGTATTTATTATAATCTAAATAGGGATAAGAATAATGTTCATGGTAAAGGTAAGTATGCAACATTATTTCATGAGATAGGGCATTTAATTGATAAAAATATGGATAGACCTTCAATGAAAAGTAAAGTGTTTAAGGATTTAATTATTAAGGATACTTATGATTTTATAAATTCATCTAAAAGTAGTATTAATATTGAAAGTGATAACGAAATATATGATATAATAAAAGCAGAACTTGAATCAGATAACAGATATCATTCGGTTGCAGATATATTTGGCGGTGTAACAAAAAATAAAATATCAAATGTTAGATTTGGCCACAGTGAAGAATATTGGGAGCGCTCAGGTGCTTTAGAGAGAGAAACCTTTGCACACTTTTTTGAAGCTACAATAAGAAATGATAAATTTAAGTTAGAAAATTTTAAGAACATATTCCCAAATGCATATAAAGAGTTTAAGCGAATGTTAAAGGAGGAGTAGTATGAAACTATTATTTGGAACACCTACAGGGCAAACAGAAGAAAGTAAAGAAGTTTGCAAATTACTAAAGGAATATGAAAAAAAATTAAAAGATAGTTTCTGTACTGAAACATTAACATTTTCTGATGAAGAGCTAATAGGAATATTAAAATATTGCATTGATAACAATTTAAAAATAGATACCGTAGTTCCAGGAATAAATGATTTTGATGGAGATACAGACTTATAGAAGCACTTAACTATAAAAATAGTGAGTGCTTTTATTATTCATTAAATTATTGTTTATAAAAGTATATGTTAATAAACATATCAAAATAATATTAATTTTGGTTTGTAAATGTGTATTAAATTATTAATAAACGTTTATAAATAATTATTGACAATTATAAACACTTTGAATTATAATTTGAATATAGTTAAGGAGATTAATTAATATTTATATATGATGAGGTGTTTATAATGAAAAAAACATATGCTTATGCTAGAGTTTCCACTAAAGAGCAAAACCTAGAGAGACAGTTAGAAGCAATACACAATTATTGCGATTCAAATAACATTAAAATAGATGAAAGAGATATTATAAAAGAAAAACTATCAGGAAAAGACTTCGATAGAAAAGGTTATTTAGCTTTAAAAAATAGCTTGCTTAGAGATGGTGATACTCTAATAATTAAAGAACTTGATAGGCTTGGTAGAGATATGACCATGATTAAAGAAGAATGGAATGATCTACAAAAAAATGAAGTTGAAATAATAGTAATTGATACTCCTATTTTAAATACAGTTGGTAAAACTGATTTGGAAAAAACTTTGATAGCCAATATAGTTTTTGAGTTATTATCTTATATGGCAGAAAAAGAAAGAACAAAAATTCGTCAAAGGCAAGCTGAAGGAATAGCAGCAATGAAAACAGACGAAAATGGGAAAAAGATATCATCTAAAACAAAAAACTATATTGGTAGACCGGAAATTGAGTATCCTGTAAATTGGCAAGAAGGATATTTAAAGTGGAAAAATGGAGAAATTACAGGTGTAAAAGCAATGGCTCTTATGAACTTAAAAAAGAATAGTTTTTATAATTTAGTCAAGAGATACGAAAAATCTAATTAAGATTTTAAGCACTTACTTATGTTAACTTATGTAGGTGCTTTTATTATACCTAAAAATAGGAGGATTGTTTATGAAAGTATTATGTGATGAATGCAAAAAGGAATTTGAACTTGAACATAAAACTGAATATTTAGGAGCAATGATAACAGAAACTTATATTGAATGCCCTCATTGTAAAGAAAAGTATATTGTTAGATTAGATAATAATTTAACTAGAAAGTTAGAAAGAAAAATAAAAAGCTTAAAAATAGCTTTATCATCCAATAAGTTAACATATGGCATTAGAAATACGTTAGATAAAGCTTTAGATGATAATATTAATTTACATAAAAAAGCTATGAGTTTATTAATGAAAGGGGAATATTCATGGAGATACCAAGCAAAGTAAAAATAGGATACCAAAATTATAATGTAAACATAATAGATGGGAATTTAGTTGATGATAATAAAGTTTGCTATGGAAATATAGATTACGATAAAAGTAATATTAATATATCGGATTTATATAGTGAGGACCAGAAGAAATGCACTTTTATTCATGAATGCCTGCATGGAATTGATGATATCATGGAAATAAATTTAGATGAGGATCAAATAAGAAAATTAGGCAAGGGATTATATCAATTTATAAAAGATAATCCAGGAATATTTAATGAAAAATCTGAATGTAACATGGAAGAAATAGGTAAATGTGTTGCTGAAAAGATGAAAGAAGCTTTAATAAATATTAAAAGTTAATAAATAAGCCTTATAAATTTAAAGAAAATGAAATTTAAGTCTTAAGAAATTAAGGCTTTTCGTTTTGTCTTTTTAAAGTTTATTGAATTAGACACTAAAGAAAGATATAAACAATCATAACGTGTTTTATTTACACGTTAAAAATATAGATTAAGGAGGAAATTTGAAAATGGCAAATATTAAAGAAATTATTGGAGAAGAGGCATTTAATGCTCTCTCAGAAGAAAAAAGAAAGGATCTAGGCAAAAAGGATTTTGAAGATGTTTCTAATGGAGCTTTCGTTTCTAAAAAAACACATGAAGATGTTAAGGCGGAAGCTAAAACTTATAAAGGTCAAGTGGAGGATAGAGACAAGCAAATCAAGGATTTGCAAGAAGAGTATAAGGATGTTGATGGACTTAAAGATAAACTTTCAACTTTAGAAACAGATAATAAAACCCAAAAGGAGGATTACGAGAAGCAGCTTAATGAAATAGCTTTCAATAATGCTTTGGAAAAGGGATTAGGATCTTTTAATGTGAAGGATAAAACTTTAATCATGGCCTTAATTAATAATGAAAAACTTAAGGTTGATGGAGATAACATTATTGGCCTTAAAGAACAAATTGAACCACTTCAAAAGTCACATGAATATTTATTTGAAAAAGTAATTAATGGAACTAGTTCATTTGATACTGGTGGTGGCGGTGATCCAAAGCCAGGAGAAGTAAAGAATTTTGCAACAGAATTAGGAAAAGAAAAAGCAGCAGCAATGCAATCAAAAGGAATTGCTGATTTTGCTAAATAAATTTATAGGAGGAATCTAGAAAATGAAACAATCAAGTTATTCAATAGGTTGTGCTCAAGGAAAACTTAGAGCTATAGCAGGAGATCATTTTATTACATTACCAATCAAGGTTAAAAAATCAGATGTAGCATCTCTATTAGATGCAAGTGAAGTGCTAAAAGCTGGAACGTTACTTACTAAGGATGGAAAAGCTGTAACAACAACTGCAGGAACTCCGGCAACTACAAATTCTTACGGAATTGTATACGAAGATGTAAGTTTTAAAGGGTCTATGTCGGGGGATGGAGTACCGGGTAATGCAACAGAAGTTGTGCCGCTATTTGTACATGGTGTCGTATATGAATCAGAAGTTAAATTTTCAGTTAATACAGTAGTTGGTGGTAAAGATGCAGAAAAAGCAGCTTTAAAACAAATATTATTCGTTTAGGAGGAAAAGAAAGAGTATGGATATTAAAGATTTTATAAGTTCAAAAAACATAGCTCTATATATGAAAGAGCTACCAGTTGAGTCAACAGTAGATAGGGCGTTATTCCCAAACAAAAAACAATTAAGCACAGAATTAGAATTCGCAAAGGGTGCAAAGAAAAAAACAGTAGCATTAAGAATGAGTAAATTTGATGTAGCGACTAAAGTTAGAGCATTAAGTGCTTCTTTAGATATTCAAAAGAAAGAAATGCCATTTTTTAAAGAAGCTGTTGGAATTAATGAAACAAAAAGAAGAGAACTAATAAATGCTGTTAGTGCAAACAATGAAAATTTAGTAAAAGCGCTAACTTCACAAGTATTCGATAATTATACTGATTTAATTGATGGTGCTAATGTTCAAACAAAAAGAATGAGAACATCATTAATTCAAAATGGAATCATTAATATCACTAGTGAGGATGGAGATATTGTTGCCGACTATGGCGTGCCAGCAAATCACAAGAGAGTATTAGCTGGCACATCTAAGTGGAGTGATCCTAGCGCAGATATAGTTGGAGACGTTCAAAGTTTTCAAAAGGCTATAACAGATGATAACTACACTAAGCCAACTACATTATTATTAACAGAAAAAACTTTTAATAATACGATTATGGTTAATACTGCTATTACTGCACATTTACACTCAAATGTAAATGCTACAAGTTTGATTTTATCACAACAGGATTATATCAATTTCTGCAAAGAGAGAATGGGCTTAAGTATTGTATTTTTAGAAAATGCAACTTATGTTCCATATGAAAATGCAGATCCTGAACCTTATTATACAGATGGAAAAATAACTCTTATGAGTGGAACTACTTTAGGTTTTACAGTCTATGGAACTACACCAGAGGAATATGATAAGACGTATGGAAGTGGCAAGTTAGATACTTCTATAGTTCAAGAAGCCATTGCAATAACAACAATGGTTAAGGAAGATCCAATAACAGTTGATACAAAAGTATCACAAAATGCTATTCCTTCATTTGAAAGAGCAGATGAAGTATTTTTTGGAACAGTATATTAAGTTGAATAGCCTATTTTAATTTTGAGAGGATGATATTAATGGCAAAAAAACAAGAAGAAGTTAAAGAAAATTTATATAATGCAAAAGCATTAGTTTATATCACATATGATAAAAAAAGTTATAAACCAGGAGAAGAATTCGAGGTTAGAGAATCGAATGTTAAAGAATTAAGAGAGAATGGTTATGCTGAAGTGGATGAGAAACCAATTGATGGTGGAAATATTCCACCAGTTGATCCACCAGGTGGAGAAGGAAAAGGACCAGGAGAAAATGGAGGGCAATAATATGGACCCTATAGAACAATTAAAACTTAATCTTCAGGAAAAAGAATATCCTTATTTTGAGGATATAGATCTGCAAAACTTACTTTTAGTTAATGGAAAAAATGTTTCAAAAGCTAGTTGGAGAGGCTGCCTACTAAAGGCAGCTTCCGACGATCAGATTAAAGTTGGGTCAATCGAAGTTAAATCCAGTAATAAAGATTATTGGAATAACTTAGCGGCTATATATAAAGCAGATTATGAAGCAGAACAGGCAGCATTGAATCCAACGGCAGTATCAACAGGCTATAGAACATCTATGAGAAGAGCTGATGAAATATGAGTAGATTAAGTTCAAGAAAGATTATAAGAACTATTAATAAAGGGATAGCATTAAATCCTACTGAAATAACATTTACTCAAATTACTTTAAAAGAAGTGGATGGAGCTTTTGAATTAGTAACTGATAAAAGAACAATTACAGTACTAATTTATTTAGACGATGGCAGCACTCAAATTAATGTTAATTCAGGAACTAAAGGAACTTCATATACGACCAATAGGTACAAAATGATAGCTGATAAAGATGCAGATTTAGAAGTTAATCCTAAAGAATCAATTAAATTTGAAAGTAATGGAGAGAAATTTGAAATTAAAGCAGTATACCCACAAAAAATTGAAGATGTTGTTTGTGGGTATTTATGTGATTTAGAAAGGTATGATTAGCTATGGGATTTAAGGTTAATGATTTCATAGATAGCAAAATGAATGGAATGTCTACTTTGCTTCAATATGGGATATCGCCTTTACTAGTTAATGAGGCTAAAGAAAAAGCTTATTGGAAAGATAGAAGCACTCATGCTAGAAATGGATTAAATGGCGGAGTTGAAGGTGGTAGTCATGAATTTACTCTTTATTTAGCACATGGAGTTGAATATGGAGAATGGTTAGAAAATGGTACTGGTGTATATGGTCCTGCTAAAAAGCCTATAGTTCCAGTAGATAAAAAGGTATTGAGTTGGGTTGATACAGAAGGTAAAAGACATTTTGCCAAAAGTGTTAAGGGGATAAAACCTATGCCTATTCTACATGATACCTTAGAAAAGAATACTAAAAACATAGCAAATAAATTAATTCAGTATTGGAGTGATTGATTTTGAGGGATGGGATAAAAGAGCAAATAATTTCTATGGTACCAGAACTTAAAAAATGTTATGAGCCTAATGTATCTACAAAAGACACTCCTAAACCTTATGCAGTAGTTGTACAGGGGGATGATACTGATAATGGAGAGGTAGTTGGGTTTAAAAGAACTATAGAAGTATGGCTTTATGAAACTCGAACTACCTTTAAAAATTTAGACTCATTAACTGAAAAAGTCATTAAAGCTTTAGATATGCAAGTCATAACAGATTCTAAAACTAGCGAAACATTTACTTGCGTATTTGGTGGAGCTTTGGGCCAAGATATTGTAGACGAAGACTGGCAAGCTATAGCTAGAGGCTTAAAGTTTACTGTTATTGCACTACATGAAGATGATGAAGTTAATACTGATACTTGGTTAGAAGCTTTAAGTAAATATACTAAGGTAATTACAGATCATACAGTATATTTAAATACCTGGAAAAAGAACTTTGAAGTACCTTCGATTTTATGGAGAGTTAAAAATCAAAGTAAAGAAAGAATAAATAATGCTCTCATAAAAGAAAGTAAAACTCTTATATGTCATATTGTTAGTAATAATAAAAATGAAATAAATAAATTACTAGATGATATAGAAGATAAGCTAATTTCTGACTTTAAAATACCACTAGATTTAGCGGACAGGCGTTATCTTACTATAGAAAGTATTAATGAAGATAGAGAAGCCGATATGCTCTCAAAAGGTCAATTAACAGTTAAGTTTTTTAGAAGAAAAATGAGAGAAATTAATGATGGTCCTACTATTAACAAAATTAATGGTAGAGGATCAGTAAGCAAGGAGCGATAAAGTATGGAGGATGTTGAAACTAAAACACAAGAAAAAAGCATTATAACAGATGCAGAAACAACAAAAAGTACAGAAGATACTATTAATATTTCTAAAGAAGTATCAGAAAACACCACTATAAAACAGGAGGAGACTAAAGTGGCGAAACAAACGATTAAAGAAGAAGCGCATTCAATAGAAGAGTTTATAAAAAATAGTGAAGCACTTGGCTACAGTAAAGAAGTAGTTGCAGGTGCTTTATTTAATTGTGAAAAGTCTGAACTTACAAAAACAGAATTTGAAGCAAGGATTAAAAATTTTCTAGGAAAGAAGGTTAAATAATGGGAACTGGAATATGGGATGAAAAAAATAGGCCAACGATACCAGGATGGTATAACAGATTTAAAAATAATGCTGAAGCAAGAATAGGAACTGGGATTCATGGTGTTTTAGCTATGCCAATTAAAGCAAATTGGGGACCAGTTAGAGTAGTTACATCAATAACAGTAAATTCTACTGCAGAAAGAAAGTTAATTAAAACTTTTGGCGAAGATCCAAACTATACTGCTTATAAATTAGGGAAATTAGCATTACTTGGAGAACCTAAAGAAGTGCTATTTTATAGGTTAACAGATGGCTTAGAAAAAATTTCGTCATTAATTCTCAAAAATAGTGAAGCAACACCAGCTGATGCAATAAAACTAGTAAGTAAATATCCAACTACAAGAAAATTCAATGTGACTATTAAAACTAATATAGCAGATGAATCGAAAAAAGATTTCTTATTTTTTGAAGGGACCACTCAGTTATTTTCTATTAGTGCAATAACTGGAGCTGTTGATGAAATAGTGAACCTTATTAATTCGACTGTAGAAAATGAATATATAGTTGCTTCTGAGGTTGTAGGAGCAGCAGGAATATTAACCAATATAGTTAATGAACCATTAACTGGAGGGAATGATGGAACTGCCGGAATAGCCACTCAACATTATTTAGATGCTATGAGTACCTTTGAAGGCTACGGAATGGATGGTTTTGTACTTGATGGAATTACAGATCACCCACTACAAATAAGTGTAAAAGCTTGGGTAATTAAAAATAAAGAAGAAGGTACAAATATAATTGCATTTGTAGCCGGCTTAAGTAATGAGACTTTAGAACAGGCTAATAGTAAATCTAAAGAGTTTAATCATGAAGATATAGTTAATATATTTACTACTAGTGCTACTTATGATGGTGTTTCCTATTCTGGTGCTGAAGTTGCAGTATATATAGCAGCATTAGCAACAGGAAAAGGCTTAAAAGATAGTATATGCAATGAGGTAACTATATTTGAAGATATTCAGCCTAGATTAAAAAAATCTGAAATTGAATCAGCTTTAGCAGCTGGAACATTAGTATTAACTAAAGATGCTAATGACATCATTGTTGTTGATGATATAAATACATTTAAAAATTATACTGATGAGAAAACAGAAGTATTTGGAACTATTAGAGCAATTAAGTTCATGAATGCAGTAGATGGAGATACATCAAGTAAAAGAAAAGAATTTGTAGGTAAAGAAACTAATAGTGATACTGGAAGAACATTAATTTTATGTGCATTAAAACAATACTTTGAAACTTTAAGTGATGAAGGAATTATTGAAAAAGATTTTATTGTTGAAGTGGATAAGGATCTACAAACGGGGGCTGCATCAGATGAATTTTTCTGGAAGTGGAGCGCTAAGTATGTTGATGTTATTAAAAGAATTTATGGCACTGGAAATGTTACAAAATAAGAAAGGCAAGGTGATACAAAATGGCTGAAGTACTAGATGGAAGCAGAGTTTGTAGTGGAACATATGGAAAGATTTATTTAGATGGAAAATGGCATAACAACGTAAATGAATGTACTGCTGATGTTGAAGTTGATATGAAAGATATACTTACATGTGGTAGTGAATGGCAAGATAATAAAGTTGGAGCTAAGAAAGGCACTGGAACTATAAAAGGTTTCAAGGTTACATCTGAGATGATTAAGCAAGGATTTAAGAAATTTGAATTATTAACAGAGCTTGATGATCCAGAAGCATATGGAGTTGAAAGAATTAGATTGAAAAACTGTAAGGCTAGTAAAGTAAGTTTAGTTAATTTTAAAGCTGGAGATATTTGCGAAACAGAAACACCATTTGTATTTTCAGGATATGAATTAGTAGATCCAATAGAAGCTCAATAGAAAAATAAAGCCAAGCAAGGGGCATTGTACCTTGCATATTATTTTAATTTTTAGGAGGATTTTTATTATGAATAAAAACGAGCAAAACAGCGTATTAGCAATGAAGGAAGAAGATATATTAGCAAAATTACTAGGAGAGTACACAATTCCTACCAAAACTTTTGAAATAAAAAGACTAGGTATAAGAATTGATCTTAAAGGGTTAACAGATAAGGAATTAAAAGCACTTAAAAAAGAATGTATGATGAAACCTAAGAAAGTAAATGGAAGATGGGAAGAAAAAGTCAATGGTGATGATTATGATGCAGCTATAATTGCAGCATCAACTACTAATTTCGATTGGAATAATTCCAAATTAGTAGAGAAATATCAGGTAGGCGATGGTAAAAAGGTAGTCTTAAAAAGATTATTGCCTGGTGAAAGATCATTCTTAGTAACTAAAGCATTAGAATTAAGCGGATACAATGATGATATAGAAGAAGTAGATGAAGATGATATAAAAAACTCATCAGTCGGGGAGGAATAATTACTGCATTGTATAATTTGTTTTCAATGCATAATATAACCCCCGACTCTTTTTATGGAGTTGAAAGAAATGACATGGCCAGGAAAATAATCTTGGCCTTTTCTTCTTATGAGGTAAAACAAAGAAATAAAAAATAAGCTGGGAGGTGATTACTTTTGGCTCAAAAAGAGGTTTACCGTCTTGATATAAAAGTTGGTGTTAGTGGAGATACAGAAAGTAAAAATAAGCTTACTGCAGTTGAAAAAATGACACAACAAATTGAAAAAAGAACTAAAGCTTTAGATAAACTTACATCTAGTCCATCAATAAAGGCTAAAGATAATGCAAGCAATGCTCTTGATAAAATAAAATCTAAGGCAAGTGAAGTAAATAATACTAAAATAAATCCAGCAGTAAGAATTACAGATAATGCTTCAAATAGAATTTCTCAAATAGCATCAAATTTAAAAAGATTGGAAAGTACGAATACGTCAGTAACTTTAAGAATAAAGGATCAAACATCAAACTATAAAAATAAGATTCAAGCAAAAAGCGATAGGCTAAAAAGTACTAATGTAAATCCAACTGCTAAAATTCAAGATCAAGCATCAGAGAAAATTGATAAAGTAAAAAATAAATCAGATCAGCTAAAAGATAAAAAAATAAGAATACAAGCTGTAGATGAAGCAAGTAAAACCGTAGATAAAATAGAAAGTAAAATTAATGGTTGGATTAAAACTGCTGCTAAGAAAGTAATAACTATAGGAACAGCTGGAATTATAGCAGCAGGTGGATTTGGTATTGGAGAAAGTATAAAAACATTTTCTGAATATGAAAAAGGCTTATCCAACGTTAAGGCAGTAACTAACGCTACTGCTAGTGAGATGAAACAGTTAGATTCTGCTGCAAAACAATATGGAAGTACTACGGCATGGAGTGCAAGACATGTAACACAGGCGGAAGAATTATTAGGCCAAGCAGGATTCAGTGTTAACGAAACTATAAGTGCGTTACCAGGATTGTTAAACCTAGCAAGTGCTGGAGATTTAGATTTAGCAGCTGCAACAGATATAGCCAGTGGTACTCTTAGAGCATTTAATTTAAGTGCAAACCAATCAAGTCATGTAGCAGATGTATTAGCACTAAGTGCAAGTGCAACCAATTCAGATGTTACCGATCTGGGGGAAACAATGAAATATGCGGCTCCAATTTCACAAGCTTTAGGAATATCTTTAGAAGACACTGCAGCAGCAAGTGGATTATTAAGTAATGCAAATATTAAAGGTAGCCAGGCAGGTACTGTTCTAAGACAAACGATGGCAAGATTAGCAAGTCCAACTAAAGAAGCATCAGATGTAATGAAGAAATATGGTATAAATGCTTTTGATGCACAAGGTAATATGAAGCCTTTAAGTGGTGTTGTAAATAATTTAAATAGTTCATTAGGTAAGCTAACAAGCCAACAAAGGGCAGATGCCATTTCAACTATATTCGGCACAGAAAGTATGTCTGGAGTATTAGCATTAATGAATCAAGGTGGGAAAAGTGTTAGTGATCTAAGTGAACAACTAAAAACGGCTAATGGTGCAGCACAACAAATGGCTGATACTAAATTGGATAATTTGTATGGTCAATGGATTAAACTTAAAGCAGCAGTTGAACATATGCAGATTACTTTAGGTGAAAGACTGGCTCCATATGCAAAACAATTTGTAACTTGGCTTACAGGTAAAATGCCAGCAATTACAGACAAAATAATTGAAATGGTTGACTATGTAAGTAAGCACACAAATGAAATTAAATCCTTGGCGGAAACCGTAATAGGTCTAGGAGTTGCGTTTACTGCTTTAAGTGCTGCTGGAAAAGTTGGAAATGCAATTAAAGGAATATCAAGTTTAGCAGGACTTTTTAAAGGAGCAGGAGTTGCGGCAGAAACAACAGAAATAGCAAGTGGTCTTTCAAATATAAGTGTTTTAGGAAGATTACTACCAGCTATATTTACGCCAGTAGGATTAGCAGTAGCAGCTTCAGTTGGTCTTATTGGAGCTGCAGTAGTAGCACAAAATGACTTGATGAAAAAGAGTATAACTACAACAACCGAGGAATTAGGACCTTTAGAAAAAGTTATGAATGAATTAAATGGTCATTTGAATAAATCTAAAAAAGAAATGGTTGATGCAGGTTTCATTTATGATGGTTTTGGAGAAGGTGTATCAGACAGTTTCAAAAAAGGTGCTCAAGATGCATCCAAGAGTTTGTTAAAAATAGAAATGGACTTAAAAAGATTGACCAGTAATGGAGGCATGGATGCGTCAGGTCTCAATACATTAAAAAATTATGTGAATGATTATACTTACGAAGGTATTAATGCTATGAAAGAGCAACAATCTAAAATACAGACTGAATTCCAAAAAACATTTAGTCTTGATGGTGTGACTAGTGATACAGAACAAAAGGTATTGGATTCGTTAAATACTTTTTTTGAGACAGGTGAAAATAAGCAACTTGAGATAAGAGATGAAATATATGAATTTGCAAGTGACAAGATAAAAGAAAACGGAAAACTCATGGATAAAGATATTGATGAAATTAAAAAAAGAATAGCTAAAGGTAAGGCTCTTGAATTAGAATACACTAAAGCACAAAATGCATACGATCAAGCATATGCTAAAAATAAATTCTCTAATGATGCAAGCAAAGTAACTGGTATTGATGGTGCAAGTGAATTATTACAAGAAAGAGCAAAAGAACATCAGAGTTCATTAGATACGATAGATAATAATTATAAGGGTACAGTAGCATATTACAATGATTTATTATCCAATAGTGATTTAACAGACGAAGAAAAAGAAAACTTCACAAAAGGTAGAGATGGGGCTGAAAACACACGTAATCAAGCAATTCAAAAAGAAAATGAAGGATACAACTCAGATAGAGAAGTAATCTATTCTAATTATGAAGGCGCAAGAGGAATGCTTAATGAAAAAACTGGTGTTCAATTTAGCGATGAGGATATAGTAGCACATAAGGGAACAGATTATTTAAAAAATCACTTTAGTAATTTAGACCAAATTACTAAAGAAGGCTGGTATCGAATCAAGAATACTTCAAGTGGAGAAATGGAAGATATTTATGCAACAATAGATAAAGACACTGATGAAATTAGTGGAGCTTGGAGTAAAACTGCTAACTGGTCCGGTGGATATACTGATGAACTGAAACAAAAAGTAAAAGAGCTTGGTGAGGCCCATGAAACAGAAAGATCAGGAATACAAAATTCATTAAGTGAATTAACTGGTAGTAGATTAGATGCTGATAATCAAGTAATTAGTTCAACTGGACGTTTAATTGGTCAATTGCAAGGTGTTCAGGGAGCTACTGGAGAAGTAATCACAGGAATAGTCAATGTAAATGGAACACCTATGGAAATAACGTCTAATGCTTCAGGACAAATAACAGCTATGCATGAATATAAAGGGTCAGTAGATAGTATACCTCCTAATGCCGATGTCCATATTAGTTCTAATGCTAGTGGTGCTATATCAGATATGCAAAAGGTAAAAGAAGAAGTTAATAGTGTGGATGGCACAGCTGCAACAGTAACTATAAATACAGTATTTTCAGGTGCAGCAACTAGTTTGGGTCAAGGCTTAGGAAGTGGCGCAGTAAACAGTGCGGTAAATGCAGCATCAGAGGTTATAAAAAATATACCACAACATTATAATGGTACAGATAATGCACCATCAGGAATAAATTCAGTTGGAGAACGTGGAATGGAATTAGTGTTAGGAAGAAAGTTCTATAATTTTAAGGGTGGCGAAAAAGTTTTAAATAATAGTCAAACTGTTAACTTGTTGAAATCGGGAAATAAACAAAACAATGAACCATTCCAAGTTAAGCAAGGGCAATATCAATTAGCGCAACCACAGCAAGTTCAAGTTTCCGGAGCTGGTGGAAATAATGTACAAGTTGATGTGC
The DNA here is from genome assembly GCF_002006345.1 of Clostridium puniceum. Taxonomy (GTDB): domain Bacteria; phylum Bacillota; class Clostridia; order Clostridiales; family Clostridiaceae; genus Clostridium; species Clostridium puniceum. The sequence goes on from NZ_LZZM01000219.1 coordinate 20,969, forward strand.
AAGTTAATAATGGAAGCTCAGATGTTGAAGAATTAATTGTTGAAGTAACTCAAGAAGTAGGTAGAAAACTTAGAGAAGCTTTTACAAATATTAAAAAATAAATGGATTTATGGTATACTTTGGTATAAAGGGGTGGATATAGTGAATAAAAATTTGATTAGGAAAATTTCCATAGGGATTATAGCCATGGTTATAATAGTTATTGGGATCATAACTTGGAATGTTTGCTTTGACACAAAAAAAGCAACACGAGCAGCTAATATTACAAAAACAATTGAAACAGGATATAAGGCTACTACAGAGGAAGAGGCTGTTTTAAAAAAGACATATGAGCAACTAATTGATAGTGCTGACTATACAGTATATAGTAATTTAGATAAAAAATATGATTCCATGAGTGAGGCAAAGAGGAAAAATATAAAAACAGATATAGAAAGATTAAAAAAAGAAAAAAATGTTTATGATGAAGAATGCCAAAAACAGTCAGAGCAAAATAAACAAGTATATTCAGATTTAATAAAAGAAATAGAAAGCAGTTATCCTAGCATGAGGGGGATTAGTATATCTGGAAAAGACGATAAGAAAAGATTATTAATATTTATGAATTTACTACACAATATAACTGCAACAGAGGAAGAAAGTTGTTCTTTAACTATAATGAAGGAAACAAGAATGAAGGAAGTTGGAATAGATAGTATATGCATTTTGGTACAAGATACCAATAAAAAATCTCACGGATCGATTATTTTTAAGTTAGATAAGGGAAAATATCAACCATTTGCAAATACAATACAGTAGATTTAATTAAAATTCATGAATCGAAGCATTTAGGAAACTAAGTGCTTTTTATTATGCAAAAATTAGAAAGGAGCTGATTAACTTGGATATTTATTTAATAGATGAAGCTACTAATTATACCTTTTGGTTTCCAGTTAATCCACTGGATAAGCTTTCTAAACAAAAAGAAAAAAGGTTTATAACTGCAGATATTATAGATATAGGAGAAGTTGATATATCACAAAAAGGTAATAAGATAAATGAAATAAGTTTTAGCTCATTTTTCCCTTTGGAGTATGATTCCTACTGTAGATATGCAACTAATATGAAACCGCAGGAATATGTAGATAAAATAGAGACCTGGATTAACAACGACACACATCTAAGACTTATAATAACGGATTTAAATATAAATGAATTAGTTAATATAAGCAAATTTATACCTGAAATAAGAGGTGGAGAGGTTGGAGAAATCTATTTCAGTATTACATTTAGAACTTATAAGGAATTGAAGATAGAAACTGTAAATAATACTTCAAATGTAAATATGGGTGGTTTAGATGATAATAGAGAAACTATATCATCTGATTTTTCACCTGAGGACGTAGTTACAGTAACTGCAAGTGCATTAAATGTTAGAAATGGTCCAGGAACGAGTTACGATATATTAGGTTCTGTTTTCAGAGGTGATACGCTTACCTTATATAAGGTTCAAGGTAATTGGGCAGATACATATTGGGGAGATCATGGAGGATGGGTATGTTTAGATTATGTTACAAAGTAGGAGGCGTTATTTATGGATTTAGTTCTTAAAAATAAATATAAGCTGCAGATTGTGAGTGAATCTGTAACACTTAAAGAGGCTATAGATGGAATAGCTTACACCTTAAGCATTTCTCTTATAGAAACAGAAGAATTGGCCAATATAGGTATATCTAAAGGTGATTCTATAGAGCTTTATGATTATGCTTATCAGGATAAAAATTATACAAAAATATTTTGTGGTGTAATATGGGATATAGATAAAGATAAGAAAAATAAGAAAATTTCATTAACAGGTAAAGAACGTACCAGGGTTATTGAAGAATCTGAGGATGAATATTTGTGGAGTGAAGGCCAAACAGCTTCACAAAGAGGAACAATTATTTGCAATGATTGGGGAATCCCAATAGGGAACTTTTTAGATACAGGCATAGGATTATCTAAAGATAAAAGAAAAGAATCTTTATATGGAATGATGAAAAAGGATTTAAAAGAAACAGCACAAAAAAGTGGAGGACTTTATAAATTTAGAATGGATACTAGTTTAAATTTAGTTGAATTAGGCTCTAATTCTATCATATATAAATTAGATAACATTATAGATGATTTAAAAGAAAAAGATAGCCTAGAGGGGGCAATAACCCAGATTAAGGTTTTAGGAAAAGAAAATACATCAAAGAAAGGCAAGTCTTCAAAAGATTCTAGCTCTACTGGAAGTGGGAATAAGCAAGAAAAAGAACTTGTACTATCTCCAGTTATAGGAGTATTTAAAAGAAATACTGAAGGTTATGGAACATTACAAAAAATAATAGATGATGATAAAGTAGACGATTATGCTAAAGCGCAAAGCAAAGCTGATTGTCTTTTTTCAAGTGGAGAAAGCATCAAAAGTTTAAATTGTTGTGAAGATATAAACACTCTTAGAGCTGGAGACTTTGTTAGTGTTTATGGTGAGAATATTTGTGTTACTGAAATTACTCATACTCTTGGTTCAGGTGGAAAAATGAGTTTAACAGTTATGAAAATGGAAGATGTAAGGAGGAAGTTCTATAGTGAGTAATCATGAAGGTGATGTTTTTAATGAAATAGTAAGAACTGTACATGGTAATACTGACAAGGCTATTAATGGAGCTATGTTTGAGACTGGAACTGTATTAGGTACTCTAACGGCAACAGGATTAAAGTTAGATAACTTCGACAAGGAATATAAAGATTATTTAGTATTAGATTATCTTAAATTAAACGACAGTTATTACACAGAAGCAACTACATGTACAGCATCACATAGGCATGAGTTTAAAACTCCTGAACACATAAAGAAATTAGAAGTTGGTGATAGAGTGTTAGTTGCTCAATTTGGTGCTGATAATGTAATCATAGGGAGGGTAGTTCCACATGGCTAATTTATTTCCGGTAGGAAGTTTAGAAACAATAACTATAAAAGAAAATGAGAAGATAGAATTTAAAGAATCCTATGCAATAAATTTTGAAACTGGAGAATTTATTAAAAATCCTGATGGAACTATAAAAATTTTAAATTATTTTGAAGCTTACATTCAATGGTGCTACTTGGCCATGATGACAGCTAGATATAAATATAGAGCTTATTCTAATAGATTCGGTAGAGATATTATTGGTTCAGTAGTTGATAAAAAAGCTATGGAACTAGAAATAAAAAGAGTAACTAAAGAAGCGTTAATGGTTCATCCAATGACAGATAGTGTAGATAACTTTGTTTTTGATTGGAGAAATGGAGATGTTTATTATGAGTACGAAGTAAAAACTATTAAAGGACAAAAGAAATTGCTTACAAGTAAAGAGAAAGTGGGGTAATTAGTTGGATATAAAGTTAACTATTCCTGATTATTTAAAAGAAACCGAAAATGATGTGCATAAAAGAATGATAGATAATGCACCAGATAATATTTGCACTGTTGAAGGTGATTTGTTTTGGGATAATACTAAGCCAGCAGCTTCAGAAATCGCAAGAACTAAAAATATAGCCATGCTTAATATATTAAAATCTAGATTTGTACAAACTGCAATGGATGAGGATTTAGATCTAATTGGTGAAGAAGATGGAATTCCTAGAAAGCAAGCAAGTAATGCAATTCAATTAATTCAAATAATGGGGACACCTGAAATAGTGATTCCCAAAGGTAGTATTTTTGCTACGGTAGGAACAAAAGACGAAGCTTCAATAGAGTTTCAAACTAAAAAAGAAGTTACTATAGATTCTACAGGAACCGCTACAATTGAGGCGCAATGCTTGACTACTGGAACTATAGGAAATGTAGCTATAGGTAATATAACAGTATTAGGAAAATCAATAAATGGCATACAAAAGATAAGCAATATTGAAATCATTCAAAAAGGTGTAGAAAAAGAAAGCAATGATGATTATAGATACAGAATTATTTTAAAAGCTCAAGCACCAGCAACTAGCGGAAATGAATATCATTATAAGAATTGGGCTCTAGAAGTAGTTGGAGTCGGTGCAGTAAAAATTAAATCATTATGGGATAAAAATAATGGTATGAATGGTAATGGATCTGTAAAAGTAGTAATTGCAGATTCAGATAGACATGCTGTAACAGAAGGTTTAATTACAGAGACATTTAATCATATAGAAGAAGAAAGACCAATTGGAGCTACAGTAACAGTTGTATCAGCAACAGAAAAAGCTATAAATGTAACTGCTAATATCAAATTAGCAACCGGATTTACAATTGCTCAAGTACAAGCATCTTTCATAGAATTACTAGAGAATTCCTTAAAAAGTGTTGCATTCAATGAAACATATATAAGTATTAACAAGCTGGGAAATATTCTTTTTAATGTAACTGGAGTAATGGATCATTTAGATTTTAAAATTAATGGATTAGCAGCGAATATACCACTTGAAGATGAAGAAATCGCAGTAATTGGGATCGTTGATTTAGGAGTGATATTCTAATGGAGGCAAGTAAATTCAATGAAAAATTAAATAAGCTTGATGGTAAGATATACACCGTTGAAGAAGAAGTTACTCTTACTAATGGCGTATATATTGGAATGTTAGCTCATGGCAATATAAATAAAAATAGTTTGAATATTTATACTGGACCAAAGCTAACAGGAGATAGAGTAACAAATAAATTTCTTTCAACACCTTCTGAAACGCCATGGAAATATACAATTAAAATTATAGCAAATGTAGATAAGGTTTATATAACTTATGAAACTACTGGAGATCAAGTTGAGGCTGAGGATGTAAATAATCTTCAAAATGAGATTGTTAGAACGCAACAGGAAATTAATAATTATGAACAGTTAAACAATGAAAAAGTAAATAGCATTGATGTTAGAGTTAATAATGTTGAAATTAATAAAGCGGATAAAGATCTTGTTTTTACTAAAGAAGAAGTACTGCAGAAATTTAATGACTTAATAGATAGTGCTCCAGGAACGTTGGATACTTTAAATGAAATTGCTAAAGCTTTAGGTGATGATCCTAACTTTTCTACCACAATTATAAATTTGCTAAATAATAAAGTTGATAAGGCGGATGGAAAACAATTAAGTACTGAAGATTATAGTACTCAAGAAAAAACTAAATTAGCTAGTATTCAGGAGAATGCAAATTATTATGAACTTCCGGAAACTCTTCCATCAGCTATGATAAAAGAAGATGAAAATCATATGTTTGTTTCAGCTGAAGAAAAAGCAGCAATAAAAACAAGTGGTGGGGATTCAGTATTTCAAATAGCAGAAGGAACAGGTACTGCTATAACATTAACATTATCATCATTAGTGAATGGATATGCTAAAACATTTATAGCAAGTGCTAATAATGGGGGTGTTGCTACAACTATAAATGGAAAACAAGTCTATAAGCCAGGAACTACTATAGCACCTACTTTTAAAAAAGATAAGGCATATACAGTTTGGTATAACTCGTCAGGTGATTGTTTTTTTATCAAAGCTAGTGCGGAGGGTACTGCACTAGCAAAAGATGTAAAAAAAAATACAACGTTTAGTAATGGTGATGATACTGAAATACCTGGAGGATTAGACCTATCTTTATTAGTAAGCGGAAATATAAAATCAGGAATAACTATAGATGGCATAAGTGGTAAAACAAGCGTAGTAGATACATCAGATGCATTAGCTACTGCAGCACAATTATTATCTGGTGTATCTGC
>NZ_LZZM01000220.1 GCF_002006345.1 Clostridium puniceum
TATAATAAACTATCCTATATAATATAATTATAGCCAATACTTTCAATGTTAATAAAAACTTTAGCTTTATTAAATAATAAATTTAGTCATCTGAAAAAACTCGCATTTTTGCGAGTTCTTAATATTAAATATTCAATTTAATTAAATTCCTCTAATAAATACATAACACATACCTATTTTCTCTTGACTATTTCAATTATTTTTTTATTGCAGTTACAATGTTTTTTACAGCACCTATTTTCCTCTTTTTGCCCATTACTATAAGTTAATTCATCTGAAAACTCTGTTGCTAAATTAGATTCATGCGCCTTTGTATTTATACTTATATGCCTATTCTTATTTTTTTCAGAATTATTAAAGGATTTCAAGCCTATATATATTAATGAAAATATAGCTACCATTACTAATCCAATTACAAGACCTGATCCTTGCCCTGAAACAAGAGGCATACTAAAAATAATAATTATCATACTTATTAAGCCAATCCAAGACATATATGGATATCCTGGCATTTGACATTTCCCATTTGGAGGACATCCATTCCTTTTGCGAAAACGTATATGAGTAGCCATAATTACTGCATAAGTAAAAAGCAGCGCAAATCCACTAGCACTTATTAAAAATAAATAAATTCTAGGAAATAACAGTCCAAAGCCTAAACCTAAAAGCATAAAAACTCCCGAAAATACTATTGCTTTATGAGGAACATCTTTTTTATCCTTTAACCACTTAGGAGCGTGGCCTTCATCTGCAAGAGATCTTAACATTCTTGCAATTCCAAACATAGATGCAAGAGAGGCAGAAAGTATAGCTGTAACAAGAACCATATTTATAATACTACCTGCCCATGTAATTCCCCATCTGTTAAGAGCTGCTACCATTGGGCTTATATTTTCACTAAGTTCAGTTGTAGGAATTAGTGGAAGTAGTGCTATAACAGAAAGTATATATAATCCCACAAGACTTATAACTGTATAATTAATCGCTTTAGGAATTGTTTCCGTAGGATTATCTGCTTCCGAAGCTGCGAGTCCAATTATCTCAAAACCAGCATAAGCAAATACTACTATCAGCATACTTCCTGCAATACCACTTATTCCTCCTGGTATCAAAGGTTCCCTTATTATTTCGCCAACACCTATTGCAGTTCGTCCTGGCATTATTCCTGTAATTAATAAAAACGATATAACTATAAATGAAACTATGGCTAATAATTTTATTGCTGCAAGACCACTTGCAAGCTTGCTTAGCTTATCAGCTCCTAAAAGATTAAGCAAAGTTACACCAGCTATAATTGTACTTCCTCCTATAGATATTGATATATTGGGAAACCAATTACGCAATAAAATTGATACAGCAGTAGCTTCGCTAGACATTGAAAGAACCATTCCAACCCAATAAACCCAGCCAACGACGAATCCAGTTCCCGTACCAAAAGCTTGTGATGAAAAGGTCATAAAAGATCCTGAATCAGGATTTGCTACAGTCATTTCTGATAAAGCATAAAGTATAAAGTATACCAATAATCCTCCTAATATATAAGATATTAAAATAGCTGGTCCTGCTGCATTAACAGCTACAGCTGAACCAAGAAAAAATGATCCTCCTATTATGCTTCCTAGTGCCATCATTGTAAGCTGCCAAGCAGATAATCCATCATGTTTTTTCTCCATAATATTCTCCTCCATATTTATACCTCTAAAAAGCACTGTTTAATATTACTTTTTTAAAGATGTTCTAAATAGCTTCGAGATTATTATTCCTCAAAATTCAAAATACATTCCTTTATTCTTTTATAGTTGGAATATATATCTAAAATTTTTATAAATATTTGCTTAGCCTTATTTTCAACCTAGATTTAAATTTTATGTTTTTTCAAAATTCCACCTGCAATAGCCAATGCACTGCATGCTTTAGGAAATCCTACATATGCCGCGCACTGTAAAATAATTTCTAATATTTCTTCTGGCTTTAATCCAGCTTTAAGCGCTGCTTTTATATGAAAATCTAATTGTTCAAATGCCCCTTGTGTTATAAGGGCAGTTATAGTTACAATTTCTCTTGTTTTCAAATCTAAATTTGGTCTTGAATATATTTGACCAAATCCAAAAGAAATCATTTTATCTTCAAAATCTGGAAATATTTCTCCTATGGAATGTACCGTTTCTTCACCATTTGTATCTGTCATTTGCTTTAATATATTAATTCCATTTTTATAATCGTTGTTCAATTTACTATCCCCTTTTCATAGTTGGTGGTATTTCATCCGGATCAACTACCACTTCTATTATAATCGTTTCATTATGTAAATTTGAAATTTGTAAAGCTTCTTTTAATTCTAATTGATTAGAACATTTATAGGATTTTACGCCAATGGCTTCACCAAACTTTTTAATATCTAGTGGTATGTTATAAATCGTTCCTACTGTTTTTCCAAAATGTTGTTGCATACCTTTATCAACCATATCTAATCTTCCATTATTTAATATTATAAAAGTAACTGGGATATTATAATTTGCTGCAGTTGCTATTTCAGTACCCTGCATAAAAGTACATCCATCCCCAGTTATACAAATGATTCTAGAATTATAATCTGCTAACTGAGCACCTATTGAATAACCTATAGCATGTCCCATAGCTCCAAATACATCATCAAAAAAAAATGTGCCTATTTTTCTGATAGCAAAATGTTTTATTGCATAAAATGAGTGGCTTCCATCATCTCCAAAAACAATAGAATCATCTGGTAGTTCATTTCTTATTATTTCCATAGCGTTGGTAGCTGACATATAAGAAAATTTGCTGTTGCTATAATTTTTTAATTCATAATTCTCTTTTAATAAATCAAAGTCATGTTTTGTTCTATGTATAGCCTTGTTTAATACCAATTGCAAGTTTGCTTTAATATCGCCGATAATTGGTAATGTTGGAACAATCAACGATTTTTCTATAAATGTGCTATCATAATCTAAATGGATAACTTCTTTAGGATAATTTTCTGATGATATGCCTACTAAAGACATATCGGATAATTTACTTCCTATAATAATCATTAAATCTACATCTTGTTTAATATATTCACCTGATTTTTCCGTACCGCCTAAACCTAATGCACCAAGTGACAATGGATGATTCTCAATAAATGTTCCTTTTCCACCTGGTGTAGTCATAACTGGTATATTCCAATTTTCCGCTAAATTTTTAACTTCTTCATAAGCTAAACTTGAATGAATTCCTTTACCTGCCAAAATCACAGGCTTTTTAGCATTATTAAGTTTATTAATAAATTCATCTAATCTTGAAGAAATTAATAAAGTCATATTATTAGGTAGATCAACTTCAAATTCTTCTATTGTGTCATTAAGAATATCCATTGGTATTGATAAATGAACTGGTCCCTTAATACCTGAATATGCCTTTTCTAAAGCATGAATTAAATATCTTTGAAACTGATCAGTTCTTTCAACTCTAACACTAAATTTAGTAACCGGTTCAAACATTTTAACTAAATCAGTTCCAAAAAACGTAGAATCCTGTCCTAAAGCCTTTCCCACACTATGCATAGGTGGTTGTCCAGTAATAAATAATACTGGTATATGATAAGCTTTTGCCTGTCCTGCTGCTGTTAGTAAGTTTGTACCACCAGGACCTGAAGTCCCAATAGCTACACCTAACTTTTTATTTATTAAAGAATAACCTGCTGCAGCGTAACCAGCACCATTTTCATGTTTAGCTAAAATAAAATTGACATCTTGTTTATCCAGTTCCATAATTAAAGGCACAATTGGCTTTCCAGGTATTCCAAAAACATAACTAACTCCCCACTTCCTAAAATTTGATACTAAAATCGATGCTATACTTTTCATATATATCTCCTTTTTACAAATTATATTAAGTATTCACTGTTCTTTACCCAATTAGTTCTTAAATACATTTTCTGATAACTAAACTACATATGCTTAAGTATTTCATAAATTTTTAATATAACAACTTAACTAAATCTTATATAGATAAATATCATAAATAATAAGTTTAAAAATAAATATCAGAAAATTCAACATTAATGTCATTTACTAATCTATTATCAGAAGCTATGAATTCTTTATTTTCATCATCAGCTATGTTTTCCTTAATAGGTAATGTTATAATAAAAGTACTTCCACTGCCTAATTCACTATCCAATTCTATCTTACCCTCTAAAATAACTACTAACATCTTTACAAGAGCTAAACCAATTCCACTACCTTCCGCCTGCCTTGAAAGATTATTTTCAACTTGTCCAAATCGTCGAAAAATCATATCATGTTTATCTCTTGGGATTCCTATTCCTGTATCACTTATAGCAATAACTACTGTTTTATCTCTTTTGTTTTCTTTAACATCAATAGTTATAGCTCCACCCTCAGGCGTAAACTTTATAGCGTTTGATAAAAGATTTAAAATTATGCGTTCATACTTTTCATCGTCTATTCCAGTATTTATATTACTAACATTAGCTTTAAAATGCAGATTAATTTTCTTCTGGTCTGCATATATATAGATAGATTCTGTAATCAATTTTGTTAAAAATACAATATCCACATTTTTCAAATTTAACTTAAATTGATTTGAATTTAAGTTTGTAATATCCAGCAAATTATTTACAAGCCTTAGCTGTCTAAATGTATTCCTCTTTATACTTCCTATAAGATTTGTGACAGGCTGAGGAATTTGATTACTATATACATGTTCAATCAATTGAATAGCAGAATAAATAACATTTATTGGTGTTTTAAATTCATGAGTGATAAGTGTTATAAATTCATCCTTCATAACAAGATCTTTTTCAAGAAGTTCTCTTTGCTTTTTTTCTGATTTATATAATAATTCTTGTTGTTTATTAATTTTACGATTTTGTTTTCTAAGTAATAGTTCGCGTTCTATAGCATCAACCACAGTAGTTAATGTCATTAAGAAAAATGGATTATGAAGTATGATAGCTGTCATAATACATATACTTCCGAGCAAATTACCATTATCTGAATGATGAAATGGTACTCCATAACAAGCACAATCGTGTAAGTATGTATGATAATGATTGTTTCCTATTAATTGTATTGGATGATTTCTCTTAAGAGTTAAACTAACTACATTTGTACCCATATCATCTTCACTAAATTGAATACCTTGTTTAATTCCTAATTTAGACATTGTTTCCCTTATACTTTCATCTCCAAGGATATCTAATAAATATCCATTTTCATCTGAAATAGTTATTAATATAGGAGTACCTTCTAATGATTTAAGCATTTTATTACTAAAAAATTTTACAACGTCTAGAATTTCTTCATACATATCTTTTTTTCTACTTAAATCTAATTCCGACATAATATTTTGTGGTATTCTAGGTTTATTAGGATCCATCCCCAATTCTTTACATTTATTTTTTGAGTCTAAAATATAACTTTGGTCTTGCTCATAGATATGCTGAATCATATATTGCTACCTCCCGAAAAAGAAAATCAATAACTAAATCAATCCTAAATTCACTCTTAACCTCTAGCGCCTATAAATTAAAAAGCATCTGTGTATTTAATTATTAAAAAACTTCATTTTTTACAATTTTCTAAATTTCAAAAACTTTTCATTTTTATAATCATTTTATTATAAAAACGCATTTTTATTTTAATTAGCACTTTAATTACAAAAATAATAAATAATTCTGTAAATTCTAAAAAATAAATAGTACAAAATAACATACATTTATTCATATTAATTCACTTTTTTACATAATATATCTTATTCAAAGTATATCACTAAGTTATTTCTATAGGAATAATTATTTTACTAGAATCAAAAAAGGAATCACCTAAGATTAGCAATTCCTTTTCACGAATATGTATTAAGTATTTTTATTCCTCATTTTATAACTTTATATTTATTAACTCTATGCAAGTTTTGATACACTTGCTAACTCTTCAGCATTTGAAGTAATTTCTGTAAGAGTATCAGTTATTTGTTCTGTGGCTGCCACTTGCGATTCCGCAAAAACACTTGTACTATTAGTTTCTTTGACAACTTGATCTATTGAATTTCTCATTTCAAGAAGCAATTGTGATATTTTCTTTGCTGATTCACCACTCATTTGAGAGAGTTTTCTCATTTCATCTGCAACAACTGAAAATCCTCTTCCTGCTTCTCCAGCTCTTGCTGCTTCAATAGCTGCATTTAAAGCTAACAAATTAGATTGTGAAGAAACACTTGTAATAAGATTCAATATTGCGTCTGTCTCTTTTATTTTTTCTTCTGTTAATTTAGTAGCATCTACAATATTATCTATTGAAGATGATAGTTTTTGTGAATTTGCAGCAACTTCTTCAACACTTGCATTTGTCTGTTGTAATGAACTAAACATATTTTCTGCTACTTCTTCTAATTTCACTTGATTGCTTAAACTTTTTCCTATACCAATTGCACCAATAATATCTCCTTGTGAATTCTTAATTGGATATGAAACAGATTTAAATGGTTCTCCAAATATTTCTTTTGGTACTATTCCACTGTATACCTTTCTATCTTGTATTGATTTATATAATGGTTCATTTTCATTCAACATTTGCCCAACACTATTAGGCATATTAAGAGTATTACCACTATCGCAAAATAGAAATTTATCAAGATCTGATAAAGTTACTGCTAGATCCTCTTGCAATATATCTTTTAATAATGGTAAAACATCTAAAAACGACTCAAGTATTTTTTCCATGCTTATCCTCCTCATATTTTTCTCAATTTGCATGTATTCTATAGAATAATTCTACAAATATTTCGAAATTCCTTTTCGGTATTTTACGTATATTTGAATATATAAAAAAAATCGAACCTCCTCAAACTTTTATGTTTCCTATAAATATATAAAAAGCTAGTTTCATTTGCCTTACAATTTTTATTCTACTTGAAAGATAAAGTAATCTTTAGTACTATAAAATTATTAAACATATAATCAGATAAAAAGATGGCTATGCATTATTGATAAGTTAATCTTATAATCATGTTTATAGAGAGGGGACTGTTATTAGATGGAATTTAATTTTAAAGAAGGAACTTCAATTTTTAAGGAAGCAAAAGTTACTGAAAATGATACAGCTTTAAAGATGGGATCAGGAGATTTAGAAGTTTATGCCACTCCAGCAATGATTGCTCTTATGGAAAATACAGCGAAGAGTTCAGTAATTCACGAACTTCCTGTTGGCTATACAACCGTAGGTATTGAAATGAATGTTAAACATATTAAAGGATCTCCAGTAGGTGCAAATATAAAATGTAGTGCTATACTTATAAAAGCTGATGGAAAAAAATTATTTTTTGATATTGAAGCAAGTGATGATGAAGGTCCTATAGGCAATGGTTCTCATATAAGATATGTAGTAAATTCAGATGATTTTATGAAAAGAATAAAAATTTAATTCTTTGAAATTAATATATAATTAACTTCGATAAATTTTTACAAACAGTTTTTATATTAACATATACTAATTGTATGTTAATATAAAAACTAATATCTATGAACTAATATATTAAATACAGATAAAAGTACTATATATAACAATTAAAAACCAATAACTTTTTATTAGTAGAAGGAGGTATTCCAGCACTTAATGGCACAAATATATTAGGTCTAATCATATTAGGAATTTTTAATACTGGAGTAGCCTATTATTTATGGTTTAGAGGAATTTCAAAACTATCACCTACAAAGGTATACTTCCTTGGACCAGTCAATCCTCTTACCGCATTTTTGCTAGGTTTTATATTCTTAAGACAAACTATTAATCCTCTTCAAATATTAGGGGTGGTCATAATATTATTTAGCGTTTACTTTTCTCAACGCAAGCCTTCCCAAAGAATTACTTATACTGCAATTGATGAAAAATAAAAACTAGTTTAAATATAAAAATCTCTAGATAATTGATATTTTACTTCAATTATTTAGAGATTTTTATATCTTATATATGCACACTCTATTGAATAATTAAATTACTCATCTAAAAATAACACATGTAATTTCTGCATATTTATTATTGTTAATAAAAGCTTGATACAAATTTATATCTACCACTTATTCCCTTAATTAAAATCCTTAAGGTACCCAAATACTAACTTTATTCTTTCCTTTTCGTTTTGATTCTAAAGCGGCCTCATCTGCTTTTTTGATTAATACTTCTTTATTATAATTAGTATCAATCAAAGAGCTGATTCCTATACTAATTGTAATATTAAAATATTTAGAAACAGGCTTAAATTGATTTAACCTCACCTTTCCTATAAACCATTTCTTAAAGTCATTACTAAATAGTTTCTCTGCAGTAAATGTACCGCTTTTTTTCCCTTCTACATCTGCGACTGTTTCTTCTTGTATGTTTTCCTTTTTTTCCCCTATTTCAAATTTATAATCGAAAATAGTCTGCCTTATTATTTCCATAATATTTCGTGCATCCTCAATGTCTGTATTAGGTAAGATAATAGTGAACTCGTCACCACCATATCTAGATATTATATCTTCCTCCCTCAAGCTGCTTTGCAAAACCTCTGCAACCTTTTTAAGCAAAATATCTCCTACTTGATGTCCATACGTATCATTATATTTTTTGTAATTATCTATATCCAGCATCACTAAGGACAGGTTACCACCATATTTTTTAGCTTTCTCAACATAATCATCAAGCATTTCCTGAAAATATCGGTGATTATACATACTTGTAAGCCCATCTCTTATAGCTAAACTTTCTATATTCTTATATAGAAAAGCATTCTCTAAAGCACTAGATAAAGGGGTTACTGTACTATCAATAAGTTCAATTTCTTCCTCTGTTAATATATGATCAACATTTATATGTAAAATCCCCAAGGATTTTTTTTCAGATAATAATGGAATTGAATATGCATATCCATTGTCTGTTTTAAGTTTAGTAGGATATTTTTCTTTGAAAGCTTCTTCTACAGTTCCTTTAAGCTCTATAAATTGTAATCTTTCCTTAAAGGCTCCATATGATGCGATAATTTTTAATTCATCTTCTACTTCGTCAAATACTGCTAACATGCAAGATTTAGCTTGTATAACTTCAGTTACTGTCTTTACACCAATCTTAGCAACTTTATTTAAATCCACGGAAGATGTTATTTTTTTTGTTAACTCAAAAAGCATTTGATTATTTTGGTTTTCTTTTTTTAGATTATCAGTTAATTTAGCATTATTTATTGCAAGTCCAATTTCTCCTGATATTGTTTTTATTAACTTAAAATCTAACTCACTAAAGTGGGAAGGTTTTTCACTTCCTAAAACCAATACCCCCAGTGTTATTCCATACATTTTTACTGGAATTGTAATTTGAGATCTTGTGTTGTTTATACAATTTATGTAACGGCTATCCCCTTGGACATCTTGAACTAGTATCCCATCATTTTTATGAACTGCCCAGCCTACAAGTCCTTCCCCTATTTTGAAGCTTGTCTTTTTTATATCTTTATCCATAATATTAGAATATGCTTTTAGTTTTAGCTCATGATCCTCTAATAAAAATATTAAACCAAAATCTGCATTTGTATGAGTTGTAAGTCTGGCTAATATTATATCTAACAGCTCTTCAAGAGAATCAGTATTATGTATTGCTAGTGCTGTATCGTATAAAATTCTATTTTCAAATTGTAATACTCTTGTTTCTCTCTTTATTTTATCTATCTCATTAAACAATGAGTTGATATTATCCATTTTAAAATCCTTAGAACATTTCTTATCTTTAACATGCAAATTACATTTTATTTCATTAATTACTATTGTTATTTTTTCGATTTTATTAATTAGAAATATAATTGGAATAATAGAAATTAATATTATTATTATTAAAAAGAAAGTAAAACTCTCCATTTGCCATTTTTCAAAAGATGGTATTATTCTTTGCTGAACTAAAATAATTGATACTATGGGAACTAATATTGTAAATATACTACGAATTAGGTATGTTTTAAATGCAAAACTTTTTTTCACAAATTTTTGACTCCTTTTCTAAAATAATATCTTCAAGTTAATAAACGATTAAAAATTTTTCAATAACTGATGGATAATAATACACTATATCCTTTCTATTTTACGCAATTAGCTTTTATTTAGCAAGCTTATAGCTAAATAATCTAATCTTATCCACTTCAAATGTAAGTCATTATTTTTCTTATATTTCAATTTTAAATCTCTATAATTGCAAAAGCAAATCTCTAAAAAAATTGCTTATACTGTAGTTAATTGTTAATAATATTCCACTAATATACTCTTCAATTAAGCATTGTTCTATTTAAGCAAATTAATAATATCTTTATTTTATAATAATTACTATTGACAAATAATATTTTAGATTTATAATAATGTTAACAATAATAATTATCAATTAAAAATGATAATTATTATAATTTAAAAAATTATAATAATGAATATAAAATAAATTTTGGGAGGTATATCATTATGTCATTAATAGGAACAGAAGTAAAAGAATTCAAGGCATCAGCTTATAAAAATGGTGAGTTTTTAGAAATCACTGAGGAAAATT
This sequence comes from Clostridium puniceum, assembly GCF_002006345.1. Taxonomy (GTDB): domain Bacteria; phylum Bacillota; class Clostridia; order Clostridiales; family Clostridiaceae; genus Clostridium; species Clostridium puniceum. Next base: position 10,578 of record NZ_LZZM01000220.1, read on the forward strand.
TTAAAGGGAATTGGAGTGTAGTTTGTTTTTATCCAGCAGATTTTACCTTTGTATGTCCAACTGAATTAGAGGACTTACAAGATCAGTATGAAACTCTAAAAGGACTTGGAGCTGAGATATATTCAATTTCAACAGATACTCATTTCACACACAAAGCATGGCACGATAGTTCAGAAACTATTAAAAAAATTACTTATACTATGATTGGAGATCCTTCACATACATTATCTCGTAACTTTGATGTATTGATCGAAGCTGACGGTCTTGCAGATCGTGGTACTTTCATAATAGATCCAGATGGTATAATCCAAGCAATTGAAATTAATGCTGGTGGTATAGGTCGTGACGCAAGCATAGTTGTTGATAAAATTAAAGCAGCACAATATGTTAGAAATAATCCTGGTGAAGTTTGTCCCGCAAAATGGAAAGAGGGTGCATCAACTCTTAAACCAAGTTTAGATCTTGTAGGAAAGATTTAAGGTATAAGCCTATGGTACTAGATAAAGATATAAAAGAACAATTAGCAAAGTATCTTGAACTTATGGAAGGCAATGTACTTATTAAAGTCAGTGCAGCTTCCGATGATATATCTAGCAATATGGCAGATCTAGTAGAGGAATTATCCTCTATGTCCTCAAAAATTACAGTAGAAAAATCTGAACTGTTAAGAACACCTAGCTTTAGCATTAATCGCATTGGTGAAGAAACTGGAGTAACTTTTGCTGGAATTCCTTTGGGACATGAATTTAATTCATTGGTACTGGCTCTATTGCAGGTTAGTGGAAGAGCTCCAAAGGCTGATGAAAAAACAATTGCTGCAATTAGGAATCTTAAGGGCAACTATAATTTTGAATCTTACATTAGTTTAACTTGCCATAACTGTCCAGAGGTTGTGCAAGCACTTAATTTAATTAGTATTCTTAATCCTAAGGTCACTCATACAATGATTGATGGTGGTGTATTCAAAGAAGAAGTTGAAAGAAAAAATATAATGGCAGTGCCATCGGTTTATTTAAATGGTGAATTCTTTAGTAGTGGTCGTATGTCAATTGAAGAAATTCTTTCTAAGATAGGCAGCACATTAGATACATCAGAATTTGAGAATAAAGAGCCATATGATATGCTTGTTGTTGGCGGCGGACCAGCTGGTGCAAGTGCAGCTATTTATGCAGCGCGTAAAGGCATCCGTACAGGAATTGTTGTTGAACGCTTTGGCGGCCAAGTATTAGACACTATAGGAATTGAAAATTTCATAAGCGTAAAATATACAGAAGGTCCTAAGCTTGCAGCAAGCCTTGAGGAACATGTTAAAGAATACAATGTTGATGTGATGAACTTGCATAAGGCTAAACGTCTAGAAAGAAAAGAATTCCTCGAAGTTGAGCTAGAAAATGGAGCTGTTTTAAAAAGCAAGACTGTAATAATTTCAACTGGTGCACGCTGGCGAAATGTCGGTGTACCAGGAGAAGAAGAATTTAAAAATAAAGGTGTAGCATATTGTCCTCACTGTGATGGTCCTTTATTTAAAGGAAAACACGTAGCAGTAATTGGTGGAGGTAATTCTGGTATCGAAGCTGCTATAGATCTTGCAGGAATTGTCGGTCATGTAACTGTTTTTGAATTTATGCCAGAACTAAAAGCTGATGATGTGCTGCAAAAACGTATTTACAGCTTAAATAATGTAACTGTCCTAAAAAATGTTCAAACAAAAGAGTTTACTGGTACTGATAAAGTAAATGGTATTACTTACATTGAACGTGATACAGAAAAAGTTAAACACATTGAACTAGATGGTATATTTGTTCAAATTGGACTTGTACCAAATACAGATTGGTTAGATAAAACAGTTGAACGAAATAATTTAGGTGAGATCATAATTGATAACCATGGTGCTACAAATGTACCAGGAGTGTTTGGTGCAGGAGATTGTACTAATAACCCATATAAACAAATCATTATTTCTATGGGATTAGGTGCAAATGCAGCCTTAGGTGCATTCGATTATTTGATAAGAAATTAATTAAAAAAGAGATTTTCTAAATACAAGAAAATCTCTTCTTTTAATTTCCAATAATTAAATCAAATGCTTCTACTCTAAATTTGAATATAATATTCTTGACTCTTCTAAAGGCAGCGAAATTATTACTGATGTACCTTTACCATACTCACTTTCAATTTGAAGCGTTCCTTTCTGCAGATTAATTATATTTCGAGAAATAACTAATCCTAGTCCTGCACCATTAGATTTAGGATCAATCTTATAGAATGATTCCATGACATGTTTTAGATTTTCTTCTTTAATACCTATACCTGTATCAATAATCTTTATTGAAGCAAAATTATGATTAATTGATTGAATAACATGAATTGTACTATTCTTGTATGAAAACTTAATAGCGTTATCTAATATATTCAGTATAACTTGCTTTAATTTATTGCCATCTACTGTAATAGTTAAAGGAGCGGTTTCAACTATCAATTGAATCTCTTTTTTTTCAGCTTTCTTTTGAAGTTGAAATGTCACTTCACGAATAATCTTATCTACTTTAACCTCTGATAGAATGAGTTTAATCCTATCAGACTGATACCTTGAAAAATCTAAAAGATTCTCTACCAAACTGATAAGACGTTCTGATTCATCATCAATAATTTCTAAACCAAATTGAAATTCCTCATCTGATAGTCCATCAGGAGATCTCATGGTCTCAATCCACCCCTTAATTCCTGTCAAAGGTGTTCTGAGCTCATGAGAAATTGAGGAAATGAAGTCATTTTTCAATCGATCAGTTTTTAATATTTCATCTCCCATATAGTTAAGGGTTTTTGCTATTTCACCAAACTCATAGGGATAAATGTTTTCAATTTTTTCCTTGTATTTGCCCGCTGCCATTTTCCTTGTAAAATTAATAATGTCATCTAATGGTTTCACAATAGTATTTCCTAGATGCAAGCTGATAAAAAATACAATGATAGCAATAACTATACAGACCATCATTCCATAAAACAATAGATTAATAATTAAAGTATTTACTTTTGTTAAAGATGTAGCATATCGTAAAACTCCAACTGCCTGACCGTCAAAAACAAGAGGAGTATATACCGTCATAATTTTCTCCTCTGAATATATATTTTCTTCAATTTTATAAGTAGTTTTTAAATCGAGTACAGCAGGATCCACAGAATAAATTGTATCTTCATAAAAACCTGTAGATGATTGAATCAATTGTCCATTTCTTTTTAATAGTTGTAATTCAGCCTCTTCAAATTTGTAATTTTTAATAATTTCATCGCTAAAGTCCGCCAAATTAGCATTAGAGAAATCAGTTTGTTTTTTCCATACAGAAGGTACTGCTTCAGCTTGGCTTTGAAATGTATTAGCAATACCCTCATAATAATATTGTCTAATCCCAATGGTAAATCCTATCATCACAAGTCCTAATGTAAATAGAATTATTATCATAAAGTAAAGAATAACCTTCCGTTTCATAGTTTTACTCCTTCCATAAGTAACCATACCCCCAATCTGTGCACAAATACTTTGGATTTGATGGATCAACTTCAATTTTTCTGCGGATACGTCTGATGTTTACATCAACAACTTTCACATCGCCAACATAATTTATTCCCCAAACTTCATCGAGAATATCATCACGTGCAAATACTTTATTTTTATTACTTATTAAAAATTGAAGCAAGCAATATTCCGTTGGAGTTACTCTAATATCTTTTCCTGAGCAGAATATTTTTTTATTTTTCACGTCTATCTCAAATGGGCCTGATTTAAGAATTGAATTATTCTTATTTGAAACTGCATAATTTAATCTGCGCATTAGAGATATAATCCTTGCCTCTAACTCAATTATGCTAAATGGCTTTATCAAATAATCATCAGCCCCCTGCACAAGCCCTTTAACCCTATCTTCCTCCTGCGTTCGTGCTGTAAGCATAATAATTCCAACAGATTGGCTTATATTTCTAATCTCCTCACACACCTTAAATCCATCAATGCCTGGAAGCATTAAATCTAACAATACAATGTTAATTTTTTTATTTTTAAAAATAATTAAAGCTTCTTCTCCAGTCTCAGCTTCCAAAACCTCATATTTTTTCTTTCTTAAATTAAGACAGACAAAACTTCGAATTGAAAATTCATCTTCAACAACAAGAATTGTTTCCATATTTCCCTCCATTAAAATTGGTCTTTAAATAAATGAAAATTATCATTGGAAATAGATAGTTCTTCCTTCGTATCTGTATAAAATACAATATTCTTTGTTTCTCCAAGCTTTGTTTTCGAATCAATATAAGATCCTTTACTTATCCAATTTACATCAAATAAAATTTTTTGGTCTTCAGTATCCATCAATCTAACACCTTGATCAAACTTTTGTATTGTCACTCTATTAAACCATTTGGATGGGATTGTAATATAAAAGCGTTCTGCACTATCTATATATCTTTCTTCTATGATTTGTTTCGTTCCATCCTTGTTATAATCAACATAAGTATAAATGAATGGGGTTTCTGCTATTGCTGCATCTTCAAACCCTTTGGGAATATACATTCCTCTAATTTCTGTAATACCATCATTATTGATATCTCTACTGTATAGTGGATATGCCTTAAATAAAATACCATCATTTTCATCTCCGACTTTGATGAGTTTTCCATTACCATATGCAATAATTTCAGTTAACATAGAATGTGCTCCCAAAGCACTATCAACAAATAATGCATTCTTTCCATCAGCTAATTTTCCGCTAACAACATTTTCATGGACACCCTCGGAGTTCAGAATCACTAGTGAATGAGATTTTAACTGTCCTTCTTGATAACTAAACATTTCTGCTGTTTGTAATTTATTTATTTCTCCGTCTAGTATTAGAATATCAGACTTTTTATCTTCATCGTAATCATTTATATCTATCCATTCATAAGAATGATCAATTTTATTAACTAATTCTTTTCCATTCCATTCATAAATAAAGAGCTGTTTCTTTGGATCAGAATCTGATATTGAAGTGCCCAGAATGACTTCTTTTTTCCCATCTCCATCAAGATCTTCAATTCTAAAATAGTCAAGAATATTAAAATTAGTGGCCATATCAAACATTTTATTCCATTTTCCGTTATCTTCTTGGAGCATTAATAAATGAACTTGTCTATTTTCTTTCATATCCCTGTATAATGTCAAAACTTCCTTCTTACTATCTTGATCTATATCTTCTATAAAAATACTTTGTTTAGAATTCTTAGGAATCACGTATTCAGTACTAGGCAGTAAAAATTCTTCTAGTGCTTTATTAATTTCATTTTCATTTGAACTTGAAAGCATAGGAGCTTGAATTACACTAATAGTATTGACAATATTTCCACAGCCTGTCAAGACAATTCCTATATAAATAATTAATATTATCATGATTCCATATTTCCTCATAATTTATGCACCCCATTTTTCATTTATATTTATTATTCCTTTATCTATACTATCTAATTATCCAAATTTAATCATTAGTTCAACCATTAATTTCTATCAATATATTGCAAAGGTTTGAACCATATATGCTGAATATTGTATTTTATTATTTTGACTTTTAATTATGAAATATCCTAAATTATTTGCTAACTTTCATTTTTTAATATTGAAATATACATATTTCTTTTACTATAATTATATATGTTTTAATACTAAATCTACAAATAACATTTTGTAATTTTAGAAGCTAAACCTTTCTTCAATTTCTTTAAAAATCGTTCTTTAAAATATACACCCCATATGTTTTTTCTGTGTTTGTGTCATAATTTACGGATAAAAATATATCCTTATATTTAAAATGTGCATCTCCATTTTTATCACTCACAGAATTTCCAAAGGCTTCTTTAAATCTACTTATCTTGTCTCCGACTTTTACACCATTTAAAGCTATATCATTTCTCATAATTAATATTTGCTCTACCTGTTTATTATTTTTCTGATCAAACCAAACTCTAATACCAGCTTCTTTAAACTCTAACCCGCCTTCTTCAATGGAATTATGATTTTCATTCAAGGTGCTTATAAGTTTTTCTTTACTCAAACCCAATAATTGTATATATTCCATAAAATTGTATTTCACATCACTAGATTTTGTTTCGTTCATAGATTTATCGTCTTTTTTTATTGCTTTCACTGAATCATTTTGTTTTTTAATTATTGCGGTTGCTATTTCTTTATTATCCTTATTATTGGACATTTTTTCACTGATGACTACATCAGATTCTGGGACCCCTTCACTATTTATTTCTTTGTTATCCTCTAAGGTTTCCTCAGCTACTATTTCTTTATTTTCAGTGTGTTCATTAGATAACTTTTTAGAATTGCATCCAATTAAGGTTATAAAACTTATAATAACAATACTGCTGATAGATATTACCACTCTTAACTTAAATTTCTTTTCAATTCTATTTATCATAATTATTCTCCTAACTAAATTTTATTATTCCTAGCATAAGGGGGGTTTTTAAGCTCTTGAATATTTTCCTTCTATATAGCTTGCTATTGTTTGATTTCTCATCTAAAGTATAAAAGTTTTCTACACAAAAAAGGTTACAAAGTAGTTACAGTTTTCATAGTTATAACAAATGGGTTAGTCTATTCTGAGTTTAAACACGATATTTTGCAAATCTAAAAGACCGGTTACTTTAACTTTAATATTGTAACCAGTCTAATTTTCAATTTTTTAATATATTAAATCCTCTTCTTATAATTCTTTAGCAAATTCTTTGTTGCTATTTAATAGAAATCCCTTTTCTTTTATATAAATTATTTATTGATTATTTGACTTACCTATATATACATCATAAGGATATGGAATAATAATTTCTCCATCAACAATCTCATAATTTGTATTCTCTATGGGATTTAAATTATTAAATAAGTTCATTCCAATAGTATATAACAATTCAGCTGCAACATTCGGATCTTGAATAACAGTTCCCGTCATAAAACCTTTATCAATTAAGTCAATAGCCTCTGGTAATCCATCAATTCCAACCACTGGTATACTTTTTGATTTATCACCTGTATTATATCCATATTTTTGTAATGCTTCAATGGCACCTATTGCCATTGCATCGTTATTTGCTATTATTGCTTCAATCTGCCCGTTATATTTAAGAAATAAGCTATCAATAGAATTTTTAGCTAAATCTTTAACCCAAGCACCATTTATCAACGCAAGCCCTTGTGTTTTGATTCCTGAATCATTAATTGTTGAAATTACGTATTTAGTTCGATCAACTACCTGAGGATCATCAGGAGGGCCCTGTAACAAAACATATTGCAGTATATTATCATGGTTTCTATCTATATCCATCTTATTGCTATTCCATAAATCAGAAATTATTTTCCCCTGAGCAACACCTGCTTTCTTAGAATCTGGTGTCACAAAGGTTACCTTATTGTAAAGGTTAGAAACTTTTGATACTACATTAGGAGGAATATTCATTAATATTAATGGCATATTTTGGGTCTTAACTCTATTAATAAAATCTGCTACAACATTTTCTTTTCTATTTGATATATATAATATAACTAGATCATAATTGCTTCGAAGAACAGAATCTAACATCTCATTTTGTACTGCTATATTATTTTGCGGATCAAAGAAAGTAAATTTAATACTATTCTGATTATCTTTTTCAATATTTTTCAAGTTTTCTGCAACTCTCATAGTGTATGGATCATCCATTCTAAAAAATATTACTGCAGCATTTACTCTATTTCTATTATTGGCGCTTAAATTCGAGCAAGCATATGTATAAATATTAGTAGTGCTTGCTAATGTAAAAATAATTAAAGTAACCATAGCCAATGAAAGGGCTTTACTTAATCTTTTCATTTTAACCTCCAATCTTTTCATTGTTTTAAATTATATATTAATCTTAGGTTGCCTATCTGGATAAAATTTATTCTATTTTATAAGTTTAGAATAAAAAAAGCCATTCTTTTACGAATAGCTTTAATCACACTGAAAAAATAATAGTCAAGTATAACTTAAATCACCTAAAAATATCCTGTGTAAATTCGTTTAAATCTACATTACCATAAATTCCATCAATAATCCCTTTATCCGTATATTGATGCCCTGCTCTATAACTCCATATATTATTAGATGGTATACTAGAAGTACTTATATAGTAATTAGCTTCCCATAATGAATAGTTAGCTAATCTGCTATCTAAATTACGTATAAAATCTGAGTATGTATATATACATACCTCCATATTACTTAATTTTTTAAATTCAGCTATGAATCTTAATGTATAGTCCATAACATCAAATCCACCTTTTTCTACATCTAAAACTGGTTTTAAATCACTTTGTTTATCTTTTATATTATTATAAAAATTACTCGCTTGAGTTTCCGGAGAGCTTGTCCCGACTAAAAAATGGTAAAATCCTGTTTTTAATCCTGCACTTTTAGCACCATTATAGTGAATTCCTAAATAATTATCTACATAAGTTGTCCCTTCTGTAGCTTTTATGTAAACAACTTGGACTCCAGCAACCCTCACTTTTGCAAAATTTATATCACCATTATAGTGACTAATATCTATACCTTTGAATTTACTAACTGCTGCTAATCTCTTACCATCAGGACCGATTTCATATCCACCTGCTACAGTGTTTATACGTAATCTTCCTGTAGATAAATCTAAGTAATAATAATCACTCGCTGGATTTACCCAGCCTGTTGCCATGGCTCCACTAGATTTTAAGTAATACCAGGTTTCATTAAGATTAATCCAGCCCTTAGCCATAGCACCAGTATCATATAAATAATACCAAACTCCATTATCAAAAATCCATCCACTTGCCATGCTGCCACTATTATTAAAGTAATACCAGTAATTATTTAATTGCATCCAACCTTTTGCCATAGCACCGCTACCATAAAACATATAAGTCGCATTGTCTATTATATTAAGACCAGTTATCATAGCACCTGAATTATTAAAAAAATACCAAATATTATTTAATTGCTTCCAACCTGTGACCATACCACCAGATTTGTCTAAGTAATACCATTTACTATTAGAATTTAACCAACCTGTTGCCATTTGACCATTAGAATATAAATAATACCAATTGATATCTGGTTTAATCCAACCACTTGCCCTTGTATTATCTGATTTATAGTAATACCAGTATACATTCTCTTTTTTCCAACCAATATTTGATGTTATATTCGTATTACTATTTCCAGTATTATCAATTACTTTAGTGTTATATTCAGCTATAACCTTTAATGGATTTGGCTTGCTTTCAGGTATCCCTGGATTGGGAACTAGGTCTAATGATTGGGGGGTAGTACTAGCCTCACTATCTGATGTTATTGTCAAATCACCAGTTGCCGCTTGTACAATTAATCCTTGACTAAAACTCAGCACAATTGCTAAAGTTAAAAGAAATGAAATAAGTTTCTTCTTATTAATACTCACAGAAATTATTCTCCTTTTATTTATCATTAGTTATGAATACTGACTTGCTTTTTTAGAATGCTCCTCAATAAACACAGTTCTTTTAAATTATATAATCGTAAACCTTTATAAACAATCGTTTTAATATGGGTATTAATCTACATTATGTAAAAATATCCATGTTATATAATAGTTATTATTTATTGATAGTTATTGCAATTTTCTAAATATTCTAATATAATAATATAAACACATAGATAAGGAGTGATGTAAGATGAATAAATTATTCATTAAAACTTTTGCTAAGAAAATCATCCAAATTTTAATATATGGACAAGAATATAAAGCTCCTGAATATGCTTATATTCCCGTAAATCAAACTCCTAAGAAAAACATATATGATAATAAATTTCAAAGGTAAAGTTATAAATTAAAGTTTAAATATTGATAATTAATACCATTATAAATATTCACTCTCCCTAAAAAGACCTAAATAAAAATTGAGACCACTGAAAAAACAATAGCTTTTCAGTGGTCTCATCTTTCTTTATTATTAGCTTAACTCTCGTTAGATTTTTTTCTAGTTAATCTTAAAAGTGTTAAGACAGCCCCCACTAAACTTATTATTGCTGCAGTTATATACACAGTTTTCATACCATATATGAAAGCATCGCTTCTTCCTGCTACATAATCCGTCACACGTTGTCCAATTTTAGAGCTCATCATACTATATAAAATTGTGGTAGCTAATACTATTCCACATACCATTCCTAAATTTCTCACAAGTGCATTTATGCTTCCTGCGATTCCTAGTTTATCCTTTGGTACAGTCGACATTATCAACGAATTGTTAGGTGATTGAAATAATCCCATCCCCAAAGACATGGTTCCAATAAATATTATTATACTCATTAGCGTTGAATCTATATTTAAAGTAGACATTAATATTAATCCTAAGCTTATAAGTACTAAGCCAATGAAAGTCAAAACTTCTGAACCAATTTTATCCGATAAAGTTCCACTAATAGGTGCTACCACAGTTAAAAGCAAAGGATAAACCATAAGTATTAATCCTGTATGCTGTGGTGTATAATTCATTACATCTTGAAGATAAAAAGGCAGAATAATATTGTTGCAAAATATTGCTATAAAGGTTATAAATCCACAGAATATACTCAAGGAAAATAGCTTATTACTAAATATCTCTAATTGTAGTAATGGATTTTCTCTTTTCTTTTCCACAAAAATAAATACTATAAATGAAATAATTGCTATAATAAAACCTATTAAAATTATTGGGTCTGTAAATCCACGATTTAAGGTTTCGTCTAGAGCTGCAAAAAGCGGAATTATAGTAAACATAAATAGTATAGCACCTATGTTATCCATCTTTCCCTTTACTGTTTTGTGACCTTTAGGCAATAATTTATTGGCATAAAATAAAGCTATTATACCAATAGGCACATTAATTAAAAATATAAATTCCCAGCTGACCGCACCTACTATAATTCCTCCAAGGCCAGGTCCTACTAAAGAACCTAAGGCTACAGACGTTCCTAAAAATCCAAGTGCCTTTCCCCTTTCATTTTTAGGAAATGATTGTGTAATAATCCCTTGATTATTAGCCATAGTTCCAGCAGCCCCTATAGCTTGCACTACTCTTGCTACAATCAATATTGGTAAAGAACTTGTTATACCACACAATAAAGATCCCAAGGTAAATAAGCCCAATCCAAACTTAAACATCTTAGGTTTACCAAGCATATCGCCTAGTCTTCCAAAAATTAATACTGTCCCAGCAATAACTATCAAATAACTTGTTGCCACTAACTGAATACTAGATGTAGTTACCTTTAAAGCTGTAGCCATTTTAGGTAATGCTACATTTACAATACTTCCATCTAAGGCTGACATAAATGTTGACATTAAAACTATAATCAATATAGTCCATTTGCTTTTTTCTTCCTCTATTTCTTTTTCCATTTAAATTCCTCCATTTACTTTTCATCCTTTAACCTTTGAACTCTATCTAAAATCTTTTTTAAGGAATTTGTTGTAATACTTTTCTCTTCCTCTGTTAAATCTTTCGTTACTAAATCTACAACTATCTGAATATCCTCACGAATTTTAGGAATAAGTTCCTTAGCCTTTTCTGTTAAATACAAATTATAAGCTCTGCTATCTCTTTCATCTTGTTTCTTATGTACAAAGTCTATCTCTATGAGCTTTGCAATTGTTCTTGCTGACATTGCCTTATCATTACCTATTTCTTTACCTAATTTGCTTTGGCTAATACCTTCATTTTTTTCTAAGGTGAATATGTAAGGAATAGACCCGCTGGTTAATTCATATTTTTTTAAAACTCTATCTAAATAAGATTGCGTACTTCTAAAAATCTTACTATTTAGCTTTATAAAATGCAGGATTTCTTTTTCCATAAATTTTTCCTCCTAAAAATTTAATTGACTAGTCAACAACATCATATCAAATCGTTTGTTGATTAGTCAACCTTTTTTCTTTTATATTTTTTTATTTAACAAATAGTAATTTAAATACTAAAATAAGAGTTATTCATAGTGATGATAACAAATAGTTTAATACAAATCACTGAAATTTCTTTAAATAACATAACCTAGATAGAATTTAATAAGTCTTCTAAATTATGTTTTATTCATGTATACTCAGCAAGATCATTAGTTTCACAGACAATAAATATGCCCCTACACAGTCTTTGTAAATACCTTCCAAATCTCCTAGCACTACAGCAATTACACTCAATAAAGTAATATCTTCTCAAATATTTATTTCCTTTTTATCTTTATAACTACAAGTAATGCCTTGCATTTCATGGAATATACTGTAATTAAATGACGTCTTACTACTAAATATGTACATTTTAAGCAAAAAGTATTTATTTTACTTAAGAAATATGACAATATGAAATAGTTGCGCAACTAAATATAAAAGATATTAGAATTCTAAGACAATAATGTTTTTATAGTAACTTACTTAAAAATACTTATGCTAGAAAATTGGATAAGCTTCTAAATTATATATGTTGTAATTTTGATTATTCAAAAAAATTAAGTTACCCACAACTTAATTTTAATGAAGATTATTTTTGCAGCATATGTGTAGATGTTTTATAAGAAAGTTATTAAAAATGAAAAATATAAGGAGTATTTATAATGGGAAAAATAATTAAATGTTTAACAACCACAGCTGCAATAGTAACTATGTGGGGTATTATGAGCGTAGGAGCATCAGCAGCACCTTATAGTAATCAAAAACATGAATTAGCTCAGCCAGATGGGAGTAAAGTTCAAGTTAAAATTTCAGGAGATGAATATTTCCAACAAGTCGAAAGTTTAGATGGATATACACTTTGCCGTGATAAAGACGGATGGATATGTTATGCAAAATTAAATTCAGATGAATCAGATTATGTTTCAACTGGAGAAGTGTATAAAGGAAATGATACTTTTAGCGATATGAAAATTGCAATAAAAAATGAAAATTCAAACGAAGTAAAAAATACACTTTCAAAGCACATAAAAATAAAGAAAGAAGCTATAAAACAAAAATCAGATTCAGTAAGAAAAAAACTTCATGGAATGGAATACAGTCCTTCAGCAAGAAAAGCAACTCAAAGCAATGACAATACTAATTGGTTGTTAGAGTCTAAAGCACAAGCCACTTCTTCACAAAATGTACATGGGTTAACAATCTTAGTAGATTTTCCAGATAAAAAAAGTGATATTTCGAAATCAGAAATAGAACAATTCTTTAATGGCGTTGGATACACAGGCTTTAATAATAATGGATCTATAAGAGATTATTATTATGATGTATCTGGTGGAAAAATTACATATACAAATGATGTAAAAGGATTCTATACAGCAAAACATCCAAAAACTTATTATGATGATATTAATGAAGAGACAGGAACATATGCTAAAGCAGGAGAATTATCAAACGAAGTTTTTCAATGGTTAAAAACTTCTGGAATTGATACTTCAAGTATAACAAAAAATTCAGAAGGTTATGCAACCGCCGTTAATATTCTTTATGCTGGTAAAGCTGAAGCAGGTTGGGCAAAAGGATTATGGCCACATCAAGATTGGTATTCAGGTGGAAGTATAAATGGTCTTAAAATACAAAAATTTCAAATGTCTGATATAGGAAATGACATATCTATTTATACAATATGCCATGAAAGTGGACATATGATTTATGGATATCCAGATTTTTATGATTATGATGGAGATTCAATGGGTACTGGACCATATAGTTTAATGAGTGGAAGCGCTAATGAGAAAAATCCAACTCCACCAGATCCATATTGCAGAGATATAATATCAGGGTGGAATACGCCAATAAGTATGAATTCATATGGTGATGGAACTACATTTACTGCTGTAGCTGATGGCACTGGGCACCAATATTCATATAAATGGTCTGGGAAAAATTCCAATGAATATTTTCTAATTGAAAACATTCAAAAGACTGGTAGATATGCTGATTTATCTTCTGAAGGACTAGCTATTTGGCATATAGATGAAAAGGGAGATAATTCTAAGAACAGCATGACAGCAAATAGTCATTATTTACTGTCTCTTGAACAAGCAGATGGAAAATTTGATTTAGAGCATAATAAAAATTATTATGATAATGGAGATTTGTTTAGAGCAGGATATAAAGATTCATTTGGTGACAGTACTACTCCAAACTCTAAATGGTGGAATGGAACATCATCTAGTTTAAAAATTTCACAAATTAGTAAATTAGGAAATGAGATGACATTTGTACAAGGAACTCCAGGTACAAATCCAACTCCTGACCCAACAAATACAGGTACAAATATAGCTGGACAAGCCACTGCATCAGCTTCTTATGTATCAGATTGGGAAAAAATAAGCGCATTAAATGATGGAGTCGAACCTTCAAGCTCTAGCGATAGAAGTGGTGCTGTATATGGGAATTGGCCACAAACTGGAACTCAATGGGTTCAATACACCTTTAATAAAAATGTTACTATATCAAGCTGCGATGTATATTGGTTTAAAGACGGACAAGGAATAGATGTACCCGCTTCATATAGAATAGCTTACTGGGATGGGAAAGCTTGGCAAGATGTGAAAAATCCAAAAGGTTTAGGCACAGAAATTAATAAATATAATACTACTACTTTTACTCCAGTATCAACAAATGCCATTGCAATTCAAATGGATTCAAAAGGAAGTAGTTCAACAGGTATAATTGAATGGAAAGTAAATGGTAAGTAATATATAGGAAATAAGGTAGCTGGCTTAAAATAGAATTCCAATTTCTATTTTGGGCTACTTACTTTTTTTGTTATGTATATAAGTTCTAATTAAGAAAGTTCATAATTTAGTTGGTTGTTTTATCCAATCACTCTAATATAGAAATTAAATCTTAATGAACAAAATTTTTTAGAACATATATATATAAAAACTACGTAAAAACGTAGTTTTTATATATACATAAGCAATTATTTGCTCCTAGTTACCTTCTTTTATAATTTGAGTTAATATTAATACTTCTTGGCTTGCATATATTGGTATTCCATTGAGATTTATTTTTTTGTATATAATCTAATAATTCTTGTTTTGCTTTCTCATATCCATCTTTAAAACCCTTTTGATATACTTCTTCTTCATGGTCTTCATCTTTAACATTTCTTATATCTTCCATAAAATATTCATCAGCTTCATTAATATCAAACTCAAACTCAAAATTACAATTTTCATTATTAGTATTTTCACTTTCATAATAGTGCATATCTTTTCTCTCATCATTTTTGTTATTCATATTTTTCTCTCCTTTATAATCTAACAT
>NZ_LZZM01000221.1 GCF_002006345.1 Clostridium puniceum
AAGTCGTGGCGGACATACAACAAAAATCCACACAGTTGTTGATGGTCTTGGCAATCCAGTTTATTTTCAATTATCTTCTGGTAATTTACATGATAGCACACTTGCTGTGGATGTTCTTTCAAATATTTATATAAAAGGCAGTAATATTTTAGGTGATAAAGCATATGGTACAAAGGAAATTAAGAAATATATTGCTTCACAAGAAGCTTCCTATACAATTCCACCTAAAACAAATGCTCAGAATCCATGGCATTGTGACTGGTGGGTATATAAAGAACGCCATTTAGTAGAATGCTTCTTTAATAAAATCAAGCATTTTCGCAGAGTTTCAACTCGCTATGACAAGCTTGCGTCTTCATTTCTTGCTTTTGTTTATGTTGCGTCCATTTTTATTTTATCAAAATAGCATAAGGCAATATTGTTTTCAGACACGCCCTAGTATCAAATGCTTCATCGTTTATGCTTTCCCTATTTGGTAAAACCATAGAATTACTCGGCACCTTTGATTTACCTTGAAGTTCCACTTCTACTTCCATCACTTGATCTCTATATTGAGTTTTCTGCTTTCTTTGTAATTTCTTTGATTTATCCAAAGTTGTAAACCTCCTAATAATGTTCAGTCCTTCGTCCGCTATCGCGTTTAGCGGAGTTACTATGACTTCTACTGACTTCTGATAAATTCAGTTATATATCACTATATAAGTTGTACTTTGAAATTCAATTCATTTAGTACCTATCTATCAGACCTCCCCAGGTAAGACCACGTACTTTCACCTCATCCATCTGCCACATTTACTCTTTCTGTTTCGGATAGTTATTGGGCTTTACTTTGTTTTGCAAGTTTACCCACAGAATTGAGCCTCAAATGTGATTCGTGTACCTCAAACCAAGGCTTTGCCGCCGACTTCCTTCAGATTCCACCTGGCGATGGACACCCTTGTCTTAAGCTAATGGTTGGCACTATCAGCCCCCATTACGGACTTTCACCGATTAGTACGTGCCCATGCTGGGCACACAACGAAAAGTGAAGTTTCTCTAAAAAAACTTCACTTCTTATTTTTACATATAGACTTTTTAAATAACTAATTCTTTCATATATTATTTCAACTTTCTATATTTAGTGTTTTCATTATGTTTTTTATACATATACAATTAAAATTACTAACTTAAGGTTTACTTTAAAGTTTATTTAAGACTTTCAATAGCGTTTTTAGCCCACAATGAATCTTTAAGCATAGCTCTTCCTACTCCCACAAGGTCAGCTTTGCCTAAAGAAATTAATTCTTCAGCAGCCTCAGCTTCAGTTATTCCACCAGTTAATATAACTGGAATTGAGATGGCTTTTTTAATAGACTCTGTAATTTCAGAAAAATATCCTTGCTTACCAGCACGGCCTGGAGCAGTATAACCACATAATCCACCTGATATATCTAGTATATCTATTCCTGCTTTTTGAAATTCTAAAGCTGCTATTTTACTATCTTCTATTGTAGTTCCGTTTTCCATATAATCGCAAGCTCCTAGTCTAAGAAGAATTGGAAAGTCTGTACCTACTGCTTCCTTTACAGCTTCTATAACTTCTAAATGAATTTTGATTCTTCCTAATACATCGCTGCCATATTCATCAGTTCTCTTATTTGTAAGTGGTGAATAAAATTGATTTAAAAGATATCCATGAGCAGAATGAATCTCTACCCCATCAAAACCAGCATCCTTTGAACGTTTTGCTGCATCTTTAAAATTTTTAATTATTTCTTTTATTTCTTCTTTACTAAGTTCTTTTGGAACTCCAGTGCTTTTAAGTGGATTAACTATAGGTGAAGGGCCTACGTTCTCATATCCCTCTGTAATATCTCTATTAGTTGCACTTCCTGCATGGTTAATTTGCATTATTGCTTTTGAACCATTTTTGTGAATAATTTCAGCTAGTTTTTTCAAACCTTCAACATTGCTATCATCTGCTACAGACAGCTGTCCTTTACTAGCTCTACCCTGTAGTGTAATAAAACTATGTTCTATAATAAATAATGATACATAACCTCCTTGAGATTTTTCATCATAATAATCTAATATTCCATTACTTACCTCACCATTACCTTCTGATTTAGAAGTGGCCATAGGTGGAAATACCAATCTATTATTTAAGGCTAATTTACAGTTATCTAAAGATTTAATTAAATATGACATTTTTATCACCTCTCCTTTATATTGTGTTTTCACTTCTTGTATTATAAAATTAATATAAAAAAAAGAACAGTATGCACTTTTTAGTGAGATACTATCTAAAAGGAGAGTTAAACTATGGAATGTAAAGAAGTTGACAGCAGACCTTTTTCTTATACAATGTCATTAATTGATGGCAAGTGGAAAATGCACATTTTATTTTGGCTTTGGCGTAGGGATGTATTACGTTATAACGAATTAAAAAGGTCACTAGATGGTGTTACACATAAAATGCTCAGTAATCAACTAAAGGAATTAGAGCAAGACCGCCTTATTATCCGCAATGAATATCCACAAATTCCTCCAAAAGTTGAGTACAGTTTATCTGAAAAAGGTAAATCTTTAATGCCTGTCTTACATGAAATTTGTCATTGGGGCAAGAAACATATTGATGAAGAATTTTAATAATCATAAATTATTCATTAGAAAAAGTAACAGTTATAAAAAGAAAATAATACAATAAATTAAAGCACTTTTATATTAAAAGAAAACTATGGAATTTGAGGGGTGGAATAGTTTTCAAGATTTAACGAGAACTTGTGAATATACTAATTGCCATAATGGTAGTGATAATACAAGTGAGACAAGTAACAATAATGCAACAAATAATTGTTGTAATATGGGATGTGGAGATATGCCCAATGGATTTTAATGTTTATATCCTGAGTTATTTATTGTAATAGGAGAAATACTTGGAAATATAGTAGGTGGAAATATTCCTTTTAATGTTCAAAATGCACTAGGAAACTGGTTGCAACTAGTTGGTCAAGTAATTTTGGCATTTAATGCTCAACAACAATATTTCCAAGGCGGATCTGGAAGATATTTTGATCCTAGATATTATAATGTAACCAATTCATTTTACAACACAACTCCTATAAATACTAATCAGAATAATAATTCAAGCAAAAGTAAAGAAAAAACTCAAATTCTGATTATAATATAAAATCATCTAATAAAAATAATGTTTCTAAAATAGAGGCACTAGAGTTACGGATAAATCAATTAATAGCTGAAATAGAGAGAATTAAAAATAAAATAGAAAAATAATATTTTACAATATAGTTTCTACGTCTTACCATATAGTCTGTCTATTTTTTGAGTCGGACTATATTTATATTTTCTATAAATTTTTGAATTGTAACTCTCAGTATTCTCCTTCAAAAATACTACCTATTTATTTTGAACTAAATAATGTGATATTTCAATCTACTATTCATTTTTTCTTGAGCATACTATAAGAATATTATTTATTAGTAAGATTACACTAAACTTAATTTTTCAATAGGCTGTTTTCAATTAAATCCTCGATGGCTTGAACTGCTTTCGTAGCTCCTCCAAGATTTAACAGCACATCTCCTGCTTTCTTAGAATTATTTACATATTCTAAGTTTTCATTAAACTCATCAACTATCCCTTTTATTATTTTGTAATCAAAATCATTTACTTCTAACATCTTTCCTGTCTTTAACTTGACTATCGAAGATGCATTATACTTTCTCTCAAATACATTACCTGGACATATAATTTGCGGAACTCCATATATCAGTCCTGTCATAATACTATTTTGACCACCATGGTTTATATATACTGTTGCTTCTGGCATTAACTCATTAAAATCAAATCTTTTATTAACATTTATATTATTTTTCTTATAAGGCTCTACTTGTTCTGTAGCAATATAAACTTGATATTTAGAATTTTCAAAAGCCTTAGTTAATTCTTCTATTAACTTCATCGGAGATATTGTACCATTTCCCATATATGCTACTATTTTATTTTTTTCTTTCTTAATTGATATGGTATTGGGGAAAGAAAGAGGTCCAACAAAAACTATATTTTTCCCATCTATTGGTTCTATCTCGTAAGAACTTGGAACAATCTTCAAATCAGCCCAATCAAAAATATCTAAAACAGACTCTACTTTATTCAAATTATTCTCTTCTAAGTATTTATTTACTCCTTTGCTATACTCAGGATTACAAGCAAAACTTTTTTGAACTGGGAAACTATACCCCGTAGCGACTTTTATATTTTCTAACTTAGCAGCAACAACAGCTGCTATTCTAAATTCTGAATAAATCACATCTGGCTTAAATTCTTGTATTGCTTTTCTGATGCAATATATATCATTTGCAAAAAGTTCTTCATTAATTATCCCCATAAAATGTAAAACTTCTTCAAAACTATTCATCGTTTTTCTTTGTTGTATTCCAGTTAATTGTGATGTTTTAAATACATTCTTGTTGGTAAATTCAGGAATTCCTAATAAGAAAGGAATAGGAGCATAATAATTTTTTACATTTTCTATATTATGATAATTAGAGTCTTCCGCTGCACATAATGCCACTTCATGACCTCTCTTAATAAATTCATTTGCTAATAATACTGTTCTTGAAAAAGGTCCTTTGTCTCAACCATTGCTGACATGGGTGTGATTAAAACCCTCATGCTATTCACTCCTTTAAATATATTTTACTAAACTCATCATATACATATTATACCACTTTTAGTAAATGCAGTACTATTCAATTTTCAAAGATCATTTTTATTGATTACTATATATATTAAAGCATCCCACATATTCTTTTTATTAATTGTAAATAATACAATTGAAAGGTGGTTTTTATGAAAATACATAAAATTTTGATTATAATTATAATTTTCATTGTTACCATAACTTCTATTAATACAATAATTTGTAATATCCCAGTATATAAACAAACATCAACTATAATACCAAAAGATAGATTGTAACGAATTAAAGAAAAAGGAGTATTAACAATTGCTTCATCTAACGATATTCCTTTTGCTTATATAGATCCTAATTCAAAAGAGCTTACAGGAATAGATGGCGAAATTATAACTGAAGTTGCAAAACGGCTGAAGATTAATAATGTTAAAATGGTCGTAGTTCCATTTCCAAATTTATTACAACAATTAAATAATGATGATTCTATTGATATTGTAGCCGATGGAATGTATATTACTGATGAACGTAAAAAGGAAGCACTATTCACAAATATATGGTACAAAGAATCAGAAGCTGTTATTGTTCCAAAGATTTCAAAAATTGTTTTTCAAGAAGATTTAAAAAACGCAATAGTTGGAGCACAAAAAGGAACAGAGTTTTTAGACTTAGCAGAAAAGTTGAAGACAGAAGGGTTAGTAAAAGATATAATAATTTTCGAAAACCAACCTGAATTACTGTTAGCAATAACTACTGGCAAAGTGGATGCTGGTATACTCGATTCTATTGTTGCTACATACTTAATATCACATGATAATAACCTTTATTTAAAAATATTATCCCCATATGAACCCAAAGCATTAGGAAATATTGCTGGTGCAGTTAGAAAAAACGATGTTTCTTTGGCAAATGCAATTAATCAGCAAATTAATGAAATGAAGCAAGATAAAACAATTTTTAACATACTTCAAAAATATGGACTAAATATAGATTATTTTGTTTCAATCAAAGAAAGCTAACTTTAAATAATATTATATCTATGCTACAATATGCCCATTGTTTCATTGCCTATAAGAAGATTTGAAGAACTTTTATTAACTGACATTATATACAATAAGAATAATCAATCAATAAAAAGAGTTACAGATACAATAATTACTGAAGTTATATGTAAAGTTACCGTTTCTATTTTATTTTTAACTATCTATTATAATGTACTCTTAAATATAGATGCATCATCTTCGTCTAATCCGAAAAGTAACAGTTATAGCTACCAAATCTACAGGTTCATTAAAATCTACCTTCTCAACATTTTCATTCTCAATATTAACCTCATGTTCTTTTGGTGTAAGGTTTGCTATTGTTAATAAAACTAATGAAGGATACATTCTTGTTTTTAATTTTGTATCCATAGGTCTTGGCAACATTGCAGGTTGAATTAATTTAATCTTCCTATGTTACCTCTCTCTAAAATAGGAAGATAAACTAAAAATGTCACTACTCCAGTCAAAAGTAACTGTATTATTCTTATACATTGAAAACTACTTTTAAACCTCTATAAATCAATAATCATACTTTTTGCAGTATGAAAACCAATTACGCTTGTTCTATTCTTTAGTATTTATGTCACTTCTGTATTCTAAAATATCGCCAGGCTGACAATTCAATGCTTTACATATCGCCTCTAAAGTTGAAAACCTAATAGCTTTTGCCTTTCCATTTTTGAGTATAGAAAGATTCGCCATTGTTATTCCAACCTTTTCTGTAAGTTCTGTTACGCTCATTTTCCTTTTAGCCAGCATTACATCCATATTAATTATAATAGCCATATTATTCACCTCATACTATTAAATCATTTTCTGATTTTATGTCTATGGCTTCTTTTAAAAGCTTTTGAAGAACAGCAGCAAAGACTGCAACCACAATTGATACAAAAATAAGTACCAATCCGATTAATATGATACCTGGGGCGTCGTCCATCTCCGCCATTAGATAGAATAGTGGCATTCCTACCACATAAATAATACTGTATGTGCTTGCACAGTATTTTATATTCTTTAAAGCTCTTACAGATAATTCGGAGAAAGCTTTGTTCTTGTCAATATAGCTTAAAAGTTTAAAAGCTTGATACAGAGCAAAGTAAAAAGGTATCGCCGTTGCATACAAATCGATTAAAACGAAATATTTTATATAAGTAATATCTGGATACAATTCTGCTGCAAAATTCGCTATCTCAGGCACCCCAAATATGCACAAAGCAAGAACTGGAATTCCAATAAGAATAACAGCAATCTTTAAAAATAGTGTTGTTCCTAGTTTCTTAAAAAAGAGTGTTGTTTCTCGTTTCATAAAAAGCACCTCACCTATTTATTGTCAATAATATAATAGCAAATCATTTATTGTTTTTCAATAAATTTATATTAAAATATAATATTTTTTTCTTACAATCAATATTATTCTCTTTGATAAAGACTCAATAGTAAACCAAGATGCCAGTTTGTAAATTGAAGTGCAATATTTGTAACTGATAACTAAATATTTGTAAATGAAATACAACTTTTGTATCCGAAAAGCCAGTTTTGAAAACTAAAAGCCACATTTGTAATTCAAATGCAACTTGATTTTTCGTTTTTTCTTCTGTATTATTAAAAAAATAGGCATGCTAACTAGAGGTCAATTCCCTCTCGATTTTTTTGTAATCGGAGAATCCACCCCTGTTTTATAATCGTATGGATTAGCTGGCGGCACTGTTTTAAATTTTTATTTTTTGAGAAGAAGTGGTTTTAACATAATGTCACTGGCAGCTACCGGTGCACATCCTAACTTTTATAAAATTTCTTCTCCGTGGTAAAAACTGAACGTTTCGTATGGGCTACGGTTGTTCAGTTTTTTTCTTTTATACGAATTAATGTGGTTCATCGTAAGCCTTATATCTTCTTGTATTAGATGATTAAAGGTGCTTCCCTTAGGAAGAATTCGCCGAATCAGCTCGTGATTTACCTCGATGGCTCCCTTTTGATAGGGACTTCCAGCATCACAGTAAAATACATTAGTACGATGTTCTATGAATTTATTTGTACTATATTCAATTGCCTTCGGATTCGAAAACTCGCTTCCGTTGTCTGTAAGAATTACTGGGAAAATGTTTTTAAAAAGCTCTTTACCAAGTGTTTCATAAAGCATTTCATAAATATCAGTTACTGATTTTGAAGTATTCGCATCTTTAATGAACGCTAACATCAAACTGGTATTTACAAAGTGAATCGTTAAAAGGCATTTACCACCCTTACTTCCGATTACAGAATCCATCTGTACAATAGCAGTATCTGGATTTTTAACAAGAAATGCTTGAAAGTCATTATAGTTACGTCCAATGCGACAGCCTTTATCTACTTTAAATTCAGGTTTTTTATAACGTTCACGAAACTTAACTTTTCTCAGAAGATCGATATTTCGCACGTCGAAAAGACAGGCATCTATGTAGTTGTAAATGGTTTTCTCACTACACATAAGTTCATCTTCGTGAGTAACGTATATCTGATGAACAGATTGACCTTTTTGAACTAGTGGAGAAATTATTTTATTAAGTCTGGCTATTTCCTGTTCCGAGACACACAATCCACTTCGTGCTTGCGAAATTGCTTCATGAGCTTTTATATGGGCGTGCTCTCCGTCGTATATATTTTCTAGCAAGGAACATTTCCCGAGTGTTTCACAACCGTTGCAGACATATGGAATCCTGAAGCGAGCAGTACAGATTTCCAAAACGAAATCAGAACAGTTATCATTACAGGTTTGACAAAGCCTACAGTAGATGTTTGTTTTTCTGGTGCAGTTATTACCGCATACACCTTTATGCCTACAGCTGAAACGGTTTTTGCAGGCATTATACGGATAACCCGGATAACCTGTTGCAATCTCTGAACTGTACGTGCGTACCTCTCTAGAGATGGTGGTTGGATTTTTATTCAATCTGCGACTAATCTCTTTAAAAGAAAGACTTTCTTTTAAAAATTTTTGCAGTTCAAGTCTTTCTTCATAGGAAAAAAATTTAGACATATATCCTCCATTCTGCCGCCAACTCTTATAGGATATATGATTTTGAATGTTAGCAAAACAAAAAGATTGACATATGCCAATCTTTTTGTAAGCAAAGATGCACCCTCTTTGCATATGTATTTTATTTAAGAATTTTATAACTTACTCAGAAATCGGAAGGGTTGCAGTTCGATTTATAATTGAAGTTCTCTTTGATAAAGTCTTTGATAAAGTTATTATCATAAACATTCTTCTTGAAACAAAAGAAGAAGGCTACCTTTATTGATACTCCTTCTTCTTCTCTCATATTCTTTTAACTCTTCCTTAGTTATTATTTCATCTTTATATTATTTAATTTATATAAAATTTATTTATGCCTTTTTATATTTCTTATAGTGATTTAAACTTATAACAATATTGGAGAGACCTAAAATCATAAAAAATACTGCAATATATTTTTTCTGAATTAAATCTAATATCCCTAAAACCAAAAATATAACACCTGAAAATACATATATTTTCCCCAATACTTTACCATTTATTATTTCACTTTTACATCTATAATCTTTTTGTATTTTCTTAATTCTAGAATTATATGCTAAATACGGCATATAATTAAAAATAAACACACAAATATCAATTATTAATAATCCAAAGATAATCAAAAACGTAGACCTTAAAAAATTTACTGAAGCAACTAATAAACATATTAGTGCTATAGCTACTATTAAAGAATAAATTGTTCCCTTTCTTGTTCGATTTCTCATTCTTGTATATTTATCTATTTCTGATTCACAATCACTATAAATAGGTTTAATACCAGCTTCTGCTGAAAAAATGTGCATTTGGTTTTCTACAGAAACAACAAGTTTCCATCCTGCTTCTTTAAATATAGTTAAATATTCTTCATTTACATCCGTTTGATAGTCGAGATTATATACTATATCTTGAGGCTTATCTTTTTTTAATTTATAGAAAAAACCTCCTATTATATCTTCTAGTATCCAGCCTTGACTTGCATAATTTTTTAATCTTTTCATATCACTTTCTTCACTAAAAGCAAGACCACTAATCATTACATATTTACTTTTCATGAATATCACCCTTTTCTACTTCAAAAATTTTTCTGCAAATTTAATCATCTGCTTTTTACGCTTGATCTCTTTTATTAGCATCTCCAGTCCTTTATCGGTTATTTTATATACTTTTTTATTTTCATCTATATCAGAATTTAACTCCACTAAATCTGCTGCTAAAAGTTTTTTCAGTGTTGTATAAAGTGATGCAGGACCGACAGTCACTTCATTATTAGTAAACTTCTCAATATCTTTCATAACTAGATATCCGTGCTTTTCCTCAATAACACTAGATAAAATATAAAAAGCAGAATCTGTTAGTTCTCCAATATCAATAGAATCTTTTCTTGGCATAAAATTCTCCTTCCTATTTTATATATATCATTTATCGATATATCATTAAATATAATATATCAATAAATGATATATATGTCAAATTATAATACTCTTACCCTCTCAGTAGCAAGTGATAATTATTTTAGACTTTTTAGACTTAATAGTTGATTTTTAGTATAAAAAATCCTCGAAAATACCAACTGTATTATCGAGGATTTAAATGTTAATGACAATGAATTACTTCTTGTTATTTCTGAAAATCGCCATATTTACTCGCTGCTTTCCAAGTTTTATGATACAAAGAATTTGTTTTTTTATTAGGTTTAGCTTTTCTTAATTCTTCTCTAATCATTGCTCTTGCAATGGTCTTAAATTTCTTATAATCTTCTTCATAAACTTCTTGACCAAGTAAATTTTTTGAAATTAATTCACTAGTTTTTCTATTAATAGCTCTATCAAATTTATTCATTCTATCGCTCCTATGCTTAATTTTAAATTATAAAAATATTATTATCGTTATTATTATAATTTATCCACTACCCTACTTCAACTAAAGATGTTGTTTTTTCTATGAAACAATTATATACATTCTATTAAATTATTCATAATTTTTTTCTAAAACTCATATTTCAATATTTTATCTTTCAGATATTAGTTGTCCGTCTACACCAATATTTTCTTTAATTAAAACTATAAATGCTTGTTTTGGTACATTCATAATTTTAGCAGATGATACTGTTAATTTTACCAGCTTTATTTATTACATTCCATATTTTCTAATAATTCGTCTAATGCTATTTTCAGTGAAATAATAACAATTTAGAATTTTCTTTATAAATAGCTCACGGTAATAATAAATTATCGTGAATTCCATATTTAAGGGAAGCACGACAATAAAGCATTATTTTAAGTTCATTAGCATACTCAATTGCATGAAGATTTAATACGATTTATATCTGTATAGGAAAATATATTATAATACCTTTCAACAAGTCATGTAAACAGTTTAGTTCAAGGAATTATTAAACATTTTCAAATAGATGATATAGTTTTTAGCTGTGAATTTATTTTCAAATTTATAATCTTCTCTGAATTATAAGCAAATAGAAAAAAATATTATTATAAAAATTATAATAATCCTCACAAAAAACAGTGTGAATCTCAAAAAAGAAATTCACACTGTTTTTTTAAGCTTGTCTTCTATTTTGGCGGCATTATTGTTGCGATGCCTTTGAGTACTTCAACACCATTTTGATTTGTACATATAGTATTTAGTTTTATTCTATTTTTTTCTTCAATCTTCTCAATCACTTCTACTTCTGCTTTAATTGTGTCTCCCATTCTTACTGGTGCCAAAAATTTGAGTTCTTGTCCAAGGTAAATGGAACCTGGTCCTGGTAGCTGCATACCTAATACTGCAGATACTAAACCAGCCGTTAACATACCGTGAGCAATTCTACCTTTAAACATTGTTGTTTCTGCTTCAACTTGATTTATATGAGCTGGATTCAAATCTCCTGTTATACCTGCATATAAGTACACATCTGTTTCTGTAATTGTCTTTTGAAAAGATGCTGTATCACCAATATTTAATTCCTTTATAGTCAAGCCCTTCACTAGTAATTCCTCCTTTTATACTTTATCGAAGCCAATAGATTTTATCCATCCCTTATACTGTATATTAAACAAAATGCAATATGCTTTGTAATGCAATTAATACAAATACAGTTCCTGTTTTAATGCAAGTAATTGCAAAAATATCTTTATATGATTGTTTATGAGTCAAGCCTGCAATTCCAAGTAAGGTAATAACTGCACCATTGTGAGGTAATGTATCCATTCCGCCTGATGCCATAGCAGCAACACGGTGAAGCAATTGTGGATCTATACCAGCACTATTTGCCCAAGTTAAATATTGTTTTCCAAATGTATCAAGTGCTATACTCATTCCACCTGAAGCAGAACCTGTCACTCCAGCAAGAGTATTTACCGTCACTGCCTCTGAAAGTAATGGACTTCCATTTGGATTAATATTTGTTAAAGCATGAGCTATAGATTGAAATCCCGGTAAAGTTTTTATAACATTACCAAAACCTACTTCTGATGCTGTATTCATAACAGCTAAAAGCGATCCAATTGCACCAGCATTAATTGCTGTAGCTAAGTTACCTTTCATACGTTTTGGGTTAATAGAAACTGCAAGAATAATACCAAATACAAGTGCAATCATAAGTGCCCAGTTATTCATTGAACCTACAACACTTGTTTCCGGAATGTTGTAAGGCGCTTTAGTTACCCAAGAAACTATATCCCATTTAGGGAATACTAATTTTTGCAGAATTAAAGTTATTCCAAGTACAGATACTAGTGGTAATGCTGATAGAAATGGATTTGGTAAACTTCCATCTTCAACAAGCACAGGTTCTTGTGTATGATTTTCTCCATAGCCTTCTCCATTTGCTTGAGCTTTACGTTTACGCCACTCTAGATAAGATACACCACAAACTAAAACGATAATAGCACCTAATGTTCCAAATACAGGAGCAGCATAAAGATCTGTATTAAAAAATTTCATTGGTATAGAGTTTTGAATTTGAGGTGTTCCTGGAAGTGCATCCATAGTAAATGTAAAAGCACCAACCGCTATAGTCGCTGGAACAAGTCTCTTTGGTATATCTGCTTCCTTAAATATAGAAGCTGCAAATGGATATACCGCAAAAGCTACAACGAAAAGACTTACTCCACCATAAGTTAGTATAGCTGCTGACAAGATTACAGATAGCATAGCACGTTTTTTTCCTAACTTTTCTACTATAAATTTTGCAATAGATTTTGCTGCACCAGATTGTTCCATAACTTTACCAAATACAGCGCCTAACAAGAAGAATGGGAAGTAAACTTTTACATAGTTACCCAAGTTAGGTAGAAAGATTTCTGTATAAGTCGGCATAATTGCCATTCCAGAAAATATAGCTGCTGCTATTGCAAATATAGGTGCGAAAACAATAACTGAGAAACCTCTATAAGCCATAAACATTAAAAGTGCTAAACTTAATAAAATCCCTATAACTGCCATATATAAAACCTCCGTTATTTTATTATTTTTCTTTCGAACTATTTTATCCATGTCTTATTTTATTTATATTTGTTCTTTACTTTAGTCTCATAAGCTTGTCTTTAAAAATTCTTTCATCCATTATCTTCAAGTCACTTGAAATTATTGGTTTGAAATTCATTTGATTAAGAATATCCTTTTGTAAATCTACTCCAGGTGCTATTTCTTCCAAAGTTACTCCATCTTTTTTTAATTTGAAAACTGCCCTTTCAGTTATATAAAGAACTTGTTGATTAACATTATTAGCGTAATCTCCACTAAATGTAATTTGTTCAACATTTTCAATAAATTTCTTTGATTTCCCCTCATTTTGAATTATTAATTTACCATCAGTAACGTTAATTTTAAGTCCTCCTGCTGTAAAGGTTCCGCAGAATACAACCTTCTTTGAATTTTGAGTAATATTTATAAAGCCTCCACAACCTGCTATTTTAGGTCCAAACTTACTTACATTTATATTACCTTTTTCATCACATTGAGCTAATCCTAAAAATGCTATGTCTAATCCTCCACCATCGTAAAAATCAAATTGAGATGATTGATCTATAATACTATCTGGATTTATAGCAGCTCCAAAACTCAAACCACCTGCTGGAATACCTCCAATAGGACCAGACTCAATAGTTAATCTCATAGTATCTCCTATACCTTCTTCATTTGCTACCATTGAAATTCCCTCTGGCATACCTATTCCAAGATTACTAACTGCATTTGGTATAAGCTCCATTGCGCAACGTCTTGCTATTATTTTTCTTTCATCCATTGGCAGACATTTGATAGAATTTACAGGCATTTTTATTTCTCCACAATAAGCTGGATTAAATGCTTCAGAGAATGTCTGCATATGGTCTTCTGCACTCGCTACAACTATTGCATCTACAAGTATTCCAGGAATTTTTACTAGCTTTGGGTCTAACGATCCCTTAGATACTATCTTTTCAACCTGAAGTATAACCTTTCCACCTGAGTTTTTCGTTGCTTGAGCCATTGCAAGACTATCAAGAGTTGCTGCCTCCTTTTGAAGACTTGCATTTCCCTCTTCGTCTGCATAAGTAGCTCTTAGTATGGCTATATTTATAGGAAAAGCTTTGTAGTAAAGGTACTCCTTATCGTCAATTTCAATTACTTTTACAATATCTTCAGTTGTACGCTCATTTAATTTTCCACCTTCAACTCTTGGGTCTACAAAAGTTTTCAAACCAACATGAGTAATTGTTCCTGGTTTTCCAGCTGCAATATCTCTATAAAGACTAGAAATTACTCCTTGTGGAAGATTATAAGCTTTTATCTTATTTTCGATTGCAAGTTTTTGAACCTTAGGTGCTAATCCCCAATGTCCACCTATTACCTTTGAAATAAGACCTTCTTGCCCTAAATGATTTAAACCTTTTTCTTTTCCATCTCCTTGCCCAGCTGCATAAACAAGAGTTAAGTTGTTAGGGGTGCCCTGTTCTAGATAAATTTCTTTAAGCTTCTTAGAAATCCCCTCCGGATGTCCAGCACCTATGAATCCTCCAACTGCCACAGTATATCCGCTTTTTATTAGCCCTATTGCTTGTTCCACTGACATTATCTTGTTCATCATTACGCCTCCTTTTCATACTTCTATATACTCCGCAAAGCAAGAGTGTAATATTTATTTATAAGTTCGTTTACACTTATTTATATACGCAAGACCCATGCCAAAACTTCAGATATAAAATAAACGAGAAATTGCGCTTTTCTCTTTCCTAACTTAGAGAAAAAGTCTTAGCCATAAATTTTTTTGTACGCTTTTTCGTACATCTTTTCAAGTAAACATTTACACATTGTACGTATTTCAGTACAATTATATTGCATAAAAAAAGTAGCTGTTCGTTTTTACGAACAACTACACTTGTATTTTATATTTTCTCATATAAACTAGTACGTCCTATATCAAGAATTTTTGCTGCTTTTGTTTTATTTCCATCTGTGGCTCTAAGAGCGAGAATAATAGCATTTTTTTCACTTTCAGCAAGAACATCTTGAAGCTTCTTAGGAACTAATGAAGGTTTTTTGCCAGTGATTTCTTTTGGCAAATCTTGGACATTAATAATTTCACGATCTTCCATAATATTAATTGCCCTTTCTAAGATATTTTCTAATTCTCTTACGTTACCTTTCCATTCATAGGTTTTAAGATAGTGTTCAGCCTCTTTTGATATGCCTATAACTTTTTTATCTAAATCAAATGAAAGCTTTTTTATTAGATGATTAGAAATAAGTATTATATCATTCCCTCTTTCTCTTAAAGGAGGGATTTCAATTGTTACAACGTTAAGCCTGTAATACAAATCTTCACGGAACTTACCTTCTGAGACTAATTTTTCAAGGTTCCTGTTAGTTGCAGCAATTATTCTTATATTAATTTTTTTGCTGGCCAAACCACCAACCTTTTCAACTTCCCTTTCTTGAATAACTCTTAAGAGTTTTACCTGCATATGAAGAGGCATATCTCCAATTTCATCTAAAAATATTGTACCTTCATTGGCGATTTCAAATTTTCCCATCTTCCCCTCTTTTTTTGCACCTGTAAAAGCTCCTGCTTCATAACCAAACAATTCTGATTCGAGTAAATCGCTTGGAATCGCTGCACAATTAACTTTAACAAAAGGTCCTTCATGACGGTTACTTTCAGAATGTATAGCATGAGCAAAAATTTCCTTCCCCGTACCACTTTCCCCTAGAATAAGTACATTAGAGCTAGTATGAGCAGCCTTTTCAACTATAACTTTAGCCCAAACAATCGGATCACTTTCACCTATAATATTTTCAAGGGAATAGTTAGCTGTGTTGAATTCTCTAAGCTTTGATTTGTAAGTCGCCAATTCCTTTTCTATAACACTTATTCTTTTGTAAAGACTGTTTAATTCTCTTACATTCCTAAATAGCACCTTTCCTACTACCCCAATAATTTCACCATTTTTAATTATTGGTATTCTTGATGCTATCATATAGCTTCCCTTAATCTTATGAAGCTCTGCTACTTCTTCTCTACCTGTTTCAAGTACTATTGGCATTCTAGTATTCTCGATGACTTCAGTTACATGCTTGCCAATAGCATCCTCTCTGGCTATTCCCAAAAATTCCGTATACGCCTTGCTCATCATGGTAATTATTCCTTGCTTATCAATTATAACCATTCCATCATAAGCAGTTTCAATTACAGTGTTTAATATTTCGCTGCTGTTTCTCTCTTCATCAAGCTTATGAAGCAACTCACTATAGTTTGTTACATTGCTGAAAATTAACATTGATCCTAACACACTTTTATCCTCATGC
Organism: Clostridium puniceum; assembly: GCF_002006345.1. Taxonomy (GTDB): domain Bacteria; phylum Bacillota; class Clostridia; order Clostridiales; family Clostridiaceae; genus Clostridium; species Clostridium puniceum. Next base: position 16,562 of record NZ_LZZM01000221.1, read on the forward strand.
AAAGGTATAATACTTAATGCTAAATTTAAATTATTAATTATTATAGGCTTTTTAAGTTCCTCTTTTTTAGTGGATAAAAAGCAATATAATTCAGAATTACATATTAATTCATTAACATCCTTACCCAAACTATTTTTACTATCTATTCCAAAAAGAATACTTGCCGCTTTATTAACAAAAAATATTTTATTATTACGATCAACTGCAATTATTTCATTGAATACATTATCTAATATTATTTTGAATTCATTAAAATAACTTGAAAATAACGCTTCATTACCCATGTAGTAGTACCCTCTTCCTCTTAAGTTTTATGCTTTCAAATAGTTTACTAAAAATATCATTGATATAGTTTACCCTTCGTTATTCTAAACTTCATTGGATATATAATATTTATTATAGATATAAACTATAATCCAATCTCCTCAGCCACATCCCTCATTCCCAAAATAGTATTTTCAATAACACTATCTAATTCCATATCAATCATCGTACAGCCATTTAAAATTACCTCTCTATCTACCCCTGCTGCAAAGCCTTTTGATTTAAATTTCTTTTTTACTGAACTTACTTCTAAATCCATAATGCTTTTAGATGGTCTCATTAGTGCTGCTGCACTTATAAGTCCTGTAAGTTCATCTATTGTATATAATACCTTTTCTGCATTGCTTTCTGGTTTTATATCTACAACAATATTATATCCATGTGATGCTACTGCTCTTATATAACTTTCTGGCAAGTTTTCGCTTTTCATTATTTCTTGTGATTTTATACAGTGCTCTTCTGGGTACATTTCATAATCGATATCATGAAGAAGTCCTATAACTCCCCATATATCTTCATCTTCATTATATAATTTTGCAAAGTGTCGCATTGCTCCTTCAACTGCTAACCCATGCTTTTTAAGTGCATCATTTTTATTATATTTGCAAAGTAAATCCCAAGCCTTTTGTCTTTCTATTTTTTCTTCCATAATTGATTATTGCCTCCTTAAATTCTTCTCACTTTTAATATATATAAGTTCTAATTGATTTACTACATTAAACTCTCCTGTACATTAGTTGAGCATTAGCCAAATGTATGTAGTTTATTTATTAGAATGTATATATTTAAACTTATTTTCATTTTAGTATTATTTTCATTTTTTTTCAAACGCTATAATGTGTATTTTAGAAAATAATTTAATTTATTATATGCAAATCAGAATCATATAAAAACAAATCAATATACCTTGTCAATATCAGTTAAAATCTCTTTAGAATCACAAATATAATATGTAGTATTCAAAATCTAATTAAATTTCCTAAGAATTCTAAATTCTTAGAAAAATCATCATATAATTTCTATTTATAACTTATATGAAAAATATCTCACCTACGCATAATTTGACAACGTTTTAATTTACTTTGATTACATTTATTGTATTTGTAGGTTGATTTTATTAAAATTAGTGATATATTCTATTTATACAACATTAAAACATTTTTTTCGCTATAACATTTTTATAATGAATCGAATGAAGTTTTTAATGTTGATTTATTTTATCATTAAGGAGGAACACTATGAGTAAAGATGTATTAGTATCACCACAAACAGAAAATTTAAATGTAGTAACAAATGTTGAAGGTATCAAAATTAAGCTGACTAACAATGATGGTTCATATTTAGGAGTATTCCAAGAAATTGAAGTTGCCATTTCAAAAGCAATGTATGCGCAAAAGGTTCTAACTCTTTCTTACACAAAAGACGATAGAGAGCGACTTGTAAACAGTATAAGAGAGGCTGCATTGGAAAATAAAGAAATACTGGCAAAAATGATTTTAGAAGAAACAAAAATGGGACGATATGAAGATAAAATATTAAAACATGAGTTAGCAGCTAAATATACTCCTGGTACAGAAGATCTAACTACTACAGCTTGGTCTGGAGATCAAGGACTTACAGTAGTAGAAATGTCTCCTTATGGTGTCATAGGTGCAATAACACCTTCCACAAATCCAACTGAAACTGTTATATGCAATAGTATAGGTATGATAGCTGCTGGAAATTCTGTTGTATTCAATGGACATCCAGGTGCAAAAAAGTGTGTTGCTTTTGCTGTAGATATGATAAATAGGGCTATCATCTCAGCTGGTGGTCCGGAGAATTTAGCAACTACTGTTGAAAATCCAACTATGGAATCCTTAGATGTAATTATCAAACACCCATATATAAAGCTTTTATGTGGGACTGGAGGCCCTGGATTAATAAAAACACTCTTGAATTCAGGAAAAAAAGCTATAGGCGCTGGTGCTGGAAACCCACCTGTTATCGTAGATGATACTGCTGATATAGAACACGCTGCAAAAAGCATTATAGAAGGCTGTTCTTTTGATAACAATTTACCTTGTATTGCGGAAAAAGAATTGTTTGTTTTTGAAAATGTAGCAAATGATTTAATAAATAATATGCTTCAAAATAATTCTGTACTTCTAAACAAAGATCAAGTATCAAAACTACTAGATTTAGTATTACTAAAGCAAGATGATGAAAGTTATAATTTTAATAAAAACACAGAGTATGCCATAAATAAGAAATGGGTAGGAAAAGATGCAAAATTATTTTTAGATCAAATAGATGTAGAATCACCTGCTAGTGTCAAATGTATAATATGTGAAGTAGATGCAAATCATCCTTTTGTAATGACAGAGCTTATGATGCCAATACTTCCAATTGTAAGAGTAAAAGATATTGATGAAGCTATAGAATGTGCAAAAATAGCAGAGCAAAACAAAAAGCACAGTGCATACATCTATTCAAGAAATATTGACAACTTAAATAGATTCGAAAAAGAAATAGATACAACTATTTTTGTAAAGAATGCCAAATCATTTGCAGGAGTAGGTTATGGTTCAGAAGGATTTACAACCTTTACTATTGCTGGACCTACTGGTGAGGGTATAACCTCTGCAAGAAATTTTACAAGACAAAGGAGATGTGTCCTAGTGGGTTAACTTTTTAGTCTAAGTAATACATTTACTTGCCTTCATTAAGTACCTGCTTAAATTCCCTGTAAAAAATTTCACACTATTTAGAAAGGAGATATTAATATGAATAAAATAGTTAAACTTGAATACCTAAAATCTATTTTTAGAGATGGAATGACAATTATGATTGGTGGATTTTTAGATTGCGGAACTCCTGACACTATAATTGATATGCTGGTTGATTTAAATGTAAAAAATTTAACCATCATTGCAAATGATACAGGTTTTCCTGATAAAGGTATAGGCAAATTGGTTGTAAATGGTCAAGTTAAAAAGGTCATAGCTTCACACATTGGAACCAATCCTGAGACTGGAAGAAGAATGAATACTGGTGAAATGGAAGTAGAACTTTCTCCACAAGGAACATTAATTGAAAGAATCCGTGCAGCCGGATCTGGTCTAGGCGGTATATTAACACCAACTGGACTTGGAACCATTGTAGAAAATGGCAAAAGAAAAATTACAATTAGTAATAAAGATTATTTATTAGAACTTCCTTTAAAAGCGGATGTTTCACTTGTAAAAGGCAGTACCGTAGATGAATTTGGAAATACCTGCTATAAAGCAACTACAAAAAATTTTAATCCCTATATTGCAATGGCCGCAAAGACCGTGATAATGGAAGCTGAAGACTTAGTGAAGTGTGAACAATTAAGAAAAGAAGATATAATGACTCCTGGTATCCTTGTAAATTATATTGTAAAGGAGGCCGTTTAATTGATTACAGATAGTAAGTTAGCAAAAGAAATTATTGCTAGAAGAGTTGCAAAAGAATTAAAAGATGGACAACTTGTGAATCTAGGTATAGGGCTTCCAACTTTAGTAGCAAGCTATGTACCAAAGGAAATGCAGATTACTTTTCAATCAGAAAATGGTATTGTTGGTATGGGGCCAAAAGCAGAATCAGGCGAAGAAGATTCAGATTTAATTAATGCAGGTGGACAGTGTGTAACAGTAATGCCAGAGGGTTCCTTCTTTGATAGTTCTATGTCTTTTGCACTAATTAGAGGTGGACACGTTGATGTTACTGTACTTGGTGCTTTAGAGGTAGATGAAGAAGGAAATTTAGCCAATTGGATTGTTCCAGGTAAAATGGTACCTGGAATGGGTGGCGCCATGGATTTAGTAATAGGTGCAAAGGTAGTAATTATAGCAATGCAGCATACTGGAAAAGGAAAACCTAAAATTCTTAAAAAGTGCACTCTTCCACTTACTGCAAAAGCTCAAGTAAATTTAATCGTTACAGAACTTTGTGTAATTGACGTAACAGCGAAAGGACTAGTCTTAAAAGAAATTCACAAGGACACAACCCTCGATGAAATTAAATCTGTAACAGAAGCACATTTAATTATTCCAGACAATATAAAGATTATGGATGTATAACAATTTACATTTCTAAATATAAAAATATATTGATAATAATAATTTATAAAATAAGAAAAGAGAGTGAAGATTTTATGTTAGAAAGTGAAATATGTAAACAAATTACAACCCCCCTTACTGCTCCAGCATTTCCTAAAGGTCTATACAAGTTCCATAATAGAGAGTACTTGAACGTAATATATCGTACCGACTTGGAAGCACTTAGAAAAATTATACCAGAACCATTAGAATTAGATGGCGAAGAGCCGCTAGTTAGATTTGAAATGATGGCTATGCCAGATACGACTGGATTAGGATCTTACACTGAATGTGGACAGGTTATTCCAGTAAAGTATAATGGAGTTAAAGGTGATTATCTACATATGATGTACCTAGACAATCATCCTGCTATTGCTGTTGGTAGAGAACTTAGTGCTTACCCTAAGAAACTTGGTACTCCAAAGCTATTTGTTGATTCAGATACATTAGTTGGTACACTAAACTATGGCTCATTATCAGTTGCCACTGCTACAATGGGTTATAAACATGAAGAGTTAGATAGCAAGGAAGCCTATGATCAAATTTCTCGCCCTAACTTCATGCTAAAAATTGTGCCAGGATATGACGGAAACCCAAGAATTTGTGAAATTATATGTACACAGCATAAGGATATTACCATACATGGATCGTGGACTGGTCCTGCACGTCTACAATTATTTAGCCATGCATTAGCTCCTTTAGCTGATTTACCAGTTTTAGAGGTTATATCTGCATCACATATTCTTACAGATTTAACTCTTGCCCCTGCTCATGTTGTGTATGATTATCTTGCAAATAACTAGACTTAATAAATTTTTAATCTATTCCATATATTTTCTTGTAAATTTAAATCAAGGAAACATAATTAGTAAATTAATATTTTAAAAGCAAAAATCCTCACAACCATAAATCAATTTTTATAGCTATGAGGATTATTTTAATCTATTTAAACTTCACTTTTTTCTTTCATTAATTTCCATACCACATATTATACTTTTTAAACGTGTATCTATAACTCTCTTATTAAAGATAAATCAAATTTTTTATATTAAACTAAATTATATTAAAATTAAAAATATGTTTCTTTACCTTTTTAACATATTCGTGGTAGTTGAATTCCAGATGGCATATCAACTAGTCTCTTTCCACCTACTATTGTGTTTAAATAAACTTTTTTTCCCACTTCTTTAGTTACTTTTCCAATAATTGCGGCTTTAGAACCCAGTGGATGTTTTTTCATTGAATTAAGTACCTTTTCAGCATAATCTTCTTCAACAAAAACACAAATTTTGCCTTCATTGGCAATATATAACGGATCTAATCCAAGCATCTCACTTGCACCTTTTACTTCTTCTTTCAATGGTAAACTATTTTCTTCAAGAGCTATTGTTACATTGCTAAATTCACTGATTTCATTAAGCACTGATGCTACTCCACCTCTTGTAGCATCACGAATAACATGAATTCCTTCATATGCTTCAAACATTACATCTACTAAGGAATTCAAACAAGCACAATCACTTTTTAAATTTCCTTCAAAACCAAGTTTATTTCTTTCGCACATTATTGTCATTCCATGATCTCCTAAAGTACCATTTATTATTACTATATCTCCAACTTTTGCATTGGCACAATTGATATTAACATTTTTATAGATGCTACCAATTCCAGAAGTGTTAATGAAAATTCCATCTACATTGCCTTTTTCCACAACTTTTGTGTCTCCAGCAACGATTTTTACACCTGCTTTATTAGCTTCTTCTGCCATTGACTTCACTATTTCTTCTAAATTTTTAATAGAAAACCCCTCTTCAATAATAAAAGCACTTGTTAGGTATAGTGGTTTTGCTCCACTTACTGCTAAGTCATTTACAGTACCACAAACTGCTAATTTACCAATATTGCCTCCACAAAAAAATATTGGATTTACTACAAAAGAATCTGTAGTAAAAGCAAGTTTCTTAAAATCTATATCTATTTGAGCTGAATCATTCATCATATCTAAAATGGGGTTATTAAAATATTTAAAAAACAATTCATTAATTAATTTATTTGTTTGTATACCGCCACTTCCGTGACTTAAAGTTATAGTGTCACTCATTTTAAAAGTCCTCCTGTTATGTAATGTCTTTATGATATCTATAATATGCTGCACAAGTACCTTCTGATGAAACCATGCAAGAACCAACTGGATTTTCAGGTGTGCATAGTTTTTTGAAAAGTTGGCAATCGATTGGTTTAATTTTTCCCTTAAGTATCTCTCCACATTTGCAACCAGAACTGCCATCGTATTCCTCATAATTAATTTTGAAATGCTTAAGTGCATCAAAAGCTTCATATTCATTATTAAATTCCAAACCACTTTTATATATTGTACCAATACCTCTCCAACTACTATCCACAATATTAAAAGCTTCATTTAAATACTTTTCAGCCTTAGAATTTCCAGCATCTTTAACTATTCTTTTATATTCATTCTCTATTTTATAATCCTTTTTATTTATTAAACTTACTAATCTAATTAAGCCTTGAAGTATATCTAAAGGTTCAAACCCTGTAACCACTCCAGATATATTATAATCTTTACTTAAAAATTCAAACGGTTTTGTACCAATAATTGCACAAACATGCCCTGGCAACAGAAAACCATGTATTTTTAAATCTTTATCTTTAACTAAGGCTTTCATAACTGGTGGAACAATTTTGTGAGCAGTAAAAAAGAATAAATTAGTTATATTTCTTTTTTTAGCCTCCATAGCTGTAACTGCAGTCATAGGCGCAGTGGTTTCAAATCCTACTGACAAAAACACTACCTTTTTTGAAGGATTTTTCACCGCCATTTCAAGACAGTCCATTGGTGAATATACTATTCTTATATCTGCCCCTTCTGACTTCTTCTTACTTAATGAACTTTTTTTTCCAGGAACTTTCATCATATCTCCAAAGGTTGTAATAATTACATTATCTTCTTCAGTAAGTGTCAGTGCAGTATCTATATAGCTTTGAGGCGTTACACAAATAGGACAGCCAGGTCCAGATATAAGATTTACATTCGGAGGAATTACATCCCTAATTCCATATCTGAATATACTCATAGTATGAGTACCACAAACTTCCATAATATTTATCTTTTCTTTTGAAATATCATTTAGCTTTTCTACGAGTTTTTGGGAATATTCATTATTTCTAAATTCATCAACAAACTTCATTTTCAATAAGCTCCTTAAAAATATCGATGGTTATTTTCGCTTCTTCTTCATCCACCTTTTCTATTGCACAACCAGCATGTACAAGAACATATTCATTTACAGATACATCTGCTAAAAGATGCATGAATACTTCTCTTTTCATATTTCCAATCTCTACAATACCTTTATCTCCATCTAAACTTAAAACCTTTCCAGGAACTGCCAGACACATTTTCTCTCCTCCTTTTTCTTATTTCCTTAAAAAATATTATCCATATACTTAATTCATACATTAATAAAATAGGCGCTGCTACCACAATAAATGTAAAAAAATCTACTGATGGTAATAAAAATCCCTCTACCATTAATACTCCTATTATGACTGGAATTTGCTTTTTTCTTAAAATCTTAGAACTTATGAGAGAAAATTTTCCTAATATAATTAATATATATGGGATTAAAAACATGATTCCTGTATAAAGGCAAAAAACACCTATAAAACTAAAATATGTACTGACATTTAGCACTGGTTTTAAATAACTTTCTCCATAAGAAATTAAAAAGCTAAGTGAATATGGTAAGATCTTTATATATCCAAAAACTGTACCAAATATGAATAGACTTAAAAGAATAAGTAGATTCTTATATAAAAATTTTTTTTCTTTCTTTGTTAACCCCACTACTATGAATGCTAATACTTCATATATTGTAATAGGGCTAGTTATAACTAGCGCAGCTATCAAGGATATTTCAATTCTTGTAACGAAACCGTCTGTTGGTTTAAAATATACTAAACTTAAATTAAACTTCTCTATAGGTTTCATAAGTATATAAATTAAATAACTAACCTTATCATAAATAATAAACGTAACAGAAAAAATACCAATAAGACATATTATTATTCTTTTTCTTAATTCATGTAAATGATCCACTACAGACATTTCATCCGTTGCCATACCTTCACCTTGTATAATGAACATGTAGTAAAAATTCATTATACTTTTCCTTTCTTAATAATTTTACTATACTTAACATAAGACGCTGTGGATTAGTTTTTTCACCTATAGCTAGACTATTTCAACTGAGGA
>NZ_LZZM01000222.1 GCF_002006345.1 Clostridium puniceum
TAGCGTAAGCTAGTAAGGCCCCTTGAAGACTACAAGGTTGATAGGTCAGAGGTGTAAGTATGGTAACATATTTAGCTGACTGATACTAATAGGTCGAGGGCTTGACCAATATATAATCAAGTTGTAAGTATACATTAAAAGTTATGTGCAATTTTGAAAGAATAATCTTTCAAAGAAATATAAATCACTAGCGTGATTTATATAAGTTTTTCGATCAATCATAGATTTGAGAAAAACTAATATCTCGTGATGATGGCATAGAGGTAACACTCCTTCCCATTCCGAACAGGACAGTTAAGGTCTATAGCGCCGATGGTACTGCACGGGTGACTGTGTGGCAGAGTAGGACGTTGCGAGGTAAAGAAAAAAGATAGTTATCATAACTATCTTTTTTTATTTTGCAATGAATTATTTGAATAGGTTAATAAGCATAAGAAATAATAAATTAACAATTATAAGCAGATAGAAATTATTGAAGTAAAACTTGATTATTATAATTTTTACAGAACCAAACGTATAAAAGTTTTAGAAGTTAAAAAGAATAATTAGAAAAAATAGTCACAGTAAATCTAGATTACTTGTGGATTATTTTGAATTTGTGTGGATACTTTTAATTTAATAAATGGATATTAACATTACAATATGGGTTATAAATTTTATTATGTATTGTAATATATATAAATGCTACTATATTTTGACATTATATGAATCTAAAAAATATTATTCATTGATACACATTGGTTTAGTAAAGTTAAAGGCAGTTTTTTATTTACAACTTATTAATTGAATGGTATAATTCAATTGAATTTAATAACGGAAACCTAAGGTAGAGGTGCTATTAATAAAGAGTACTTATTATGAGTTTGCAAGCGTTGATTAATAAGGAAAGGTATTATGGCCGAAGATTTGAATTGTGCAAAGGTTCATTTCTGGGTATGCATAAAATATATGTATAACTGTCACGAAAGTGGAGAGCTACAAGGATTTGATGAAGTTAAAGCAATAATGTAATAATTATTATGCTTTAGTTTTGTATAATGCTTATGTGATTAACTCTACCCGTTGGTATATACTAACGGGTTTTCTTATTTTATAAGTGCCCTTTTGAGGGTACATTGTGACCCTTGAGGTATAAAACAAATTAGAGGAGTGTAAATTTATGAAAATTGAAGGAGTTTTAGTGCCATTAATAACCCCATTCAAGAATGGAAAGATAGACTTAAAGTCCTATGAAAAAATGATTAACCATTATATTGAACAAGGGGTAAATGGGATAATACCACTTGCAACAACGGGTGAATCACCTACTATTTTAGCTAAGGAATATGAGGAGGTTTTAGCTAAGACCGTTGAATATGTTAATAATGGAGTTTCTGTGTATGTGGGATTGGGTGGAAATGATACTAGTGAGTTGATAAAGAAATTAAAAGTTGTAGAAAGATATAATGTTAATGGAATATTATCTGTAGCACCATATTATTCAAGACCAAATCAAAGGGGTCTTTATGAACATTTTAGGTGCATATCTGAAGCAACTGATTTAGACATCATAATTTACAATATACCATATAGAACTGGAACCAATGTTGAAAATGAAACTATGCATAGATTGGCAGAATTAAAGAATATTGTAGGTGTAAAAGATTGCTCAGGCGATATGAAGCAAACAACAGATTTATTGCTTAATCGACCAAAGGACTTTTCAATTTTAACAGGTGAAGATGCATATTTCTATACAACACTTGTACTTGGTGGTGATGGAGGAATATTGGGTTCTGCACATTTGAGAACTAAAGAATTTATTCAAATTTATGATTTAATTAAAAGAAATAATCATCAAGCTGCATTGAAAAAATGGCAGAGTTTATATAATATGATTCCACTTTTATTTTCAGAACCTAATCCTACACCTTTAAAATATTGTTTAAATAAGTTAGGATTAATAGATTCGGATGAAGTCAGATTACCGTTAGTTAATATTACAGCAGAATTAGAAAAGAGACTAGATAGTATTATTAGGTTGTAGAGAATTTATTTAGTCACAAATTAAAATGTCAGAAGTATAAGTTTAATGTAAAATAAATGAATATTTTGCTTTGACTAGTAGAAAAAATAGGAGTAAGATAAAAACTGACAATTTAAATAAGGAAGTGATTAAAAATGATGCCCAAATTCTTGTATATGATTAAAAACAAGAAAATTACCAAAGAACAAGTTATGAAAGATATTATAGCTGGTATTATCGTAGCTGTAATAGCATTACCACTGTCAATAGCACTTGGCATATCATCAGGAGTATCTCCTGAAAAAGGTCTTATAACAGCAATATTTGCAGGTTTTATAATTTCATTTTTAGGTGGTAGCAGAGTTCAAATAGGAGGGCCAACAGGGGCATTTGTTATTATAATTTATTCTATTATTCAAGATTATGGATTAAATGGACTTATTACAGCTACAATAATGGCTGGACTAATATTGATTATAATGGGAGTATTAAGATTTGGTTCATTAATTAAGTATATACCACAGACGATAACTATAGGATTTACGTCTGGAATCGCTATTACATTAATGTCAACACAAATAAAGGATTTTTTTGGATTAAAAATTGAAAATGTACCAGCAGAATTTTTTACAAAATGGGGAAGTTATTTTGGAAATATGAGATCATTGAATACATGGTCTTTAATAATAGGGTTAGGAAGTATTATTATAATAGCATTTTGGCCTAAGATTAATAAAACAATACCTGGATCAATGGTTGCATTAATTGTTGCAACTCTTTCTGTAAAATTATTAAATCTTCCAGTTGAAACTATAGGAAGTAGATTTCAAGAAATCTCTTCTACAATCCCAATACCGTTATTTCCAGTATTTAGTATGGAAACAATAAATAAGTTATTTGCACCAGCTATGACAATTGCTATTTTAGCAGCTTTGGAATCTTTATTATCAGCAGTAGTAGCTGATGGAATGATTTCTGATACACATGACTCTAATATGGAGCTTATTGCTCAAGGAATAGCAAATGTTACTAGTGGACTATTTGGAGGAATACCAGCTACAGGAGCTATAGCAAGAACAGCAGCTAATGTTAAATCTGGTGGGAAAAGTCCAATAGCTGGGATGGTCCATGCTATAACACTATTAGCAACGATGTTAATTTTAATGCCACTTGCTAAAATGATACCAATGTCAGTACTCGCTGCAATTTTAATGGTTGTGTCATATAATATGAGTGAATGGAGAGTTTTTGAATCATTGTTAAAAGCTCCTAAAAGTGATGTTATTGTACTATTAATTACCTTTGTATGTACAATAATATTTGATTTAGTTGTTGCAATTGGCATTGGAATGATTATGGCAATGTTCTTATTTATTAAAAGAGTATCGGATACTACTGAAATAAGAGATTTAGTAGAGGAAGAAGTTTTTGATGAGGAAATATCTAAGGTATTAGAAAAAGTAGATGGGAAAATACATATATATCAAGTAAATGGACCAATATTTTTTGGGATAGTACAAGAATTTATTTCAAAAATGAAAGAATTAGAATCTTCTGTTGAAGTTGTAATTTTAGATATGAGACATACTCATGCGATAGATGCATCTGCAATAGATGCATTAAGTAGACTACTTAAAAATTGTAATAAATTTGGAATAAGACTTTGTCTAACGCATGTACAAGAGCAGCCAATGAAGGTATTAGATAAGATGGGATTTGTGATTAAAGTTGGGCGAAGTAATATATATGATACGAAGACAGAAGCAATTGAAAAAGCTTATGATTATATAAAACATTTAGAAGTATCATAGATATAGGTTACTTTTTATTTCTTGGGAAATAATAGAGACATATATTTATATATAATATAAGAGTATACTATTAATTTTAAGTATAGATAAAAGGATTTTGCAAATACTATTATTGATAAAGCAATAAGGAGTGATTGGAATGGAAATAAATTCATCTATAAAATGTTCAGTTAGCAGCTGTCAATACCATGCACAATCAAAACAGTACTGTACATTAAATCAAATAAAAGTTGGAACACATGAAGAAAATCCAACAGAAAATGCATGTACAGATTGTGAATCATTTGAAGTAAGATAATTTAAGACTATATTTTAAATTCAAAAGGATGTTCTAAAGGGTAGTAATTTTAGAACATCTTTTTAGATTTATACATAGAATATAGATTTTAGGAAATAAATTCATAGTGTAGATAAATTTATTTTATAAACAAGATAATTGGCGTGGCTATTATAGAATTTTTATAATATATTATAATGCCTTACGATTTAATATATCAATAGTATTTTCTAATATAAAAACTCTTATAATATAGTAAAACTATGCACTGGTCATCATAAAAATTTTGTGACATATATAGTAATAATATATTATAATTAAAAATAAAAATATATAGTTTAGTGAGGGATATTTAAGTTGGAATATGATTGGGAAAGAACGTTTCCATTTTTAAAAATTAATAAGAATATAGTTACTAGTTTATTTGAAGGAATATTGGATGTAGAAAATATTGTTAATATAATACCTATAAATGAAGGGTGTAGAACAACAAATTATATTATTGAAACAAATGAACAGCAAAAAAAGTATATTTTGAAAATATTTTTTTCAACAGAACAAAATTATAAAAAAGAAATTAAGTTATTGAAAAGGTTAAGAGAAGATGGAACAATACCTGTGCCTAAGATATATAAGATTTGTAATGATAGAGTTATTGAAAATAGAGAATATGCAATTTATGAGTACATGGAAGGAATAACTATAGGACAGGCTATAAGTAAAGGATATGAATTGAAAGAAGAATTTGTTAGAGAAGTAGCAAAATATTTAGCTAAAATACATAGTTATAAATTTAGCAAAGCAGGTTTCTTAGATGAAGATTTAAATTTAAAAGAAGAATTACCTCCACTTGCTTTATGGTATCAAAAGTTTATGGGGATTAATGCTCAGAAACGTTTTGGAAAAGATATTGTGGATAAAGTTAACAGAATAGTTAAAGACAATGAAAAAATATTATTTGATTTAGATAAAGATATTAGATTGGTTCATGGAGATTTTCAAGGAACCAACATTTTGATAAAAGATAATAAATTATCTGGAATTTTAGACTGGGAATTTGCTATGGCGGGACATCCATTAGCTGACATAGGACAATTTTTTAGATATGAAGAATATTTCAACAAAAACTTAATACAAGTTTTTGAAGACGAATATAATAAAAACTCGTATTGTAAACTTATGGATAGTTGGTATAAAATAAGTAAGCTTCGTGATTTGACAAATTTAATTCAACTAATAAACGCAAATGAGGATATGCCTAATAAATATGCTAATATAAAAATATTAGTAGTTAATATTTTGAAACAATTTTGAGTGGATATTAAACAAAATTAAAATGTATTTGAAAAAATATTGACAAATTTAAATTTAGATAATATACTATGAAATAAGAACGATGGTGTTTGAGAAATATACTTAAAAGTATATTTCCCAAGCACCTTTTTGCTTTTCAAATTATAATATTATAGTTAAGATTTTATAAGGTTATTTTTAAAAGGTAATGTAGCGCAGTTACTTTTAAATTAAATTTATCTCAAAAAGTTTGAAAAAAATATAAGTGAATAAGCTATGAATTTATTTTGCTAATCACTAATTTTAAGGGGGATTTTTTATGGAAATTAATTTAGGCGATAGTGCTTTTTTAATGATTTGTTCAGCTCTTGTATTTGTAATGACACCAGGACTTGCATTCTTTTATGCTGGAATGGTTAGAAGAAAAAATGTTTTAAATACATTGATGTCTTCGTTCTTTATTTGTGGATTAGCATCAGTAATGTGGGTATTAATAGGTTACTCATTATCTTTCGGAGATGACGTTTTTGGAATTATAGGAGGATTAAACTTTTTTGGATTTAACGGTGTAGGAGCAGAACCTTCTGCATATGCACCCACTATACCTCATATGCTTTTTGCAGCATTCCAAATGATGTTTGCAATAATTACACCAGCACTTATAACTGGATCACTAATAGGTAGAATGAAATTCTCAGCATTATTCATATTTATAGGATTATGGTCACTTTTGGTATATTATCCAATGGCTCATATGGTATGGGGTTCTGGCGGATTAATAAGTTCTTTAGGAGCTGTAGATTTTGCTGGCGGAAATGTAGTTCATATAAGTTCAGGAGTATCAGGACTTGTAGCTTGTATTATGCTAGGTAAGAGACGTGGATATGGAATGATGTCATATAGACCACACAACATTCCTTTTGTAGTTCTTGGAGCAGCATTACTTTGGTTTGGATGGTTTGGATTTAATGCAGGTAGTGCATTAGGAGCTGGTCCTCTTGCAGTTCATGCTTTCATGACAACAAATACTGCAGCAGCATCAGCAATGCTTTCATGGATGTTAATTGAAAAAATAAAGCATGGAAAGCCAACAGTACTTGGAGCTGCAACAGGAGCAGTTGTAGGATTAGTTGCAATTACACCAGGAGCAGGTTTTGTTCCACTTTGGACTTCAATTATAATAGGTGCAGTAGTATCTCCAATTTGCTTCTTCTTTATGGGGACAGTAAAAGCTAAATTTGGATATGACGATGCTCTTGATGCTTTTGGATGTCATGGAATTGGTGGAGTTTGGGGTGGTATTGCGACTGGGTTATTTGGACAAACAGCAATAAACTCTGTAGCAAAATGGAATGGACTTTTCTTTGGAGATATTAATCTTCTTCTCGCACAATTGGCAGGTATTGCAATAACAATAGTATTTGCAGCTTGTATGACATTCATAATAATAAAAGTTATGAAGTTATTCATGGATATTAGAGTTGAAAAATCAGAAGAGGCGGATGGTCTTGATGTAGCTGAACATGGTGAAACTGCATATCCTGCATTTAACGGTCTAGATTAGTATATAGTAATAGATTTATACTAAGAATTTTGGTACAATTATAGTGTAATAAATTAAAGTATAAATATTTATTGAATAGATATTATTTTATAGAATATATGTTTTAATTGATAGTTGATATAAAAAGAGAATATATGGTATAAATTTCAGATAGAGTATTGATTGTCAACAAACATATAGAGTCGTACCACTGTTTATTGTAGATATATGATTAAGGGGGAATATAGAATGAAAAGAGTAGAAGCAATTATAAGACCTTCAAAACTTGAAGATATTAAAGATGCATTAAAAAGCAGTAATATAAATGGAGTAACAATTAGTCAAGTTATGGGATGCGGACAACAACGTGGATGGAAAGAATACCACAGAGGTACTGAAATAACAACTAATGTATTACCTAAAATAGAAGTTAAAATAGTAGTTGAAGATGATAAAGTTGAAGAGGTTATTCAATTAATTACATCGATAGCTAGAACTGGGGAAGTTGGAGATGGAAAGATATTTATCGTTGATATTGAAGATTGTATAAGAATTAGAACTGGTGAAAGAGGAAGTTCTGCATTATAAGATAAGGATTGGGGACAATATCTAATCTAAATTGTATTTAGTATAAAAAAATTATATTTAAATTCATAGACGTGAATGGATAAAGCAGTAGATAAAATCGTGTTAGGCGAAATTATCTACTGCTTTTTGTTTGGTCTTTGTTTAGAAATTAAAATATTTGATATACTAATATTAACGATAAAAGAAAATCAAATACAAGATATAGATAATTTATATTTTTAATATTAATTACAAATGATTTAATAAATGATTTTTATAGGAGAATATTATGAAGGATAAAGAAGTTTTTTTAGAAATAGAACAGCATTTACTTAATGATGATAAACCTTCTGTTTATTTAGCAGAAAGTTTAGAAACTCATAAACTTGAGAATTATCCATTTTCAATGATTAAGGAATTAGAAGAGGTGGATCAAAATCCTAAGTTTCATCCAGAAGGAAACGTATTTATACATACTATGATGGTTATTGATGAAGGAGCAAAGGTTAGAGAAAGGAGTTTAAATAAAAGAGCGTTTATGTGGGCACTTTTGTTACATGATATAGGTAAAAAACCAACTACTAAGATTAGAAAAGGAAAATTAACTTCATACAATCATGATATTGCAGGAGCAGATATGACGAGAGCATTTTTAACTTATTTTGATAAAGAGGAAAGTTTTATAAATGAAGTAACAGCACTTGTAAGATGGCATATGCAAAGCTTGTTTGTAACGAAAAACTTAAAGTATCAAAATGTAGATGCTATGTTAGAAGAAGTAACTATTAATGATATAGTTTTAGTTTCACTTTCTGATAGATTAGGCAGGGGAAATTTAAAGTTTGATGAAATTAAAGAAACAAAAACTCAAGTAAATATATTTAAAGAAAAGATAAGTGCTGCTTATAAAAGCAGAAAAAATATCAACATTTGAATTTTATAAAGTCTTTATATGTAGTTTTTGAATTTTTATATATTTAGGGGAACTTATTGTTTAAAAACTAGCAAATTAGAATTTTAATTGAGTGCGCTTGATCGATTTTTTTAATGAGAAAAGATACTATCTAAAATCATTTTATGATTTTAGATAGTATCTTCTTTGTGTTAGGTAATGTTCAACAATGATATTAATTAGTCTCTGACGTTATGTTATTTTAATACTAGAATTTAACATTTATATTCCAGTAAATAAACTATATATAACGTTAATGTAGTAAATTAATTAGAACTTATATAATTCAATGATATTCATGTTAAGCTAAATCTTATGCTAAAATACCTAATCCATATCCAACAATTCCTAAAATAAATATTCCAAATATAATCCAAACTGCATTAACTTTATTCTTAAGTAGTTTCATACATAAGAAAGTTAATAGTAATGGAAGTAATCCTGGTAATAATGAATTTAAGATAGTTTGAACGGTTGTCACTTCTACAGTTCCATCTGACTTAGTAATAGTTGAAACAACTAGTGGAACATTTATACTAGTCCACCTATTAACAAGAGCACCCATTATAAATAATCCAAGTATTGAAGCACCTTCTGTTAATTTTTGAAGTCTCCCCCCAGCCATATCAGCAACAATAGTAGTACCTTTGCTATAACCATAGGTAACGCCCCACCATCTTATTCCAAGACGAATTGCATTGAATATTACGAAAAATAGTATAGGTCCAAGTATACTACCTGTCAAGGCTATTGAAGCACCTAAAGCAGCTGCAACTGGTCTTAGTGTACCCCAGAATATTGGATCGCCAACACCAGCAAGAGGTCCCATTAAACCTATTTTTATACCATTAATAGCACCATCGTCAATATCAGCACCATTAGCTTTTTGCTCTTCCATAGCTGCTGTAACTCCCAAAATTGGAGCTGTAACGAAAGGTTGTGTGTTAAAGAATTCAAGATGTCTTTTAAGAGCGTCTTTTCTTTCGTCACCAGTATATAATCTTCTAATTATTGGAACCATTGCAAAACAATATCCTAAAGCTTGCATTCTTTCATAATTCCAAGAACCTTGGTGAAAGTTTGAACGGATAAACATGTTATTTAAATCACTTTTTGTAAGCTTTTTTAAATCTTTACTCATATTATAGTACCTCCTCTTCCAAGTTTATAGTTCATCATCTGCATCATTATTTGATACAGTTTGAGCAGCAACGGTAGTTTGATTGAATTTTGGACTTAATTGAATGTAGATTATGGCAGCTACAGTTCCAATAACACCTAAAGCAACTAAATTTAAGTTTGCAATAGCAGCAACAACGAATCCTAAGAAGAAGAAAGGCATTAAGTGCTTTGCTTCCATCATATTGATAACCATTGCGTATCCAACTACAACTACGACACCACCACCAACTCTAAGTCCTCCTGTTACAACATCTGGAATAGATGCTAACATATTTTGAACAACAGAAGTACCAACGAACATAGCAACAATTACGGCAGGAATAGAAACACGTAGTGCTTGAATTAATAATGCGCCAATATGGCAAAAATCAATTATTTTAAGATTTCCAGTTTCGACAGCTCTATCTGCTTGATGTTGGAAGAAAACAGTAATTGTTCTAGCAAGTATAGTTAATACTTGACCAGCAGCAGCAATAGGAATTGCAAGAGCTATACCAGCACTTACATCTTGCTTTCCAGCAATTACTACAATAGTAGAAATGATACTGGCTAAAGCAGCATCTGGAGCCATTGCAGCACCGATATTCATCCAGCCTAATGCCATCATTTCAAGTGTACCACCAATTATAATTCCAGTTTTTACATCCCCTAAAATAAGTCCGATTAATGTACATGCGATTAATGGTCTATGAGTTTGGAATTCATCAAGAACACTACCCATACCAGCAATACATGCGATTATGAAAATAAGAATAAGTTGTAATGCATTAATTTCCATAATAATACCTCCTTGATTAACAATTATTTATATTTAAAGAAAATTAAATATACTAAGTTAAATGTAAATGTTTAATTTTTAGATTCAAAAATGTAGTTAGACCACATTTTTGTCTTTAACAGAATCAATCGATAAAAATTAAATTTTTTCAATTAAAGGCATAATGTAAGATTTTGAATCAGAAGCAACTTTTCTTATTTCTAATTCTATATTCTTGTCATTTAATGCTTTAAATGCACTAATATCTTCATTATTTACAGAAATAGCACCAGTTAATTGAATTTTGCCTTCTTTGAAAGACATTCCGCCAATATTAATACTCTTAATATCAATTCCAGCTTCAATTAATCTAAGAACATCTGTAGGATTAGTGAAAAGAAGCAATACGATATCATTTTCATACTTAGGGTTATTAATAACTCTAACTGCTTTATCTATACTAACTACATGTGACTGAACCCCTGGAGGAGCTACTTGTGTTAATAAAGTTTTTCTTATTTCATCATTTGCTACATCATCATTACATACGATGATTCTCTGGCATTTTGTCTCCTTTGACCATATTGTAGCGACTTGGCCATGTATTAATCTGTCATCAATTCTTGCTAATGCGATTTTCATTATAAATCATCCTCCTCTAAATCTTTATCTATTTTTTTTATTAATTGTTTTATAGAATCCTTACCAGCGTTTTGTGCGATTGTTAATAATTCAGAAAGACTTGAAAAATCTTTGCTCCCAAAAACCTCCAATAACATTGGAAGGTTAACACCTGTTACAATTTCCATGCTATTATTACTTAATGCAAGCATACTGGCAGCATTAAATGGACTTCCTCCAAAAAGGTCTACCATAAATAGAATTCCATCTGTACAATCTAGCTCATCTATAAGTATGTTGTATTTATCAACTAAGTTTTCTGTACCTTCACCAGGTTTAAATGTAACAGCTCCTACATTTGTTTGAGAACCAAAAATCATTTCTGACGATTTTAGCAGTTCTTCGGAAAAATTTCCGTGAGTAGCTATAATTACTCCTATCATGATTTATCACCCTTTCATTATTTTAATTAATACTTTTTCTTGGGTACTAATATATATAGCAATTACTGTGCCAAAATAGTGTATCAAAAATATAAAATATCACTAGGATACAGTTATAGTATATCCAGCAGGGATAAATTTATAAATTTAATACACTATAAAATTTGTTAATACACTTTCTATAGAAATTGATATACTTTTTCGATAATATAGTGATAATTGATACTGATTTAAGTTAAATACAAATTTAATATTGATTAAGCATATCAACCATATAATAAAGTTCATCTTTAGTTAATGATATTGAAAGTGATTTCTTAAAGATTAAGCTGGCCTCATTTAAAGCGGATAAACTGTTTTTATTTAGAGTATCAGGAGATTCCCTATACTCTAAACCATCATTTAAAACCATTCTTTCTAAGGCACAAGCAACATGTAGCATAATCCTTAGTTTAACTGGATTTTCATAAATTATGCATAAAGACTTTTCAACTGAGGTAACAAAGTCTTCCAATAAGGCATATATTTTATCAGGATTTAAAAAAGTTAACAGTTCTCTAAGGCTTTGTTTGCAAAGGTTTTTAAGCACAATTTGATTTTCTGATTTATTATTAGAATTAGCAATAGGTTTACCTTCAATAATGCTTTTTAATGTTTTTTCGCCAGAGCCATCAATTAAATTTTCTAAAGATATAAAAGGAATTCCCATATCAGGATTTGCTAAACCAATAATGGCTATAATATTATTATTGTTTGAGATATTATTTATAGATTTACTTAAATTATTCAAACCAACAGGAATTATATTAATATTATTTGTAGTTATGTTATCAATAATATCTTGAACTAATTCTTTTAGCTTAACAGCGGCACCTTTACCTGTAGAACATACTGTAACAATTACGCCATCTATATGATTAGATTCTTCAGCAATAACTTTGTTAGTGTATCCTCTAAAGTCAGTAATTAAATAGGAATAAACAGAGTTTAAATCATTATCCAAAAGAGAAGATTTTCTGACAGCTTCTAATACTAAGGGCGTTGACACCATATCAATGCTTTTTGTAATAATATTAGTTCTTTCAGTTATAACGTCTCCAAATGTATTTAATGATCCCATGTCTACTAAAAGTAATACCCCTTTACCTTCATCAACCACTTTAACTTTTTCAATAACGCTTTCTAATATGTCAGAAGGAGTCATTTCAAGAGGCATATCAACAGCTAAAATGTTATCCGCATCAAATAGCTTTCTAGCAACAGCTACCATACTTGTTGCTGTACTTGAACCATGAGCTGCGACCACAATTCCTACTCTTTCTTGGCATGAAGATTCTTGTATTGAATTTAAAAGTAATGCAAGATATTCAATTTCTATAGGAGGTATATTTAATTTATAACGTGTTTCTATTAATGAATGAATTTCTGTTGCAACTTCATATTCTTTAGTATTAATAGGAACAGGTAATTCAATATGCGATGATATAGATACCGTCTTCTTTTTTATACGATTAAACAATGCACTAAAATGAAGACTTATAGCATAAATAAATCTTTCATTTAATTTTTTATTTAATTTGCTTTCTGCTAAAGTTTTTATTTCTTCAGCAAAATCGACAATATCTTTATCAACAATTTTTAATAAACCTTCTCTACGATGTGTATCATTTTTGAACTTAGCATAAAATTGTTTCAAATGAATATTAATATCTGTGGTTATAAAATCTTTAATATCATCATCATCCATACCTTCTTCCTGTAGTACAGAGGTTTTATCTTCTATGATGTTATAAATGTTAAATGGAGGTTCATAAGCATCAGTTTCAAAAAAAGTTTTATTACCATCAGGTTGAATTGTAATTGTATTAGGGATTATATTCCATGCTTTGGCATTATCTTTTGATTTATTACTAAAGGCTAAGAGCCCATTTTTTATACTTGGTGGAAGTAAATTTAAATCTATATCAATGGCTTCATCTGTATTGATACAGTTTAAAAAGCCTTTTGCACAAGCTAATTGAATATTAGATTTTAGTTGTCCAACATTTCCATAAGAAGTACTTCCTATTAAAGCTTTAACGGCCTCAGCTGAAACTTTTATTGTCTTATTAACTCTTTGAGCTTCCTTTGAAATTAGATAATGTACTAATTCAACTTGATCATCGATCGGTCGTTCATCAAAATTAGGAATAGCAATAGTTATAGGAATTCTTCTTATGAAAGTATTAAGTAATGTTGAATTTGGATCTTCTGTTGTTGCACCTATTAATAATACATTAGCTTTACGCTTTCGATCTGTTTCACCAAGCTTATTATAAGTACCTGTATCCATAAAATAAAAAACCATTTCCTGTCCTTCTGGTGGTAAGCG
The DNA here is from genome assembly GCF_002006345.1 of Clostridium puniceum. Taxonomy (GTDB): domain Bacteria; phylum Bacillota; class Clostridia; order Clostridiales; family Clostridiaceae; genus Clostridium; species Clostridium puniceum. The sequence goes on from NZ_LZZM01000222.1 coordinate 13,823, forward strand.
ATGTATTTCATCTAAAAATAGAATACCTCCATCAGCTTTTGAAACAATACCGTCTTTTTCCTTTTCTGCGCCTGTAAAAGCTCCCTTTATATATCCAAAAATATAAGATAAGAGAAGCTGTGGATTGTTGGCATAGTCAGCACAATTAAAAACAACGAAAGGTGCATCTTCAGGTAGATTCTTTATATATTTAGAATATTCATACATGATATTAGCAAATAAACTTTTACCAACACCTGTACCGCCAATTATCAATGTATGCAATCCGTGTGGCGGGTATAATAATGCTGCTTTAGCCTGCTCAATTTGATTTTTTAAGCTTGTATTAGCACCAATTAAATAGTTAAATGGTGAGTGATCTTCAATTGCTGTTTTTGGAGTTTCAATTAAAGAATTAATATCGGATACTTCTTCTAAATCATCAGGCAATTTTATTGATAATAGATTTTCAAAAGACTTTTTATCAAAATATAATACAGGCCTGTTTTTGATTTTAATTAATTTTTTGTCTCTACAAAGTGTATTAAGTTCTTTTGAAACATTATTTCTTAATATATCTAATGTATCTCCGATTTCTTGGGCACTGAAGCCTTTATGTTCTAATAACTTATTCTTATCAAAGCTTTTAGAGTTTTGTAAAATATAATCATAAATTCTATCGATACGCTTCATAGTAAATTCCTCCCTATTTCATTACTTATTGTAAGGTTTTAAAAGAAAACAATCAATAGTGTATTAATACACTATTTTAAGCGAGGCAAATATATGGAATTAAATAATCTATTAAACAAATCAATATTTGATAAATATAATATAGTGTTAAGAAAAATATCAGGAGGACATTATGTTTAAGATTTTCTCATTTGAATTTAATTTAAACAATATAGAAAGAATGAGCGGAGTTATGAACTCCCTTTTAGATAATATAAGTGAGTTTACGGAAGAATATAGGGAGGATTTCTCTAATCAAAGATATGAAGAATCTGAGAGAAGTAATGGAAATGATTTTATTGAACTTAAGCAAGATGATGATATGTATTTATTAACTATAGAGCTTGAAGGTATTGACATTAGAGAGGTTAGTATAAGGTATGACCCAGGGATAATAGAAATAAACTTAAATAGATCAGAAATACAAAAAAAATTCTTTGGAATTATACCGAGAAATATACTTGTCAAGATGGCATATAATAAGAAATTTGATAATATTGAAGAGATAGATACAAGCCAGATACTTAAAAATATTGATAATGGAATTCTTAGTATTAGAATGCAAAAAAAATATCCATTAGAAAGTTTATCTACCATAGTAGATGTGGATTTTTATGAGGATAATGTAGATAACTAAGTAGTATATGTGGATAATTATAAGAAGTGATGTGGATAATTAAAAAAATAATTAATAGTAGTTATTATAGATAAATTTATACAAAAAATTATCAATAAATATATATTCTGAAAATTTAATTTATCTAAATATAAATTAACAACTATGTCTAGCATAACCAAAGAGGTTTCGCTAAGAATCAATTGGAGTAATTACAATTTATATATAAAAAGTATAAAATAAAAAGGGAGGATCTCTAGGTATATACCTAAAATAAATCTTCCCTTATGTAAGAAATTATATTATCTCTTACGCTTATTAGCGACTTCAACATTAACGCGCTTTTTATTTATTTTTCCGCCTGGACATTTATCTATTATTTTAGCAGATACAGTTTCATCAACTGTTACAAATGAGAAGTTTTCCATAAGGTCTATTTGACCAATAGCTGAAGCATTAATACGTGTCATATCTTTGATATAATTAATTAATACTTTTGGAGTTAAACCATCTCTTTTGCCGACAGAGAAGAATAAACGAACATCTTCTTTTTTAGGTGCATCTAATTTGTTTGAGCTATAATCAAATACACTTTCATTTTCAAATTTCATTTTCATTAAAGCAGCAATAATTGACATCGGATCATTGGATTCAGCTAATTGAATAGCACTTGGAATAAACTTAGTAAGCTCTCCAGCGTTAATAGTTTCTTCAACTTGTGATATCATGTCCTTAAATTTCTTATTGTTGATTTGTTCTGCAGTTGGAACTGCTCTTTGTGTAATAACACTTTTAGTAACATTTTGGATTTGTTTAAGCATTGAAAAATCCTTTGGAGTTACTAATGAATAAGCTGTACCACTTTTGTTAGCTCTACCTGTTCTACCAATTCTATGAACATAAGATTCAACGTCTTGAGGTAAATCGTAGTTAAATACATGAGTTACACCCTCAACATCTATTCCTCTAGCAGCAACATCTGTAGCGATTAATAAGCTTAAAGTTCCTTCTTTAAACTTGTTTAAAGTAGTTAAGCGGTGAGTTTGAGTCATGTCTCCATGCATTCCTTCAACCATGTATCCTTTTGATTGTAGCTCTTGAACAAGCTCATCAACACCTCTTTTAGTTCTACAGAAGATTATAGCTGAACTTGGGTTATCCAAATCTAATAATCTGCAAAGAGCTTCCAATCTATGTTTATTGTTAATCATAAAATAGTTTTGTTCAATTTTAGATACAGTTAATGTACTCTTTTTAACACTAACAAGTTTAGCATCTGGTTTCATGTATTTCTTAGCAAGTTTTGCTATTGGAGCAGGCATTGTTGCTGAAAATAGTAAAGTTTGTCTTTCAGCTGGAGTATGGCTAAGGATTTCTTCAATATCATCAATGAACCCCATGTTAAGCATTTCGTCAGCTTCATCTAATACTAAAAATTTCACCTTATCTAAATGAAGGCACTTTCTTTTTATAAGATCAAGCATTCTTCCTGGTGTTCCAACAACTATGTCGATATTACCTTTTCTTAAAGCTCTAATTTGTCTGTCAATTGAATCTCCACCGTAAACAGAAAGTGTTTCAAGCTTTTCATATTTAGAAAGTCTTTGAATTTCATCATTAACCTGAACTGCAAGTTCTCTAGTTGGAGCTAGGATAAGAGCCTTTATTCCTTTTTCGTCGCTCATTTTAGTGATAATTGGTAAAGTGTAAGCAGCAGTTTTCCCAGTACCAGTTTGTGCTTGCCCTATTAAGTCAGCACCACTAAGTGTTACAGGAATACTTTGTTCTTGTATTTGAGATGGTTGTGTGAAACCAAGGTCCAATATTGCTTTTACAATACTCTCCTTAAGACCTAATGTAGCAAATTGATTATCATTCATTAAATATCCTCGTTTCTATATTTTAAAATTGTTCAGTTTTTACTTTAATAACTAATATTAAAGCTTTATTCATAAGTCAAATGAATTTATTATAACACAAAAAAACAACTAAAGTCAAAGTGATTTTTAGGAAGTATAAATTATAGCGATATAATTAAGTCTAGTTATCTTTTTAATTTTTGACTTTTAGTTTGAAAGTTATTCATAAAGGATTTATATATAAGTTTATTTATTATAATAAAAAGAAGCTGTCACAATTTTTGAGGCAGCTTAAACTTCATATATTATATTAATAATTTTTATATTTACTACTTATAATAGAATGAACAGTGTCAGGTAAGCTTTCTAATTCTTCTTTGGTTAATTTACTAGTATCTATTTGTGGGTGTATTACTAGCTCTATATCTGAACCTTTAATCATGTTTTTATTTGATTCCATTAGCTTGTACGTTCCGTTTATAGTTAGTGGAACTATTAAACATTTTGATTTTGTAGCAAGCTTAAAGCTGCCACCTTTAAATTCATCAACAGGTTTTCCTTTACTTCTAGTTCCTTCAGGGAAAATTATCATTGAGTAGCCAGATTTCAATAACTTAATACCATCAACTATTGATTCAGCAGATTTTCTTAAATTATCTCTATCCATAAAAATACAATTTATATATTTCATCCAAGCACTAATAAAAGGCCAGTTTTCAAGTTCCTTTTTTGCAATAAATCCTTTTGGGATATCAATACAACTTAATAATAGCGGAATATCAAAATTACTTTGATGATTTGAAACCAATAATACAGTTTGATTTTTAGGAAGGTTTTCTAAGCCTACAATATTAACTTTTGCACCAGCTATTTTCATTACAAGCTTTGCCCAATTAGAAGTTACCTTATGAATATAGTTACGTCTTCCTTCTAAATAACCTTTATTAGTGAGAAATTTAATTTTGATTCTAAAGATAGAAGAAAATAATAAACTTATGACCATATAGCTATAAAAAATAATAGTTCGTATCATTATATAATACACATCCTTAAAAATTTAAAGTTTACACTAATCAGTATATTATAAAAACTAATTTTTTAAAAGCAGAATTGAATTAGAAATAAATTAAATTTATATAAAATTTATATAAATTTAATTTAAATTTAAGTAAATATATAGGGAAAAATAATATTAAAAAAGGTATAATATATATCATAATGATTAATTCTATGAAATAGTGTAGCAAAATAAATTACATAGGCAGGGGAAATTTGATGAATTTAAACAATGTAGTTAATATAAAGGAGAAGGGTAGAGAAAATATAATAGGATTAACCACAAGTGAAGTTAAGCAAAGAGTAAAAGAGGGAAAGGTTAATCATATTCCTAAATCTCCATCAAGAACTATACCTCAAATAATAAGAGCAAATTTATTTACAACATTTAATGCTATAAATTTTGTACTTGCAGCAATAATTATTTTAGCAGGATCACCTAAAAATGCTATATTTGTTGGAGTTATAATAGTCAACACTTTAATAGGTGTGGTTCAAGAAATCAAAGCTAAATATACATTGGAGAAATTGTCTGTTATAAGTATGGCTCATGCAAAAGTTCTTAGAGATGGAAACATTCAAGAAATTCCTATCGAAGAAATAGTTTTAGATGATGTACTTTATTTAGAAACAGGACTTCAAGTATTAGCAGATGGAGCTCTATTATATAGCAATGGATTAGAAATAGATGAATCTATGCTGACAGGAGAAGCAGATGCTATTTCTAAGCGCCCAGAAGAAAAATTATTATCAGGAAGTTTTGTTGTAGCTGGAGATGGTTATGCAGTGGTTACTAAGGTTGGAAAGGAAACTTATTCTTCGACTCTTGCAGAAGAGGCTAGACAATTTAAAATAATAAACTCAGATTTACAAGAAGCAATAAATAAAATTTTCAAAGTTATAATATGGATTGTGCCACCATTATCCATACTACTTATTATAACTCAACTAAGAATTCCAGAAAACACTTGGCAGGATGCATTTATAGGTGCAGTATCAGGAATTGTTGGAATGATTCCTGAAGGATTAGTTTTATTAACAAGTGCTACCTTTATAGTTTCAATCATAAAATTATCTAAATATGATACCTTAGTTCAAGAATTAAGTGCAACAGAAGTTTTAGCAAGGGTAGATGTGTTGTGTTTAGATAAAACAGGAACTTTGACACAAGGAGATTTAAGGCTATCAGAAGTTAAAAATATTGGAAATAGGAATTCAGAAGAAATAGATAAAATATTAGCAGCGTTAGTTAATAATGTTCCAAGTAATAATCCAACTCAAAAGGCCATATTAGCTAAATATAAACAATATGATCAAAGTATCAAATGTATGGATAAAATTGCATTTTCATCTAAAAGGAAATGGAGTGGTATTTCCTTTGAAAATTTAGGTACATGGATTTTAGGGGCTCCAGAAATAATATTAAATAAAGGATATCATTTTATAGAGCATTTAGTTAAAGAAGAGGCTAAAAAGGGAAAAAGAGTTTTACTATTAGCCAATCTTCATAACGAATTAAATGATAATTTAGAGGGGAAAATAGAAAGCGTTGCATTAATATTAATAGAAGATATTATAAGAGATGCAGCTCCATATGTATTAAAATACTTTAATACTCAAGGTGTAGATGTAAAAATAATATCAGGTGACAGTCCAGTTACAGTTTCAGAGGTGGCTAGACGTGCTGGAGTGAAGAATTGGGAAAACTATGTTGATGCAAGAGAACTGCCAGAAGATGATGAGGAATTAAAAAAATTAATAGATAAAACTTCTGTTTTTGGAAGAGTTACTCCACATCAGAAGAAAAAAATTGTTTTAAAGCTTCAAGAAATGGATCATACTGTTGCCATGACAGGTGATGGAGTGAACGATGTACTTGCGCTTAAATCATCAGATTGTGGAATTGCCATGGCAAATGGTTCAGATGCAACTAAAGCTGTTGCACAATTAGTATTAATGAAATCAGATTTTGCTTCACTTCCTAAGGTTGTTGAGGAAGGTAGAAAACAAATTAATAATTTAGAGAGAGTTTCAGAATTATATTTGTCAAAAACTATCTATTCAATAAGCTTAGCATTTATTTGCTCAATAATGTTTTTAGAATATCCTATATTACCAATACAATTATCTTTAGTTGGAAGCTGTGCTATTGGAATTCCATCGTTTTTCTTAGCATTATTACCTAGTGCTGGTGGTGTTAAAAAAGGATTCCTACAGAGAATACTAACAGTTAGTGTTCCTAATGGAATATTGCTCACATTATTCACAATTGCTTCATTTTTAATAGCACTTAAATTTGGATTACCAATAATGTATAGTAGAACATTGGCTGTATTAATGTTTGCAGGAATCAGCATGGTAATCTTATTTAGAGTTGCTAGACCACTAAGCAAGTTCAAAACAGTAATGTGTTTAGCTATGTTTGGGATTATAGTACTTGCATTTTTGACTCCAATTGGAAGATATATATTTAGTTTAAGTGAAATAAATCTAAAACATTGGATAATATCCTTAGCTGTAATAATATTATCAAGTCCATTAATAACTAGGTTTGTAGATATATTTAGAGTTAGGGTTAATAAAAAATTTAAAGTTAAAACAATATAAAAGTAACATGCAGAAGGTTATCTTAAAATTATGATTAAAATAACCTTCTGTAAATTTCATAAATATGGATTATAAATTTGACAATAGTTAATAATTATAATAAACTTTATAAGTACGAATTATATTTACTACTGTAATTCATATAGTAGAATATGCTCCTATAGTTAAATGGATAGAACAATCCCCTCCTAAGGGATAGATGTGGGTTCGATTCCCGCTGGGAGTACTTAGTTACACGATAAAATGGCTTAACCGTGCGGTTTAAGCCGTTTTTTATTTTTGTAAAAGGGATTATTCGGGGATTATTTTTCGTAAAAAAAATTAGAGTATTAATCGGGGATTGTATTAATAAACATATCGTTTAATAGATTTGCAGTATTATTTTTCATATCAAGCATGATATGAGTATAAGTATCTAATGTTTCGGTTATGCTTTTATGACCGAGCCTTTCTGAAACTACTTTTATATTTTCACCATTAAATATTAATAATGTTGCGTGAGTATGCCTAAGAGCATGAAATGTTATTTGTTTGAGTTGCATATAGTTAGTCGTTTCTATATTTGAATTTTCTTTTTTTAAATCCTCCAAAGATAATTTATATTTTGAAACCATACCAGTAAAATTCATTGATAAGTTACGGGGATTACACATTTCACTCTCACGACTTAATATAACAAAATCAGTATCAAGGGCATTACCTTTAAGAAGTTCTAATTTAGTAACTAATATATCGGGTAGTGTAATTGTTCTATAACTAGGGTTAGTTTTTAATTTATCAGTAAATATTAATTTTTTATTAGTCTTATCATTTAAGACTTGGTTTCTGACAGTTAATAAGCCCGTTTCTAAATCAATATCACACCAACGCAACCCACATAGTTCGCCTACTCTCAAACCAGTTAATAAGACTAATAAAAGGGAGGCTATAACATGAATACAAGCGTATTAATAACATTAATCATATGTTTAACATTAGTTATGGGCGTATATATGATAACTATATTGAAGTACATCACATAGAGCTGATAGTCGAGGCTTATGACTTAAGACTGGACGAAGGTAATTTAATATCATTGTGTACTTATCATCATAAGATGGCGGATAGGGAAGAAATCCCGAGAGAAGAACTAAGGAGCATTGTAAATGAAAGTTAAATTTTTTGTTATCTTAGTAATAACATATTATGATTATAATGTAGAAATATGATATAATTTCCATATAGATTAATAAATATATGGAGGGATAATTGATGTATGAATTATTATCACAACGAATTAGAAATAAAGATGGTGAATTAGAGGTTTATGAATATGATTTTTTTAACGATATTTTCAGAAATCAATGTTTTTATATAATTCAAGATGTATTAGATAAGTATGATTCTCTTGAAGGGATATGGAAAATCATTCATGACTGCTTTGCACGAGAAAAAGGAGTTAAAACATTATACAGTAGCAGTTGGCTAGAAAAATCAAATTGTGAAATGTATATTTCAAAATCAATAAACGAAGATTTTTTAGACTTTTTAGATTTTATATTTAACAGATTTGATATTGCTTGTAGAAATAATCCTCCTAGAAATAATAACTTATACTTTAATGAATTAATTGATATGTCTATAAAAGAACTTAACATAAGATTTAAACAACATAACTTGGGATATGAATTTGTAAATAGCCAAATTATCAGAATAGATAATAAAGTTTTGCATGAAACTGTTATTAAACCAGCATTAAAGTTATTATATACTGAAGGATTTGAAGGTGCTGAAGAAGAATTCAGAAAAGCATTTGATTACCGTAAAAAGGGTGACAATAAAAATGTTATTTTAGAAGCTTTGAAATCTTTTGAAAGTACTATGAAAACTATATGTGATAAAAAACAATATACATATGATAAACAAAAAGACACAGCAAAAGATTTAATATTAATATTGCAAAACAATCAATTTTATCCATCTTATATGAACAATCATTTAACTAATGTACGAACAACACTTGAATCTGGATTACCAGTGTTAAGAAATAAAAAGGCAGGACACGGGCAAGGTGCGACGGTAGTAAATGTATCAGATGAATTTACAGAATACGCATTAAATCTTGCCGCAACTAACATTGTTTTATTAACTAAAATTTATCAAGCCAATAAATAAGACTTTGCATTTACTTTCAAGGATATTAAAAAATAAGGAAAGCTATTCTTAGCTTTCCTTATTTCGTACTAAAGTCCAAAATGTTTGCAAACGATAGTAGAAATTATATTAATTAATATACCACCTACAAGCCAATTTAGTAGCTTTAACACGTTTATTCTTACAGTGAATTCAACCATAAGAACACCTCCTTTCTTAGTTTTAAAATGAAATCTTATTGAAATCATTATTACTAAGGAAAAGAAGGAAGTACAAGTCTTATACAAGACTTGTACAAGAAATATTATACACTATTTTTACTAGAAAGGTAAATAGATGTAATTAAAATAATAAATTATATCCCCCCTATTTTGGGGGATTTTTTATTGGGGGGACTAACACCACTAGCCCCCATTTAGATACACAATTTTCCCTAAATGAAATTTTCAAAAATTCATTTTACAGAATATGCTATACTTGATACAAAATAGTAAATTGTTGGAAATTTAAATATTTTAGAAAAAATAAATTTTAGTTGTTTTGTAAAATAGGATATAATTATTTATAACTAACTTATTTTTAGGGAGGAGATATTTAATGAAAACAATATTATTTATAACGGACTTATACTATAAAGCAAAAGGAAGACTTTATTATGAAGAAGATTTATTTTTAACTTCTAAACTAAGAGAAGATTTTAAATTAGCTATTTGTCATCCAGAAGACATTGAAGATTTCGAGAAAGACTTTGACTTAATAGTATTTAGAAATGCTGGTCCAGTAGCTAATTTTAAATGTAAATATGAAGAGTTTCGTAAAAGAATAGTTTCTAATAATCTTAAAACTTATAATTCATTTAATGGTAAAGCAGATATGAATGGTAAGGAATATCTGATAGATTTCACAAATAAGGAATTTCCAGTAATTCCAACTATTGATACACTGAACTCGTTTGAAAAGCTACCTGATGTAACTACTTACGTTATAAAGCCAAAAGATGGTGCAGATTCAATAGGTATGAAATTTTTATCCAAAGACCAAGTTTTTGAGCAAGTTAATTCAACTAATAAAGATACTCTAATACAACCTTCAATCAACTTTGAATATGAGGTATCTTTCTATTTTATTGATAAACAATTCCAATACGCTCTTTATGCACCAGATAAAACTAAGAGATGGGAACTTAAAGAATATATTCCGACAGAAAAAGATTTAGAATTTGCACAACGTTTTATAGAATGGAATAATCTAAATTGGGGAATTCAAAGAGTAGACGCATGTAGAAGTGAAAATGGAGAACTTTTACTGGTAGAGTTAGAGGATTTAAACCCTTATCTTTCTCTTTTAGAGTTAAATAGTGAAACATGTAATAACTTTATAGAAGCATTGAAGAAATCACTTCATAAAGCTCTTGAATCATAAACTTTAGATAATTTTTAGTACATAGATAAGTTTAATACACAATATTCGTAAAATTGTGTATGAACCCAAAAACACATTATTCTAAATGAATGATGTGTTTTTTTATGCTCAAAATTAATAAACTTTAGAAAGGAGGGCGGATTATTTGGCCGACCCGCAATGAGTGTTGCGACTACAAGTAAGCATTTAACACATGAAGAACGGAAAGCAAGACAAGAACAAGAGAATAAATTAAAAGGTAAGGCGGACAAATTGAAACCGCCCACCTATTTAAATTCACATCAAAAGAAAATATTCAAGTACATAGTAAGTGAATTGGAATCATCGGGTATATTAGGTAATTTGGACATATACATTTTAACAACGGCTAGGATTGAGGAAAAAACCAAGTTTGAAAAGATTGACTATCATGCCTATAAATGTCAACCTAGAAATGTAATTTTTCGATCATTTAAGAATGTAGTTTTTTAATCTTCTTCTTGCTTAAAATGATCTTTCAGTCTATACGATTTTCCGTTAATTGTAACAACATGAGCATGAT
>NZ_LZZM01000223.1 GCF_002006345.1 Clostridium puniceum
TCTTTACCTAAGAAAATATAATTTACTAATATATATGTTCTAAAAAATTTTGTTCATTAAGATTTAATTTCTATATTAGAGTGATTGGATAAGACAACCAACTAAATTATGAACTTTCTTAATTAGAACTTATATACAAGAATAGATAATTTAGTTAATGTGCTATATTAGTTTTTAATACTGATATAGCACATTTTTTGAATTAGAATTTCATAAAATTTTCAAGTTGAAAAAACTAATAAAATTTATCATGCTTTATGAGATTCTATTTATATGAATTTAATAAAATATAATAAAGTAGAGATGATAATTTAATCATTACAGAAAAATTAAAAAATATTTGAGTTTTAAAATTAGACATATTGTTGTAAAATAGTAGTATTGTCAAAGTAAAAATATTTATAAAACTTTTGAGTAAAAGAGAAAGTGAATAAAAACGAGGTGATTTAAGTTGGGTAGGTCTAAAAGTAAGAGTAGCACTGCAAAAGATAAAAAAAATGAAAATACAATAAATCCTGATATAGTAGGGATAGTATATATTGCAACCGGTATAATACTTGGAATAGCAATATATTCATCTTTAGCTGGAATATTATCATCTTTAGCTCAAAGTATATCATATGCACTAATTGGAGTGGGAGCAAATGCATTACCTATTTATTTAATATATTTTGGTTTTCAGTATATAAAAACAAGAGGAAATATTAAGTTTAATAAAAATTTTGTTGGTATTAGTATATTAGTAATTGTTATTATGTTAACTTTTGGAACTATAAATATCCAAAGCCTAGATATTCAAAGTGATTTTTTTGAAAATATTAAGATAATAATTAGCGATAATACCAAAACTATGCATGGAGGAATACTGGCGTATTTTATATGTTATCCACTATACAAAGCTGTAGGTGCTTTAGGAACATATATTATACTTCTTGCTTTTTCAATAATAGCTATTATTTTAATTTTTGATATTACACTATATGATCTAGGACTAAAGGCCTATAATAAAGGTGAAAAAATGAGGAATAATAGAAGTAAAAGGATAAGAGAAAGAGAACAAAATCAAGAAAAAAGAGAGCGGGAAAACTTTATAAACATAGTAGAAAAGGATGAAAGTGAGAGAGTAACTCAAAATGAAAAAGAAGCCTTTTTATCTGGAGTAAACAAAAAAATAAAAATTTTAGATTTTATGAAGGAATCAAGTGAAGATGAAGAAGCTATACCACAGGTAAAAGCTGAAATTTCATCAGATATTCAAATAGATAATTTTTTAGATAAAACGGTGCAAAACCATACGCGTAAAAAAGAAAGCTTAGATAATGAAGTTAAAAATGTAGTTAGTAAAGAAATACAAGAGCAAATATCAGAACATAAAGAATTAAAAGAGTATAAGCATCCGAACTTAGAATTATTAAAATTAAATGCTAATACAAAATTAAATAGCACAGATAAAAAAGAATTAATAGAAAATGCAAACAAACTTGAGGAGATATTATCTAACTTTGGAGTTGATGCAAAAGTGACTCAAGTAACTAAGGGGCCTTCTGTAACAAGATTTGAGCTTCAACCAAGTCCAGGGGTAAAAGTTAGTAAAATAGTAAATTTATCAGATGATATAGCGCTGGGACTTGCAGCATCAGGAATAAGAATAGAGGCACCAATTCCAGGGAAGGCAGCTGTTGGGATAGAAGTACCAAATGGGAAACAAACGCCAGTATTTTTAAGAGAAGTATTAGAAAATGATGAATTTATTAATTCTAAGAAAAAATTAGCATTTGCATTAGGAAAAGATATTTCAGGTAAGTGTGTTGTGGGAGATTTAAGTAAAATGCCTCATACATTAATTGCAGGGGCAACAGGTTCAGGTAAAAGTGTGTGTATAAATTCACTTATAATAAGCTTGTTATATAAATATAATCCAGATGAAGTTAAGCTCCTTATGGTGGATCCTAAGGTTGTTGAGTTAAATGTTTATAATGGAATACCTCATCTTTTAATTCCTGTAGTTACAGATCCTAAAAAAGCAGCAGCAGCTTTAAATTGGGCTGTAAATGAAATGACCAATAGATATAAGCTTTTTGCAGAGTGTGGAGTTAGAAATATGGAATCTTATAATGAATTATTTAATAAAGGAGTTATTGAAGCAAAGCTTCCTTATATAGTTATAATTGTAGATGAGCTTGCTGACCTTATGATGGTATGCCCAAATGACGTGGAAGATTATATAGGAAGATTAGCTCAAATGGCAAGAGCAGCTGGTATGCATTTAGTTATAGCAACTCAAAGACCATCGGTAGATGTAATAACAGGAGTAATTAAAGCTAATATACCTTCTAGAATTTCTTTTGCAGTATCATCTCAAATTGACTCTAGAACTATTTTAGATGGTTCAGGTGCAGAAAAGCTTCTTGGAAAAGGGGATATGTTATATTATCCTGTAGGAGAAAGTAAACCACAAAGAGTTCAAGGTTGTTTTATATCGGAAGAAGAAGTAGAACAAGTAATTTCATTTATTAAGAGTGAACAAGGCGATATTAATTATGAAGAAGATATAATTGATCACATTAATAATGCAGCAGACTCAAAATCCACAGAATTAAGTGAAAACAATGATGACGTAGATGAATTGCTTAATGAGGTAATAAACGTAGTAGTAGAGTATGGTCAGGCTTCAACTTCATTTATTCAAAGAAAATTTAGAATAGGATTTAACAGAGCCTCTAGAATTATGGATCAATTACAGGAAAGAGGTATAATCTCAGAGAAGGATGGAAGTAGACCAAGACAAATACTTATTACAAGGCAGCAGCTTTTAGATGAAAATAATGATGAATAAATAAATTTAAATATATGGGAATTTAAACTTTTTAGTATATGATTTGTAATTAACTTATCACATTAAAATTAAATAAAGCAAATAATTATATGTAGTTTGTTTATTAGAACATGTCCTACTATTTGAAATAAATCATTAATAATAAAATTAATTTTGTGTTAACTTTTTCTTTCATAAATATTAAAATGGGAGAATTAAAGGATTTTCAGTGCTATATAGCAATGCATATAACTAAGCATTAGCTTGTAAAATATAGTTTTAATTTGTATAATAAAGACTATTAGAACACAGGAGGATATAAGACTTGAACGAAATAAAAATAGAAAAATTAAATAATACTTCAAATAAGTATAAAGTCGGAATGGTTAGTTTAGGTTGTGATAAAAACAGAGTTGATTCAGAAATAATACTAGGAAAGATGAGTAATGAGTATGAGATAACAAGTGATCCTAAAATAGCCGATATAATTATAGTAAATACATGTGGATTTATAGAAAGTGCAAAACAAGAATCTATTGATACAATTTTAGAAATGGCAAATTATAAAATTAATTATAAATGTAAGCTTCTCATAGCGACAGGATGCCTTACTCAAAGATATGGAGAAGAACTAGGAAATTTAATACCTGAGATAGATATAATGCTTGGGGTTAATGACTATAATAAAATAAATGAATTTATAACAGATTTTATAGAAGGAAATAAAAAAGCACTCGAACTTTTAAATTATTCTGATGAAAATATTAATGAAGGAAAGAGAATACTTACAACCCAAAAAGAAAGTGCATATATTAGAATTGCAGAGGGATGTAACAATTTTTGTACATATTGTATAATTCCTAAAATAAGAGGGAAGTTTAGAAGTAGGAAAATGGAAAATATCATAAATGAGGCGAAAGATTTAAGTGAAAATGGAGTTAAGGAAATAATACTTATAGCTCAAGATACTACTTTGTATGGCAGTGATATATATGAAAAGAAAAGTCTTCACTTATTAATAAAAGAGTTGGCTAAAATTGGGGGAATTAAGTGGATTAGAGTACTTTATTGTTATCCAGAAGAAATATATGATGAACTTATTGATGAAATTGCAAATAATAATAAAGTTGTAAAATACTTAGATTTGCCAATTCAACATATAAGTGATAAAATTCTTAAGCTTATGGGAAGAAAAACTAGCAAAGAAGATATAATAAATAAAATAAAAAAATTAAGAGAGAAAATTTCAAATATTGTTTTAAGAACTACGTTTATAGTTGGGTTTCCACAAGAAACAAAAGAAGACTTTAATGAAATTATTGATTTCCTACAAGAATATAAGCTTGATAAAGTAGGGGTATTCCCATATTCTCAGGAAGAAGATACTCCAGCTGCAAAAATGGATGGACAAATCGGAGACCATATTAAAAGCAAAAGAGCAGAAGAATTAATGACGATACAAAAAGATGTTTCAGAAGAGATAAATAAATTGAAAATAGGAAGGTTATATGATATTCTTGTTGAAGGACATAATGGAGAGCATTATTATGGAAGAAGCTATGAAATGGCTCCTGAAATAGATGCAAATGTATTATTTAAATCATCAAAAAGTATAAAAAATGGTCAATTTATAAAGGTAAAAATAGTTGAGAATATGGATTATGATTTAGTGGGAGTTGTCGATTATGAATCTTGCAAATAAGTTAACCTTAGTTAGAATATTTTTAGTTCCTGTTTTTTTGGTGTTTATAGCTGTTAAGGGAATACCTTATGGGAGTTTTATAGCTACATTTATATTTATTTTGGCATCACTAACTGATAAATTAGACGGATATGTTGCTAGAAGTAGAAATCAAATAACTAATTTCGGGAAATTTATGGATCCCTTAGCAGATAAATTATTAGTTACTGCAGCTTTAATTTCTTTAGTTGAATTACAGGTAGTGCCAGGATGGGCAGCTGTAGTTATACTTGCACGAGAATTTGCTGTTTCTGGATTAAGGTCAATAGCGGCAGCACAAGGAAGAGTTATAGCTGCTAGTTGGTGGGGGAAAATTAAAACTGTTATACAAATAATAGCAATAATTTTATTATTATTAAAAGTAAATATACATGATGCTAGATTATTAAAAATTTTTGTAATAGATAATCATTATGTAAAAGAGTTTTTCAAAATAGCACCAACTGCAATGCTTATGATTGCAGTTATTGTAACACTAATATCAGGATATGACTACTTTAAAAAGAATAAAGAAGCTGTTTCAATTGATAAATAGAAAATAAATTATAGATAGAAATTTTAAAATATACACTAATTAAAATGTAGGATTCTAATTAGAATGTTTATATAAATAAAATTTATGTTTAAGAATTAAAAAAAATGGATATAAATAAAAAGATTCCTTCTTTAAATAAATTAAAGAAGGGATTTTTCTTAGAATTAATTATTGACTATAGTTTAGAATTAATTTATAATAAAAAGAGAACGTAAGTTCGATGAGGAGGAGTTTAGTATTATGGGAAATATAGATTCGGAAAAATTAAAAGCAATTGAAAGTGCCATGAGTCATATAGAAAAGCAATTTGGAAAAGGATCAGTAATGATATTAGGCGATCATAATGTTTCAAATATGGAAGCAGTGTCAACTGGATGTTTAGATTTAGATATAGCTCTTGGAATTGGCGGATTACCTAAGGGTAGAATTATTGAAATTTATGGACCAGAAAGTTCGGGGAAAACTACAATTGCGCTTCATGTAGCTGCAGAAGCGCAAAAAAAAGGTGGAGCTGTAGGATATATAGATGCTGAACATGCTTTAGATCCTAGTTATGCTCGAAAACTTGGGGTTGATGTAGATAGCTTAATAATATCTCAACCTGATACAGGAGAACAAGGTCTTGAAATTGCAGAAGCTTTAGTTCGTTCAGGTG
Organism: Clostridium puniceum; assembly: GCF_002006345.1. GTDB lineage: Bacteria > Bacillota > Clostridia > Clostridiales > Clostridiaceae > Clostridium > Clostridium puniceum. Next base: position 5,747 of record NZ_LZZM01000223.1, read on the forward strand.
CAATTGATGTTTTAGTAGTAGACTCTGTTGCAGCATTAGTTCCTAAGGCTGAAATTGAAGGCGAAATGGGAGATTCACATATGGGTCTTCAAGCGAGACTTATGTCACAAGCATTAAGAAAACTTGCAGGATCAATAAATAAGACTAATTGTGTCGCAATATTCATTAACCAATTAAGAGAAAAAATTGGGGTTATGTTTGGTTCACCAGAGACAACAACTGGAGGAAGAGCATTAAAGTTCTATGCATCTGTAAGAATGGATATTAGAAGGATAGATTCTATAAAACAAGGTGATGCTATTATTGGTAACAGAACAAGAATAAAAGTTACTAAAAATAAAGTTGCACCACCATTTAAGCAAGCAGAATTTGATATCATGTATAATGAAGGTATTTCAAGAACTGGTAACATAGTAGATGTTGGAGTAAAGGAAGATATCGTCCAAAAAAGTGGAGCTTGGTTTTCTTATGGTGATATAAGATTGGGTCAAGGAAGGGAAAATGCTAAGATATATTTAAAGGAAAATCCAGAAGTAGCATTGGATATAGAAAATCAAATTAGATCAAAATACAATCTTCCGTTAGCAGAATTACCTAAAACAAATATAGCAAATGAAACTAAGAGTGACAAAGCTGAAAGCAAAGTAAAAGAAGATATAAAATAATTTTGAAAAAATTATAAAAAAACAAGTCGATATGATGGATATTAAAATCATATCGACTTGTTTTTTATATTAATGCTACTGTTATCTTATATATTAAAGTATAATAGAGTAAAAGATAAGCTTTTAATGAAAAGTTATTAAGTAAAAAAGAGAGGATTATTTATGAGGAGATATCTTATTCATTATTTTTCAGGAACAGGAAATACACATCATATGGTTAAAGTAATAGAGCGAGATTTAAAAAACAAAGGATATTCAGTGGAGTTGTTAAATGTTGAGGGGGATAGTGAGAATTATCTAAATTTAAAGGATTATGAATTTCATATATTTTGTTTCCCAGTTTATGGATTTGGAACGCCTTCAATTATGCTTAAATATATTTTAAATATGAAGACAACGATACAAGCCAATGCAGCAATTATATGCACTTCTGGTGGGTTTGAGGGGCAATCTTTGAGCCATTTCAAATATTTGTTAAATAAAAAAGGATTTAAAGTATTTTTTACTGATATGGTGATGTATACTTATAATTGGACTCAAGTTTTAAATCCTCAAGACAAGAAAGTAGAAGAAAAGGTATTTAAAGAAGCTGATTTTAAAGTGATAGCAATAACAGAAAAAATAATTAATACCGAAGCTAACTTTAAGAAAAGAAATGGTATAAGTTTAATATTATGTTGGATTGTTTTTATTTTATTTAGTAAAGTGGCCAGAAAAATTTTAGGAAAAACTTTTATAGCTGATAAGTCTTGTATTAATTGTAGAAAATGTAAAGATATTTGTCCGGCAAAAGCGATAAATATTTATAATGGAAGACCAACTTGGAATTGGAAGTGCGAAAGTTGCCAAAGATGTATTAATATATGCCCTCAAAAATCAATTCAATTATCAATAGTAAAATTGATTATTTTTTTTGTCTTAGGATTAATACCAATTTGGATAATAATAGATATAAATACTTATATAATTCAGTTCTCAATAATAAATAATATAATTTTATATTTTATAATGTTTTTTATAAATAATATTCTGTCTACTATACTAATTTCATTTATGGAAAAAGTTCGGATATTTAGAGATATATTAGAAGTTAGTTATACTAAAAAATATAGAAGAAACATAGCATTTGATTTTAAAATTAAATAGTTATGCAATTTGTTGTGTATTTTAAAGGTAGCAGTAGCATAAATTTAAATACAATAATGCAAATTAAATAAAAATTTAAAAATAATAGCAGAAGATATTGTGAAAATAGTAAATTTGCGCAAAAGACGAACGTTACATTGATAATAAATAAAAAAATTCATAAAATAAGAAAAATGGTCTTGATTTATAATGAATTTTATTGTAGCATTAAATATGTAAAAAAGAGTTATATATCACATATGTAATTTATGATATTCATATTTTTGTTAAAATTAAAAATAATATGAATTAAGAATTTAATACATATATGTTGTTATGTAAATAATGGAAATTATACCTGTATATGCTTAGAAATAAGGTCTAAGTGTTTCTACCGGACTACCGTAAATTGTCTGACTATGGGTGTTTATAGATATTCGTGATTATTTATAAACCCCTTTGTAATGTCAAAGGGGTTCTATATTTTACTGAGTGTCTATGAAATTCTGGTTATATTCTTTTATTAATGTTAGCATAAGCAGCTAGCAAAAAATATTATTTCTGAGTCGAGTGTATAATACGTAACTCATAAAAATAGGAGGAATTTTAAAGTGGACAATTCATTAAAAAAATCGGTAAACGAAACGGAGAATAGTATGTTAGAAAAAATATTTCATTTATCAAAGAACAAAACAAATGTTAAGACAGAAATCCTAGCAGGTATAACTACTTTTTTTACTATGGCATACATATTGGTGGTAAATCCTGATATTTTAAGTCAATCAGGTATGGATAAATCAGCTGTATTTACAGCAACAGCATTGGCTTCTTGTATTGGTACGTTAATTATGTCATTTGTTGCAAATTATCCATTTGGTATGGCACCAGGTATGGGTTTAAATGCTCTTTTTACATATACAATTTGCTTAACAATGGGATTTTCATGGCAAACAGCTTTAGCGGCTTCGTTTATTGAAGGACTTATATTTTTAGCACTTAATTTATTTAAAGTTAGACAGGCAATTATTGACAGTGTTCCACAAAGCTTAAAGCATGCAATTAGTATCGGTATCGGATTTTTTATAGCTTTTATAGGTTTGCAAGGTGCGAAGATAATTGTACCTAATCCAGCAACATTAGTTGGTCTTGGAGATGTAAAAAGTATACCAGTTTTATTAGCTCTTGTTGGAGTAGTATTAATAGCAATACTATATCAGAAACAAGTGAAAGGTTCCTTTGTTATTGGAATGTTTGTTGTGTATATACTTGGTATAATATTTGGAGTTGCACAGTTACCTAGTGGAATAGTGTCTATGCCTCCATCGGTTGCGCCAGTATTTATGCAATTTGATTTTAAGAGTGCAATGGTAATAGGAATAGTTCCTGCTATAATTACTATGTTATTTATAGATATATTTGATAGTATTGGTACTTTAATTGGTTTAGCTTCAAAAGCTGGTTATTTAGATGAGAAAGGTAATGTTGTTAATGCAGATAAAGTTTTAACAGCTGATGCTATTGGTTCAACAATCGGTGCATGTTTAGGAACATCTACACCTGTTGCGTTCGTTGAATCAGCATCTGGGATTGCGGAAGGTGGAAGAACAGGTTTAGCTGGTGTAACAATAGCTGGATTATTCTTCTTATCATTATTCTTTTCACCAATTTTAACAATTATACCAGGTTTTGCAACAGCACCAGTTTTAATTGTTTTAGGATTATTAATGATGGAACCAATAACAAAGATAGATTTTGCAGATTTCACTGAAGGATTACCTGTATTTCTTACATTAATATTAACACTTTTAACATATTCAATTACAGATGGTTTGGCATTTGGATTTATATCTTATGTGTTGATAAAATTATTTACAGGAAAATCAAAAGAAGTTCCAGTGTCAATGTATGTTATTTCAGCTTTCTTTATTCTGATGTTCGTATTAAAATAGGATAGATTATTATTTCAATTTTATTTGTGATAATGTTCATGATTTAAGATTAATTTTCGAATATATCTTAATCATAATTAAAAAAATACTTCGTGGTTTTTCTATTGAACCATGAAGTATTTTTTTGTTAATACTAATCGAATTATTAATAAAATAAATTTAATTTTACTAGCAAACTATCCTAATTTAATTTTACTTAAAAATGATTTAACAGATACAGGCATATTAGAAATAAGTTCTGGATCAGGCCTTTTCATATTGGTTTTTATAGCTTTTTATTCAGCAAAAGGAAAAGGAATAGCAGAATAAGGTACTCATGAAGAATTAATAAGACTTGGTGGAGTTTATAAGTGATTGTATTTAGCTCAAGGAGTATAACTAGAAATGTGGTATAATTATGGTATAAATAACATGAAAAGATGGGAGCGAATAAAATGAATACAGAAAATTTAAAAAAATATGCAGAGCTTGTGGTTAAGATTGGAATAAATTTACAAGAAAAACAACAATTGTTTATAATGACACCATTAGAGTGCGCAAGTTTTGCTAGAATTATAGCGGAAAAAGCATATGAAGCAGGAGCCATAAATGTAATAATCGATTACCATGATGAAAATCTTGAATTAATAAAATATAATAAGGCTCCAAAGGAAAGTTTTGAAAAAAAACCAAAGCATCTTGCATTATCGAGAGAAGAACTGGTGAAAGAAAAGACTGCATTTATAAGCATATCTGCAAGAGACCCAGAACTATTAAGTGGAGTAGATTCGAATAAGATCTCTACTTTATCTAAGACAACAAATAAGGCCTTAAAAAACTTTAGCAATGCATTAATGAGCAATGAAGTTCAATGGTGTGTTGTTTCAATACCTACAAAAGCATGGGCGAAAAAGGTATTCTCTAATGTCTCTGAGGGTGAGGCATTAGAAAAACTTTGGAATTCAATATTTAGTATAGTAAGAGTAGATAAAGAATCACCAGTTTCGGCTTGGAGTGAACATTTGGCAAACCTAAAGGTACGAAAAGATTATCTAAATGAAATGAATTTTAAGTATCTTTATTATAAATCAGAAGGAACTGATTTAATTGTAGAGCTTCCAGAAGATCATATTTGGTTAAGTGGTGAAGAACATACTAAAGATGGAATTAAGTTTGTAGCTAATATGCCAACAGAAGAAGTATTTACTCTTCCAAAGAGAGATGGGGTAAATGGTTATATTACTAGTAAGAAGCCTCTAATTTATGGAGGAAATATAATAGATAACTTTAAATTGATTATTAAAGATGGAAAAATAGTTGATTTTACAGCAGAAAAGGGGACAGAAATATTAAGAGGACTTTTGGATATTGATGAAGGTGCACGATATTTAGGTGAAGTTGCTTTAGTTGGTTATAATTCACCTATATCAAATTCAGGTCTGATATTTTATAATACATTATTTGATGAAAATGCATCTTGCCATTTTGCTTTTGGTGAAGCGTATCCAAGTTGTTTAAAAGGTAGTGATAACATGACAAAAGAAGAATTAATAGAAAAAGGTGCGAATGACTCACTAACTCATGTTGATTTCATGGTAGGTTCAGCAGAACTTGAAATAATAGGTGAAACTGCAACAGGAGAAAGAATTGAAATATTTAAAGATGGTGAATGGGTAATGTAACAATTGATTATATTAGTTATAGGATTTATGAGTATATTTATTAGTTTTTCTCATGATATATTAACAGTTAAGCTAACATTAAGGTTGCAGTGTTAAGGTATATTTATCAACAATATTTAAATAAAAATTAATTTAACTGTAATATATAGGAGGAAATAATTTATGAATAAAAAGCTTATAACTATATTAGTAGCGTTATCTTTAAGTGTAAGTATGTTTGGATGCACAAAGCAAAGTAGTGTTTCGGCTATTAATACGGTAACAACTCAAACAGAAGATACTTCAGATGCAAAAATACTTTCAAATATTAATATATCTTCTGGTAAAACTGAAAGTGTAGGAGAAGCTGATACATTTATTGAATTAGGTGAAAATATAAGTATAAAAGGTGATGGTGCAACTGTAGATAACAAAAAGATAACTATTACTTCAGCAGGTACTTATAGTATAAAAGGTACTTTAACAGAAGGACAAATAATAGTAAATGCTGGGGATGATGATAAAGTTTATATTATTTTAGATGGAGTGAATATTACTTGTTCTAACAATGCACCTATTTACGTTAAAAATTCTAAGAAAACAATTGTTTCATTAGCTGATAACACAGAAAACTCTATAAAAGATGGAGAAAATTATATATTTGAAGATAGCTCTACTGATGAACCTAATGCAGCAATTTTTAGTAAATCAGATCTTATTTTCATTGGAAATGGTTCGCTGGTTATTGATGCGAAATATAATAATGGTATTACAAGTAAGGATGATTTAAAAATAGAATCAGGCAATATTATTGTGAATGCTAAAGCTGATGGTCTTAGAGGAAAGGATTCGGTTGTTATAACTAATGGAAATATAATAATTAATTCAGGTGAGGATGGAATTAAGTCAAATAATGATGAGGATTCAGAAAAAGGATATGTACTAATTGAAGGTGGAAAAATCAATATAACTTCTGGAAAAGATGGTATTCAGGCAGAAACAAATGCTTTTGTAAAAGAAGGAGATATAATAATTAATACAGGCGGAGGAAGCGAAAATGCTAGTGCTAAGAAAGGAGAGAGTGGTGGTCCTGGTATGGAAAAACAGTTGGAAACTAGTGAAAATACTGCTGAAGAAGAGTCCATTAGTACAAAAGCTATAAAAGCTGGTATTAATATAATAACAGAGGGTGGAACTTTTAATATAGATGCTTGTGACGATGCTATACATTCAAATAATAATTTAGTGATTAATGCAGGAACTTTTAATTTATCTTCTGGTGATGATGGATTACATTCGGATTCTACATTAACAATAAATAATGGAAGCATAGATGTTAAGAAATCTTACGAAGGTATTGAAAGTGAAACTATAACGATTAATGATGGAGAAATTATGGTTTTATCAAGTGACGATGGAATTAATGCTTCTGGTGGCAATGATTCATCAGGTATAGATGAAAACATGGGTAAAGGAGCTCCGCCACAGATGGATGGGCGTAACGCTTCTGGAAATTCACAAGAAATGACAGGAAATCAAGCACAAAGTGATCCACAAGGAGCAATAACACCAGGTGGAAGCTCTTCTGGCAATGGAATAATAAATATTAATGGTGGACATATTACAATAAATTCTAATGGAGATGGAATTGACTCAAATGGTTTAATATCTATGAAAGGTGGAACTGCTATTGTAAATGGACCTACAAATGATGGGAATGCTTCATTAGATTATGATGGAAGTTTTAACATAACAGGTGGAAATCTTATTGCAGCAGGCAGTTCAGGAATGGCACAAGCACCAAGCAAAGAATCAACTCAAAATTCTGTGAAGATAACTTTAGCTTCACAATCAGCAAACACTTTGATTAGAATTGAAAGCGAAAGTGGAGAAGAAATTATTACTTTTGCACCATCAAAACAATATTCTTCAGTTGTTGTATCATCGCCTAAATTTAAATCTGGGGAAACATATAAAGTATATTTAAATGGTAGTTCAACAGGAACAGTTAACAGTGGCATATATACAGATGGAGTATATACAAAAGGAAAAGAAATTGGAAGCTTTACAATATCAGGAACTGTAAGTGAAGTGACTCAAGATGGAGTCACTGTTACAAACCGCATGGGTGGAGGAAGAGGCCAAGGTGGGATGAAATCACCAAAACAATAAATTAAAATGTATAAAATTATAAACTTCTACAAGATATATTATTAATGAAATGAAAGTCAAGGTTGTAGTTAAAATTATAACTTTAAATTAGAATTTAACTATAAAAGATTTAATGGGGTGGCAGAGAAAAATAAAATTTTATCTACCACCCCATTAAAATTTTTCTTTAAAATTTAGAGAAGAATTACAAATGTAAAATTTGTATAGTAACTTTTCTTACAAAAAATTCTGTGAAATATGTAATCCAAGAAATTGTGAGTCTTGTTACTTACTTACACAATTTCGTCCTTTTTTCTTAGCTCTGTAAAGGGCTTTGTCAGCTCCTTTCATTACTTCGTCAATTTCTTTAAATTTAATGCTCTTCTCACATACTCCAATACTTATTGTAACAAATAATTGACTTGAACTTCCTTGTTTTGCTTTTGAAATTTGAGCTTTTGAGGATTTTTTTGTATATCCTGATTTAGATACTTGCTCACGTAAGGTTTCTAAATGAGGTATTGCATCATCTATTGATTTGCCTGGAAAGATTATTGTAAATTCTTCGCCTCCATAACGGAAGGCTTTCCCGCCACCTGTAATCTTCACTAAATTGGAAGCCACCAATTTTAAAACATCATCTCCAACATCATGGCCATATTTATCATTGAATTTTTTAAAAAAATCAATGTCTATCATTGCAATAACATATTTAGTTCCTAATTTCATCAAATCTTCTCTAAGAGCACGACGAGAAGGAATTTCAGTAAGTTCATCAAGATATGCCATGGAATAAGAGTCCTCAATGATGCTGGTAATTAAAACTAAACCAGTAGCACTTAGAAATATAGAGAAAGATAATCTATCATTAACAAAAAAAAGGGCTGCGAAGATAGAAATAATAATTCCAATTAATCGTACTTCAAAAACACTATTTTTAACATAAGCTTTTATTATAAAAAATAGTAGCGTTAAAAAAAAGATTAGTAAAGCTGTTTGATTCATGATAATATTCTCTAAAGGAAGATTTATGAATTCATAATTTAATAGATCTTGCATTAGTGGGTTATTTAATAAAGTGAATCTATAAATAGCAAACATTTCAATTAACATTAAAAAAATACGAATTTTACCCCATGAGGAGAATATTCCTTTTTCCTTTAATTGTGAAAAAGCAACAATATTAAGTGGGAGAAGAATGCACATCATTGGATAAAGAACCTTAGAATAAATTGTTGTGTCTATTGATAGCTCTAAATAATAGTTTAAAAGCAATTCAAAAAGAGTAAGCAGCAAAATCATAAGAAAGACTCTTCCTTTATTAAAGCGAATGCTTAGAATTAAGCCAAGTCCAAATATAATATATGAAGAATACTTAACAATAAGAATAACAGGAGGCGTAAATGAAGGAAGTTTTTTTATTAAGAAATAACATCCCAAAAGAATAAAAATATATGTGATATATGGTAAAACAGTTTTAAAAGTAATTTTCACTGAAGCAGAACCCCCTTAATTATGTGAATATATTGATGGTATATGTAGCTTATGAGATTAATTTGTCGATAAAGAATATATATTATATTTCGCTTAATAAAATAGAATCTTTAATTTTCCTAAAAGTAAAGGAAATATCTTAAAAATAGAATTTAATTACTAAATAAACCATATTATAATCATTTAATATTATAATTATGTTAATTTAAAATTAAGCTAAATAAGCTATAAATAAATTAAAAGCTTTATATTAGTTTGAAAATATGACTTATTGACTTAACTAAGGGATTAATGTAATATAACAAGGATAAGTATGTTATAATTAGGAGTGATGAGATGAAAAATATTATAACTAAAGTAATCTCAAATGGAATTGCAGAAGAAGTCGGGATTGAAGTAAATGATGTTTTACTATCTATTAATGATAATAAAATAAATGATATTATAGATTATAAATTTTTATCAGCAGATGAAGAAATCATTTTAGAAGTAGAAAAAACTAATGGTGAGATATGGGAAATTGAAGTTGAAAAAGAATATGGTGAGGATTTAGGTATAGAATTTGGTGGAGGTATAATGGATAAAGCAAAGTCATGTAGCAATAAATGCATATTTTGTTTTATAGACCAGCTACCAAAGGGAATGAGAGAATCGCTATATTTTAAAGATGATGATTCAAGATTATCTTTTTTACAAGGGAATTTTGTTACATTAACTAATATGAAGGATGAAGATATTGACAGAATAATACAATATCACATAAGTCCTATAAATGTATCTGTTCATACAACAAACCCAGAACTTAGAGTTCAAATGCTTAATAATAGATTTGCTGGAAATGTCTTTGATAGAATGAAAAGATTAGCAGATGCAGGGATTACAATGAATGCACAAATAGTTTCAGTTCCGGGAATAAATAATGGAAATGAACTTGAAAGAACAATTGCAGATTTATATACATTATATCCACAAGTTTCAGATGTAGCAGTAGTACCAATAGGTATAACTAAATTTAGGCAAGGACTTAAGCATGTGGATACATATACTAAAGAACAATCTGTAGAAGAAATTGAAAATGTTAAAAAACTTCAAGATATATATATGAAGGAAGTAGGAAAACCATTTGTTAGATTATCTGACGAGTTCTATTTAGTTGCAGATAAGCAAATTCCCAATAAAGAGTTTTATGATGACTATCATCAAATAGAAGATGGTATAGGTATGGTTCGATGTTTTAGAGATACTATAGATAGTACCTTAGAAGATTTGGATTTAAAGTCAGAGGGGAGTTTTTCAATTGTTACAGGTGAACTTGCATATAATGAATTACTAGAAGCTAGTAATAAAATTAAAGAGAGAAACCCTAATATACAACTGGATGTCTACAAGATAATAAATAATTATTTTGGAAAAACAATTACAATAGCTGGACTTTTAACAGGGACTGATATAATAGATCAAATGAAGGACATAATAAATAGTAAGTATTTAATATTGTCTAATAATATGTTTAGAAAAGGATATGAATTAGCAGATTCTGATGAACAAATTATGTTAGATAATACAAAAATAAAAGATATTGAATCAGCTTTAAATGTGAAGGTTATAGTGGTAGATTACACAGGAGAAGATTTAATTCAAAAACTAAATCAATACAAATAGGAGGAAATTAAAGATGGCTAAACCAATAGTTGCTATAGTTGGAAGACCGAATGTTGGGAAATCGACATTGTTTAATAAATTGGCAGGAAAAAGAATTTCAATAGTACAAGATACACCAGGAGTTACAAGAGATAGGGTGTATGCAGAAGCTGAATGGCTAAGTTATAACTTTACTATGATAGATACAGGTGGTATTGAACCAGAAAATAATGATATCATAATAAAACAAATGAGAAGACAAGCAAATATTGCAATTGAAACAGCAGATGTAATAATTTTTATAGTTGACGGAAAAGAAGGCTTAACTGCTGCAGATAATGAAGTTGCAACTATGCTTAGAAAAAGTAAAAAACCAGTAGTTTTAGTTGTTAATAAAGTTGACAATTTAAAAGATGAAAATAATGCATATGAATTTTATAACTTAGGAATAGGTGATCCTATAACAATATCAGCAGGTCAAGGTTTAGGTCTTGGAGATATGCTTGATGAAGTGGTAAAATATTTTGATAAATCAATTTATGATACTGACGAAGATGAATATATTAGAATAGCTATGATTGGCAAACCTAATGTAGGAAAGTCTTCTTTAATAAATAAATTGCTTGGTGAAGAAAGAGTAATAGTTTCAGATATTCCGGGAACTACAAGAGATTCAATAGATAGTTATTTAGAAACTGAAGAAGGTAAATTTATTTTAGTTGATACAGCTGGGATTAGAAGAAAAAGCAAGGTTAAAGAAGAAATTGAAAGATATAGTGTTATAAGAACTTATACAGCAATTGAAAGAGCAGATGTTTGTATACTTATGATTGATGCAACAGAAGGTGTTACAGAACAAGATGAAAAGATCATAGGATATGCTCATGAGCTTAGAAAAGCTATTATGGTTATAGTTAATAAATGGGATCTTATTGAAAAGGATGATAAGACATTAGATAAATTTAAAAAGGAATTACAATCAAACTTAAAATTCTTAAGTTATGCTGAATATTTATTTATTTCTGCATTAACAGGGCAAAGAACACAAAAAGTTCTTCAAATGGCTAAATATTGTTATGATAATTATAACAAGAGAATTTCAACAGGAATATTAAATGATGTTATAAGTAAAGCAGTTCTTATGAAGGAACCACCTACTGTTGGAGTTAAGAGAATGAAAATATATTATGCAACTCAAGTTGCAACTAGACCACCAAAATTTGTTTTCTTCGTAAACGATGAAAGTGCTAGACATTTCTCATATGAAAGATATCTAGAAAATCAATTAAGAAGCAGTTTTGATTTTAAGGGAACAGGAATACAAATAGAATATAGACAAAGAAAGGAATAATTATGAGTAAAATTACTTTTCTAGGCGGAGGAAGCTTTGGAACAGCTTTAGCTGTTTTACTCGCAGAAAAAAATAATATTGTTAATATATACGACAGAGACAAAAATGTTGTTAATGAAATAAATATTAAAAGAACAAATGGAAAGTATATGAAAGATCTAAAAATTCCTAGTGAAGTAATAGCTTTTGACAATGTTGAAGAAGCAATTGAAGGTACTGATTATGTAGTATTATCAGTACCTTCCCATGTTATCAGAAGTATGTGTAAATCGTTAAAGGGAAAAATATCTAAGAACATACCAATAATATCAATTGCTAAAGGAATTGAGGAAAACAGTGATAAAAGATTATCCAATGTAATTGAAGAAGAATTAGATAATCCTGTGGTTGTTTTATCAGGACCAAGTCATGCAGAAGAAGTTAGTATGAAGCTTCCAACTACAATCGTAAGCACTTCTAAAGACATGAAATATGCCGCAGATGTTCAAGATTTATTTATGAATTCATATTTTAGAATTTATACTAATGATGATATTATAGGTGTTGAAATTGGTGGTGCAGTGAAAAACATAATAGCATTAGCAGCTGGTGTTATTGACGGTCTTGGATATGGTGATAATACGAAGGCGGCACTTCTTACAAGAGGTATGAAAGAAATATCTAGAATTGGAATAGCGCTTGGTGGAAAAGCAGAAACCTTTTATGGGCTAACTGGTATGGGTGATTTAATAGTTACTTGTACATCAATGCATTCTAGAAATAGAAAAGCAGGTTTTTTAATAGGAAAAGGAATGTCTGTTGATGAGGCGTTAAAAGAAGTAGGTATGGTTGTTGAAGGCGTAAAAGCATGTAGGGCTTTCTATCAATTAAAAGAAAAGATTAATATTTCTATGCCTATAACAGATGGACTTTACAAAGGGTTATTTGAAGGTAAGGATCCTAAAGTTATTATTGATGAACTTATGATGAGAGATAAGAAAAACGAAATATTTTAAAGTTTGGATATAATAAACCTTAATAAGAAACCTAATATTACTATTTATTATAAAAAACAAAAAAATGAGAAGATTTAAAAATAAAAAATAAGATTCTAAAGTAATTTTAATCTAATATTATATTAAAGTTACTTTAGAATTTTTTTATTTAGCGTAAGTTGTATATTTTAAAATTGTCATGAATATATATATATTGGTAAAAAGAATATAGGAGGGAAATATATGGATGATTTTAACATATACAAAGATATAGCGAATAGAACTCAAGGGGACATATATGTAGGTGTTGTAGGTCCAGTTAGAACAGGAAAATCTACATTTATAAAAAAGTTCATGGATCTAATGGTTATACCTAAAATTGATAATACTTATAAAAAGGAAAGAGCAAAAGATGAATTACCACAAAGCGGATCTGGAAAAAATATTCATACAACAGAACCTAAATTTGTACCTAACGAAGCGATAGAAATAAATTTAGGAGATGAAATTAAATTTAAAGTGAGGATGGTAGATTGTGTAGGATACATTGTAAAAGGAGCACTTGGATATTTAGATGGTGAAGAAAATAAAATGGTTCATACGCCTTGGTATGATTATGAAATACCTTTTGAAGATGCAGCTGAAATTGGAACGAGAAAAGTTATAAAAGATCATTCTACAATAGGCCTTGTAGTTACAACTGATGGTAGTATAACAGGAATTGATAGAAATGATTATGTAGATGCAGAAGAAAGGGTAATATATGAATTACAATCTTTAAATAAACCGTTTATAGTTGTTCTTAATACAAATAAACCTAATTCTCAAGATACTAAAATATTAAAAAAAGAATTAGAAGATAAGTACAATGTAACAGTACAAGTTATGGATGTTTATAACATGGAAGAACAAGATATAGAAGATTTATTTAAACATGTACTTAAAGAATTTCCTATTAAAGAAATCAATATAGATATGCCTGAATGGTTAGAAAAATTAGAATGTAATCATTGGCTAAAAAAAGATTTTTTCAACATAATAATGAGCATGAGTCAAGATGTTTCAAAAGTAAGAGATATAAAATATTGTTTAAATAATTTTGAAGATGAAGATTTTATGGGAACTGCTGCAATAAAGGAAGTAGATTTGGGAAAAGGCATGGCAAAAGTGTTCATGAAGCCTAAAGACGGAATTTTTTATAAAGTTCTCAGTGAAATATGTGATTTAGACGTTAATTCAGAAAGTGATTTGCTTGGTATAATAAAAGATTTAACTTATGCAAAATGTGAATACGATAAAGTTAAAGATGCCCTAGAGGATGTAAAGGAAAGTGGATATGGATTGGTTGCTCCTCAGCTTGCAGAAATGAAGTTTGAAGAACCTGAAATAGTTAAACAAGGAAATAAATATGGAGTTAAGTTAAAAGCAAGTGCTCCAAGCTTACATTTTATAAAGTGTGATATAAAAACAGAAATAAGCCCTATAATGGGATCTGAAAAGGAATCAGAAGAACTTGTGAAGGGACTTCTTGATCAATTTGAAACAGATCCAGCACTTCTTTGGCAAAGTAATATGTTTGGAAAATCTTTGGAAGTTTTAGTGAAGGAAGGATTGCAAAACAAGTTATATAAGATGCCTGAAGATGTGCAAGTCAAGATTCAAAAAACACTGCAAAAAATTATTAATGAAGGTAATGGCGGGTTGATTTGTATAATACTTTAATAATATAGAATAAAAAGTGTTGATTTTAGGCATATGAAAGAAAATGGACTAGTACACTAATCTGTTAATTTTTTATATGCCTTAAGGTATATAAAATGGCGACTACATAATTTGGAATTATATAAAGGCAATATAATCAACACTTTTTAAGAATTTTTTGTTTGACTAAGTAGAAAAATACATAAATTTGGTGTATAATAAAAGAAAGGATATAAATGAGGGGTATTATGAAAAGAGAGTATAAGGCTTATAAGAAAGTTGGTAAAATAAAGATCTCTATTAGTGAGCTCCTAGAGCTTGAGTTACCACGAACTGTTTATGCCTCTCCTGGCGTTATAAACCACATTAAGAAAAGACATGGCAGGCAATTCACCAAAAAAATGAAAGACAATGTAATAGATATTATAGAAAAGATAATAAAAGATCCAGAATATGTTGGCTTAGATTATAGAAGAGTAGCTGGCGGGTCTATTGAACTTGTGAAAATCCTTGACAATATTATATTACTTTTGGGATTAGAAATTGACTTAGAAGATCAATATATATATGTTGCAACAATGTATCCTATAACATTTTCTAAAATGAATGCAAGAATATGCAGAGGAAGGTTGATGAAAATCGAAAACTCCGAATTAAAAAAGAGTATGTAATTTGTATTGGAGAAACTTATTTTTGAGGTGAGAAAGGCTCCTCATGCGCTAAATCTAGTAATCAGAGATGCAGGATACGCCGCCCTGCCAAAAAATAAGATCCCAATTATAAGATTACTTAACAATTGTATTATAAATGATTGTTAAGTGATTTTTTTTGTATATATAAATTTTAATTAAATATTGTACATTTTAAATTAGATATTAATTTTAGAAATTCCGAAAAAAGTGAGAATCCAAAAGTGATGCTAAAATCTTGCCTTTGGTTAGCATAACTTTGCCTGTGAATATTTTATATTTTGTTTTCAAATTATTGCTAATAGAAACATATATCTTATTTTAATGTGATGAAAATAATTAGAAGTTTATATATTGTTTGTAAATGTTAATATTTCGTGAACAAAATATTGACAGTAAATATAGAATTAATATATGATTAGTTAAAATGTTAATTGTTATAAAGGAAACTCGACTTACTGCGTTCGCTGAGTAAGTTGGAATAACCAAATATAAAAGCTCCAAGGAGAAAGTTCATGTTTCCAAATGTAAAATTTGGACATTCACTTTTTGGATTCTCACTTAAAGGAGGTGTAAAATTGATAAAAAGTATGACTAGTTTTGGAAGGGCTCAAAGTGAAGAAGGCAAAGATTTATGTTTTTCAATAGAAATGAAAAGTGTAAATCATAGATATTTAGATATAAATATTAGAATGCCTAGAATTATGCTTGCTTTAGAAGAAAAAATTAGAAATATAATTAGTAAAAAATTAAATAGAGGAAAAGTAGATGTTTTTATTAATTATAAAAACTATGGAAACAATGCTGGTAAACCCAATTTAAATATTAAGTTAGCAAAGGAATATTATGAATGTCTAAAACAAATTCAAAATGAATTAAATGTTATAGATGATATATCTATAACTAAAATAGCTAGACTTTCAGATGTTATTACATTAGAGGAACCAGAAGAAAGTTTGGATAATCTTCTAAATGAAATTTCTCCACTGATTGAATCAGCTCTGGACTTAATGGACGGAATGAGAAAAAAAGAAGGCGAAAAATTAAAAGAAGATATTTTAGCAAAAGTTCAAATGATAGAATTATATGTTAAAGAAATTGAAAAAGTATCAGACAATATTCCTAAAAACTATAAAAAGAAGCTTGAGGAAAGATTGAGTGAGTTACTATCAGGAGTAGATATTGATGAAAGTAGAATAGCACTAGAAGTAGCAATTCTTTCTGACAAAGCAGCTGTAGATGAGGAAATAACTAGACTTAGAAGTCATTTGAGTCAAATCAAAAGTACTTTAGATTTGGAGGAACCAATTGGAAGGAAATTAGATTTTATAATTCAAGAAATAAATAGAGAAGCGAATACCATAGCATCTAAATCAACAGATATAAATATGACTAACAAAGTGATAGAAGTTAAAAATACAATTGAAAAGATAAGAGAGCAAGTTCAAAATATTGAATAATTAGGAGGATTAAAATGGGAATCAAGTTAATAAACATAGGTTTTGGGAATATAGTTTCTGCTAATAGATTAGTTGCAATTGTTAGCCCTGAATCAGCACCTATTAAAAGAATTATTCAAGAAGCAAGAGATAGAGGAATGTTAATAGATGCTACTTATGGAAGAAGAACTAGAGCAGTTATAATAACAGATAGTGATCACGTTATACTATCAGCGGT
Source organism: Clostridium puniceum (assembly GCF_002006345.1). Classification (GTDB taxonomy): domain Bacteria; phylum Bacillota; class Clostridia; order Clostridiales; family Clostridiaceae; genus Clostridium; species Clostridium puniceum. The sequence continues at coordinate 22,804 of NZ_LZZM01000223.1, forward strand.
TCAACCAGAAACCGTAGCACATAGATTAGCAACAAAAGATGACGTAGCAGTTGACGAGGTTGATGAATAATGAATGGTAAAGGGCGAGGACTATTAATAATTATATCTGGACCATCAGGTGCAGGAAAGGGTACTATTTGTAAAAGCTTCATGGAAAGAAATGAAAATGTAGCTTTATCTGTATCTGCAACTACACGAACTCCAAGAACAGGAGAAGTTGAAGGTGTTAATTATTATTTTATGTCAAAAGAAAAATTTACAGAAAAAATAGTAAGTAATGATTTTCTTGAGTATGCTGAAGTATATGATAACTACTATGGAACACCTAAATCTAATGTTGAAGAAATATTAGAAAGTGGAAAAGATGTTATTTTAGAAATAGATATACAAGGAGCATTAAAGGTTAAAGAAAATACAGAAGAAGGCGTATTTATATTTGTACTTCCTCCATCTATGGAAGAGTTAAAACAAAGAATTATAAATAGAGGAAGCGAAACCCCTGAGTCTTTAATGAAAAGATTCAAATCCGCATATAAAGAAATAAATTATATTTCTAAATATAATTATGCAGTGGTAAATGATAAAGTAGAAATTGCAGTGCAAAAATTAGAAGCTATAATATCTGCTGAAAAATGCAGAGTAGATAGAATAAAAGAAAGTATATTAGATTCTAAGGAGGGAATAATACATGAACAACTCTATGATTAATCCATCAGTGGTAGACTTATTAGAAAAAACAAAGGATAGATATTCGTTAGTAATTTTAACATCAAAGAGAGCTAGACAAATAATTGATGGCTCTAGTCCAAAGATTTCAATAAATTCAAAAAAATCTTTAACAATTGCAATTAATGAAGTAGATCAAAATGTACTTGAATATGATATTGTAAAAGAAGGTCATAAATAAGATGAAAAAAAATGTAGTATTAGGGGTAAGTGGAGGAATTGCAGTATATAAAGCTCTAGAAATTGTAAGTTTACTTGTAAAAAAAGGAATTAATGTTAATGTTATTATGACAAACTCAGCTACTGAATTTGTTACTCCACTTTCTTTTCAATCTTTAAGTCAAAATATGGTTACATGTGATATGTTCAAAGAACCAAAGGCTTGGGAAATTCAACATATAAGTTTAGCAGAAAAAGCAGATGTGTTTTTAGTAGCACCTGCTACTGCTAATATAATAGGAAAAGTTGCGAATGGAATAGCAGATGATATGCTTTCAACTACAATAATGGCAACTAAAGCTAAGGTTATGTTTGCCCCAGCTATGAATACAAATATGTATGAAAATCCTATAGTTCAAGACAACATTAAAAAACTTAAGTCTTTTGGATATGAATTTATAGATCCAATTGAAGGAAGACTAGCTTGTGGAACGACAGGCGCAGGAAAATTTGAAAGTCCAGAGGCTATAGTAGATAGAGTTTTAATGGAGCTTTATGAAAAAAAAGATTTATTAAATAAGAACGTTATAATAACCGCAGGACCTACAATAGCACCCATAGATCCGGTTAGATTTATTACCAATAGGTCAACAGGAAAAATGGGGTATGCAATAGCAAAGGAAGCAAGAAATAGAGGTGCCAATGTGACGTTAATATCAGGACCAACAGCTTTAGAAGTCCCAAAGAATGTTAATGTTATTAAAGTTTCAACTAATGAAGAAATGAAAAATGAAGTTATTAATCGATTTGATAATGCAGATATAGTGATTAAATCAGCAGCTGTTTCTGATTACAAACCTAAAAATTATAGTGCTCAAAAAATAAAAAAAGGCGAAGGTGATTTGAGTGTAGAATTTATTAGGGATAATGATATTTTAATGGAACTTGGAAATAGAAAAGAAAAGCAGATTTTAGTTGGTTTTGCGGCTGAAAGTCAAAATTTAAAAGAAAATGCTATGTCTAAGCTTCAAAGAAAGAATTTGGATTATATTGTAGCTAATGATATAACTGCCGCAGATACTGGTTTTGCTTCAGAAGATAATAAAGTAATAATCTTATCTAGCAATAATAAAGAAATACATTTAGATAAGATGAGCAAAGAAAAAATTGCAAGCAACTTATTTGATATCATACTTGAGAAGCGCTAGAACTTTTGCGCTTCTTTATTACTATTTAAGGCACAAGCAAAAAAATAATAGACCAGTATGTTGCCTATTTTGCGCATAGGAAAGCTAGACTTGTATTTACTCGCTGAGTACTCACAGAGTAAGCGACCATTATGAAATCATAGATTTGAGATGTCTGCTTAAGTGTGATTCACACAAAATCGTAGGTTGCACTGTGAGAAAGTTCGAAGAATGAAATGTAAAAGCTCCAAGGAGAAAGTTCTGATAATAGTCTTGCTTCAGCAAAACTTGTTTCCTTGTCTGACATAAAGTAAAACTTTTTAGGTAGAATTTTATATTTCAACTGAATTTAGCTGAACTTATAACCTCAAGGGGTATCTTGTCTTAAGACAAAATATGTATCGCATCTTTGGTCTACTATCTTCTTTTATGTACCTTAAAGTTTTTGTGATGAAAATAATCAATTTGGGCGTAAGGTGGAAAGATTATGTATGCTGAAATAATTTTAAATAATGATGCTGTCGAGATAGATAAGCCATTTACATATAAAATACCTTATGAACTTATAGAAAAAATAGATATAGGTTTTAGAGTCAAGGTTCCTTTTGGACAAAGAAATAAGCCAGTAGAAGGATTTGTATATTCATTACTTGAGGATGAATCTATAAATTTCACTTATAAAGTAAAAGAAATTATAGATTTGTGTGATGATGAAGCTATTTTAACTGATGATAATATTAAAATGATTCAGTTTTTAAGGAGAAAATATCTCTGTAAATTCATTGATGCGGTTCGTCTTATGATTCCAGTTGGTATTATGAAAGGCTCGAAAAATAAAAAGAAGAAAGTAATATCTATTAATAAGGAAATAAATATAGATGAATTAAAAAAGGAAAATTATATAAATCTGTATAATTTCATACTGAATAATAATGGTATCTATACTAAAGCAGACGTTACTAATAGTGGTAAGTTTTCTTTGTACACATTAAATAAACTTATAGAAAAAAATATTTTAATGGTAGAAGAACAAGTTGTTTTTAGATATAACACTCGGAAATATGAAAATAATAATAATAAATTATTAAATGAAGAACAGGAAAATTGTTTAAATACGATTTTAAATAATAAAGAGTTAAAGTATCTTATAAAAGGTGTTACTGGTTCCGGAAAAACAGAAGTTTATATGAGATTGGTTCAAGATGTACTAAACCAAGGTAAAAGCGCAATTGTATTGGTGCCAGAAATTTCATTAACACCTCAGATGATTGAAAGGTTTAAAGGAAGATTTGGCGAAAATGTAGCATTATTTCATAGTAAATTAAATGATGGTGAAAGATTTGATGAATGGTATAGAGTAAAGTTGGGAAAAGCTAAATTGGTTATAGGCGCAAGAAGTGCATTATTTTTGCCATTAGAAGATCTCGGGCTTATAATAATTGACGAAGAACATGAGAATACATATAAATCTGAACATAACCCTAAATATCATACAAGAGAAGTAAGTGAATTCTTATGTGAACTGAAAAATTGCAAGTTAGTTTTAGGGTCAGCAACTCCAAGTATTGAAAGTTATTATAAAGCTCTTAAAGAAGAATATAAATTAATTGAAATGCATAAAAGAGTTAATGGAAATAAAATGCCTCAAATGAAAATCGTAGATATGCGTAAGGAACTAAAAAATAAAAATCTTTCTTTATTTAGTAAAGAACTTTTTGAACAAATTGAAATAGCTTTAAAAAGCAATAATCAGGTGATTTTATTTTTAAATAGAAGAGGTTATTCTACATTTATATCATGCAGAAGCTGTGGATATGTATTTAAGTGCCCAGAATGTGATGTTTCAATGACTCATCATAAAAATGGATATTTAATATGCCATTATTGTGGAAGAGCAGAAAAGGTAAGCAAAGAGTGTCCAGAATGTCATAGTAAATATGTTAAATTTTTTGGAGCAGGAACAGAGCGGGTAGAGCTAGAAGTAAAAAAATATTTTCCGAAGGCGAAAGTGCTGAGAATGGATGTAGATACGACTAGACATAAAAATTCTCATGAGTCTATTTATAATTCTTTCAAAAATGGAGAAGCAGATATTTTAATAGGAACTCAAATGGTTTCAAAAGGGTTAGATTTTAAAAAAGTTACTTTAGTAGGGGTTTTAGCAGCGGATATGTCACTTAATTTGCCTGATTACAGAGCAGCTGAAAGGACATATCAAATAATAACTCAAGTTGCAGGAAGAGCAGGTAGAGGTGAAGATGAAGGAACAGTAATCGTCCAAAGTTATACACCTGAGCATTATAGTTTGAAATATGCTAAAGAAGAAAATTATGAAGGACTATTTAAAGAAGAAATAAACATTAGAAGGTTGATGGAAAATCCTCCTTTTGGTAAAATATTATTAATTAACGGATCATCGAAATTTGAAGAAAAATTAAAAAAATTTATGTATACTTTAGAAGCTAATTTGAAAAAATTAATAGTAGAAGACTTAACAATATTAGGACCAGTTCCTTGTATTATTACTAAATTAAAAGATAATTATAGATGGCAAATTATTATAAAAGGAAACTTTGATGATGATTTTAGTGAAAAAGTGAAAGATACACTTTATCTATTAAATAAGAGTGTATATAATGAAATAAGGATTGGTATAGATATTAATCCTAATAATATGACTTAGGGGGATGCAAATATGGCATTAAGAAATATAAGAAAATTTGGAGACGACGTATTAAGAAAGAAATGTAGAGAAGTTGAAGAAATAGATAACAGATTATTAACTTTAATTGAAGATATGAAAGAAACAATGTATGATGCAGATGGAGTTGGTCTTGCAGCACCACAAGTTGGAGTATTAAAGAGATTATTTGTTATAGATATTGGAGAAGGTCCATTAGTATTTATAAATCCTGAAATAATAGAAACAAAAGGTTCACAAATAGATGAAGAAGGCTGCTTAAGTTTACCAGGAGAAACAGAAGAAGTTATGAGACCAAACTATGTTAGAGCAAGAGCTTTAAATGAAAAAGGTGAAGAATTCGAAATAGAAGCAGAAGAATTACTTGCAAGAGCTATTTTACATGAATATGACCACTTAAATGGAACTTTATTTATTGACAGAGTAAAAAATAAATAATGACAGGAGAAAATAGAATGAATATAGTATTTATGGGTACTCCTGATTTTGCAGTTCCTTCTTTAAAAAAATTAATTGAAGAATATAATGTTACTGCTGTATTAACTCAGCCAGATAAACCAAAGGGCAGAGGCAAGAAAATGGCTTATTCAGCAGTTAAAGAAGAAGCCTTAAAACATGGAATTCCAATATATCAACCTATAAAGCTTAAAAATGACTTAGAGTTAATTCAAAATCTAAAAGATTTAAAACCTGATTTTATTATAGTAGTAGCTTTTGGACAAATTTTAACTAAAGAAGTTCTTGATATACCTAAGCATGGATGTATAAATCTTCATGCATCATTACTGCCAATGTATAGAGGTGCAGCGCCTATAAATTGGTCAATAATAAATGGTGAAAAAGTTACTGGAAATACAACAATGCTCATGGATATAGGTCTTGATACAGGTGATATGATTCTTAAAGATGAAGTTAAAATTACTAATAATATGACAAGTGGAGAATTACATGATATATTAATGGTAAGAGGAGCAGACCTTTTAATAAAAAGTATAGAAGGAATTGTCAAAGAAAAAATAGTTCTACAAAAACAGTCTAATGAAACTTTCTATGCTAAAATGTTAGATAAGGAACTTGCTAATATAAATTGGGATATGAGTTCTAGGGAAATTCATAATCTAGTAAGAGGATTAAACCCTTGGCCTATTGCGTATACTGATTATAAGGGCGAAAGAATGAAGATATACGAAACAGAAGTTTTAGAAGAAAAGATATCAGTGAAACCAGGAACAATTTTAGATGTAAATAAAAGCGGGGTAAAAGTTGCATGCAAGGAGAAGGTACTTCTTATAAAAAAAGTACAGTTTCCTAATGGTAAGCCATTAACTATCGAACAATATATAAATGGGCATAATATAGAAAAAAATATAGTTTTAGGATAATGGAGGGATGAAAATGCCTTTTTATTCAATTTTTGATCCGACAATGATAATATTAATTCCAGCAATGATAATTTCATTTTGGGCTCAAATTAAAATTAGCAGTACGTATAATAAATACAATCAAGTTAGGACTATGAAAGGTTATACTGGAAAAGAAATTGCAAGGATGATGTTAGATGAAGCGGGGCTTTTCAATGTTAGAATAGAAGTCATAAATTCTAAACTTGGTGATCATTATGATCCTTCTAGTAGAATATTACGATTATCACCAGAGGTATATTCGGGAGGATCTATATCTTCAGCAGGAATAGCTGCTCATGAAGTTGGGCATGCACTTCAGCACAAAGAAAAGTATAAACCATTAACTATAAGGAACTCAATAGTACCTGTAGTAAATGTTAGTTCAAGTATATCTTGGATATTATTCTTTATAGGGTTATTATTAGGATTTAAAGGACTTACAATGCTTGGAATTATTTTATTTTCAGCAGTAGTAGTATTTCAGTTAATAACATTACCTGTTGAATTCGATGCATCCACTAGAGCTTTGAATATATTGAAATCAAGAGGAATACTATATGGGGATGAAACTAAGAATGCACAAAAAGTTTTAGATGCAGCAGCAATGACGTATGTAGCTGCAACATTAATGGCAGTATCACAACTAATAAGACTCATTGCCTTAAGCAATAGAGACGATTGAAAAAGAGGTAGCGTATGAATTGTAGAAAATTAGCAGTAAAGATATTAGGTAGAGTTATAAATGAAGGAGCATATTCTAATATAATACTTTCAAAGGAATTAAACGAAGTAGAACTTAGCGAAAAAGATAAGGCATTATTAACTGAAATTGTATATGGAGTTTTAAGAAGAAAGAAAACTTTAGATATTATAATTTCAAACTTTGTAAAAGACATTAAATTAATGAACAAAGATATTTTAAATATCTTAAGAGTAGCGATATATCAAATGAATTTTTTAGATAAAATACCAAGTTATGCGGCTTGTAACGAAGCTGTAGAAGAAGCAAAAGAAATATCAGAAAATGATTCGAAATTAGTAAATGGTATACTTAGAAGCTTTACTAAGAATCCAGATGATATTGAGGTTTTAGGAAATAAAATTGATGAGTATGCATATAAATTTTCATTTGAACCTTGGATGATAAGACTTTTAATAAAGCAATATGGAGAAAATTTATCAAAGAAAATAATGTCAGGATTAAACGTAATTCCACAAGTTAGCGTAAGGGTAAATGGAATAACAGCGGATTATGATGAAGTTTTTGAAAACTTAGAAGAGCTTGGATATGAAATTGAAGAAGGTGCTATCTGCCCAGAAGCGATTTCAATTAAGGGTGGAAAATCTATAGAGAATAATCCTCTTTTCAACGAAGGAAAAATTACAGTTCAAGATGAAAGTGCAATGATTATAGCTCCTTTATTAGAATTAGAAGAAGGAATGACAGTTTTAGATTTATGTAGTGCACCAGGTGGAAAAACTACTCATATAGCTGAAATACTTCAAAACACTGGAAAAGTATTAGCTTTTGATATTCATGAGCCGAAGCTTGGATTAATACAAGAAAACTGCGAAAGATTAAGAATAACTAATGTTGAATTAAATACAAATGATGCGACTAAATTAAATTCAGAATTAATAGCATCTAGTGATAGAATTTTAATAGATGTTCCCTGCTCAGGTATTGGCATAATAAGAAAGAAACCAGAAATAAAATGGAATAAGACAAGAACTGATTTGAGAGAAATTATACCGATTCAAAGAGATATAATGGAAAATGCATGGATGTATTTAAAAGATGGTGGAATAATGATATATTCAACTTGTACTTTAAATAAAGAAGAAAATGAAGAAAATATTGAGTGGTTTGTGAGTAGGCATAAAGATTGTACTGTGAAGAAAATCTTTATTGGTAAGCAAGATAACTTAGTATACAATAGAAATGGATCTTTAACTATTCTGCCAAATGAAAGTATGGATGGATTTTTTGTGGCAAAGTTAGAAAAAAGATAATAGTAGGTGAATAAATGGACAATTTACTAAATTATACCTTAGAAGAACTTAAAGTATGGATGAAAGAAAATGGTGAGAGTGAATTTAGAGGAAAACAAATATTATCTTGGATTTATAAAGGCATAAATCAATTTGATAATATGAGAAATATACCTAAATCATTAATATCCAAATTAAATGAAAATTTTATTATTGATTTACCTAAAATAATAGAAGTTTATAAATCTGATATCGATGGAACTGAAAAGTTTTTGCTTGGATTTAAGGATGGAAATTTAATTGAATCGGTGCTTATGAGGTATAAACATGGAAATTCTATATGCATATCTACTCAGGTTGGTTGTAGAATGGGTTGTAAATTTTGTGCATCGACGTTAGAAGGGCGCATTAGAAATTTAACAACTGGAGAAATTTTATCTCAGGTTCTTGTAGTTCAAAACCATATTGATGAAAGAATATCAAATATAGTACTTATGGGAAGTGGAGAACCTTTAGATAATTATGAAAATGTTGTTAAGTTTTTAGAAGTAGTTTCAGCAGAATATGGATTGAATATTGGGCAAAGACATATAACATTGTCTACTTGTGGAATTGTACCAAAGATATATGAATTAGCAGATAAAGAATATAGCATAACACTTGCTATTTCTTTACATGCATTTAGTGATGAAAAAAGAAAAGAGATTATGCCTGTAGCAAATAAGTATAGCATTGATCAAATCTTAGAAGCATGCAGACATTATATTAACAAAACTAATAGAAGAATTACATTTGAATATGCACTAGTAAAGGAAGTAAATGATAGCAGAGAAGATGCAAAGGCATTAGGAAAGTTATTAAAAGGAATGCTTTGCCATGTGAATTTAATACCTGTAAATGAAATAAAGGAAAATACCTATAAAAGATCATCAAAGAAATCCATAGATGATTTTTCCGAAATATTGAAAAGTTACGGGATAGAAGTTACTACAAGACGTGAAATGGGAAGTGATATTAATGCAGCATGTGGACAACTTAGAAGAAGTTATATGGAAACCCAAGAAATGAGGGAAGAATAAAATGGTAGGCTTAGTAAGTGATGTTGGATTGAAACGCACATTAAATGAAGATTTTGCTTCTTATTTAGAGAAGGAAGAATTTAAGATTTATGTAGTAGCAGATGGAATGGGTGGACATAATGCAGGGGAAGTTGCAAGCCAAATGGCTGCAGAACAAATTGTTAGCTATGTAGATGAAAAATTTTCTTCCTCCAATGCAAAAGATTTGATTGAAGAAGCTATTAAAAAAGTTAATAGAGATATATTTAATTTTTCTAATACTAATGAGAATTTAAATGGAATGGGAACAACGGTTACAGTTTGTTTTATTACTAAGAGTTTTATACATATTGCCAATGTAGGTGATAGCTGTTGTTTTGCAATAAGAAATAATGAAATAAAAAAAATTACTAAAGATCATTCTTTAGTACAAGAGCTTGTTGATAGTGGAAGTATAAGTGAAGAAGAAGCTCAAAATCATCCGAAAAAGAATATTATCACAAGAGCTTTAGGTACTAGTAGTACTGTAAGTGTAGATGTATTTGAGTTAGAGAATAATGAATATGAGTTATACATATTGTGTTCAGATGGATTGACGAATGAGTTAACTAAGGAAGAGATTCTGCAAGTTGTCACTGAAGAACAAGATTATATGAAGAGTACTAATAACTTAGTAGCCTTAGCAAAAGAAAATGGTGGCAGAGATAATATAACAGTATTGTTGTTTGGAGGAGATATATAGTATGGATGGAATTGTACTTGGAAACAGATACGAGTTGTTGGAAAAAATAGGTGAAGGTGGAATGTCAGAAGTATTTAAAGCAAGATGTAATAAGCTTAATAGATTTGTTGCAGTTAAGATTCTAAAAAAAGAATTTTGTAATAATCCTGACATCGTTGAAAAATTTAAAGGAGAAGCAACTGCCATCGCAACTTTATCTGATAACAATATAGTAAATATACTTGATGTTGGAACTCAAGATAGTATAAATTACATTGTAATGGAATATGTTAAAGGTAAGACGTTAAAGGATATTATAAAGCAAGTTGGCAAGATGAATTACGAAACAGCAATATCTGTTGCTATGCAAATTGCTAGAGCATTAGATTGTGCCCATAGAAATAATATAATCCATAGAGATGTTAAACCACAAAATATTCTTGTAACGGAAGATGGAATTATGAAGGTAACTGATTTTGGAATAGCAAAATCAGCAAGTTCTGAGACTATTACAAATACCAGTACAATAATGGGATCAGCTCATTACTTATCTCCAGAACAAGCTAAAGGAAGTTTCATTGATTGCAGAACAGATTTATATTCATTAGGAGTAGTATTATATGAAATGGTTACAGGGACACTTCCATTTCAAGCAGATACAGCTGTAACTATAGCATTAAAACATCTTCAAGAAGAAGTTATACCACCTAAAAATATTAATTCGAAGGTTCCTGATAGTTTAAATCAATTAATTTTAAAGGCTATGGAGAAAGAACCTATTAGAAGATACCAAACAGCTAAAGAAATGATTTCAGATCTCCAAAAAATAAAAGATGATCCTAATGCAAGAATAGACACAAAAGAAGATGATGATGATCATACAATTATAATGTCAGCAGTAACACAACAAATATCTAAACAAAACAATAGCATTAAGGACGAAGATTACGAAGATGAAGATGATGACTATTATGAAGATGATGATGACGACAAAACAGGATTAATAAATAAGAGTAAAATAATAAAAATTGGAATAGGTGTAATTTTAGTTTTATTATTGGCTGGGTTAGGTGTTGCAGCCTTTAAAATGGCAGATGGTTCAGTTACGGCGACTACTAAAGAAGTTAAAATACCGGATGTAGTTGGTAAAAATGTAGATGATGCCAAGAAAGAACTTGAAGCTTTAAATCTAGTTTTTGTAGAAGCTGATAAAGATGTTAATGATGCACCAGAAGGAACTATTCTTGAAATGAATCCAAAGGCAGATACTATGGTTAAAGAAAAAAGTGAAGTTAGAGTAATTGTTAGCTCTGGTCCCAAAGGAACTAAAATGCCAGATTTAGAAGATAGTGACTTAGATAGAGCAAAGGTTATTTTAAAATCTTATGGTATTGAAGAGAGTGCTATAACAGTTACTGAAGCTTTTAGTGATGATGTGCCAAAGGGACAAATAATGGATCATACACCAAAAAAAGATGCTGAAATTAATTCAAAAACTAAAGTAACTCTTATAGTAAGTAAGGGGCCAGAAATTAAGCTTACAACAGTACCTAATTTAAAGGGATTAGATGTTGAAGTAGCCAAGAGCCGATTGGCTGATGCTAAGTTAAAAGCTGTTGTTAAAGAAGTAGAAACGCAAAATCAAAATGAAAATGGTAAGGTGTTAAGTCAAACAATTGAAGGTTCCAAAGTTGAACAAGGCACTCCAGTTACTATAGAAGTGGGAAAATATGTAGCAAAACAAGAACCACCTACAGATGCAACTACACCAGGAACTCAGAAGACACCAGGAACTACGGATAAAAATACAACGACAACGCCAGGAACTACACAAGGCAAAGGAACAACTCCAGGTGCTGAAACGTCACCAAGTACAAAAACTACTCAAGGAACGGGAAGTACAACAAGCCCATTTAACAACACAACTAACAATTAAAGTAATGATAAAAAATAAGACATCAAATCGGAAAATGTAATAATAAAATATGAGGAGAGGTTGATAAAAAAAACCTCTCCTTTTATAATAAAATTATATTTAAGATAGGATTCAATTTTTATTAAGTAAAATAAAAAAATAGTATGATATAGAATAGAAAATTGAATTAATTTGCTAAGTTAAAGCTATATAAAGTGAAGAAGTATATTATTAGTTTATTTATTAGAATATATAAAACATATATGATTATGGAGGGAAAATATGAATGGCAAAATAATAAAAGGTATAGGAGGTTTCTATTATATTAAAACAGAAGAAGGTATAATAGAGTGCAAGGCTAGAGGTAAGTTTAGGCATATAGATATAAAACCTATGGTAGGCGATAATGTTACTATTAAAATCGAGAATGGAAAAGGTGTTATTGAAGAAATACATAAAAGAAAGTCTGAATTAATTAGGCCAACAGTTGCAAATGTTTCTTTAGCATTTATTGTTTTTGCAGTTAAGAATCCAGATATAAATTTTGATTTATTAAATAAGTTTTTAATTTTATGTGAATATAATAATATTGAAGTTGTAGTATGTTTAAATAAAATAGATTTAGTATCAGAGGAAGAACGTGAAGAAATAAAGAAGAGAATAAATGATATAGGTTATGAAGTTCTTTATATAAATGCCAAAGCTGGAATTGGAATTGAAATATTAAAAGAAAAAATTAAAGGAAATACAACTGTTTTTTGTGGTCCATCTGGAGCGGGAAAATCAACATTAATCAATAAACTTTCAAATAAAGAACATATGGAAACAGGCAAAATTAGCGAAAAGATTGGGAGAGGTAAACATACGACAAGACATAGCGAACTTATAGAAGTTGCAGATGGTTTTATTGTAGATACACCGGGCTTTTCTACTTTGGAAATCAAAGATTTGATGGATAAGAAATCTTTGAAATATTGTTTCCCTGAATTTAGTGAATATAATGATAAGTGTAAGTTCAGAGGATGTCTACATTATAAAGAACCAAGCTGTGCACTAAAGACAGCAATGGAAGATGACAAAATTAATAAATATAGATATAATTTTTATATAAAAACATTAGAGGAAATAATGGAGGAGGAAAAAAACAAATGGTAAAGATTGCACCATCAATATTATCAGCAGATTTTTCAAAATTAGGAGAGGACATAGAAAGAATAGATAAGGGAGGCGCAGATTTTATTCATATAGATGTAATGGATGGATCATTTGTACCTAACATATCACTAGGGTTGCCTGTAATTAAATCAATAAGAAACAGAACAAATAAGACATTTGATGTTCATTTAATGATAAACAATCCATCAAATTACATAGATAATTTTATAGAAGCTGGAGCAGATATAATTACTGTGCACTATGAAGCTGATAAACATATAGATAGAACCATCAATTATATTAAATCAAAAGGGAAAAAAGCAGCAATTTCGTTAAATCCAGGTACTCCAATAAGTGTATTAAAAAATTTAATACCAAGCTTAGATATGGTATTAATAATGACTGTAAATCCTGGATTTGGAGGGCAAAAATTCATACCATATTGTTTAAATAAAATTAAAGAATTAAAGGAAATTAGCAATGAAGTTAATCCATCTTTGTTAATCGAAGTTGATGGAGGAATAGACCAATCTAATGTAAAAGAAGTTATAGAAGCTGGCGCAAATGTAATTGTTGCAGGTTCAGCTGTATTTAATGGAGGAGAAGTCAGTGAAAATATAAAAGCTTTAAGGGGGTAAAATATTGATTGTAGCAATTATAAGTGGAGGAACACCACCGTCAGAAAAGCTATTAAAGAATTATCTTAAGAAAGTAGATTTTATAATAGCAGCTGATAAGGGATGTGAATGTTTATATGATTATAATATTATTCCTGATTTGCTTTTAGGTGATTTTGACTCGGCTAATAAACAAATTTTAGATACTGCCAAACTGCAAATAAAAGAAGTTTTGGAGTTTCCGCCAGAAAAAGATTATACAGATACTGAAATTGCAATAATTGAAGCTATTAAAAGAGGAGCTGAAAAAATATATTTATTTGGAGCAACTGGATCTAGGATAGATCATACGCTTGGAAATATAGGGCTTCTTTTAACTGCTAAGAAAAAGGGTATAATTTTAAAAATAATAGATGATAATAATAAACTTTATCTTGGCAAACGTAAAATGACATTACGAGGAAAGTGTGGAGAAACTATATCTTTTCATGCTCTAAGTGATAAGGTGGCTAATTTAGAAATTAAAGGTGGCAAATATAAATTGGAAAGTTATGATATGAACTTGTTAGAACCAAGAGCTATATGCAATGAATTTGTTGATTCTCCGATAGAAATTAGGTATGATTCAGGTGAATTACTAATTCTTCATTCAAGAGACTAAAATATAATGCAAAAATCTTATTTAGTTTGAATTACATTAAAATAAGTAAGTTTTTCTAAACAGTATGTTACAGGAAAATTTGCTTATTTTTATTGAAGATTTTTTGATAAAGTTGAAATATTTTACTTGGAAACTGAATATTATTATAATAAGACAATTATAGTTTTAAGAGAGTTTTATATTATTAATGTTTAGGAGATGGGATTATGAAAATAATAGCATTTAAATTACCAAAATTTTTATCAAATATAATAAAATTTTTTAGAAGAAAAAACTAGAGTACATAAGGCATATTATAAATTTACCTTTGAAGCATATATGAAATATATCATTCCATATGCCTTAAATGCAAAAAAATCTAAAAATAAAAAATGCAATTGGGATAACAATTGCATTTTTTATTATGAACTTATATTGCTCTTTGAACCTTTCCAGATCTAAGGCATCTTGTACATACATGAACAGTTTTTGGTGTTCCGTTAACTAAAGCTTTTACTTTCTTTATGTTAGGAGCCCAAGTTCTCTTTGATTGACGATGTGAATGGCTATAGCTAACTCCAGCTACAACACCCTTATCACAAATTTCGCATCTTCTTGCCATTAGAAAACACCTCCTTATATTGCAAAGATAATCATCTTCAATAGGACAGAATAAATTATAACATAGGAAAATATTATAGGCAAGAGAAAATGTTAATTATTATGGAAAAAATATTATTTATAATATATATTTCGTCCATACTTGAATAAAATATAGTTCTAATATAAAATATAGAGATAGGATAAGAAGAGTTTAGGAGGAATATGAATGGTTGGATTTTCAAATGAAAATGGTAATATAAATTATTCAGAAGAAGTTTTAGCAAAGATTGTTGGATTATCAACAATGGAATGCTATGGAGTTGTTGGCATGGTTTCAAGAAATGCTGGCGAAGGACTTTGGCAACTTATGGGGATCGAAAATTTAAGCAAAGGTGTAAAAATAGAATTAACAGGTGAAGATAAATTGCAAATAGAATTATTTGTTATGGTTGAATATGGAACTAAGATATCAGTAATATCTAATAATATAATTCAAAAAGTTCGTTATAGTGTTGAAAATTATACAGGACTTAAGGTTTCATCTATAACAGTAAATGTGCAAGCGGTTAGAGTTTAGGAGGTTAAAACTAAATGGAATATACAAAAATTAACGGCCGTGATTTTTATAACATGGTTGTAAATGCTAGTAATAGACTGTTAGAACAAAGTGATTTTGTAAATGCACTAAATGTATTCCCAGTACCAGACGGAGATACAGGAACTAACATGTCGATGACATTTAAAGCAGCAGTAAAGGAAATTGAAAATATAAATACTGATTCTATAGGAGAAATATCTAAAAAGTTAGCTAAGGGCGCTTTAATGGGAGCTAGAGGAAATTCTGGTGTTATATTATCTCAAATACTTAGAGGTATTTCTAAAGGGTTAGAAGGAAAAAAAGAAGTAAATGTTACTGAGTTTGCGATTGCAGTTCAAGAAGGATCAAAATCTGCATATAAAGCAGTAATGAGACCAACAGAAGGAACTATACTTTCAGTAATTAGAGCAGCAGCAGAAGCAGCGGTTATATCTAATGCAAAAGATATGAAACATTTTATGGAAGAAATAACCATCGAAGCCAAAGAGATGTTAGATAGAACTCCAGAATTGTTACCAGCACTAAAAAAAGCTAAAGTTGTTGATTCTGGTGGAATGGGTTTGTATATTATACTTCAAGGTATGTTTGAAGCGTTAAAAGATGAAATCCAAGCAGAAATAAGTGATTTAACAGCTAATTCATCTAATAATACTTTAGCTAAAGATACTGAAGAAATTGATATTAAGTTTGGTTATTGTACAGAATTTATAATACTTGGAGATGCTAAGTTTGCAAAAAAATTCCAAGGTGAAATAGAAACTCTTGGTGATTCAATGATTGTTGTTGGATACGATGATGTTATTAAAGTTCATATACATACAAATGATCCAGGGTTAGTATTGTCAAAAGCTGTAAAAATAGGTGAATTATCAAAAATTAAAATTGATAATATGAGGGAAGAACATAGAGAAATTTTAGTTAATGCTAAAGATAAAGAAGCAGCGACTGCTCACGTAGAAGCTGAAAATTCAGAAGAAGAAATTAAAAAATATGGATTTGTAACAGTAGCTATGGGTGATGGGATTTCAAATATATTTAAGGATTTAGGAATTGATTATGTTATTGAAGGTGGGCAAACTATGAATCCATCTACTCAAGATATTTTAGATGCTATTAATAAGATAAATGCTGAACATATTTTTATTATGCCTAATAATAAAAACATAATTATGGCAGCTAATCAAGCGGCAGAAATATCTGATAAAGATATAAGAGTAGTTCCAACAACAACTATTCCTCAAGGAATAGTATGTGCTACTATGTTTAATTTGGATTCAGAAGTAGATGATAATTTTAATAATTTAAAAGATACTATTCAAGAAGTAAAAACAGGCTCAGTAACTTATGCAGTTCGTGATACTGAAATTGATGGTATAGATATTAAAGAAGGCAATATGTTAGGACTCGTAGAAGGAAAAATAAAAGAAGTAGGCGAAGATAAGAAAATAGTTGCAATCAAAGTGCTAGAAAAAATGATAGATGATGAATGCGAACTTATTACAATATATTATGGTGAAGAAGTAAGTGTTGAAGAGGCTAATGAATTTGAATTAGAATTAAAAGATAAATACGAAGATTTGGATATTCAATTTTATAAGGGAAATCAACCTCTTTACTATTTTTTAATGTCAGTAGAATAAAATAATAATAAAAGCGCCTATAATAGGTGCTTTTATTATTTTGGGAAGGAGATAAAACTTTGGATATATACAGTAATATTTCTGCTTTAAAAGGGGTAGGCCCAAAAGTTACCGAAAAATTAAATAGATGTGGAATTTTTAATATATTAGACATTTTATTATATTTTCCAAGAGATTATGAGTTTATAGATGGAAATGTAGAGTTTGAAGGTATAACAGGGGAAGAAAAACAAATTTTAAAATGTGAAGTTGTTAGATTTAAAAGTGACGTTAAAACTAAGACTGGAAAATTATTGACAACAATAGAATTTAATTATAATGGGTACAAAGTATCAGGGAAATGGTTTAATCAAAGATATGTAAAAAATTCTTTCGTGCAAGGAAAAATATATAACTTAATGGGGAAATTTAAAAGAATAGGGAATATGTTAGAAGTAGTTAATCCAATAATTACTTGTGAAGAGGCATTATCTAGTGAAATTTTACCTAAGTATCCATTGAAAGCAGATATAAGTAATAAATTATTTGAGAAATTGATTAATGAAATTTTATCACATATGGCGGTTAAAGAAAATTTGTCTAATGACATAGTAGATAAGTATTCTTTGATTTCTTTAAATGATGCTATAAGAAGTATACATTTCCCAGAAAATAAAGAAATGCTAGAAAAGGCTAAAATAAGATTAAAGTTTCAAGAGCTATTTACATATTCGCTAAAATTACTACTTTTAAAATATAAAATTAAAAAAAATACTAATGGGATATTTTTTGAATGGTCAGAGGAATTTAGCCAGTTTAAAGAAAGACTGCCGTTTCCACTTACTAATGCTCAGACTAGAGTGGTTCGTGAAATTTTAAGAGATCAAAAATCAAATTATTCTATGAATAGATTGATTCAAGGAGATGTTGGAAGTGGAAAAACAATAGTTGCATTAATAGCTATTTTTAATGTTATTAAGAATGGATACCAATGCGCATTTATGGCACCAACAGAAATTCTTGCAAGCCAACATTTTGAAGAAGCTAAAAAGGTATTTAGAGATTTTAATATAGAAATAGAATTGTTAACAGGCACAACAACTTCGAAAGAAAAGCAAAGAATTAAAGAGAGAATAAAAATAGCTAAACCTATTTTGGTAATAGGAACCCATGCACTTTTTCAAGATGATGTGGAGTTTGTAAAACTTGGGTTAATAGTGACTGATGAGCAACATAGATTTGGTGTAGAACAAAGAAGTAAGCTTATAAATAAAGGAAGAAGGGCAGACTGTTTGGTTATGACAGCAACACCAATTCCTCGAACGCTGGCTTTATATCTTTATTCTGATTTAGATGTTTCTATAATTGACGAATTGCCACCAGGCAGAAAGAAAATAGATACTAGATTTTATACAGATTCACAAAGAGATATAGGTTATGAATTGGCTCATGATGAAATAAAACAAGGAAGACAAGTGTATATTGTTTGTCCGCTTATTGAAGAAGATGAAAAGGACGAATTAAATTCAGTTGAAACTGTATATAATAAAGTTACTAATGGGGTTTTTAAGGATCTAAAAGTTGAAATTCTTCATGGAAAGATGAAAGGATCGGAAAAAGACGAAATAATAAAGAGATTTAAGAATAATGAATTTAATGTTTTAATTTCAACTACTGTAATTGAGGTTGGAGTTAATGTCCTTAATGCTTCTGTTATGATTGTAGAAAATGCAGAGAGATTTGGTCTTTCTCAGTTGCATCAGTTAAGAGGACGAGTGGGAAGAGGTGAATATTCATCTTATTGTGTATTAATAGCAAAGGCTAAAAGTAATACCACTAAAAAGAGAATGCAAATAATGACAGAATGCAGTGATGGTTTTTTAATATCAGAAAAGGATTTAGAACTTAGAGGTGCGGGTGAAATGTTCGGGCGAAAACAAAGCGGTGATGAGGGCTTTATACTTGCAAATTTATATGATGATATAAAAATTTTAAGATGCGCTAAACTTGAAGCAAATAATATTTTAAAAAATCAAACAGATTTAAATAAAGAAATGATAAATGAACTTGGAAAAAATTTGGAGAAAAGCAGTAAATATATTTGTTTTAATTAATTTGAAATTATATATGTATATATGTTAATATATAAAATATATACAATTAGGCATATTAAAAAATTAATAAGTCAATATGCGGGTTTATTTAGTGTTAAATCACTTGATGAGGTTAATCTAATAATAGGGTGAGTGTACTAATAAGAAAACATATTTTCTTATTAGTACACAAAATATATATATGATATCTTTGACTCATTATTTCAATTTATATGACTGAGGGAGGAATAAAATTTTGAGAATAATAGCAGGAAAAGCAAGAGGGCATAAATTAATGCCTCCAGCAACAATGGAAACAAGACCTACACTAGATAGAGTTAAAGAAGCTATGTTTAGCTCAATTCAATCATATATACAAGAGGCAGTTGTTGTTGATGTCTTTTCAGGAACAGGAAGCTTAGGGTTAGAAGCTGCGAGTAGAGGTGCAAGCGAAGTTTATTTATTTGATAAAAGTGATGTAACTTTTCCTTTATTAAAGCAAAATGTGGAAAATCTTAAATTTCAGGATTTTTGTTTTCCAATAAAGACTGATGCGTATGCAGGGCTTAAACAATTGGCAAGTAAAGGAAAGATGTTTGATATAATATTTATAGATCCACCTTATTGCAAGGAAATGATTCCAGAAGCTATGAAAATTGTCAAGGAAAATGAATTGTTAAATAAAGATGGAATAATAGTTACCAAAATAGATACTATAGAAGGTATATATGAAGGATATGTAGATATAAAATTAACTAAGAGCAAAAAATACGGAAATACTACCGTATGCTATTACAAATATGAGGAGAAATAATAATGAAAATTGCAGTATATCCAGGAAGTTTTGATCCTATAACTAATGGTCATCTTGATATCATAAGGCGAGGAGCAAAGGTTTTTGATAAGGTTATAGTAGCTGTATTAGTTAATGTGGATAAGAAGTATCTTTTTGAAATTGATCAAAGAGTTGAATTAATAAAAAAAGTTACAAGAGATATAGAGAATGTTGAAGTTAGAAGTTTTGATGGACTTTTAGTAAATTTTTTGAAAGAATGTAATACCAATATAATTTTAAAGGGACTAAGAACTACTTTTGATTTTGAATATGAGTTGCAAATGGCATTTATGAATAGTGAATTAGATTCTAATATTGAAACTGTATGTATGATGTCATCTTCTAAAAATCTACATATAAGTTCTTCGTGTGTTAAACAAGTGGCAAAATTTGGTGGAAATATTGAAGGACTTGTTCCAAGTGAGATTGTCTCAGATATAATATCTAGAATAAATATCTAAGGAGTGTTTTTATGGAGAAAATGGATGTAAATATTATAGAGCTATTAGAGTATTTGCAAGATTTGGTGGAAAATTCACCCAAGGTGCCAATGAGTGGTAAAGTTATGATTGATAAAAGAGAAATTATTGAAGTTGTTGATCAAATAATCAATTATTTGCCAGATCAATTTAAAAAAGCTGAATGGGTTATGAATGAAAGAGAAAGAATATTAAATGAAGCTAAAAAGGAATATGATTCAGTTCGAAAAGAAACTATGACAATGATGAGGCAAAATGTTGAAAATCATGATATTGTGAAGGAAGCAAAAGTCAGAGCTCAAGAAATCATAGCCTCAGCACAACGAGATGCTAAGGCTATAAGATTAGGTTCAAGAGACTATTCAGATGAGATATTAACTCAATTAGATAACGAAATAGAAGAACAAAAAATAAGGTTAATAAAAAATCTACAAGAGAGTTTCGAATCAGCTGCAAAAGAAATAGATTCTAATTTATCTAATGCATGTGAGGTTATAAAAGACAATGTCAAAGAATTACGCAGCATGAAAAAGTAGTTTAGAAATCTTATTAAGAATAATAAGTAAAACTGTTAATGCAATTATTATTAATAGTGGTTGTAAATATGTATATACACATGAAAAAGAATTTGACATAAGCTTAGATGTGTATATACTTGTAGGTAATAATTTAAATAATACATAAGTTGTAGCAAAGCTAAAGATTCCTTGAATTATCTTAAAAAAAATATATTTATTATAATTAATTTTAGTTTCACTAACAAAGGAACTAACTTGAACAATTACAGCAAGACCAGAAAATGAACATAAGAAGCTTATTATACTTAATTTAAGTGAAAGAGGAAGAGAAAGTGTAGATATAATGTTACAACCATTTGTCATTTCTATGCTTCCTAAAAATAAACAGTATAAGGTCCCATTAGGTAAGGTTAAAAAAGTTTCTAATTGCTTAAATATAATATAAAAATAATTATTGTTTTTAACTAGAGAAATTACAACAGAAAAAATTACGATAAAACCTCCAATAGATAATGTAGTATTTATTCCATTTTGAACTGCATTTTTTATTGAGGTGCCAAAATTCACTGTTTCATATTTAGAATATGTTGGAGAACTTAATTTAATATTGGTTCTCTTTTTTTTGGTTACAAGTCCTATGAACAGAATGGACAGGTAATTCCCAATAAGTAAAATATAACCTAGTGATATATTTTTTAATAAAATTCCGGCTACAGATCCAATTAGAAATAATGGACCAACATTAGATGCGATGTTCAATAGTCTTTCATACTCCTCTTTTTCTATGTAATCCATAGCGTATAAATCAACACAATACTTAGCACCTAGTGGGTAACCGCACAAAATGCTTGCAACAATAGGAAACGAGCAATTTTTAGAAAGTCCGAGTGGTCTACAGATCAAAGGCCCAAGAAACTTAGAATAAAGGCTAATTCCATCATAATATATTAATAAATTACAAATAACTATAAATGGGAAAGTTGTTGGTAATATAGACTTGTACCATAATTTGCAGCCATCAATAGCAGCAGAAATACATTGGTTTATATTTAATATAAAAAGAATTATAAATATGGAAATAAACATGCAAATTATAATATTTCTTTTTATATTAAGTAGTCTAATCAATAAAATAATTAAGCTGATAATTAGAAACCATAAGATAATAATATATATCATGAAATCAACTCCAATCTGTATTTCACACCTTTAAGGCATATAAAATGAAATAACAAGCCAAATTTATCAGTATATTGACTTGTTATTTTTTCATATACTTAATCTATATATATTATTATGTTTATATAAATTATTACTATATTATTATTGGACCTTTTAAATAATCTGCCATAGGATTTATATTTTGATTTAAAAGAGAATATGCTTTAGTTGCTAAAATATCAATTTTCATATGATCACACAAATTATTTCTAGGAACCTTTGTTATTATATCAATACTTTCATTTGATTTTATGTCTTTTAGCATATTGCGACCGATAGAATTAAAGCCAAGAACTCTTGCGTATGGTGCAATCATTTTAGATAAATTAAGCAAATCAAATTCTTCAAGATTTAAAAAGCTTTGAGCAAGTATTCTATTAATTCTAGTATAGGTATATCTTTTGCTTTTAGAATTTAGTATTAGTTCATTTAAAGAATTAGAATTTAAAACCTCTTTTAGTATTTTATTTTCTAAGCCTTCAGAAATATCAGGTAAATTTAAAAGGGATTTTTCATTTGTAAATAGTTTATATTTAATGTATTTAAACATATCATCTTCAAAAATGAATGAATAATTTGAAGATGATAGATCACATAAAATATCATAACTAGCTTTTGGAAGAACATCAATTAATTCGTTTAGTGAATTTTCTTTTAGATGCTTTCTTATAGACGTAGCGGAGGAATAAGAAGCATTTAAATAATTATCATTATAGGAGGAACCTTCTCTTTTTAAAGTTTTAGGGGTTATTTCACTTTGTAATATCATTAAAGCTTTTATATATTCAATAGCCAAAATATTATTTGAACTAGATAATACATTAAAAACAGCATTAGAATTTAAATATTTATTAAGGGCATTTGCACGGCTCAAATGAAAAGGTAAGCCTAAATTTAAATTACTTTTTAAAAGCTTTTTATACTCAATAGGCTCAATAACTAAGGTTTTAGCTATACTTTCTAAAATATCTACGCTGCCTTCTTCACTTCCAAAATACAAATTATCTACGATACCTAATGAATTTAATAGAGAAACACTTCCAAAAGCAAAATATTCAGCAGAAGATAATGCATATACAGCAGGTAATTCTAAAACTAAATCGACTCCGTTCTTAATAGCCATTTCTGCTCTTTTCCATTTATCTATAATTCCGGGGATTCCCCTTTGCATGAAATTACCACTCATAACACAAACTATTCCATTAGCATTTGTGTCAGATTTTGCATTTTTAAGATGATATTCATGTCCTTTGTGAAATGGATTATATTCTGTAATTATTCCTGTAATCATTGATAATATTCTCCTTAATTTAATAAAAAATATATATTAAAATTTGAAATCTAATATTTACATAAGCATGTGGATATATACCTATTCTATGATAATCTAATAATAAGTATAGCATATATATTTTGATTAACAATGATTGATGAAAGCCTAAAAAGAAAGTTCGAAGAACGAAATGTGAAATTTCCAGTCTCACTTTTTCTTTGGAATTTCTAATCTATAGCCTAATTAAAATGTACAATTGTAATTAGGCTATTAATTAGAAATTTGTATAATATTAGTAAGTGGATTATAATTACTAATACTTAGTTACAGGAAGTGGAAATCCTAAAAAAATATTGTTAAAAAAAAAACTTTAGCTATATTCCTAGATTAAATATAAATTTTAAAAATAGTTAGAAAATTCTGAAAGAAAAGATTTTTTGAACTTAGCATATTAATATGTAAAAGTAGAGCTCATTTGATGATTTTGCTATAGAAATATGAGTTTTAGAGGAGAGAAATCCTTATAAAGACTTAGAATGGTAGAGTTTTCAATGTATAAAAACTCCTTAAATTAATACATTTTAAGGAGTTTTTATAGAGAATATATTAGAAAAATAAATTAATAAAAAAAAAAATTAAATTGTTAAAAATTATACTTTTACTATATAGTTATTTTGCAATATCATTGTTAGACAATTCAGATTATTGCCAATCTAAAGACTTCAATTTTGTAAAGAATTTATGTTGAAAAAACCATCAATATAGGAGTATAGTAATACTAGAGATAGAATATAGAGAGGAGCAAAATAGATATGGACCTTATGAAAAAAATATGGAATGCGGCTCAAGTAGATAAGAAAAAAATTGTTTTACCAGAAGGTAATGAAGAAAGAACTATAGTAGCTGCAGAAAAGATACATGAATTAGGACTGGCTTATCCAATTTTAATTGGAAATGAAGAAGAAATTTTAAATAAATCAAAGGAATTAGATGTTGATTTATCAGGAGTTCAAATAATAGATCCAGATAAAGCAGAAAACTTAAACAAATATATTACTGCCTTTTATGAGCTTAGAAAGAGTAAGGGCGTAACAATGGAAAAAGCAGATAAAATAGTTAGGGATCCTCTATATTTTGGAACTATGATGGTAAAATTAGATGATGCAGATGGTATGGTTTCAGGAGCTGTTCATACTACTGGAGATTTACTTAGACCAGGGTTACAAATAATAAAGACAGCACCGGGGGTATCTGTTGTTTCAAGCTTTTTTATAATGCAAATTCCTGGATCAACTTATGGAGAAGAAGGAACTCTTATATTCTCAGACTGTGCGGTTAATCCAAATCCAAATGAAGATCAATTGGCAGCAATTGCAATTGCAACAGCTGAAACAGCTAAGAATTTATGTAATATGGATCCTAAAGTAGCAATGTTATCGTTCTCTACAATGGGAAGTGCAGATAATGAATTAGTAGATAAGGTGAGAAATGCTACACAAAAAGCAAAGCAATTAAGACCTGATTTAGATATAGATGGAGAATTACAATTGGATGCCGCTATTGTTAAGAAAGTAGCAGATCAAAAAGCATCTAATAGTACAGTAGCTGGAAAAGCAAATGTTTTAGTATTCCCAGATTTGCAATCAGGAAATATAGGATATAAGCTTGTTCAAAGATTTGCCAATGCAGAAGCTATTGGGCCAGTTTGTCAAGGTTTTGCAAAACCAATAAATGATTTATCAAGAGGTTGTAGCTCAGATGATATAGTGAATGTTGTTGCATTAACAGCAGTTCAAGCGCAAACTAATAAATAAAATTAAAGATGGATATTAAAAGGAGACGAAGTTATGAAAGTATTAGTTATAAATTGCGGTAGTTCTTCATTAAAATATCAACTTATTGACATGAATAATGAAGAATCTTTAGCACAAGGTCTTGTTGAAAGAATAGGAATTAATGGGTCAATCTTAACTCAAAAGGTTGAAGGAAAAGATAAATATGAGGTTCAAACTACACTTAAAGATCACCAAGATGCAATTGAACTTGTTTTAAAAAGTTTAGTTGATGAAAAACATGGTGTGATAAAATCAATGGATGAAATATCAGCTGTTGGACATAGAGTTGTTCATGGTGGAGAAAAATATGCAAGTTCTGTAGTACTTGATGAAACTGTAATTAAAAATCTTGATGAATTTACAAAATTAGCACCACTTCATAACCCTCCAAACATAATAGGAATAAATGCTTGTAAAGCTCTTATGCCAAAAACTCCAATGGTAGCAGTTTTTGATACAGCATTCCATCAAACTATGCCTGAAAAAGCATATATGTATCCACTTCCATATGAATTATATAAAGAAGATCATATAAGAAGATATGGATTCCACGGAACGTCTCATAAATATGTAGCAGGAGAAATTGCAAAGTGGATGAATAAGGATGTTAAGGAATTAAAAACTATCACTTGTCATATAGGAAATGGTGTAAGTGTTACAGCAGTTGAAGGTGGAAGATCAGTAGATACTACAATGGGCTTTACTCCTTTAGATGGTATTATAATGGGATCAAGATCTGGAAGTATAGATCCTGCAATAGTTACTTATTTAATTAAAGAAAAAGGATATTCTATAGATGAAATAAATGATATCTTAAATAAGAAATCAGGAATTTTGGGAATATCAGGAATAGGAACAGATTTTAGAGATATTAGAAGTGCAGTTGAAAATGAAAATGATTCTAGAGCATTATTAGCTATGGATATATTTGGATACCAAATTAGAAAGCAAATAGGTGCTTATGCTGCAGTAATGGGTGGTGTAGATGCTATTGTATTTACAGCTGGAATTGGAGAACATGCTCCAGAAATAAGATCGAGAGCATTAGTTAATATGGAATTTTTGGGAATTGAAGTAGACTTAGAAAAAAATGAAAGCCATAATATTGGTGATGGAATGGAAATTTCTAAAGAAACTTCAAAAGTTAAAGTGGTTGTAATACCTACAAACGAAGAATTAATGATTGCAAAAGAAACTTTAGAATTAGTTCAAAAATAATTTAAGCACCTAAAAAGTTTGATGCTATAAATAAAATACCTTGACTTTTAAGCGCTTGCTTTATATAATAAATTGTGTTTGTTTTATAAATATATGCGCTAAGGAGTGAAGAAAGATATTGTTGCGTGATTTATAATAAATTTATTATGCAATATATATCTGTAATTATGAAAGTACAAATTTCAGATATTGTTTCAGGAAAAGATAGAAATAAAAAAATTGACTATGAATTTGAAATTCCACAATTTGATTTTGAGGGTACTAAAATTAAATCAGCAGGCTCTTGTCATGTGGATGGTATAATTTCAGCCAATAATTATGTTTTAATGCTAAATGCTGAAATTAAAGTTAATTTAGAAATGATATGCTCAAGGTGTTTAGATACCTTTATCTATCCAATAGATATTGATATAGAAGAAAGGTTTACAACTAACAGTAAATCACAAGATGATGAGGCTGTTGTTGTATTTGATGATGTTTTAGACATCACCGAAATAGTTGAAACGAGTATAATTTCAACTTTACCTATTAAAAGAATTTGCAAAGATGATTGCAAAGGTCTTTGCCAAGAATGTGGATGTAATTTAAATTTTAATACATGTTCTTGTAATAATGAAGACGTAGATATACGTTTTGAAGCCTTGAGAGGCTTGTTTGATAATAAGGAGGTGTAAAGTATGGGTTGTCCAGCAAGAAAAACTGGTAAAGCAAAAACTAAGTCAAGAAGAGCTCAAACTTTTAAAGCTAGTTTACCTGGTATAGTAGAATGTCCACAATGCCATGAAATGAAACTTGCTCATAGAGTATGTAAAAGCTGTGGTTTTTACAAAGGTAAGGAAGTTGTAGCTTCTGCAAACTAGAAGAAAGTCTTTATGACTTTCTTTTCTTATATACAAAAGAATATTATAAAGGTTTATTTTTATATGGATACATATGTTACGATTCAATTTTCAATTGAAAAAAAGTACGAAAATTAATTTAGATGTTAAATATTCAAAAAGTTAATTATTACAAAAGCATAAATTTTAACAAAAAATTAATGATAAAAGTGAATAGAGATGTTTAATGATTAAGACTGCTTTATTATTTGTATAAATACAATAAGAGGGGGATTAGAATGAAGATAGCTATAGATGGTATGGGTGGAGATAATGCACCTGTAGCTGTAATAGAAGGCGTAATTCAAGCCTTAAAGGAATATGATAACGTTGAATTATATATTACTGGACCAACAGAAATCATAAATTCAGAATTGGCTAAATATACTTATCCCAAAGAACGTATTACTGTAGTTGATGCTAGAGAGATAATTCTACCTAGTGAACATCCAGCTATGGCCCTAAGAAAGAAAAAAGATGCCAGCATAGTTAAGGCGTTAAATTTAGTTAAAGAAGGAACTTGTGATGGAATAATATCTGGGGGAAGTACAGGGGCATTTTTAGCAGGATGTACTTTAATAGTGGGTAGAATTAAAGGTGTAGAAAGACCTGCACTTGCACCTTTAATGCCAGGTAGACGTGGGAATTTTATGATAGTAGACGTTGGAGCTAATGTGGATTGTAAACCGTCATTTTTAGTTCAATTTGCAAAAATGGGAAAAATATATTACCAAAAGATCTTCGGTGTAAAAAATCCTAGTATAGGACTTATTAATATTGGAGAAGAAGAGGAAAAGGGGAATGAGCTTACAAAAGCTACGTTTAAACTCTTAAAAGAAGAAAAAGGTCTTAATTTTAAGGGGAATATAGAACCGAGAGAAATACCTACAGGAGATACTAATATTTTAGTAAGTGATGGCTTTGTGGGAAATACAGCTTTAAAAATGTATGAGGGAGCTGCTTCAAGTATTTTGGGAATAATAAAGGATGAGGTGATTAATTCATCAATTATATCCAAGTTAGGAATAGCGCTTTTAAAACCAGTGCTTAAAAACTTGCTAAAAAAGTTTGATTATAAGGAATATGGTGGAGCACCATTTTTAGGTGTTGATGGAATTTGTATAAAAGCTCACGGTAGTTCCGACGCAAAAGCCTTTAAAAATGCTATTAAACAAACCAAAATTTTCTATGAAAATAATGTGTTAGAAGATATAAAAAATGAATTTTCTATAGAAAAATAATAAAATATATTGAAACTAATATTGACGATTTAAACAATATATACTATTATCTAAATGTAGAACTTGGGAGGTGAAACAGATGTTTGAAAAAATCCAAGCAATTATTGCTGATAAATTAAGTATCGATGTAGAAAGCGTTGTTATGGAAGCATCTTTTATTGAAGATTTAAATGCTGACTCATTAGATATAGTTGAGCTTATAATGGCTCTAGAAGATGAACTAGATATCGAAATACCTGACGAAGATGTTGAAAACTTTAAAACAGTTGGAGATGTTGTCAATTACGTAAAAGCTCATCACGAAGAATAAAATAATCCCGCATGTCTGCGGGATTTTATATTTTCAGATTTAATTAGTTTATTCTTGAATTTGTTATAGTTGAATCTAAAATGTTTTAGCAGGTTGAAGAATACACTTCAAGGAGTGGAATTGATGAATAGATATACACTTAAAGAAATAGAGGAAAACCTAGGAGTTTATTTTAATAATCCTACTTTATTAAAAACAGCACTTACACATAGTTCTTTTGGAAATCAATTTAAGGACGCTGAATATAATGAAAGGCTTGAATTTTTAGGTGATTCAGTATTGCAGCTTTGTATTACGGAATATCTTTTTAATAACTTTAAGCATAAAAGTGAAGGGGAATTAACTAAGATAAGAAGTTTGATAGTTTGTGAAAATTCTCTTTATGAAATTGCAAAAAAGATAAATCTAGGGTCTTATATTAGAATGAGTAAAGGTGAAGAACTTACAGGCGGAAGAGAAAGAATTTCAATACAAGCCGATGCAGTTGAAGCAGTAATTGCTGCTGTCTATTTAGACAAAGGTATTGGATTTGTTAGAGATTTTATATTACTACATTTTGAAGAGGTTATAAAGAAGGCCATAAATAATGAAATAGTATTGGACTTTAAGACAAAGCTTCAAGAGCTACTTCAAAAAGATGGAGAAATAGTAATTCAATATGAATTAACAAAATATGAAGGTCCGCCACATAGAAGAAAATTTTTTACTAATGTGATTATAGATAAAAAACTTATGGGTGAAGGTTCGGGCTATAGTAAAAAAGAAGCAGAACAAAATGCAGCTAAACAAGCGTTAGATAAATTGGATGGTATGAATGAGTAAGAATTATTATATAATACCTATATTTGTGCCACATGAAGGATGTCCTCATAATTGTGTGTTTTGTAATCAAGATAGAATAACAGGAGTAACGGAGGTTGTTACAGCAGAAACTGTAAGAGGTACAATAAATGATTACTTAGAAACAATAAAAAATAAAAGTGCAACTATCGAGGTTTCATTTTTTGGTGGAACATTTACGGGTATAAGAGAAGAAAAGCAAAGAGAATTGTTAGAAGTAGCAAAAAGTTTTAAAGATAAAAAGCTTATAGATAAAATAAGACTTTCTACAAGACCAGATTATATTGATGAATATATATTAACTTATCTTAAAGAATATAGAGTTGACATAATAGAACTTGGTGTTCAGTCATTGGATGATGAAGTATTAAAAAAGGCAGGTAGAGGACATAGCGCTCTAGATGTTATAGAAGCTTCTAAGCTTATTAAAGAGTACAAATTTATTTTAGGTCATCAAATAATGCCAGGGCTTCCTGGAGATACTTTTGAGAAGAATATAAGCACAACTAAAGCATCTATTGAAATGAAACCAGACATTTGCAGAATATATCCATCATTGGTCATAAAAGATACACCTATGGAACAAATGTATAAAAGTAATGATTATGTTCCATATTCTTTAGAAGAAGCTGTGAATATAAGTAAAGTTATGTATGAGATGTATAGGAAAAATAAAATAAATGTAATTAGAATAGGTCTTCAGCCAACAGAAAGCATAAATGAAGGTAAGGATATCATAGCGGGTCCATTTCATCCTTCTTTTAGAGAATTAGTTGAAGGCAGTTTAATATCGGATATAATACTGAAAAATATGAATAAAGAAGAAGTCGCAGTAATTCATATTAATTCTAAAGATTTAAGTAAGCTTTATGCAAATAAAAAATTATATTTCAACAGGCTTAAGGAATTTAATAAAATCATTACAGTAGAGCAGGATGATAAAATAGAAAGAGGATATATAAAACTCTGTCTAAAAGATAAAAAATTAGATATAATATATTAGCGAGGGGAGACTCTCGCTTTTAATATTCTAGTAAGGTTATAATATTGCATATGTCTTAAGATTGTTGCATTGATATTTATTAATCTTTACTATAAACTAAGATACAATAAGGAGTGTTTAATATGAGAAAAAAGACTAGGGAAAAAATGAAAATTGTAATGGCTATTTTCGTTATAATAATATTTATTATAGGATTATTACCTACTATACTTTAGTTGTAAGGAGTGGGCACATGTTTTTAAAATCTCTGGAGATAAGAGGATTTAAATCCTTTGCTGATAAAACAGAATTAAATTTTAGAAAAGGCGTAACAGCTGTTGTAGGACCTAATGGAAGTGGGAAAAGTAATATTTCTGATGCAGTAAGATGGGTACTTGGAGAACAAAGTGTTAAAGTACTTAGAGGCGGAAAAATGGAAGATGTAATATTTTCTGGAACTCAGTTCAGAAAGGCAGTAGGACTTGCACAAGTTTCTTTAACACTTGATAATAGTGATGAAAAATTAGCTACAGAATATAATGAGGTAACAGTATCTAGAAGGATATTTAGATCTGGTGACTCAGAGTATCTAATAAACAATTCAAAATGCAGGCTTAAGGATGTAACTAATCTTTTTATGGATACAGGAATAGGTAAAGAAGGATATTCATTAATTGGACAAGGTAAGATTGAAGCTATTCTAAGTGGTAAGCCTGAAGAAAGAAGATCTCTTTTAGAAGAAGCAGCAGGTATCGTAAAATTTAAAAATAGAAAAGAAGAAGCAGAAAAAAAATTAAGTAATACTGATGATAATTTAGTTAGAATAAATGATATTTTATCTACATATGAAGAGCGTATAGAGCCTTTGAGAATTGAAAGAGAAAAAGCATTAGAATTTAATGAATTATCTAAGGATTTAAAGAAAAAGGAAGTATCACTTATAGTCCATACTATAAAGAATATGGAAGATGAATTAAAAAGTTTTAATGAAGATTTAGAACTGAAAATTAAGGAAATTGAAGATAAGCGAAAAGATATAGCAAGTGATAAAGAAAAGATTAAAAATTTAGAAGAAAAGATAGAAGAAATAGAAAAGAAAAACCTAGAAGAAAAAGAGCAATATTATAATTTAAAAGAATTAGTTAGTGAAGATGAAAAAAATATTGATCTTTATAATGAGAGAATCAAGAATTTTGAAGAAAAAATTAATAGAAATAACTATGAATTAAGTGATATAGCAAATAAAACAAACCAAATAAATGAAAATAAGATATTACTAGAAGACGAGTTGACTAGAAGGTTAGAAGAGCAAAAACATAGAAATGAAGAAATTGAAAAATTAGAAGAACATAATATAAAAAATTCTAAGGAACTTAAAAATATAGAAGAAGAACTTAAAGCTTTAAAGGAAGGCGAATTTGAATTATTAAGAAATAATTCGGAAATAAAAAATGAAATTACTATATTAAAAAAGGATATTTCACTTAGGGAAGAAAAAAGAGAAACTTTAAATGCATCAATATCATCTTTAGAACATAATATAGTAATCAATTCAGCAACCCATCAACGTTTAAATAATGATGTTGAAAATCAAAAACAAAAAATAAAGAATTTAGAGTTAGAAATTTTAGAAGATAAGAAGAAATTAGCTGTATTATCTGCTAATTTAACTAAAAAGGAAAATGAACTTAGAGAATTAAACAGTGTCTTAACTAAACTTGATGCTAATAAAGCCATGTTGGAAAACTTGGAAAAGCATTATGAAGGATATAATAGACCTGTAAAATCTTTAATGGAATCAATTCACAGAGAAAGAATCACGTCAGCTAATGATACTAAAGTTTTAGGTGAAGTTTTTACTGCCCAAAAGAAATATGAGACTGCTATAGAAATAGCATTAGGAGCAGCAATATCTAATGTAATAACAAAAAATGAAGAAATAGCTAAAGTTCTTATTGGATATTTGAAAAAAAATAATTTGGGAAGAGCAACCTTTTTGCCTTTGAATATAATAAAAGGGAGAAAATTAGAGTTAGATAAGAGTATTACTGAAGCTAATGGATATGTTGGTATTGGAAGTGACATAATATCTTATGATAAAGAATATGATCATATAATGAACTATGTTCTTGGGAGGACAATAATTTGTACCAATATGGATTGTGCTTTAAATATTGCACGTATTGGAAGGTATAATTATAAGATTGTTACTTTGGACGGGGAAGTGGTAAATCCAGGAGGAGCTTTAACGGGTGGTAGCATAAAAGGAAAAAATTCCAATGTTCTAGGTAGAAAAAGAGAAATTGAAGAATTAATTGAAGGTATAAATGAAAAGAAAAAACATTATGAAGAATTAACAGTTTTAGTTCAAGGTATTAAAGAGCAAATAAAAAAAATAGATGAAGGCATACTAAATAAAAGAGATGAAGTTCATGAAAAAAATATTGAATTAACTAAAAAAGAAAGTGAAATTCAAAGGCTAAAAAGTGATACGGATAAATTAAAGAGAAGTTTGGAAGTAACTAAAGAAGAACTTGAAAGAACAATAAATGAAAAAGAAAATATATTGGAAAGACTTAAAGTTAAGGAAGTTGAAATCGAATCACTTGAAGATGAAAATACATTTAATAAGAGTAAGAGTGTTGAATTACAAGAAGTAATAAATGTAAAAGCGCAAGAAGTAAATGATAATGATACTAAGCTTACAGAAATGAAAATAGATAAGGCTACTTTGGATGAAGCTATACAAAATAGAAAAAATGAATTATCGAGAATGGGAAATGAAACTGAAAATATAACTATTAAAAATGAACTTCTAAATAAAGAAAATAGTGAAAATAGAAATAGTATTGAGAGTTTAAATTTAGATATAAAAGTTAAAAATAAAAATATACAAGAAAATATTATTCAAATTAAAAATTTAGAATTAAACTTTAAAGATGATGAATTATCAAAAGAAAAGCTAAAACAAGAATTCAAAGAAAAAGATAATATAATAAGTAGGATTCTAGATGAAATCAGTCAAAAAGAAATGGAAGTCAATAAAAAAGAAGTAATTAAGGCTAAAAAAGAATCTGATAAAGAGTATATTTATATAAAACTTAATGAAGAATTAGAATTGACGTATGCAGAAGCTTTAGATATATGTGAACCTGTAATTCATGAAGATGCTTTAAAACAGGAAATTTCATCTACAAAAAGCAAGATAACAAAACTTGGAATAATAAATTTAGCTGCCATAGAAGAATATGAAGACATAAAGGAAAAGTATGAGTTTATGTCAGCACAAGCAGAGGATTTAGAAAAAGCTAAAGAGGAATTAAAGACTGTTATTAAAGATATGACTAATGAAATAAAAATTTTGTTTAAGGAAAATTTTAAAATTTTAAATCGTAACTTTAATGAAACTTTTAGAGATTTATTTAAAGGTGGAAGTGCAGAACTCATTTTAGGTGAAGGTGATGAACTTACAGCTAATATAGATATCAATGTAGAGCCGCCGGGTAAGAAGCTTCAAAATATTAATTTAATGTCTGGTGGAGAGAAGGTTTTATCTGCAATAGCATTACTTTTTGCAATTTTAAAAATGAAGCCAACACCATTTTGTATACTAGATGAAATTGAAGCAGCTCTAGATGATGCAAATGTATATAGATATGCAGAATTTTTAAAAGTGTTTTCTAAAAACACTCAATTTATTATAATAACTCATAGAAAAGGTACCATGGAAGTTAGTGATATTATATATGGAGTTACTATGGAGGAAAAAGGTATATCTAAAGTAGTATCAGTAGACTTATCAGAAAATTTTAATTAGGAGGAAATGAATTTGTTTGAAAATTTATTTAATAAACTAAAAGAAGGATTAACGAAAACTAGGGATGGATTAACTGATAAAATTAATGAAGCTTTAAATTTGGCAATAACTATTGATGAGGATTTATATGAGGAATTAGAAGAAATATTAATTGTGTCAGATGTAGGCATGGAGACTACAGTAGATATTATAGAGCGATTAAGAGTTAAGATACGTAAAGAAAAAATAAATGATCCTCAAGAAGTTAAACCAGCATTAAAGGAAGTTATAAGAGATATATTGCTTGAAGGCGATTATGAAGATGATGGAGAAGGTAAAAAAGTAATGCTTGTAATTGGGGTTAATGGAGTTGGAAAAACAACTTCTATTGGAAAGTTGGCAGCTAAGAATAAAGAAGATGGAAAAAAAATATTATTGGCTGCCGCAGATACATTTAGAGCAGCAGCAATAGATCAGCTTGAAGTCTGGAGCAATCGAGCTGAAGTTGACATAGTAAAACATCAAGAAGGTTCGGATCCAGCAGCTGTTATTTTTGATGCTATACAGGCAGCAAAAGCTAGAGATGTTGATTTGTTAATATGTGATACAGCTGGAAGACTTCATAATAAAAAGAATTTAATGAATGAACTTGAGAAGATAAATAGGATAATAGATAGAGAATTAGAAGGATATAAAAAGGAAACTTTACTTGTTTTAGATGCAACTACAGGACAAAATGCTGTAATTCAAGCAAAACAATTTATGGAGGCTTGTCCGATTGATGGAATAATATTAACTAAATTAGATGGAACAGCAAAGGGTGGTGTAGTTTTATCTATAAAACAAAGCTTGAATATTCCAGTTAGATATATAGGTGTTGGAGAGGGAATTGATGATCTTCAAAAATTTGATGCAGAAGGATTTGCAGAGGCGCTAATTTAATTAAGTTAAGAGTTTAGGAAGAAATTCCTTAAGTATTTCAAAAGAAGTATGTATTGATTAGAAGATGCAAAGTGTAAGTAAAAATTTAACAGTGAAATATCAGGATGATTTGTCCTTGAAAAGAGTAGTAATAATTAAAAAGTTTAACCTGTAATTCTATATGAAATATATATTGCAAATTAATAGAATGCTTTTAAATTAGTGTTTTGATGATGTATTATAAAAAAATAGAAGTGTTAAGTAAAAGTACTTGACACTTATAAAAAATCCTGTTAAAATCTTTTTTGTGGGTAAGGTGATTAAATGGAAGATAGAGTTGAGATTTCGTTGCTTATGGATTATTATGGTCCGTTGTTAACTGAAAAACAGTGTGAAATTATGCAATGGTATTATAATGATGATTTATCTTTGGCGGAAATAGCTGAAATTAATAATACGAGTCGTCAAGCTACTCACGATTTGATCAAGAGATGTTATAAACAGCTTCTCGCCTATGAAAGTAAGCTTAACTTACTTCAAAAGAGTATGGACAGAGAAAAGGAAATTATAAATTTTTTAGAGGATTTAAAAAATAAGTATTCCATAGATAATGAGGATATTATAAAATATAAAGATAAACTAGAAAATTTATAAGGAGGAGATAAACATGGCTTTCGAAGGATTAGGTGAAAAATTACAGGAAACTTTCAGAAAATTAAAAGGTAAAGGAAAGTTGAATGAAAAAGATATAAAAGAAGCCATGAGAGAAGTAAAGCTTGCCTTATTAGAAGCAGATGTTAACTATAAAGTTGTTAAACAATTTATTTCTTCTGTTAGCACTAAGTGTGTTGGAGATGAAGTACTTGAAAGCTTAACACCAGGACAACATGTAATAAAAATAGTTAATGAAGAACTTACTAATCTTATGGGTGGAAGTGAAAGTAAACTTAATTATAGTAGTTCAGGGCTTACGGTTATAATGCTAGTCGGACTACAAGGAGCAGGTAAAACTACAATGTGTGGTAAACTTGCATTAAACCTTAGAAAAGATAATAAGAAACCATTACTAGTAGCATGTGACATTTACAGACCTGCAGCTATAAAGCAATTAGAGGTTGTAGGAAAACAAATTGAAATTCCAGTATTTTCAATGGGAGATAAAGTTAATCCAGTTGATATTGCAAAGAATGGAATAGCCCATGCAAAAGATAATGGAAATAATGTAGTTATTATAGATACTGCAGGAAGACTTCATATTGATGAAGAATTAATGCAGGAATTAAAAAATATAAAAGAAAATGTAAAGCCATCAGAAATATTATTAGTTGTTGATTCGATGACTGGTCAAGATGCTGTTAATGTAGCAGAAAGTTTTAATAATGATTTAAACTTAACTGGAGTTATATTAACAAAATTAGATGGTGATACTAGAGGTGGAGCTGCACTTTCAATTAAGAGTATAATTGATAAGCCAATTAAGTATGCTGGTATTGGTGAAAAAATGAATGATTTTGAAGTGTTTCATCCAGATAGAATGGCATCAAGAATACTTGGAATGGGTGATGTGTTATCACTTATTGAAAAGGCTCAAGAAGCTATTGATGAAAAAGAAGCTGCTGATTTAGGTAAGAGAATGTTAAATCAAGAATTTAATTTTGATGATTATCTAATGGCAATGGAACAAATGAAGAAGCTTGGACCTTTAAATAAAATTTTAGAAATGATACCTGGTATGAATTCAAAGGAACTTCAAGGAGTTGACTTTGATAAAGGAACGGAAGCACTTGATAAAACTAAGGCGGTCATTCAATCTATGACAGCTAAAGAGAGAAAAAATCCAAGTCTTATAGCAAAATCTGCATCAAGAAAGACAAGAATAGCTAAAGGATCAGGTACAAGTGTTCAAGAGGTTAATAAGCTTATGAAAGGCTATGAGATGATGAAGAAGAATATGAAACAAATGAAATCATTTCAAAAGCAATCAAAAAAAGGTGGCTTATTTGGAAAGTTACCATTTTAGAACTAAGGCATATTTGGTAAGTATTTTATCCGATAACTAGTAGTTTTAAAATTCAGCTTTTAATAAGAGCGGGATTGTAGTTGGTAGTTGATGGATAAGTTCAACTAAGATTCAAATGGATTAAACCAATATTGAATTAAGTTTCACTTAATGCGATACCTAAAATATATAAATACCTTTGAAGGAGGTGAAATTAAAATGGCAGTAAAAATCAGATTAAGAAGAATGGGATCTAAAAAGGCTCCTTTCTATAGAATAGTTGTTGCTGATTCAAGAGCACCAAGAGATGGTAAATTTGTTGAAGAAATTGGATACTATAATCCATTAACTGAACCAGTTGAAGTTAAAATCAACGAAGAAAAAGCTAATAAATGGTTATCTAATGGAGCACAACCAACAGACGTAGTTAAAAGACTTTTCACTAATGCAGGTCTTACTAAGTAATTTTTGGAGGTGAATTCTACAATTAGTACATACTGATTGTAGACGTTTATGAAGGAATTAGTTGAATATATGGCTAAATCTCTTGTTGAGAACCCAGCTGCAGTTATTGTTAAAGAAGTAGAAGAAGAGCAATCTATAATACTAAAATTAACAGTAGCACCAGAAGATATGGGGAAGATTATAGGCAAGCAAGGAAGAATTGCTAAGGCTATAAGGACAGTTATAAAAGCTGTAGCAGTTAAACAGAATAAACGAGTTATAGTAGAAATCATCTGAAAATTAAGAGTTAGGGTTAACCTAACTCTTTTTAGGTATATAAAAAAGAAATAAAAGTTTATAAATACTTATTGTAAAAAAATGAACTTGTATGTATATATTGTTGATATAGTAAGGATAAGCGTACGACGTACAGCTATAATTTAAATAATAATATTTATATACAAGTTTTAATTAATTTGCTACATTGAAAAACACATATACATTATCTAATTATATATAGTTTATTTAGGAGATTATATATAATTATAGCTTTAAGAGTGTATATTAAGTTGTGAAAATTGAATTAAGTATATTTTGAAGAATATACGTTAATTATTTTAATAAATTAAATATGAAAATAGAGGTGAAAATATTGGGACAATTATTTAAAATTGGTCAAATTGTGAATACCCATGGAATTAAAGGTGAAGTTAAAGTTTATCCATTAACAGAGGAACCTAATAAATTTAAGCGTCTAAAAACTGTTCTAGTAGGTGGTGTAGAAAAAAATATATTAGGTGTTAAATTTCAAAAAGATAGAGTTATATTAAAAGTAGAAGGAATAGATTCTATGAATGATGCTGAAACTTACAAGGGAAAATATATTGAAATACCTAGAGCTAATGAACCGGAACTTCCACCTGACACTTATTATGTTGTAGATTTAAAAGAGTGTACAGTATATGATACGAATGGAAAAGAACTAGGGAAAGTTTTTGATGTAATAAGTACTCCTAATAATGACGTATATTGGATAAAAGAACCAAAGGAATTATTAATACCAGTGCTTAAAGATATAGTGTTTACTATTGATATAAATGTGAAAAAAATAGTTATTAAACCAGTTGGTGAATGGCAAGATGAAGATTAGTATATTAACATTGTTCCCAGAAATGTTTTCTGTTTTTGATCATAGTATTATAGGAAGAGCAAGAGAAAACAATTTAATTGACTTAGATTTACTGAATATAAGAGATTATACTTTAAGCAAACATAAGAAAGTAGATGATTACCCTTATGGAGGCGGTCCGGGGATGGTTATGGCACCACAGCCAATAGTGGATTGTATAAGAGCTGCAAAAGAAACTAATAAGGGGAAGGTTGTATTTCTTGGGCCTAGGGGAAAAACTTTTAATCAAGAACTTGCAAAAGAACTTTGCACTGAAGAGAATCTTGTATTTTTATGTGGACATTATGAAGGCATAGATGAGAGAGTCTATAAACATATAGATATGGAAATTTCACTTGGTGATTTTGTTCTAACTGGAGGGGAAATGGCTGCAATTCCAGTTATAGATTGTATTTTAAGACTTATTCCTGGTGTTCTTGGAAAAGAAGAAAGTTTTATGGAAGAATCTTTTTACAATGGTTTATTAGAATACCCTCAATATACTAGACCAGAAGAATTTGAAGGTGGAAAAGTACCTGAAATATTGTTATCTGGACATCATGAAAACATAAGAAAGTGGAGAAGGTTACAATCTCTGAAAATAACTAAAAGAAATAGACCAGATTTATATAAAAATATAATCTTAACGAAGGAAGATGTTAAAATTTTAAAGGCAGATAAAAATAATATATAATTTTTGTTGAAAAATAAAATAATATGTGATATTATTAAGATTGTGCTAGTACGGGCGTTCCTCTGTCAATATTTATTATGTTAAGAACGTCAAATTATCGTTTTAAGGAGGGAATGCACAATGAACGAAATAATAAGAGCTATAGAAGCTGAACAAATTAGAACTGACTTACCGAACTTTAGAATTGGGGATACTATAAAGGTATACGTTAAGATTCAAGAAGGTAACAAAGAAAGAATCCAAATGTTCGAAGGTACTGTTATCAAGAAACAAAATGGTGGTTTAAGAGAAACTTTCACTGTAAGAAGAGTTGCTTATGGAACTGGAGTTGAAAGAACATTCCCAATGAATGCACCAATTATCGACAAAATCGAAATCGCAAGAAAAGGTAAAGTTAGAAGAGCTAAACTTTACTACTTAAGAGATAGAGTTGGTAAAGCTGCTAAAGTTAAAGAATTATTAACTAGATAGTATCAAAAGGGACTGTTTCAGTCCTTTTTTTTATATTTCCAAATAAAATTAAGGAGGAATCTACATGGTAATTAATTGGTTCCCAGGACATATGAAGAAAACTCAAAGAGAAATTAAAGAAAACTTAGCGTTAGTTGATGCTGTTATTGAAATAAGAGATGCTAGAATTCCAAGAAGCTCAGCAAATCCAGACATTGAAAAATTATTAGAAGGAAAGCCAAGAATTATACTTTTAAATAAAAGTGATTTAACTGATGGTACTGTTACAAAAGAATGGATCAAATATTTAACTAAGGAAGATGTCAGAGTATTAGAAGTAAACTGTATAAAAGGTGATGGGCTTAAAAATATAAAGCCTATGCTTCTTAATCTTTTAAAAGAAAAGCATGATAGATTAAAAGCAAGAGGTATGGTTAATATAACAACAAGAGTTATGGTTGTTGGAATACCTAATGTAGGAAAATCTACTTTTATAAATAAATTGGCAAGAAATAATATAGCTCAAACAGGAGACAGACCAGGTGTTACTAAGAGTAAACAATGGATAAAGACAGGTATAGGAATTGAACTTTTAGATACTCCTGGAGTATTGTGGCCTAGATTTGAAGATGATGAAACAGCTTTAAATTTAGCATTTACAGGGGCTATAAAGGATGAAATTATAGATATAGAAGAATTGGCGTTAAAACTTGTAGAAAGACTACAAATAAATTATACGGTTAAATTAAAAGAAAGATATAAATTAGCTGAAGTTTTTGAAAATCCACTAGATACTTTAGATGCTATAGGCAAAAGGAGAGGAACTCTAATTTCAGGAGGACAAATTGACTACAATAGAATATCAGTTATTTTACTTGATGAGTTTAGAGGTGGAAAAATGGGCAACGTTTCGTTAGAACGTCCAGGAGATGAGAAAATTGATAATAATCAATCAGGAGAAGAAAAAGCTAATGATAAGTAAAGATATAAAATCTTTGTCTTTTACAAAAATTAAAGAAGAAATAAATAAGATTTCAATAGTTGATTTATATAAAAATGAGGATAGTGCAAAAATTATTGATTGGCTAAAAAATGACAAAAGAAAGAATGTATTGGCACTTGCTAATAAAGTTCAACGGGAATTAGATTCATATTCTAATGAAGTAAAAAGAGTTAAAGCAATGTATGATTTTGACAAATCTTTTGGAAACCACAAATATGTAGCAGGCGTAGATGAAGTGGGTAGAGGTCCTCTGGCAGG
Organism: Clostridium puniceum; assembly: GCF_002006345.1. Taxonomy (GTDB): domain Bacteria; phylum Bacillota; class Clostridia; order Clostridiales; family Clostridiaceae; genus Clostridium; species Clostridium puniceum. Next base: position 64,354 of record NZ_LZZM01000223.1, read on the forward strand.
TCCAATTGTTGCTTGTAGCGTTATTTTAGATTTAAATGTTTTAGATAAAGATTTGATTTTATATATAAATGATTCTAAAAAGGTGAAAGAATCTAAACGAGAAGAACTTTCTAAAATTATAAAAGAAAAAGCATTGAGTTACCATATAGCAGTTTCTTCTAATGAAGAAATAGATGAAAAAGGCATAGCCTTTTCAAATAATAAAGTATTTTTAGAAAGTTGCAATTCGCTTACTATAAAACCTGATTTAGTATTATCGGATGGATATTTAGTCAAGAATATTCAAATAGAAAATAAGTCAGTTATAAAAGGTGATACAAAAAGTGCATGTATTGCTGCTGCATCAATTGTTGCAAAAGTATATAGAGATAATTTGATGAAGGAGTATGCTAAAAAGTATTCTCACTATGATTTTGAAAATAATGTTGGGTATGGTACTTCAAAACATATAGAAGCTTTAAAAAGGTATGGAAAGTGTGAGATACATAGAAATAGTTTTTTAACAAAATTATTATAGGATAGATAATTGATAATCCTATAAGTTAATTGAACTTTATTTTTATAATACTTGAATTTAGTAAGAATAAAATGTCGAAGAAATTAGAAAACTCTATAACAATGCTAGAATAAATTAGTATTGTTATAGCGTTTTTATCTTTAAATAGCTTATAATCTAAAAGCATCCGTTATATGATTTATCTTAAAAAGTGTATTTTTTGAATTTAAATAAACTTCTATTACATCAAATCTTATGTTAATATTCATTAATTTTTTATGATATATATAAGAATTAGTAACTTTTATTATTGATTTTTGTTTGGAAAGGTTAATTGATTCTTTTGGCAATCCATAATTGTAATTATATCTTCCCTTAACTTCAACAATTATTAATAACTTATTTTGAAGGCATATAATGTCTAGTTCTCCTAAGAAATTTCTAAAATTACAATCCAATATATGATAATTATTTTTCTCTAAATATTTTTTAGCTAGAGCTTCACAATAGTTACCTATATCTTTATTTAAATTTTTCACTAAATCACTCCAATTCCGAGATTAAGATTGTAAAGGTATATAGATATTATTAACAATAAAAAAATAAATTAAACAAATTTAGTTTTTATAGGATTAATATTTAAATGTGTGTCTATAATTTTAAGGGGTGATTTATATGGCAGTAAAAATAATTAGTGCAACGCACAATGGTCTAGAAGGATTTTTGATAAATGTAGAAGTAGATATATCTAAAGGTTTGCCTATGTTTAACATAGTAGGATTGCCAGATACTTCCGTAAAAGAAGCTAAGGAAAGAGTTAGAGCAGCAATAACAAATTGTGGCTTTGAATTCCCACTAGGAAGAATTACTATTAATTTGGCTCCAGCAGATGTTAGAAAGATAGGTTCTCTTTTGGATTTACCTATGGCACTTGGTATTCTTATGGAGTCTAATCAAATATGTAGAAAAAGCATGGAAGACTCCATAATATTTGGAGAATTATCTTTGTTTGGTGAACTTAAGGGCATAAAAGGAACTATACCTATAATAGTTGAAGGTTTTAAAGAAAAAATTAGCAAATTTATTTTTCCTTATGATAATTTGGAAGAAAGCTGCTATTTAAATGGTGGAGAGTATTATCCATTGAAAACATTAAATGAAGTAATTTCTTATATTACATATAATGACGTACTTCCTTATGAAGCATCTGAAAAATTTGGTAATGAAGAAAATGATGATTCATTAGATTATGGAGAAATTATAGGGCAATATTCATCTAAAAGAGCAATGGAAATAGCAGCAGCTGGAAAGCACAATGTTATTCTTTACGGAGAGCCAGGATGCGGTAAGACAATGCTTGCTAAGGCTTTAATAACAATTTTACCAACATTATCTCAAGAAGAATTAATAGAAATTGCAAAGATTTATAGTGCATGTGGTTTAATAAATAAAACTTCACATATTACCAGGCCGTTTAGAGCCCCACATCATACAACTACAAGAGTGGCGTTAGTTGGAGGTGGAAAAGAAATAAAACCAGGAGAAATAACCCTTGCTCATAATGGAATATTATTTTTAGATGAAATTTTAGAATTCAAAAAAGAGGTTTTAGAATCTTTAAGAGAACCACTTGAAGAAAAATATGTAAACATAAATAGGCTTAGTGGTAGTTATCAAATGCCTGCTGATTTTTTACTTATTGGTGCATTTAATCCTGTTGAAAATAATGAAGATAAAGAAAATATTCACGATCAGTATTATTTAAATACTAAAATTAGAAAATACAACAAAAAATTTTCAAGTGCCTTATTAGATAGAGTTGATATTTTAAATTATGTTCCTAGATTGAATTATGATGAAATAAAGAATGAAAAAGATTCATATGATTCAAAACTTATGAGAGAAAATGTTCTTAGAGCTAGAGCAATTCAAAAAGAAAGATTTAAAAATACAGAATATAGATATAATTCTGATATAAAAGGGAAAAATATTTTTGAAATATGCAGGGTTACTAATAGAGGTGCAGAGATTTTAAAACACTACTATAATGATTCAAATGTATCTTTAAGAGGCTATGGAAAAGTAATTAAATTAGCGAGAACAATAGCAGATATAGAAAATAAAAAAGATATATTTGAAGGGCATATTTTAGAAGCATTTAGCTATAGAAAAAATATTAATGGAGAGATTATATAGGAAGGGATCGAAAAATGGATTATGATTTGTGGTTAATACTCGTTAATATATCAAATCTTCAAAAAAGAAGATTAATTGATGGATATAAAACAGCAGAAAATGTATATAATAATTTTGAAGACATATTAAAGGAAAATGAAACAATCTCAAAAAAATTAAAAAATTTTCAAAAGGAAGATTTATACTATGAAATTTTAAATCTTAAGAAAACATTAGCTAGAAAAAATATAGGATATATTACATACGCTAATCCTTTATATAGAGAGAAATTACGGGGAATTTTATCTGCACCATATTTTCTATTTTATAAGGGAAATATCGATGTTATAAATAAGAAATCTATAGGAGTTGTGGGAGCAAGAAAATGCTCAAATTATGGACTAACTGTAACAAAACTCTTGACAAAGGAGCTTATTACTAATAATATAACGCTTATAAGCGGAGGTGCAAGAGGGATAGATTCTGTTGCGCATAAAACCGCTTTAGATAATAATGGGTATAATATATCAGTATTAGGTTGTGGAATAGATATAGCATATCCATCTGAAAATAAAGACCTATTTTTCAAGATAGCAGAAAATGGTGTAGTAATTTCTGAATTTTTACTTGGAACACCACCATTAAAAGATAATTTTCCTAGGAGAAATAGAATAATTAGTGGTCTTAGTGAAGGAGTGATAGTAATAGAAGCTTCGGAAAAAAGTGGATCATTAATAACAGCAAGACTTGCTTTGCAGCAACATAAGACAGTTATTGCAGTGCCAGGTTCAATATTATATAGTGGTGCAAGTGGTTCTAATAAATTACTTAGGGATGGAGCTAGTATTTGTACAGATGTACAAGATTTAAGAACTATACTCAGCTTAGAGTATGTTAATATTACACCTATGAAAGTTACACCGGAAAAAAGTGAAATATTAGAATTTATAACAGATTCACCAATTCATATAGATGATATTTTTAAAAATACATCTTTTGATAGAGGATCTTTATATGCAATGTTATTTGAAATGCAAATAAAAAGTGAAATTATTTGTTTGCCTGGAAATTATTACGTAAGAACAATTTAAAATATATAGGGGGGTGAATACTTCATAAATTTTATGAAGTTATACTATGGGTCAAAAACTTGTAATTGTTGAGTCGCCAGCCAAAGCAAAAACAATTGGCAAATATTTAGGAAAGAATTATATTGTAGAAGCATCAATGGGACACGTGAGAGATTTACCTAAGAGTAGATTAGGTGTAGATGTAGATAATAATTATACTCCTAAATATATAACTATTAGAGGAAAAGGAGAATTAATAGATAAATTAAGAAAAGCTGCTAAAAAAGCAGAGAAAATTTATCTTGCTACCGACCCTGATAGAGAAGGAGAAGCCATTTCTTGGCATTTAGCGAATATCTTAAAAATTTCAGAAGATGAAACTTGTAGAATTGTATTTAATGAGGTTACAAAAACTGCCGTTAAAGCATCTATAAAGGAAGCTAGAAAAATTGACTTAGATTTAGTTGATGCACAGCAAGCAAGAAGGATATTAGATAGGCTTGTTGGGTATGAAATAAGTCCGATTTTATGGAAAAATGTAAAATGGGGACTAAGTGCAGGGAGAGTACAATCAGCTGCATTAAAATTAATATGTGATAGAGAAAAGGAAATAAAGGAGTTTATTCCTAGAGAGTACTGGTCTATAGACTGTATATTGAAAAAAGAAAAAAAGAAGTTTCCAGTGAGACTTTCAACATATAAAGGAAAAAAGATTGAAATTGAGAATGAAGAAACATCAAATGGAATATTAAAAGATCTTGAAGAGGGAAGCTTTGTTGTAAAAGCTATAAAGAAGGGAAAGAAGAGCAGAAATCCACTTCCACCTTTCACAACAAGTACGCTTCAACAAGATGCAAATAGAAAACTAAATTTTATGACTAAAAGAACTATGTCTATAGCTCAAGTACTTTATGAAGGTGTTGAAGTAAAAGGTTATGGTACAGTTGGGTTAATAACATATATGAGAACTGATTCTGTACGAATTTCAGAAGAAGCACAAGGAAGGACTAAAGAATTTATTGAAAATACGTACGGAGAAAAGTATGTGCCAGCGTCTCCACGAATGTATAAAGGCAAAAAAAATATTCAAGATGCTCATGAAGCAATAAGACCTACATATGTAGAAATTACACCTGAAATTGCAAAAGAAAATTTAAGCCCAGAGCAATTTAAATTATATTCGTTAATATGGAATAGATTTGTAGCAAGTCAAATGGCTTCATGTGAATTAAATACAAATTCAATTGATATACTAAATGGAGATTATAAATTTAAAGCGTCAGGTTCAGTGATTGCTTTTGATGGTTTTATGAAAATATACGAATATTCAAATGAAGATGATGAAAATTCGGTAATATTACCGGAATTAGATGAAAATGAAGAACTGCAAACAGACTCGCTTAAAGGCACGCAACATTTTACTCAACCGCTACCTCGATATACTGAAGCATCATTTGTAAAATTATTAGAGGAAAAGGGGATAGGGAGACCTAGTACTTATGTTCCAACTATTTCAACTTTGCTTGGAAGAAATTATGTTATACGTGAAAAGAAAAATTTAATACCAACAGAGCTCGGTGATATAGTAAATAATATTGTAAGTGAATATTTTAAACAAATAGTAGATGTGGATTTTACGGCAGATATGGAGAAAAAACTCGATGATGTTGAAGAAGGTAATGAAAATTGGACTAAAATAGTTGAGGAATTTTTTGATCCATTAAAAATTGCGATTGAGAAAGCAGAAAAAGAAATATCAAAGGTTGTAATTGAGGATAAAGTCAGTGATGTAAAATGTGAAAAGTGTGGACGGATGATGGTTATTAAAAGAGGCAGATTTGGTGAGTTTTTAGCATGTCCAGGATATCCGGAATGTAAAAATGCTAAACCTATAGTTGAAGAATTAGATGTACCATGTCCAGAGTGTGGAAAGAGCATTGTAGCTAAGAAGAGCAAAAAGGGGAAGAAATTCTTTGGATGCATTGGATATCCAGAATGTAAATTTGTAAGCTGGTATGAGCCGGTAAAGGAAAAGTGCCCTAAGTGTAATTCTTATATGGTTTTAAAATATTCAAAATCTAAAGGTAAGTATATAGAATGTACAAATAGTGAATGTCATTATAAAGAGGAAGTAAAAAAAGATATAGAAGAGGAAAGTTAGAATTTAATATTAAATAGATTTTCATAGTATGTTAAGTAATAATATTTTGTCGAATCAAACAAAAAGAGTGTTGAAAAGCAGAATTTTATATGATAAACTAGATTTAATAGCAACTTGTAAAAAAATTCAATAAATTAAGAATTTTCTAACAATTATATTGTTTCTATATTAAAGCATGTTGAACAGTTTGTTTTGATATGTTTAGATAAGAGTGTCATACAGTTGCCAAGGAGGATAATAATATGTCATCGTTATTAAGTAAAACTAGAATGTTAAATAAGATTCTGCAGAAGTCTGGTACAGAACCTGTAGCATTCCAAGATATATGCACATTATTAAGTCAAGTTCTTGAATGCAATGCATACATAATAAGTAGAAAAGGTAAAGTGCTTGGATATACCTTTGGTACAGAATTCGAATGTGAAGCTATGGAGAAAAAAGTAATAGAGGATAAGAAATTTCCAGAAGACTATAACAAGACACTTCTGGCTGTTAACGATACTTTGGCTAACAGTCCCAATGAAGGTAGATGTGTATTCCAGGAAATTGGCAAATGTAAAAAAGTAGATAAGCTATCAACAATAGTTCCTATTATAGGGAGTAGAGAAAGAATAGGAACACTGATTTTAGCTAGATTTGGGAATCCTTTTACAGATGAAGATTTAGTATTAGTAGAATATAGTGCAACTATTGTAGGTATGGAAATGCTTAGAGCTATGCAAGATGAAATTGCAGAAGAAACAAGAAAAAAAGCAGTTGTTCAATTAGCAATAGGAACTCTATCTTATTCTGAACTTGAGGCTGTTGAACATATATTTGAAGAGTTAAATGGAAATGAAGGATTGTTAGTAGCTTCCAAAATAGCAGATAAAGTAGGAATAACTAGAAGTGTTATAGTAAATGCACTACGAAAGTTTGAAAGTGCTGGAGTCATTGAATCTAGATCTCTAGGGATGAAGGGGACTTATATTAGAATATTAAATGAAAAATTGATTGAAGAATTAAAGAAGATTAAATAATTTAAGTGGCTATAGGAAAAAAAATCAACCTATGGCTGTTTTTTATTATTATGTATAAAATTTGATTCTTTTGATAAAACTTTAAAGTAAATAAGTTAGGTATTCAGTAGAATTTTTCGATTAATTTATGTTTAATTTTTTAAAAATTTGTTGATACATTAAACACCTTATGATATACTACTTAAGGAAATAAATACACACACTATCCAATTTATAGACTTGGTGCTCTTCAATGGAAGAGCAATTTATAAGCAAAAGATAGTGGAGGTAAAAACCAAGGAGGTAACAAAATGTCAGTAATATCAATGAAACAATTATTAGAAGCAGGTGTGCATTTCGGACACCAAACAAGAAGATGGAACCCTAAGATGGCTCCTTATATCTTCACAGAAAGAAACGGAATCTATATTATAGATCTTCAAAAAACAGTAAAGAAAGCAGAAGAAGCTTATAACTTCATCAAACAAGTATCAGAAGAAGGAAAAGATATACTTTTTGTTGGAACTAAGAAACAAGCTCAAGAAGCTATTCAAGAAGAAGCTGTAAGAAGTAACATGCATTTCGTAAATAACAGATGGTTAGGTGGAATGTTAACAAACTTCTCAACTATTAAAGGTAGAATAAGAAAATTAGAACAAATCGAAAAAATGCAAGAAGATGGAACTTTTGATGTTCTTCCTAAGAAAGAAGTTATTAAACTTAAGGGAGAAATGGAAAAGTTAGAAAAAAATCTTGGTGGTATCAGAAACTTAGATGCTGATAGAGTTGGAGCGATGTTCATCGTTGACCCAAGAAAAGAAAAAAATGCTATCTTAGAAGCTAAGATTTTAGGAATACCAGTAGTTGCAATAGTAGATACTAACTGTGATCCTGAAGAAGTTGACTATGTAATTCCAGGAAATGACGATGCTATTAGAGCTGTTAAATTAATAACTGCTAAAATGGCTGATGCTATCATGGAAGGAAGACAAGGCGAACAATTAGCTGAATAATTTATATAAAAAGGGTAAGTGGTTCACTTCAACTGCCCTTTTGTTGAATGTTAAGGATTACTTTATAATTGAGGAGGAATTTGAATAATGGCAAATATAAGTGCACAATTAGTTAAAGAACTAAGAGAAATGACTGGAGCTAAAATGATGGATTGCAAGAAAGCTTTAGTTGAAACAGAAGGAGATCTTGACAAAGCTGTTGAATTTTTAAGAGAAAAAGGTCTTGCAGATGCAGCTAAAAAATCTGGAAGAGTTGCAGCTGAAGGTGTAGTTAAGACATATATTGCAGCAGATAAGAAGACTGGAGCAGTTCTTGAATTCAACTGTGAGACAGATTTCGTTGCGTTAAATGAAGAATTTGCTGGTTTCGCTGATAAGTTGGCTAAAATGGTAGCTGAAACTTCAGTTACTACAGTAGAAGAACTTCTTAATGAAAAATTTGAAGGAGATTCTACAACTTCAGAAAGCTTAAAAGCGTTAATAGCAAAACTTGGTGAAAACATGACAGTAAGAAGATTCACTAAATTCTCAGTTGAAAAAGGAATAGTTAACAGCTATATCCATGGTGGCGGAAGAATTGGAGTTTTAGTAGAAGTTGCTTGTGAAAAAGATTCAGAAGTTCTTGATGAAGTTGCAAAAGAAGTTTGTATGCAAATTGCTGCAGCAAACCCGTTATTCTTAAGCAAAGATGATGTTGATACAGAATCTATGGAAAAAGAAAAAGAAATCTATAGAGTTCAAGCTTTAAATGAAGGAAAACCAGAAAATATCGTTGAAAAAATGGTAGTGGGAAGAATTCAAAAGTACTTTAAAGAAGTTTGTCTTTTAGAACAATTATGGGTTAAAGATGGTGATAAGTCAATCAACAAGTTCTTAGAAGAAAAATCTAAAGAGGTTGGTTCTCCAATTACAGTCACTAGATTCGTAAGATACGAAAGAGGAGAAGGAATTGAAGTTGAAAAAGTAGACTTTGCTGAAGAAGTTGCAAGACAAATGGGTAAATAGTTGAAGTCTAGAGAGAACACTTTGTGTTCTCTTTTTTTAGAGAATAAAGAAAATAAAGCCCTAAGATATTCAGGAGGTAAGAGTAAATGGCAGATTGTAAATACAAGAGAGTAATTTTAAAACTTTCAGGGGAAGCATTAGCTGGAGTTAGTGGATTTGGACTTGATTTTAATGTGGCTAAAAGAATAGCACTTGAAATTAAAGAATTAGTTGACATGGGTGTTGAAGTTGGAACTGTTGTTGGTGGCGGAAACATATGGAGAGGAAGAAGTGGGGAAGGAATGGACAGAACCACTGCTGACTACATGGGAATGATGGCAACTTGTATAAATGCACTAGCACTTCAAGATTCATTAGAACAAGTAGGTGTTAAAACAAGAGTGCAAACTGCTATAGAAATGAAAGAAATTGCAGAACCATTCATAAGAAGAAGAGCGATGAGACATTTAGAAAAAGGTAGAGTTGTTATATTTGCTGCAGGAACAGGAAATCCATATTTCTCAACAGATACGACTGCTGCATTAAGAGCCGCTGAAATTGAAGCAGATGTAATTCTTTTAGCCAAAAAAGTTGATGGAGTTTATGATAAAGACCCTCATAAGTATGCAGATGCTAAAAAATATGATACACTATCATATATACAAGTGCTAGAACAAGGATTACAAGTGATGGATTCTACAGCAACTTCATTATGTATGGATAATGAAATTCCAATTCTTGTATTTGGGTTAGATGAGCCAGGAAATATTAAAAAAGCAATGTATGGAGAAAGTATAGGTACATTAGTAACAAAGAAATAGGAGGAGAATCATGATTAAGGAAATCATAAAAAATGCAGAAGACAAAATGAAAAAAACAATATCTGTATTAGAGTCAGATTTGTCAACAATGAAGGCAGGGAGAGCAAACCCAACGATGCTTGATAGAATCCAAGTTGACTATTATGGAAGTATGTGTCCGCTTAGCCAAGTGGCAAATATTTCAGCACCAGAACCAAGAGTACTTATGATAACACCATGGGAAAAACCTTTATTAAAAGAGATAGAAAAAGCTATCTTAAAATCAGACTTAGGGTTAAATCCTTCAAATGATGGTTCGATTATTAGATTAGTAGTACCAGAACTTACAGAAGAAACTAGAAAAGTTCTTGTTAAGAATGTAAAGAAAACAGGAGAAGAAGCTAAGGTTGCGGTAAGATCAATTAGAAAAACTGCTAATGATAAAATTAAAGCTTTAAAAAAGGATTCTGATTTATCGGAGGATCAAATAAAAAAAGCTGAAGATGAAATTCAAAAGAAGACTGATGCGGTAGTAAAGCAAATAGATACTGTAATTGCTGCAAAAGAAAAATCAGTTTTATCAGTTTAGATCTTAAAACCTGCTAAGAAAGCAGGTTTTTTTCCTTAAGCAGGGAATCAAAATCTTTGATTTGGTTTGAGCCGCTTATTCCGTGAATAAGCAGATAAGAGAGAACATAAATTTGGTATTTGGTATTTGAACTTGGCTAACAACTGAAGTAAGTTATATTTGCAGGATAATGATTTGGTGTGAATAGCTTATTCGGGAAGTATGGATGAAGATGAATAAATTTTTTTGTTTTATAGTAAATTATAATAAAATAGAATCTATGACTTAGATTAAAAAATGATATAAAAAAAGCCAACGGCTTTCAATCTTAACTCTTCGCTGTTAATTTAAAACTGTTAATTGATAAAACTAGGGGGAGAAGTCATGTTAAAAATATTTAGAACCAAAAAAGAACATAAAGAAGATTTTGAATTAGATATGGATAATATGCCCAATCATATAGCTATAATCATGGATGGTAATGGAAGATGGGCGAAAGAACAAAGTTTGCCTAGAAGCATGGGGCATAAAGCTGGAATGGAGACCATTAGGTTGATTTTAAAAGAAGCTACTAGGCTTGGAATAAAGAATTTAACTTTATATGCTTTTTCAACTGAAAATTGGTCAAGACCTAAAGATGAAGTTGGAGCAATAATGAACCTTTTAGTCACTTATTTAAAGAAAGAATTAAGAGAATGTCATGAAAATGGAGTTAGAATGAATGTTTTAGGAGACACATCAAAGCTACCAGCAGAATGTCAGAAGGTTTTAAATGAAGCTATAGAAACTACTAAGAATAATATTAAGATAAACTTAAATTTTGCTTTAAACTATGGAGGAAGAGATGAAATAGTTAGGGCTATTAAGCTTATTAGTTCAGATATAAAAAACAATAAAATAAGTGAAGAGGAAATTAATGAAAAATTAGTAGAGAAATATTTATATACTAAAGGAATACCAGATCCAGATTTAATTATTAGACCATCTGGAGAACAAAGACTTAGTAATTTCTTGTTATGGCAATGTGCTTATTCTGAATTTTGGTATTCTAATATAAATTGGCCAGATTTTAAGGAAGTGGATTTAAAAAGAGCTATAGCGGATTATCAAAATAGAGATAGACGCTTTGGTAAAGTTAAATAGAGGAGTGGTTAGATTTTGAAGTCTAATAATAGATATTTAGGTGCGGTGATGATTGCCCCATTTATAATATTCGTTTTTCTTGGAGGAATTTATCTTAAGGGATTTGTATTTGCATTATCTATAATTGCACTTTGGGAGTTTTATAATGCAGTAAAAGAAAAGAATTTTAAACCAGTAAAAAGTGCAGGGTATATTCTTTTAATAATATATTATTTATTGAACCATAATTTTGAATTAATGATGTATGTTCTTGTTGCAACAGTATTTTTGATGCTAATAATTCCAGTTATAAATTTGAAATATACTTTTATTGATATTTCATTAACCCTATTAGGATTTATATATTGCGGAATTTTATTTGGATTCATATATGTAATTAATGCAAAACCAGCAGGAGAATTTTTGGTTTGGATTATATTTATTGGTTCATGGCTTTCGGATACAGCTGCTTTTTATAGTGGTAAGCTTTTTGGAAAACATAAACTTTCACCCAAAGTATCTCCTAAGAAAACCATAGAAGGTTCAATAGGTGGTCTTATAGGAGCAACAATTTTTACGGGTATTTATGGAATTATAGTTCAAAGATATATAAATATTATGCCGATATATAACTATTTCATAATAGGTGCTCTATGTGGAATATTTGGTCAACTAGGAGATTTAGTTGCATCTTCAATAAAAAGAAATGTGGGAATTAAAGATTATAGCAATTTAATTCCGGGTCATGGAGGAATATTGGATAGGTTTGATAGTATAATATTTTCTGCAACAGTTATTTTTTATTATTTAACATTTATTATAAAAATCTAATATATTATTAAAAAGAACAAATTAAAATAAAGCTATACCTATAGATTGAACACATGAAAAAGTGTTTGAATTTATAGGTATTTTTTTGCATGTTATGAAAATTAATTAGACTTATATATGCAAATTAAATTATAAAGTTTTTAATGTGAAAGTGTAAGCATATACTATAGAGTAAATCGTTTTTTTATTTTATACTTAAATACAAATTAGTGAGGTGAAAAATATCTTTAAAACATATAAAAAACTTTTTTCACTTTTATTTTCTCTTATATTTGCAGTAATAGGAACATTTCTAATAAAATATTATTTCGAACCTTTTTTGTCCATAATTATAATGTTTATAATTTGTACGCCTATATATAAAATTATGCTTAAATCCAAAATACCAAATAAAATTGCGGGTGCTTTGAGTATAATACTGGTTAATGTGATTATACTTTTAATTGGAATATATTTAGGAAGTGAAATTATAGATATTTTTAAAAGGGTATATTCACGAAATTTAGAGGTTATAAATAAATTTATTCAGGATATTTCTACTGCTATAAATATAGACTTTAAAGATTTTAAAATTGGGAAAAGTGTAGTTTCTATAATTAATGATCAAAATATAAGAAAAGGTGCAGTAAGTACAGGAGAAAGTATTTTAGCTTATTTTATAGGGAATATATGTACTTTTTTTGTATTAATAGATAAGAAAAAAATATTAGATTTGATTTCAAGGATATTTCCTAGTGAAATAATAATAAAATTTGGAGCACAAAAAGAAAATTTTATTCAAATGATTGTAATAGAAGGAATACTAGTATTAATTTCAACTTTAGAAATTGTTGTTGGTTTTATTATACTTAAGATACCTAATTCCTTTACATTAGCAGTAATATGTGGAATTTTAGATATTTTACCCTATGTTGGAACTATAATTGTATTTATTCCGATTATAATATACAATATTATAATGAAGAATTTTCTTTGCGCATTTGGATTAATATGTATATATATATTAGTGCAAGTAGTTAGAGAAATATTGGAGGCTAAATTTTTAGGGGATAAATTAAATATTCACCCACTTGTTATATTATTATCTATATATATTGGTGTGAAGGTTTTTGGGATTTTAGGAATATTGGTTGGGCCAATGTATAGTATCGTAGCAAAAGAAATAATTTATAATACAGATTGATTTATGATATGGCTAATTGATATTTGCTTTTAGGAGGAACAATGATGAGAAAAATTTCTATACTAGGGGTCACAGGGTCTATAGGAACCCAAACCTTAGATGTAATTAGAAAATCAAATGGAGAATTAAAATTAATAGGAGTAACTGCTAATACTTCTGTAAATAAAGTTATTGATATAATTGAGGAATTCAAACCTTCTTATGTAGCTATGATGGATTCTATAAGTGCTTTCGAAATAAAAAATTATTGTAGGGAACATAAGAAGTCAATTGAAGTTCTAGAAGGAATAGAAGGACTTAATAAAATAGCTTCTTTAGATGAAATTGACATCGTATTGACATCTGTAGTTGGTATGATAGGATTGGAACCTACTATGAAAGCTATAGAAGCTAAAAAAGATATTGCTCTTGCTAATAAAGAAACTTTAGTTGTTGCAGGGGAAATTGTAATGAAGGCTGCTAAGGAAAATAATGTGAAGATACTTCCGGTAGATTCGGAGCATAGTGCTATTTTTCAAGCTTTAAGAGGAAATTCTATAAATACTTTAAGAAAAGTAATATTAACAGCGTCAGGGGGGCCGTTTAGAGGGAAAACAATAAAGCAATTAGAGGAAATAAGAGTTGAAGATGCATTAAAGCACCCTAAATGGAATATGGGAAGAAAGATTTCTATTGATTCAGCAACACTTATGAATAAAGGTCTTGAAGTAATAGAAGCACATTGGCTTTTTTGTTGTGATTATGACAACATACAAGTTGTGGTACATCCACAAAGTATTGTTCATTCTATGGTAGAATATACAGATGGAAGTATAATGGCACAGCTTGGAGCTCAAGATATGAGATTGCCAATACAATATGCTCTTAATTATGAACAAAGGGAAAATCTTATTGCAGATACAATAAATTTTTATGAAATATCGAAATTAACTTTTGAAAAGCCAGATACAGATACTTTTAAAGCCTTAAAATTATCCTTTAGAGCAGGGAAAATAGGTGGACTTATGCCAACTATTTTAAATGGAGCTAATGAAGCAGCAGTAGAGTTGTTTTTAAATAAGAAAATAAAATTCTTAGAAATTTCAAGAATAATAGAAAATTGTATGGATGTGTTTAAAGAAGAGGTTCATAAGGAATTAACAATAGCAAATATTATTGACTTAGATAAAAGGGTTAAAGAATATGTAATAAAAATACAGCAGTTTAAGGAGGAAAATTAAAAATATGTATATAATTATGGCCATATTGGCTTTTGGAGTTTTAATAATTGTTCATGAATTAGGTCATTTTACTTTAGCAAAACTAAATGGTGTTAGGGTTGAAGAATTTTCTATAGGTATGGGGCCGAAAATTTTTTCAAAGCAAGGAAAAGAAACAAAGTATTCCTTAGCACTTTTTCCTATAGGTGGATATGTAAAAATGATGGGAGAAGAAGAAAATGTTGAAGATGAAAGAAGTTTTTCGGCAAAGTCTCCTTTAAGAAGAATAAGTATAATAATTGCAGGAGTTTTTATGAATTATGTATTAGCAATAGTGATTTTCGCTACTATAATACATAATTTTGGATATAGAAGTACAACATTAGCAGAGGTTCAGCCATCATCGCCAGCTCAGGAAGCAGGAATTTTAACTGGAGATAAAGTTTTAAAAGTAAATGGACTAACAGCTTTTTCATTTGAAAATATTCAAGCGGGAATAGCATTATCGTATGGAAATTCTATAAATATGATTGTTGATAGAAATGGAGAAAAAAAGGAAATAACAGTAACACCGAGAAAAAATGATGAAGGTCAATTGTTAATTGGGGTTAGTTTTCCTAAAGTACAAGATCCTACTTTAGGAGAAAGCTTTAAACAAAGTTTTAAGCAAACAGCATCACTAGTTACGCAGACATTTAAAGGTTTAGAAATGATATTTACAGGAAAAGCAAATCTTAAAACTGATGTAGGTGGACCTATTACAATAATTAAGATGTCAGCAGCAACAGCAGAATCAGGAATTTGGAACTTAGCTAGTTTTGTTGGATTTTTAAGTGTTAACTTAGCTGTGTTTAATTTATTACCATTCCCAGCATTAGATGGTGGCTGGTGTGTAATATTACTAATCGAATTAATAACTAGAAGAAAAGTTCCAGATAAGATAGTTGGAGCCTTAAATTATGTAGGATTTGCAGCACTTATAGGGTTAATGATATTAGTAACTATAAAAGATATATTATTTCCAGTAAAGTTTTAGGAAAAATAACATAAGAAATATTTTTAAATATGCTTAAAGTTTACGTCTATATAGATTTATAGGCGTAAGTTACTTATATAAACACATATAAGTAACAATATTTTTTGCGAAAAATAGGAGCGATGTACATATGGAAAGAAGAAAATCAAGAAAAGTAAAAGTAGGAAATGTATATGTTGGAGGAGATGCGCCTATTACATTACAGTCAATGACTAATACTCCAACTAAAAATGTTGAAGCTACTTTAAAGCAAATAGAAGCATTATATGATGCTGGATGCGATATTATAAGATGTGCAGTGCTTGATATGAAGGATGCTGAAAGCTTAAAAGAAATAACGGAAAAATCACCAATTCCAGTAGTTGCAGATATACATTTTGATTATAAACTAGCTTTAAAAGCAATTGAAAATGGGGTTTCAGCACTTAGAATAAATCCAGGAAACATAGGAAGTATAGATAGAATTAAAATTCTAAAAGAAGCTTGCACTGAGAAAAAAATACCTATAAGAATTGGGGTTAATTCTGGATCTTTAGAAAAGGATATTTTAGAAAAGTATGGTATGCCAACAGCCGAAGGTTTGGTAGAAAGTGCATTAAGGCATGTTAAAATTTTAGAAGATTTAGATTTTCATGATATTGTAATATCGATAAAGTCTTCTAATGTGGCAATGATGATAGAGTGTTATAGATTAATAGCAGAAAAATGTAATTATCCTCTTCATCTAGGTGTAACAGAGGCTGGAACTATTCAAAGGGGAACGATTAAATCAAGTGTAGGAATTGGAACACTTCTTGCAGAAGGAATTGGGGATACTATAAGGGTGTCTTTAACGACAGATCCTATTAATGAAATAAAGGTTGGTATTGAAATTTTAAAAACCTTAGGATTAAAGAAAAAAGGTGTTGAATTCGTGTCATGCCCTACCTGTGGAAGAACTCAAATAAATTTAATAAAGATTGCAGAAGAAGTTGAAAAGAGACTAGAAAATTATAAAAAAGATGTAAAAGTTGCAGTTATGGGATGTGTTGTAAATGGCCCTGGAGAAGCTAGAGAAGCTGATATTGGAATTGCAGGCGGAATAGGCGAAGGAATAATATTTAAAAAAGGTAAAGTAATAAAAAAAGTAAAAGAAGAAGAATTGGTTGATGCTCTTATGGAAGAAATAGAAAAACTATACACTGATTAAAAAAGCGTGAAACGCAATCAAGAACTCACATTAAAATAATAATAAAATCTGTAAAATAAATTTTAAAAATTATATTTGAAAGAATGCCAAAGAGTTTTAAAATAGATATATTTAAAATTTAAGAGTATCCCTTGTATTGTGAATTTATTTGTGATATCATATAAATAGATTTATTTCTAATAGCTAGAAAAAAGGAGTGGGAAAATTGCCCGCTCTTTCTGTTTGTAACGCAACTAATTTAAGATAGTTGCGTTTTTGATTACAAATTTTAAAAATGCATAAGATAGATATAAGTTATGTATTTTTAAAAAATGAAAGTGAGGGTTAGAAAAATGAAAAAGGATGTATTAATTGAAAAGATTGAAGAAATAGTTAAACCTATTACCACAGAATTATCATATGAATTGTATTATGTAGAATATATAAAAGAAAATGGAGAATTCTATTTAAGAATATATATAGACAAAGAAGAAGGTAGAATAGCATTAGACGATTGTGAAGCGGTCTCAAGAAGAGTAAGTGAAGTTCTAGATGTTCAAGATCCAATTAAAGATGCATATTATTTAGAAGTTTCTTCACCAGGACTTAATAGAGGTCTATATACAGAAGAACATTTTAAGAGATTTATAGGCAGTGAAGTATTAATTAAACTTACAAGTTCAATTAATGGAATGAAAAATGTAAAAGGAATATTAAAAGAGGTTTTAGAGGATTCAATAGTAATTGAATCAGAAACTGAAGTTAAAATTCTAAAAGATAAAATAAAAGCTGCCAATTTAGAAGGGGAAATATAACAAGGAGGGTATAAAAATGAATGAAGAGTTTGTAGGTGCTCTTAAAGAATTAGTTAAAGAAAAGGGGATTTGCGAAGATTTACTTTTTACAACAATTCAAGATGCAATGGTTGCTGCATATAAGAAAAATTATGCAAATGCTAATACAAATGCACAAAATGTAAAAGTTAATATCGATAGAGAAACTGGAGAAATACATGTATATGCTCAAAAAACAATAGTAGATGAGGTATATGATGATATAACAGAGATTTCAATTGAAGAGACAAAAGTAATTAGTCCTAAAAGTGAAGTTGATGATATTATAAGTATAGAAGTAACTCCTAAAAATTTTGGAAGAGTTGCAGCTCAACTTGCAAAACAAGTTGTTACCCAAAGAATTAAAGAAGCTGAAAGAAGCATAATATATGATGAGTACAAAGAAAAAGAATTCGATATAATTACAGGAACTATCCTAAGAAAAGATAAGGGCATTGTTTTTGTTAATTTAGGAAAATTAGAAGGTATAATAGGTCCTAATGAACAAATTCCAAATGAGGAATATAAATTCAACGAAAAGTTAAAACTATATATAGTTGAAGTGAAAAATGGAAGTAAAGGACCTCAAATACATGTTTCAAGAACACATCCAGGATTAGTTAAAAGACTATTTGAACTTGAAGTTCCAGAAATTTTTGAAGGTGTAGTTGAAATTAAAAATATTTCCAGAGAAGCAGGTTCGAGAAGTAAAATCGCAGTATACTCTAATAATGAAGAAGTAGATCCAATGGGAGCTTGTGTAGGTCCTAAGGGGGTAAGAGTACAAAGTATAGTTAATGAATTGAAAAATGAAAAGATAGATATAATAAAATGGAGTAAAAATCCAGAAGAATTTATAGCTAATTCATTAAGTCCAGCAAAGGTTTTAAGTGTAGTAGTTGATGAGGAAAACAAATCAGCAAAGGTTGTTGTTGAAGATAATCAACTTTCACTTGCAATTGGTAAGGAAGGTCAAAACGTAAGACTTGCTGCTAAACTTACAAATTGGAAAATAGATATTAAAAGTAAATCTCAAAAAGAAGCTCAAGATGAAGAAGAAGAAAGAATATTAAATACAGAAGTAGAGATAGAAAATGAAGCAACTACTGATTTAGCTGAATTGGAAATTTCAGAAGACATTGAAGTTGATGATTTAATTGATACAGAAGCTTCAATTGAAAAAATAGAAGAATAGTGGGGTGCTTTTCATGAAGGTTAAGAAAATTCCTTTAAGAATGTGCACTGGTTGCATGGAAATGAAACCCAAAAAAGAATTGATTAGAATAGTAAAAACTCCAGAAGGCGAAGTAGCAGTAGATTTAACTGGTAAAAAGTCAGGTCGAGGAGCATATATTTGTAAAAGTACAGAATGTCTTGAAAAAGCATTTAAAACAAAAAGACTTAGTAGAAATTTAGATATTTCTATAAGTGAAGAAATTTATGATAAATTAAAGGAAGAAGTAAGCAATGAATAAGTTTTTTAACTTTCTAAGTATTGCAAAGAAATCAGGAAATTTACTTGAAGGATATAGTAAATGTGATGATTATAGAAATAATACTAAGATTTATATGTTTATAATATCTAATGATTTGTCAAATAAGTCTAAAGATAAATTTAAAAAGCATTGTATAGAAAAGAATATACCATATATTGAAGATTTCTCAAAAGAGGAACTAGGAACTCCAATTGGACGTAAAGAAATTATGTTACTTGGAATACTGGATAAGGATATAGCAAAGAAAATGTTGTCGCTATATGAGGAGGAAAAAATATATGAGTAGATAATAATATGGGGGTGACTGCATGTCAAAAATAAGAGTACATGAATTAGCAAAAGAACTTAACATAGAGTCAAAGGAATTAATAACTATATTAATGGAAGAATTTAATATAGAAGTAAAAAATCACATGAGTACAATTGAAGATGAGGATGCTGTATTAATAAAGGAATTATTAGCAGGAAGATCAGATGAAAATTCAGCGGTATCAGAAGAATCTAATGGAGCAAAAAGTATCGTAGACGTATATGAAGATGAATTAGCAGATCAACTTAATAAGGCAAGTAAGAAAAAGAAAAAAACTAAAAAAGAAGAAGAAGCATTAATGGCTCAAGCTGAAAAGAATAGTGGAGACACTCAAATAATAGAGATAGGTAAAAGTATAACGGTTAAGGAATTAGCTGAAAAGTTAAATAAACCTACAAATGATGTAATAAGAACATTGATATTCAAGGGTGTTATGGCTGGAATAAATCAAGAAATAGATTTTGAAACAGCAGAAAAAGTATGTGCTGAATATGAAGTTCTTGTTGAAAAGAAAGAAGAAATTCAAGAGTTAGAAGTATTAGAAATAGAAGAAGATGATGAAGAAAATCTTCAAAAGAGACCACCAATTGTAACTGTTATGGGGCATGTTGATCATGGTAAGACATCTTTACTTGATTGTATAAGAAAAGCAAAGGTTACTGATTCAGAAGCTGGTGGTATAACTCAACATATAGGAGCTTATACTATAACATTGAATGGAGAAGAAATAACATTCTTGGATACTCCAGGTCATGAAGCCTTCACAGCAATGAGAGCTAGAGGTGCCCAAATTACAGATCTTGTTATATTAGTTGTTGCAGCAGATGATGGAATCATGCCACAAACTAAAGAGGCTATTGATCACTGTAAAGCAGCAGGAGTTCCAATTGTAGTTGCAATTAACAAAATTGATAAGCCAGGTGCAAATATTGATAGAGTTAAACAAGAATTAGCAGATAAAGGTTTGCTTACAGAAGATTGGGGTGGAGATACTATATGTGTAGAAGTATCTGCAAAACAAAATTTAAATATTGATAAGTTACTTGAAATGGTTCTTCTTTCAGCAGAAATGCTTGAACTAAAAGCTAATGAAAATAGAAGAGCAAGAGGAACTGTAATTGAAGCTAAGCTTGATAAAGGCAGAGGCGCAGTTGCTAGTTTATTAGTTCAAAATGGAACTTTAAGAGTTGGGGATTCAATTTTAGTTGGATCTACATATGGTAGAATAAGAGCTATGTTTGATGATACTGGTAAAAACATTAAATCTGCTGGTCCATCAATTCCAGTAGAAATTTTAGGTCTTTCAGAAGTTCCAGAAGCAGGGGATAGATTTAATCAAGTAAAAGATGAAAAAACTGCTAGAAATATGGCAGAGACTAGAAAAGATAAATTAAAGGCAGAAACTTTACTTGCAAATCATAGAGTTTCATTAGAAGACTTATATAATCAAATTAAAGAAGGTAAAGTTAAAGAACTTGCAATAATAGTAAAAGCAGATGTTCAAGGTTCGGTTGAAGCTATTAAGCAATCTTTAGAAAAGCTTTCTACAGATGATATTAAAGTAAGAGTTATTCACGGCGGTGTTGGAGCAATAACTGAAACTGATATAACACTTGCAACAGCGTCTAATGCAATAGTTATAGGGTTCAATGTAAGACCAGACAACAATGCATCATTCCAAGCAGATAGAGATGGTGTGGATATTAAGACTTATAGAATTATCTATGATGCAATTGATGATG
The DNA here is from genome assembly GCF_002006345.1 of Clostridium puniceum. Classification (GTDB taxonomy): domain Bacteria; phylum Bacillota; class Clostridia; order Clostridiales; family Clostridiaceae; genus Clostridium; species Clostridium puniceum. The sequence goes on from NZ_LZZM01000223.1 coordinate 85,539, forward strand.
TTAAAGCAGCTATGATAGGAATGCTTGATCCAATATATAGAGAAGTTATATTAGGATCTGCAGAAATAAGAGAAACTTATAAAATTTCCAATGTTGGAACAATAGCTGGTTGTTATGTATTAAATGGTAAACTTCAAAGAAATGCAGAAACAAGAGTTATAAGAGATGGAATAGTCGTTTGCGAATCAACATTATCATCACTTAAGAGATTTAAAGATGATGCAAAAGAAGTTAATGCTGGATACGAATGTGGTTTAACTGTAGATAAGTTCAATAACATTAAAGAAGGCGACATTATTGAATGTTTCATGATGGAAGCAATTAAGAGAAAAGAGCTTTAAAAGAGGTGAAATAAACATGGCCAATTATAGAGGTGGAAGAATTAACGAAGAATTCAAAAGAGAAATTAGTAATTTAATTCAAAATGAAATTAAAGATCCAAGACTTACAGCTATGATTTCAGTTACTGATGTTAAAGTTACTAAAGATTTAAGATATGCTAAGGTTTATGTAAGCATATTTTCAAAAGATGATGATGAAAAGAAAACTAACCTTGAAGCATTAAAGAGTGCAAGTGGGTTTATAAGAAAAACAGTAGGTCAAAAAATTAATTTAAGACACACCCCAGAAATAATTATTGAATTAGATGATTCTATAAACTATGGTATGCATATGGATGAATTAATTCAAAGAATAAGTAAAGAATAATGTATTTTAAGGCTATAAAAGAAGAAATTTTAAAATCAAAAAGAATAGGATTATCATTTCATACATCTCCAGATGGGGATGCCATAGGAAGTACATTGGCATTGCTTAATGCACTCAGATATTTAGGAAAGGATTCATACATTATATCAAGAGATGTTATTTCTGATAACCTCTCTTTCCTTTCTTTATCTAATGAGATTGATGGGAGTATTACAGAACCTAAAATAAATACAGATTTAGTAATAGTATTAGATTGTGGTAATGTTGACAGGATATCTGCAGATTTAAGTAATTATAATGGTAAAATAATTAATATAGATCACCATATTTCTAACGAAAATTATGGATTTATTAATTATGTGGATATAAAAGCAGCTTCTACGTGTGAAATATCATATTTATTAATTGAGGAATTTGGAATTAGTTTTGATGACAAAACTGATATAGAAGTAGCTATAGGAAATGCAATCTATACAGGGATTGTAACAGATACTGGTTCTTTTAGACATTCAAATGTTACAAGTAGAACTCACAATATAGCAGCAAAGCTTATAGAGAGTGGAGTAGATAACAGTAAAATTCACAGTAATCTTTTTGATAATAAGCCTTTTAACAAAGTAAAATTAATGGGAAGTGTTTTATCTGATATAGAACTTGTTTTAGACAATAAGGTAGCAATCCTTCAAATACCACAAGGAATGTTAGAAGATTTTAATTTATTAAATACTGATACTTCTGATATAATTTCAGTTGGACTTGGGATTAAAGGTGTGGAAGTTTCTATGCTTTTAAAAGAGGTTAAGGATGGAGTTAAAGGTAGTTTAAGGTCTAAAAATAATGTAGATGTACGAAAAATTGCAGAAGTATATGGCGGAGGCGGACATATAAAAGCTGCTGGTGTTATGCTAAAAGATGTAGGTATTGCAGAAGCAAAGGAAAGATTATTAAAGATACTTAAAGAAGAAATGCACTTATGAAAAATGGAATTGAAACTTCAGATATGAAGAAGGGAACAGAAATTTTAAATATGAAAAAAGAAATGGAAACTTTAATTATAGACAATGAAACAGATATTTCATCTATTAAAAAGGAAACCCTACATATAAATGGAGTATTAAACATATTCAAAAATAAAGGAATGACTTCTTTTGATGTGGTTAGAAAAATTAAATTCTTAGCTAATGAAAAAAAAGTTGGACATACTGGTACCCTAGATCCGGAAGCAACGGGAGTTCTTCCTGTTTGCCTTGGAAAAGCTACAAAAATTATCGATTATATCATGGATAGTAGAAAAGTATATGAAGTTAAACTGTTACTTGGAACAAAAACAACTACATATGATTTAGAAGGCGAAGTAATGGAAACAAGAGAAACAGATCAGCTTACAGAAGAGGAAGTTTCAGAAGTTGTGTTATCTTTTATTGGAGAATATGATCAAATCCCTCCAATGCATTCTGCACTTAAGAAAAATGGAATAAGACTTTATGATTTAGCTAGACAGGGTATTGAAGTAGAAAGAGAAGCTAGAAGAATTAATATATTTAATATATCTGACTTAAAAATTGATTTGCCTTATGTATATATGAAGGTAGCTTGCTCTAAAGGAACTTATATAAGAAGTTTATGCTATGATATTGGTGAAAAACTTAATGTGGGTGGAACTATGGCTGGGTTAAACAGAACTGAAACATCTATTTTTAAACAAGAAGATAGTATTAATGTAGGCGATTTGACTAAAGAAAATATACAAAATTATATAATAACAATTGAAGAAGCACTTTCGTTTTATCCTAAAATTACAATAAATAGTTCATTTACAAAGTTGTTAGTAAATGGAGTTAAAGTTTTTGATAAGAGGATTACAAATGAAAAGCGAGAAAAAAATGTTTTATATAGGGTTTATGATAGTGAAAAAATATTCATAGGTATTGGAAAGCAAGATGATGAAGGATTCAAAATTGAAAAATTATTAATTTAGGATTTTTAATTCACTATTTTCTTTCTAATGTCTAATTATTTTCTGGAATATTCCTTAATGTGGGAGTGAAGAAATGATTATTATAAATAAAGATATAAAAGATATTCAAAGTTCTAATAATTATATAGCTCTTGGGAGTTTTGATGGACTTCATATTGGGCATCTTTCTTTAATATATAAAGTGGTGGAAATTGCTAAAAAAAATGATGGGAAAAGCATGGTTTTTACATTTAAGAATCATCCTAAAACTCTTATAGATAAAGGAAGTATACCTAAACTTTTAATGAATAATGATAGAAAAGTTGAAATTTTAAGGAGTCATAAGGTAGATATCGTTTGCTTTCAAGAATTTAATCTTGAATTTATGAAAATGACACCTAAAGAATTTGTGGAATTTCTAGTATTTAAGTACAATGTAAAAGGATTTATTGTAGGTTTTAATTATAAATTTGGATATAAAAACTTAGGAAATGTAGAATTTTTAAAAAGCTTGCAAAGTAAGTATGGATATGAATTATATGTTATGGAGCCGTGTACATATAAGAATGAAGTTATAAGCAGTACTAGGATAAGAAAAGCTTTAGAAGCTGGAGAAGTATTAGATGCTGGTAAAATGCTTAGTTTACCATATACCTTGAGTGGAAAAATTATTCATGGAAGACAGATTGGAAGAACAATAGGTTTTCCTACAGCAAATTTACAATATGAAGAAAATTTCATTTTACCTAAAGCTGGTGTATATTATACTAATATAATGGTGAATAATAATATATATAAGGGAATTACATCTATAGGAAGCAATCCTACAGTGGATGGTAAGGCTATAACAGTGGAAACTTATATTTTAGATTTTGATAGAGAAATATATGGCGAAAAAATAAATCTAAGTTTTATAAAAAAAATTAGAGATATGGAGAAATTTAATGGGATAGAAGAATTAAAGAGTCAACTTGAAAGAGACAGATTTTTCGCTCAAAATGAGAATTACATGTCGAGTTTAAGAATATAGTTTACATTAATAGTTACTTTTGATATAATAACACAGGGAACCTAATTCTAAGTTTAAAGGTGCCATCTTTTTACTTGGAACTGGGGGATAATTAATATAATACACGGAGGTGCACTTATAATGGATAAGGCAACAAAATTAGAATTAATCAAAAAGTTTGGAAGAAGTGAAGGAGATACAGGCTCTCCAGAAGTTCAAGTAGCATTACTTACTGAAAGAATCAAATCTTTAACTGAACATTTAAAAGTTCACAAGAAAGATCACCATTCAAGAAGAGGATTATTAATGATGGTTGGTCAAAGAAGAGGTCTTTTAAACTACCTAAGTGATCAAGACATCGAAAGATACAGAACTTTAATCAAAGAATTAGGATTAAGAAGATAATTTTTAGAGCGGAGTTTTCCGCTCTATTATTTTAAAAATATATAACACATATAAATAACAAAAATAGATGAACCTAAAGGGAGGTCGAAATTATGAATAACGTTCTAACGACTGAAATCGCTGGAAGGGAATTGAAAGTTGAATTCGGAAAAGTAGGTATGTTATCAAATGCAGCAACATTTACCAGCTATGGAGATACAGTAATTTTAACTAATGTTAATGCATCAGAAAAACCAAGAGAAGGAATAGATTTCTTTCCTCTAAGTGTTGAATATGAAGAAAGATTATATGCAGTAGGTAAAATTCCAGGTGGATTTATCAAGAGAGAAGGAAGACCATCAGAAAGAGCTATATTAAATGGAAGAGCTGTTGATAGAACTCTAAGACCTCTATTTCCTAAAGGATACAGAAATGATGTTCAAGTAGTTACTACAGTAGTATCTGTTGAAAAAGACAACTTGCCAGAAATCTTAGCTGTTAATGCAGCATCACTTGCATTATGCCTTTCAAGTATTCCATATACAATTCCAACTGCAGCAGTTCAAGTAGGAATTATCGATGGTAAATTCGTTACAAATCCAGATACTAAAGGACGCGAACAAAGCACTCTTTTTCTAACCGTATGTGCGACTAAAGAAAAAGTAATGATGATTGAGGCTGGTGGAAATGAAATACCAGAAGATACTATGATTAATGCTATTAAATATGGCTTTGATGAGTGTCAAAAGATTATTGTATTCCAAGAAGAAGCTATAGCTAAGTTTGGAAAAACAAAGGATATACCAGTGTTGTATTCTGTAGATCCAGAACTTGAAAAAGACGTTAAAGAATTTGCTCATGATATGGTGAAAGAAGCAATGTACATCATGGAAAAAGATGAAAGAAATGCAGCCATAGACGAAGTGAATAAAAAAGTTAATGAAGAATTTGGAGAAAAATATGCTGATAAATCTGGTGAAATAAAAGAAGTTCTTTACAATATGCAAAAGAAGGTTGTAAGATACATGCTTTTAAAGGATAAAAGAAGGCCAGATGGAAGAGCATTTGATGAAATTAGACCTTTAGGGTGTGAAGTAGGTCTTTTACCTAGAACACATGGAACAGGATTATTTACAAGAGGATTAACTCAAGTAATGACTGTTGCAACACTTGGATCAATCAGTGAAATTCAAATATTAGATGGAATAGATGAAGCACAATCAAAAAGATATATGCACCATTATAACTTCCCAGGATACAGTGTTGGTGAAGTGAAACCTTTAAGAGGACCAGGAAGACGTGAAATTGGTCATGGTGCATTAGCAGAAAGAGCTCTTGAACCATTAATTCCATCAGAAGAAGAATTCCCATATACAATTAGATTGGTATCGGAAGTTTTAAGCTCAAATGGTTCAACATCGCAAGCATCAGTTTGTGGTTCAACATTAGCATTATTAGATGCAGGTGTGCCAATTAAGAGACCAGCAGCTGGTATTGCAATGGGGTTAATAACATCAGAAGATTTATCAGAAGAAGCAGTACTTACTGATATTCAAGGAATCGAAGATTTCTTTGGAGACATGGACTTTAAGGTAGCGGGAACAACAGAAGGGATTACATCAATTCAAGTTGATACTAAGCTTCAAGGTTTTAGCTTTAATGTAGTAGAAAATGCTATTAAAGATGCTAGAAAAGCAAGACTTACGATAATTGATAAAATCAATGAATGTATGGCAGCACCTAGAGAGGATGTTTCGTTATATGCACCAAAGACTGAAACAATCAGCATAAATCCAGATAAGATCAGAGATGTAATTGGAGCTGGCGGTAAGGTTATAAACAAGATCATACAAGACACAGGTGTTAAGATTGACATAAAGGAAGACGGAACTGTATTTGTAAGTTCAGCTGACCACGAAGGAGTTAAAGAAGCTCTTAAGATAATAGAAGGTTTAACTAAAGAAGTTAAATCAGGGGAAGTTTACTTAGGAAAAGTTACTAAAATAACTACTTTTGGAGCATTTGTGGAAATTTTACCAAGTAAAGAGGGATTAGTTCATATTTCTAAATTAGCTAAAGAAAGAGTAAATAAGGTAGAAGATGTGGTTTCTGTTGGAGATGAAATTTTAGTTAAAGTTACAGAAATTGATCCACAAGGTAGAATAAATCTTTCAAGAAAAGATGCTTTAGTTGAACAAGAAAATAAAGAAGAGAAATAAAGGGCAATTAATTGCCTTTTTTTTTCTAAATAGGAGGGCAAAGAAAAATGTATAATACATATACCCTTAAAAATGGATTAAGAATTGTAACTGAAAAAATAGAATATTTAAATTCGATTAGTGTTGGAGTTATGGTTCAAAATGGTTCTAGAAATGAAAACTTAGAGTTCAATGGAATATCTCATTTTATTGAACACATGTTTTTCAAAGGTACTGATAAAAGAACTTCAAAAGGAATAATGGAAGAAATAGAAAATGTAGGTGGGCAAATTAATGCATTTACAAGTAAAGAAGCTACTTGCTATTATATTAAAGCACTAAGTACTCATTTAGATTTATCTTTAGATGTACTTTCAGACATAATGTTAAATGCAAAGTTTGATCCGGAAGAAATAGAAAAAGAAAAAGGTGTAGTAATTGAAGAAATTAATATGAGTGAAGATTCACCAGAGGATGTATTAGATGATGTACATTCTAAGGCTTGCTTTGGAAAAGGAGCACTCGGATATCCTATACTTGGAACTATTCCTTTAGTGAAGTCATTTACTAGAGAAAAAATATTAGATTTCATTAGTGATAAATATACGCCTTATAATTCTGTTATATCAGTTTGTGGTAAATTTGACGATAAGGAATTGGAAGATTTAATTAATAAATATTTTGGTTCTTGGAAAAGCAAAAATGAATATAAACCACAATATGCTGAAACACCAATACATATTGATTCTGCATATGCTAAAAAAGAAATTGAACAACTTCATATTTCTTTAGGTCTAGAAGGATTACCATATGGAGATGAAAATAATTATGCATTAGTACTTCTTAATAATATATTTGGAGGAGGAGCTTCTTCAATCTTATTCCAAAAGGTAAGAGAAGAGTTAGGATTATGTTATTCTATAGCATCGTATCTTCAACCGTTTCAAGGAGTAGGGACATTAAATATATATGCAGGTTTAAATAGAAATTATGGAGAAAAAGCATTAGAAGTTATAGATAAAGAAATTGATTTATTTGGTAAAAATGGTATAACTAAAGAACAACTTGAAATAAATAAGGAAAAGATTAAAGCAAATTATATTTTAGGCTTGGAAAGTACTAGTTCGCGAATGTTTTCAAATGCAAAAACATATCTTTTTAGAAATAAAATAAAAACTCAAGAAGATGTTATAAAGAAAATAGATGAAATAAACGAAGATAATATTCAATATGTTTTAGATAAATGTTTTAAAAGGGGAGTTCTAAATACAGCTTATGTTGGTCAAGAAGTAGAGTATGATAAACTAAACTCTATAATTCTAAAAAATGCCAAAGCTTATGATAATTCAAAGCATAATAATATGCTTAAGTTATAAAAACAATGTAATAATTAACCTCCTTTTCTCATATTATTTTATGAGTACTAAAGGAGGTTTTTATTATGAGTGAAGAAAGTAAAGTGAAATATTTAAGTGAAATAGAGAGATATGAACTTATAAACATTAATGATGGGGAAAAATATGATTATCTTTTAAATAATGATTTAATAATAGATGAAGAAGGTAATTTCAAATATTTAATTATTAATTTAAGTGGTGGTAAATTCAATATTTTTAGTAATAAAGACTTTTTAGAAATTCCATGGGAATGTGTAAAAAAAATTGGAGCTAAAACAATTATTTTAGATGCAGATGATGAAGTAATTAAAAAGGTAAGATTATAATTAGGAGGAAATACAATGAAAATAGTTGTACAAAAATTTGGAGGAACTTCAGTATCAACTGATGAAAATAGAAAACAAGTAATCGAAAAGGTTAGAAATGCTATTAAGGAAGGATATAACCCTGTTGTAGTTGTATCCGCTATGGGAAGAAAAGGTGAACCTTATGCTACGGATACATTGTTATCATTAATAGATGATAAATTTAAAAATACAAATAAATTGGCTCAAGATCTACTTATGTGTTGTGGAGAAACTATAAGTTCTGTTGTTATGAGTAGTGATTTATATAGAGCTGGAATCGATACTATGCCTCTTAATGGTGGACAGGCGGGGATAATAACAGATAATAATTTCACAGATGCTGCGTGCATTGAAGTTAAACCAAAGAAGATTTTAGAATTAGTATCACAAGGAAGAGTTCCTGTAATAACAGGTTTTCAAGGGATTAGTGAAAGTGGATATTTAACTACTCTAGGCAGAGGCGGAAGTGATACTACAGCTTCTATTTTAGGTGTTGCACTTAAGGCCTCTTCTATTGAAATTTATACTGATGTAGATGGAATTATGACAGCTGATCCAAGAATTGTTGAAAATGCTAATTTAATTGATGTAATAAGTTATAATGAAGTATTTCAACTAGCAGATAAGGGAGCAACTGTAATTCATCCAAAAGCTGTAGAAATTGCTATGGAAGGTAATATTCCTATATTAATAAAAAACACTATGAGTAATTCTAAGGGAACTTTAATAAATAATTTTGGTGATAAAGATAAAGAAAGAATAATGACTGGAATTACTAGTCAAAAAAATAGGATTCAAGTTTCTGTTAAAGCTTCTGAAAATGAAGGAAATATTAAATATAGAAATGTTTTAGATTTAGTTGCAGCTAATAAAATAAGCTTAGATCTAATAAATATTTTTCCGAGTGAACAAATTTTTACCATAAATCAAAAAGATAAGGATGTTTTAGTGAAAATATTGAATAATGCTAAATTAAAATATAATTTAATAGAAGATTGTAGCAAGGTGGCTGTTATAGGTTCAAAAATGAAGGGGATACCAGGTGTTATGGCTAAGATTATAAAAGCTTTAAGTGACAATTGCATAGAAGTATTGCAAACAGCTGATTCACATATGACTATTTGGTGTTTAGTTCATGCTAAAAATGAAAAAGATGCAATAAATGTTTTACATAAGACTTTTAAACTTTAAAATAGATGCCTAAGAGGAAAACATAATTATAAGATTTTTAAGTTTTAACTGTGAATAAAATAATTCCTTTTGTACAAAATAAAATTGTATAGGAGGAATTTTTTATGTATAAAAATATTTTTAATAGCGAGAATACTGAAAATGAAAATAATAAATCAGAGTCAAATGATAAAATACAAAGTGTAAAGGAACTTGGAAATACAGCGTTAATAGATCCGAATAAAAGGATACAGGTTTTATCTATAATTGGGCAAATTGAAGGACATTCAGTACTTCCACCACAAACAAAAGCGACAAAATATGAGCATATTATTCCACAATTAATAGATATAGAGCAAAATGATGAAGTTAAGGGACTACTTATAGTATTAAATACTGTTGGAGGCGATGTAGAAGCAGGTCTTGGTATATCTGAAATGATTAGAAGTATGTCTAAACCTACAGTATCTATAGTAATTGGTGGAGGACATTCAATAGGAGTTCCTCTTGCAACTTCTGCAAAATTTTCATTTATAACTCCATCAGCAACTATGATAGTTCATCCAGTGAGAATGAATGGCTTTGTTATAGGAGTATCTCAAACTTTTGAGTATTTTAAGAAAATGCAAGAACGAGTAAATGAATTTATAGTTAGAACTTCTAATATTAAAATGGAAACTTTAGAACAATTCATGCTACAAACAGATGAATTACTAAATGATGTAGGGACAATGCTTATTGGAAAACAGGCGGTAGATTGTGGACTTATTGATCAAGTTGGAGGAATAAATGAAGCCTTAAATAAACTTAATCAATTTATAAAAGAATAGCTATATAATTGGGTTTCATTAATATATAAGTGGTTGTTTTATATTAAAATCTTTTCATCTGTTTGGCTTCAACCATGATATGAGCAAACTTGACATAATTTTGTTTTTAATATAGAATAAAAAGGAATACTGGTTTATCATATTCCAAATGCAGTGAGAAGAGTATGACACCTACTATACTTTCTTGTTAGTAATATAGCGAGAAAATAATAAATTAGGAGGTGTTTATGTGTTAACAGCGTTAATGATATTAGGGGATATAGTAATTCTACTAATATTGGGAATAGTGGTTTATAAAACGATTCAAAATACGTCAAAAGCTAAAATTGAATCGATTGAAAAGGAAACAGAAGAAGTTTTAATAAAAGCTAAAAAGGAAGCTGAATCAATAAAGAAAGAATCAATCCTTGAGGCAAAAGAGGAACTTCATAAATTAAGAAATGATTTTGATAAGGAATCTCGTGAAAGAAGAAATGAGATTCAAAGGCTTGAAAGAAGGGTAATCCAAAGGGAAGAATCACTTGATAAGAAAAGTGAAATTCTTGAAAAGAAAGACGAAACAATCAATCAAAGAATGCTTGAATTAGATCAAGTAGAAGCAAATGTACAGAAACTTTATGAAGAGAGAAGAGCAGAACTTGAAAGAGTATCAGCCCTTTCTGGTGAAGAAGCTCGTGAAATTCTTTTAGATGAAATTAGAAAAGAAATTACACATGATGCTGCTTTAATGATAAAAGATATTGAAAGTAAGGCGAAGGAAGAGGCGGACAAAAGATCAAGGGAAATAATTACAACTGCGATCCAAAGATGTGCTGCTGATCATGTGTCTGAAACAACTGTACACGTTGTTGCACTACCGAATGATGAGATGAAAGGTAGAATAATAGGTAGAGAAGGAAGAAACATTAGAACCTTAGAAACGTTAACAGGAGTAGATTTAATTATAGATGATACTCCAGAAGCAGTCATTCTTTCTAGTTTTGATCCAATTAGGAGAGAAGTCGCAAGATTGGCACTAGAAAAGTTAATAGTGGATGGCAGAATACATCCAGCAAGAATCGAAGAGATGGTTGAAAGAGCAACTAAGGACGTGGAATCTAGTATAAAAGAAGAAGGAGAGCAAGCAGCTCTTGAAACTAGTGTACATGGATTACATCCTGAGATTATAAGACTTCTTGGTAGATTAAAGTATAGAACAAGTTATGGGCAAAATGTTTTAAAACATTCCATAGAAGTTTCGTATTTGGCTGGCTTAATGGCTTCAGAGCTAGGTTTAGATGTTACTTTGGCTAAAAGGGCAGGATTGCTACATGATATAGGTAAAGCTGTTGATCAAGAGCAAGAAGGGCCTCATGCTTTAATTGGCGGAGATCTAGCTAAAAAGTATCATGAATCACCATTAGTAATAAATGCAATAGCAGCGCATCATTCAGATGTAGAAATGCAATCTTTAGAGGCCGTACTAGTTCAGGCAGCCGATGCAATATCAGCAGCTAGACCAGGGGCTAGAAGAGAGACATTGGAAGCATACATTAAGAGATTGGAAAAATTAGAGGAAATTGCAAATTCACATGAAGGTGTAGAAAAGTCATATGCCATTCAAGCTGGTAGAGAGATTAGAATTATGGTTAAACCAGATAAAGTTGATGATGCTGGAACAGTTGAGTTGGCACGTAGTTTAGTTAAGAGTGTCGAAGAAGAACTTGAGTATCCAGGACAAATAAAAATTAATGTTATAAGAGAAACAAGAGCAATAGATTTTGCTAAATAAAAAAATGAAGTATATTTTTTTAAGAAATATACTTCATTTTATAATATGAACAAAGATAACGTTTTCTCAAACTTGAAATTATCTCAAATAAATTAGTATATTTGTTTATTAAAGCAAAAATAATTTTAGAATTCTTAAAATTAAAAAAAGGAATTTGAGGAAAGTTATAGAATATATTACGATGTAAACGATTTGTAGAGTAAATTCTAGGAGGAATAATAAAAATGGACGTATTAAAAGTATCAACAAAGTCAAATCCTAACTCTGTAGCAGGTGCACTAGCAGCTATAATTAAGGATCAGAATATTGCAGAAATTCAGGCGGTTGGAGCAGGTGCTATAAATCAAGCAGTTAAAGCTATTGCTATAGCAAGAGGATTTGTGGCACCTAGTGGAAAGGATATCATATGTATACCTGCTTTCACAGATATAGAAATTGATGGAGAAGAAAGAACTGCCATAAAATTAATAGTACAACCTAGATAATTAAATTTTTTATTTTTAATTCATGAACAAGCAGTAATTTTAAGTTGAAATTATCTGTAAAAACGATTATACTATAATAGTTAAATGCTATATTTATTAATTTTTTGTAAAGAGGTGTATTTTAATGATAGCAAAAGAAGTTACAGTAAAAAACTCATCTGGTCTTCATGCTAGACCAGCAACATTATTAGTTAAGAAAGCTTCATCATTTAAATCAGACGTTAGTATAGAATACAACGGAAAGAAAGCAAATGTAAAGAGCTTAATAGGTGTTTTATCTTTAGCAGTAACTAAAGATGCTTTAATCAAAGTTGTTGCTTCAGGAGATGACGAAGCTTTAGCTGTTGAAGAACTTGTTAAATTAGTTGAAACTTTAGAAGACTAATATACAGAAATGGAACTGTCTTAAAGTAGAAATTTAATTTCTACTTTAAGACAGTTCATTTTTGTTTGAAAATAAAAAAATAATAGGCAAAAATCAAAAAAATATGATATAATACGAATATTGAAAGAAAAAGTATAAAATATATTCGTGTGGAGGTTTTTGAATGAGAAATTTATATAGCACACCTTTAAATTCAAGATATGCATCTAAAGAAATGAGTTTTATTTTTTCAGATGATATGAAATTTACAACTTGGAGAAAATTGTGGGTGGCTCTTGCAGAAGGTGAAAGAGAGCTTGGATTAAATATAACTCAAGAGCAAATAAAAGAATTAAAAGAGCATATTAATGATATAAACTATGAAGAAGCAGCTGAAAAAGAAAAAGAAGTTAGACATGATGTTATGAGTCATGTGCATGCATATGGTCTTCAATGTCCAACAGCTAAAGGAATTATTCATTTAGGAGCTACCTCTTGTTATGTTGGAGATAATACAGATGTTATAATAATGAGAGATGCATTAAATTTGGTTAAAAGCAAAATAGTTACAGTGTTAAACCATTTGAAAAATTTTGCATTAGAATATAAAGATATGCCAACATTAGGGTTTACGCATTTTCAACCAGCTCAATTAACTACAGTAGGTAAAAGAGCTACATTATGGATGCAAGATTTAGTGATGGATATCGAAAATGTAGATTTCTTATTATCAACACTAAAACTTTTAGGAGTTAAAGGAACTACTGGCACTCAAGCTAGTTTTATGGAACTTTTTGATGGAGACGAAAGTAAAGTTAAGGAATTAGATAAAATAGTAGCAGAAAAAATGGGCTTTAATAAGAGTTATGGAGTTACAGGTCAAACTTATCCAAGGAAACTTGATTCAATAATTTTAAATACTTTATCAGAAGTGGCTCAAAGTGCTTATAAATTTAGTAATGATTTAAGATTACTTCAAAACATGAAGGAAATGGAAGAACCATTTGAAAAAAATCAAATAGGGTCATCAGCTATGGCATATAAAAGAAATCCTATGAGAAGTGAAAGAATTAGTGCATTAGCGAGATATGTAATAGTAGATGCATTAAATCCAGCAATTACAGCAGGAACTCAATGGTTTGAAAGAACTTTAGATGATTCAGCTAATAAAAGATTATCTGTTGCAGAGGGTTTCTTAGCATTAGATGGAGTATTAAATCTATATATAAATATTGCAGAAAACATGGTTGTATATGATAAAGTAATAGCAGCGCATGTACTTAGAGAATTACCATTTATGGCTACTGAAAATATAATGATGGAAGCTGTAAAGAGAGGCAAGGATAGACAAGAATTACATGAGAATATCAGAATTCATTCAATGGCAGCAGCTCAAAGAGTGAAAGGTGAAGGTCTAGATAATGACTTGATAGAGAGAATTATAAATGATGATTCATTTGGTCTTTCTAAAGAAGAAATTTTAGCAATTATTGATCCAATTAAATTTGTTGGAAGAGCACCGAGCCAAGTTACAGAGTTTATTAGTGAATATGTAGATCCAATTATTAAGGTTAATGAAGAAGCCTTAAAGATCAAGAGTGAAATAACTGTTTAATATATATAATTTTTATTTAAATAATAAAAGTAATATATAACAAAAAACCATACGTAAATGGGAATACCCCCCTTATTTATGTATGGTTTTTATTCTGCATAATTCTAAAACCAAATGCAGTATTTAATCTTTGCTATAATTTAAGTGATAAATTAGGAGTTCCTTAACAAATACTAATGTATAACAATAGGATTCTAATTGAAAACATACAAGTCTTTATAAATATTTTAATTTATTTTCAAGGATCTAATGATTGGGTATCTATGAGGAAAAATCTGACTAAGAGGATAATTTAATTTATTATAGCTATGGCAGCAATATAAATAATCATTATTTGGAAGTTCATAAGTAATAAATCCATTATGAAAAAATCTTCCTATTTCAGGTTTTGAAAATTGAATTACACATCCTTTAGATAATGAATTTTTATTGGGAAGTTTTGTGGCTAACTTTTGTGTTGTTAAATATAAATAAATTTCTTCAACTCTAATCCAAGGCATAGTATATGGTTTCCAAAGTTTAGTTTGTTTTAAACCGCCAGCAAAAAGAATTTGTGAAATGAAATTTGTACAATCACCACCAGTGTTTTCGAAAGACTTATAGTTAGGATTTGGTTTTAAGGCAAAAGTTTCAGCATAAGCACAAGCATTTGCTATATTAAAAGTTGAATCTGTACGTTGAGTTTTATTATTATTGATAGTAGAGGAAATAGAAGTCCTAAATTTTTTATACAATAGTTCAAGGGAGGAAAGTTTATTTAACCATGAGCTTCGTTTAGTAGAAAAAATTAAATTAGTTAATTCATGCAAATCAGTTTTTAATATTGAGTTATATAAAAAAGGATTTTCCTCGTGCTCAATTAAAAATTGTATTTTAGATTTATTATTAAAGTGTTCTAAAATAACAATATATTCATAAATACATCCAGAAGGTATATTGTTTGGATGGTGCTCTATTGTAAAAAAAACTTTTAAGTTAAGTTTTACCTTTATAAAATTAGAATTTTCACTTAATATATCATAAGTATAATAAAATTTAAAATTGTTAAAGGAAGAATTAAAAAAATTTTTCCATTTAAAATAAAAAAGTTTCTCTAAGTATATTTCTTCAAAGATAAAATAACTTAAATGCTCTGTATTATTGTGGAGTAAATTTAGTTTTTCATAAGGAGTAGAAAGCAAAACACATAAATTATATAAGCTTGTAGTTAGCATAAATATTTCCTGTTCAAATTGATACTGCATATAAAAAGTTATAATAAGCAGACTATTGATATTTGATAATTATATTGCTAAAAATGAAATGGTATAGTAAATCAAAGTATTAGAATACTTTGTCTTTTTATATGCACTAGTTATTATATATCTATTAAAAATTTATAAAATTATACTAAAATATTAATAGAAAGTATATAAATAAAATAAATAATAAATGAAATTTAAATATAATAAAAAATAAGCAACATGAAAATTAATAAGTAGATATAATTGTAATTAATGTGCTATAATATAACGTGATTAAATTTAAAAAAACAATATCTGGTATTTTTATGTGTTAATATACATAACTTAAATTTTAAAATATAAATTTGGTGAATATACTTGTAAATAGTACTTGTTATAGGATAAAATCAAATTTGTTAAAGATTTTTAATAAAGGAGCTATCAAAGAATGCAAGAATTATCTAACGTAATAGCTAGCAAGTATGAAGAAATAATTAATAAGATAAAGAGTTTTTCAAACGAATATCTTAATGAAGAATATGAGAATATTTGTGTGAAAGCAACTGAAACTTTATTTTTTAATAATGAGGATAAATTGAAAAAAGGAAAAAGTTTTTCTTGGGCAGTAGGAATAGTTCATGCTATAGGAACTGTAAATAATCTATTTGATTCAAAAGAAGAGCCATATATTAAGGCTGTTGATTTATATAAAGAATTTGGTGTAAGTAGTAGTACAGGCTCTAGCAAATCAAAAGAAGTAAAGAATTTATTAAATTTATCAAAAGAAAATACAAAATGGTTAATAGAAAAAGAAAAGAGTATACAAGAGGCAGCGTTTACAGTAGATTCTGAAAAAAAGGTCAATAAAGAAGCTGAAAAAGAAATTTTTAAATTTGATATTAAAGAGGAGTATTTAGTAGCTCAAAATATTATTGAAAATGCATGGAAACAAAAGAATTATAAGAATAAAGCAAAATATGCAAAAGAAGCATTGGAAATATATGCAGATTGTTCTGATGCATATATTATCTTATCAAAAGATTCTAATTTAAATAATGTTCAAAAGAAAGAACTTTTAGAAAAAGCAGTTCAATCAGCAAAGAATGTATTAAAAATAGATGATTTAGAAGCTGCACCAACTGAAATTTTCAAACTAAAAATATCTGAACTTTTTTTTGGTGCTAAATATACTTTGGCAGTTCACTTATGGGAAAGTGGAGAAAAGGAAGCAGCAATAGAAAATGCCATTGATATTTTAAAATATAATGAGTACGATAACTTAATGGTTAGAAATTTATTAGCAAACTGGCTTTTAATAGAAGAAAGATATGTACAATTAAAAGATTTATTAGAAAAATATGAAAAAGATAATTCAGCAACCATAAACTATAGTAGAGTTGCATTTTTATATAAAACTAATGAAATCAAAGCAGCAGAAAATGCACTAAGAAGAGCATATAATAGAAATCCTTTTGTTATACAATATATAGTAAAACAAAAAAGAATTCCAAGCACATTGCCATACATAGCTAGATTTGGAAGTGAAGAAGAAGCAATAAGATATGCTAGTTTAGGGTTAGAAGTTTGGAAGGATCCTAAGATGATTCAATGGATTAAGGAAAAGAAAAAAGATTTTGATATAATAAAATTCAGTTAATACTTTACAATAGTATAATGATATGGTAATCTATAATAGAAAATTAAATAGTGTCTTCAGGGTTGGGTGAAATTCCCTATCGGCGGTACAGCCCGCAAGCTAAAAAAGCAGATTCGGTTAAATTCCGAAGCCGACAGTATAGTCTGGATGGAAGAAGATAGTAATAAATATTATTTATATTTAAAATTAAGAATTTAAATATTTATATTAATTTGTATTTTGCCCTGAATTTTTTTGAAATTCAGGGTTTTTGTTGTTTAAAGGCATACGGTATTCTGGAAAATATATAAACCAATGTAAGTTTATGATTATACCTTTATGTATGACAATCAAAATTTAGGCAAATTATTTTGAACTTTTAATTTTAAATAAAATTAATAATTGTGATTGTAATAAAAACTCTGAAGATTTTTAAAACTTCAGAGTTTTTTTGAATTTAGAAAATTATAATGGGTAAAAATATAGTAGAGGGAGATGATAACTTTTGGATGAGAAATATATGGAAAGAGCGCTAGAATTAGCTATGAAAGGAATTGGTAAAGTAAATCCTAATCCTTTAGTAGGAGCAGTTATAGTTAAAGATAGAAAAATAATAGGAGAAGGATATCATGAATGTTATGGCAGTGCACATGCTGAAAGGAATGCAGTTAAAAATTCTACGAGCCTAGTAGAAGGAAGTACAATCTATATAACTTTAGAACCTTGTGCACATTATGGAAAAACACCACCATGTGTAGATTTAATAATTGAAAAAAAATTCAAAAAGGTTGTAATAGGAATGTTAGATCCTAATATTCTAGTTGCAGGCAAGAGTATTGAAAAATTAAAGCAACATGGGATTGAAGTTGTAGTTGGTATTAAAGAAGAAGAATGCAAAAAGATTAATGAGATATTTATAAAATATATTACATCAAAAATACCTTTTGTAATTTTAAAAAGTGGAATATCACTTGATGGGAAAATAGCAACTTATAGTGGAAAATCTAAATGGATTACATCTAAAGAATCAAGAGAAGACTCACAAAAGTTAAGAAATAGATTGAATTCAATAATGGTAGGTATAAATACGGTTATTGCTGATGATCCAGAACTTACATGTAGAATTAATGATGAAAAAAAATTAATAAGAATTGTTGTAGATACTAAGCTCAGAATTCCACTGGATTCTAAAGTAATAAAAAATAATAATAATCTGACTATAATTGCAACTACGTTAAATTCAGATAAAAAGAAAAAGCAGAAGTTAATAGCTTTAGGAGTCAAAGTAATAGAAGTTTCGGAAAATAATAATAAAGTAGATTTAAAGGAACTTGTAAAAGAACTTGGTAAAGCAGGTATAGATTCAATTCTTATTGAAGGAGGAGGAACGTTAAATTTTTCTGCATTAGAAGAGAAGATAGTTGATAAAGTTATTTTTTATATATCACCTAAGATATTAGGAGGCAAAAAGAGCAAAAGCTGTATAGCTGGAATGGGATTTTCAGAATTAGAAGAAGCACCTAATCTGAAGGATATAAGTTATAGAACAATTGGTGAAGATTTAGTAATTGAAGGTTATATAAAATAATATTAACTAACAAAAAAATTAAAAATAAGTTTTATTATATTTATTAAAGTTAATGCAATTAAAATTTAAAAATATAGAAAATAAGGAGAAAAAATGTTTACTGGAATTATTGAAGAAATTGGAGTGTTAGAAGAACTTACTACAGATAATGGATTTGGAGTTATGAAAGTTAAATGCAATAAAGTTTTGAAGGATACTAAAATAGGAGATAGTATAGCAACAAATGGAGTTTGTTTAACTGTTAAGGAAATGGGTATACTTTCATTTAAGGCAGATGTAATGGGCGAAACTTTAGCTAAAAGCAATTTAGGAATCTTAAAAATAGGAGATAAACTAAATTTAGAAAGAGCTCTAAGCTTCAGTGATAGGCTAGGAGGTCATATTGTAAGTGGGCATATTGATGGAATTGGAGAAATAGTTTCAATAGAAGAAGAAATAAATGGAACTTGGCTTACAATTTCTGCATCAAAAGATGTTTTAAAATACATCATATATAAAGGCTCAATTGGGATTGATGGAATAAGCTTAACAGTTGCTTATGTTGATAATGAAGTGTTCAAAGTTTCTGTTATACCTCATACTTTAGAAAATACCATACTCCTTAACAAGAAAATTAATTCTAAAGTGAACTTAGAGTGTGATTTAGTTGGAAAATATATAGAAAAGTTATTTACTCCAAAAGATGAAAATGAAGAAATAAAAAAGAGCAATATAACCATGGAATTTTTGATGAATAGTGGTTTTAAGTAACCTTTCTATTGAAAAATAGTTTCTTACATTAATATTAGGTACAGTTATTATATATGCAGTCTATTTACTAAAGCATATACAGACAAATTTTAATAGAAAGGCAATCATATTAAAATTACGTGAAAATATATAAATTAAGGGGAGAAGAAGATGAAATTTAATAGTATAGAAGAAGGTTTAAAGGATATTAAAGAAGGAAAAATGATAATAGTGGTTGATGATGAGGGAAGAGAAAATGAAGGAGATTTGGTAATTCCAGCAGAAATTGCAACAGGAGAACATATTAATTTTATGATTAAGTATGCGAGAGGGTTAGTTTGTGCACCGGTAGAAAAAGAAATTGCAGTGAACCTAGGTTTAAATCCTATGGTTGAAAAAAATACAGATAATCATGAAACAGCATTTACAGTAGCTATAGATCACAAGGATACAACAACAGGAATATCAGCATTTGAAAGAGCTTATACAATAAACAAGCTTGTAACCTCAACAGAAGTAAATGACTTTAGAAGACCAGGTCATGTATTTCCGTTAATAGCTAAAGAAAAAGGAGTTTTAGAAAGAATTGGTCATACTGAAGCAGCTGTAGATTTAGCCAAAATTGCAGGGTTCAAAGGTGCAGCAGCTATATGTGAAATAGTAAATGATGATGGAACTATGGCAAGACGTGATGATTTAATCAAATTTGCTAAGGAACATGGTTTGAAAATTTTGACTATAGAAGAATTAATTAAATATAGAAAAGAAATACATTTAAGTGTAACTAAAGAAATAGAAGCTAAATTACCAACTAAATATGGAGAGTTTAAAGTTGTAGCTTTTAATGAAAAGGGTACAGAAAAATGTCATTTAGCACTAATTAAAGGAGAGATTAATGGAGAAGAACCTATCCTTGTAAGAGTTCATTCAGAATGTTTAACAGGAGATGCCTTAGGGTCTAGAAAGTGTGACTGTGGTGAACAATATGCAGCAGCAATGGAAATGATAAGAGAAGAAGGTCAAGGAATACTTTTATATATGAGACAAGAAGGTAGAGGAATAGGTCTTTTAAATAAACTAAAGGCTTATGCACTTCAAGATACAGGACTAGATACTGTAGATGCAAATTTAGCTTTAGGTTTTAAAGAAGATATGAGAGATTATAAAGTAAGTGCGGATATTTTAAAAATATTAGGAATTAATAATATTAGGTTAATTACAAATAATCCAGCAAAAATAGAGGGACTTAAAGGATATAATATTGAAGTATCTCAACGAGTTCCAATACAAATGCCAATAAATAAAAGTGATGAATTTTATTTAAAAACTAAAAAAGAAAGAATGAATCATATATTAAATATATAATATTAATATATTTTCAATTAGGCGTTTATTTTTATTGATAAATCACGACGTAGTTTAATTTTTGTAAGTAGTTATATTACTTAAATATATTATTTTTTAATACTGATTCAATATATAATTTAAGTTTAGTTTACTATAAAAATTAAAAGTAAAATAATATAACTAGTTAATAATTTTATGCAAAAATTTATATAAAATAATTAAAATTGGAGGAAAAATAATGAATATATTTGAAGGAAATTTAGTATCAGAAGGATTAAAATTTGGAATTGTAATAGGAAGATTTAATGAGTTTATAGGTAGTAAGCTTTTAGATGGAGCTTTAGATGGATTAAAAAGGCATGGAGTTAAAGAAGAGGATATTGATATTTCATGGGTGCCAGGTGCATTTGAGATCCCATTAATAGCTAAGAAAATGGCACAAAATCCAAAATATGATGGAGTAATATGTTTAGGTGCAGTAATAAAAGGATCGACTTCACATTATGATTACGTTTGTTCAGAAGTTTCAAAGGGAATTGCAAGTGTTTCTCTTGAAAATGGAAAACCAGTAATGTTTGGCGTACTTACAACAAATAATATAGAACAAGCAATTGAAAGAGCAGGAACTAAAGCTGGAAATAAGGGGTATGAATGCGCAGTTTCAGCTATTGAAATGGCTAATCTAATAAATAGACTGAAATAGAAGAAAATTGAAAGGAGTAGAGGAGTTACCTCTACTTTTCTGTATGGAAAGCTTAACGAAAATAATAGGCAGGTTTGAATAAAATTGTTAAAAAACACACAAACTATTTTTAATTTACAAAATATAATTTAAAATTTTCTAATATTTCAAACGTTGAGCCAAAATGATATTATCTATTTATGTAAATACAGAAAAATATAAACGTTTAAATTAAAAAGGAGGGTAAATGAGTAATTAATTTTATTGCTAAGTAAAAATAATAAAATTAGTTATAATTAAAAACAAGTATGTCATCTATTCTATAAAAAGATTGTATAAGACATTATAGTAATATTTTAACTTGCAAGAAAACGTTTAACATATTATAATAAGCAACATATAAAAAATAAAAACATAGGGGAGGAAAAGATGTGAGCTACAAATTATTAATAATAAATCCAGGTTCTACATCAACTAAAATAGCAGTATATGAAGATGAAAAGGAAATATTTGAAGAAACATTAAGACATTCATCAGAAGAAATAGGTAAATTTAAATATATATTAGATCAAAAAAGTTTTCGAATTGAGCTTATTTTAGAAATGCTTCAGCAGAACAAAATAGATATAAAAGAAATGAATGCAATTGTTGGGAGGGGGGGGCTTCTAAAGCCAATAGTTAGTGGTACTTATAATGTAAATGATGCAATGTTAAAAGATTTAAAAGAAAGTGTTCAAGGAGAGCATGCGTCTAATCTTGGAGCTATAATAGCTAATGAAATTGCAAATTCCATTAGTAAGCCATCATTTATAGTAGATCCAGTAGTAGTGGACGAAATGGAGGAAATAGCAAGATTATCAGGTATACCAGAGCTTCAAAGAAAAAGTATTTTTCATGCATTGAATCAAAAAGCAGTAGCTAAGAGATATGCTAAAGAAAATTCAAAAAAATATGAAGATATAAATGTTATAGTCGCTCATATGGGGGGCGGTGTTTCTGTAGGAGCACATAAAAATGGAAAGATAATTGATGTAAATAATGCTCTTGATGGTGAGGGGGCATTTTCACCAGAAAGAAGTGGTGGTGTTCCAGCTGGTGATTTAGCAAGAATGTGTTTTAGTGGGAAATATACATTAGAAGAAATTTTAAAGAAGATAACAGGAAAAGGCGGATTTGTAGCTTATCTTAATACAAATGATGCTAGAATTGTAGAAGAGGGAGCAGTGGAAGGCGAACCAAAAGCAAAATTAGTACATGATGCTATGGGATATCAAGTAGCAAAAGATATAGGAGGAGCAGCAGCAGTACTTAATGGTAAAGTAGATGCTATAATTTTAACTGGAGGTATGGCTTACGGTAAGCCAATGGTAAACTTAATTAGTGAAAAGGTTGGATTTATTGCTCCTATAGTTGTTTATCCTGGTGAAGATGAAATGCTTGCCCTTGCACAAGGGGTAATTAGAATCCTAAGTGGAGAAGAAGAAGTTAAAGAATATAAATAAATTGTAATGAAGTTTTTGCTAAAAAATGGAATTTTGGGCTCAGTTTAAGAACAAAAATTGAGTTGCTAAAAATTATTTAAAAGAAAAAGTTTATTAAATACATGCTCTCTAGTAAAAAATGAAAAATTTTACTAGAGGGTAAATTTTTTTGCTAAGGTTATCTTTATTCTATTTTATAAGTTAGCTTAATAAAAATATTAAGTAAGAATAAATTCTATAAGATAGAGAGGATGATATAATGATAAAACATAAAAGTTTAAAGAAAGTGTTAATAATTGCAATTGCTCTAACTGCATTATTTACATTTAGAGAAATTAAACTAATAGAAGCAAATGCAGAAGGTTGGATAAATGTAGATAATAGCTGGCGTTACTATAGTGGAACTGATATAGAAACTGGATGGTGTAAATCTAATGGAAATTGGTATTACTTAAATGAAGACGGATTGGCAAGAACAGGATGGATTAAAAGTGAAGGAAAATATTATTACCTTGATCAAAGCACCGGAAAGATGTTAACCGGTTGGATTCAAGATCAAGGAAATTGGTATTATTTAAATAGCTTTGGAGAAATGATCACAGGATGGTTTGAATACAAAGGGAATCTGTATTATTTAAATACCTCAGGGGTAATGGTTAGGGA
This sequence comes from Clostridium puniceum, assembly GCF_002006345.1. GTDB lineage: Bacteria > Bacillota > Clostridia > Clostridiales > Clostridiaceae > Clostridium > Clostridium puniceum. The sequence goes on from NZ_LZZM01000223.1 coordinate 109,123, forward strand.
CATTTATATTGGGGAATATTATCTAGGGCCAGATGGTGCATGGAAAGAAGGCCAATATCACCATAGATAATTATATATTTATCTAATGTATATTTTAGTATAAACAATATTCTATTGTTTAAATTGACCAGTTTTACCCATAATATATGCAAGTTTTATTATAGATTTTTCTTCATCAGACATTTCTCTATTGTACATTTTTTCAAATTGTTTTATCAAAGAAATTGTATTTATTTTTTGTTTATGTTGAGCTGACTTCCTCTTGTCTGATGAAGAAGTATAGATTATAGGCTTCATATTGTGATTATGAATAATTTTAAAAATTTCTGCAGTGTAATAAGCATCATAAAAAGCATTATGGAAATCACCTTCAATTGCTATATTTAAAAGTTCAATTGCAGTTTTTAAGCCAATTTTAAATTTATTTTCTGTTTTAAGATATTTTGAAGCATATGCTTGAAGATCAATATATTTAAAAATTGGTGAGGTAGATAAACTGTAAAACTTAACATTTCTCATAAGTTCTTTAATGTCAACTGTGCCCCAAACACATAATATTGTTTCATCATCTCCAATAAAGTTTAGAAAATCTTTGTAAACAGCAATAAAATTTTTACAAGAAGAAACTTGTTCATCTGTTATTTTAGTTAAATTCTCTACAAGTGGATGAATAGTTTTATAAATAGTTGGTTTAATTAAAGCGTCGAATGTAGATATTGTTTCAAAGTTTTCGTTTAATTTTACTGCACCAATTTGAATTATTTCAAAAGGAATACTAGAAAATTGATTATTTTCATTTTCTATATATTCATTATTTTTTTGATTAAATTCTAAATCATAAATTATATAATTCATGTTTACGCACCTACTTTATTTATCTTTTTAATATTATATATGTTCTAAAAAATTTTGTTCATTAAGATTTAATTTCTATATTAGAGTGATTGGATAAGACAACCAACTAAATTATGAACTTTCTTAATTAGAACTTATATAGATCATTGTATTTTAAGATTTAATGATATAATATTTTTGTGATACTTTTGTTTTTTATCGGTATAATTTAACAATAATTAATATATGTTTAATTAGTAAATATAATGAGAAAAATGAACAAATGGTAAAATCATAAAAGCTCATTAGATTAAATGGGAAGGAGCCAATATGGAAAATTTAGAGTATGAAATAAAATATCAAAATTTAAATGTAAGTCAATTAATAAAAAATAAGGAACAATTTGACTATGACATAATAGAAGTATATATTTCAGAGTATAGTAAGGGTTTTAAAGTTAGTCAAATAGGAAAAACTCATGGAAGTGGAACTATTTTTACTTATGAAAAAATACACGATGCAGAAGAAGCGGAAATATATATAAAAGTAGTAATAGAGTTAATTAAAAAATATAATAATAAATATGCAACTTAAATAGTCTTGGATTGTTTTGAAAAAAGCGTGTAAAAATTTATTATGTGTTAATATAAAAAATATTGAAAGAATTTACGGAGTCATAAAGCAATATTATAATTTGAAATGTTAAACGATAAAAGTTATTAATTAATATAGACTTTTAAAAAATAATGTGTTAATATATAAATATACAAAAGATACTGATTTCATTAATTTAATTCTCCATAAATTTTTGAGGTGGCCATTATTTTTGCTACCTCAAAAATTATAAATTAAGTACAAAGATATAAATATTAGAAGTTTAGACAACAATTAAAAATAATATACTAGTTAAATATAAATTGTTTAAAAATTTATATTTATAGACACATAATTGACAAAAATTAATGGTATTATATGTTTTAAAAAGGATGTGAGGAATATGGGAAATTTAATAAAGATTAATATGTATGTAGAAAGAAAGAAAGCTAATAATAATCTTATAAATATAATGAAGATAGAAGAAAATATTTTAAATTACAATGAGTGGTTAGAAAAAAATCAAAGAGAGGATAAAATAGAGAATTATGAAAAGTTTTTGCAAGCTCAGTAATTATTCGTAAGGATAGGTTAGACGTTGATGTTTAATCTATTTTTTTATGTTAAATATCTGAAAATTAATATACTAAGCTTTAACGTATATCGAATATTTTACAGGTTAAATTCTAGATTAAGCTGCTTAAATTAAATTTTCACTTCTTTTAATAGTTGATAAAGATCTAGAAAAAGTGTATAGTAAGAGATTGTAAAGACATAGAAAGCGAGCTGTATATTATGGATAATAATTTTGCTAATCAATTATTACTTTGTCCTGTTTGCAAAGAAAATTTGATTAAAGACACTTTAAATAAAACATACAAATGCAAAAGTAATCATGCGTATGATATTGCAAAAGAAGGATATGTAAATTTATTAATTAGTAATCAAAAAAGAAGTAAAAACCCGGGTGATTCTAAAGAAATGGTTCTAGCAAGAATAGATTTTTTATCTAAGGGGTATTATAAGAAATTATCTGACAAAATCAATGAAAGGATTGTTCAATATTTAACTAAGCATGATAGAGACGAGTTTAATATTATGGATTTAGGTTGTGGTGAAGGCTATTATTTGATAAATCTTAAGAATTATATGGATGAAAAAAATATAAAAGCTAATTATTATGGTATAGATGTTTCTAAAGAAGCGGTGAAATATGCTGGTAAAACAAATAAAGATTGTGTTTGGGCAGTTGGTAATAATTTCAATATTCCAGTTGGTGAGAAATCTATGGATTGTATACTTTCAGTATTTAGTCCTATAGATATTGATGAATGTAATAGAATTCTAAAGGATGATGGAATTTTTATAAGAGTTCTTCCAAGAATTAATCATTTAATTGAACTTAGAAATATTATTTATTCAGAAGTTCATTTAAATGAAAAGGTATATAGAGCAAGTAATGAGGATAATGAATATGTGGAAGAATCTAATGTTACGTTTGAGATTGAATTAAATAAGGAAGAGATACTAAGTTTATTAAAAATGACACCACATTATTGGAAATCTACACCTGAAAATAAAGAAAAGTTAGAGTCTTATGAATCACTTTTTATTACTATAGATATGCGTATAGGTGTGTTTCAAAAGAAAATTGACAATTAAATTATTAATTTAGGAGGGGCTATTTTGGAAGAACGTATTGACAAAAAAGAAAACAATATTATTAAATTTTTTAAAGATTGGGTAATGCCAATAATTAGTGCGGCAATTATATACCTTTTGTTAAATAAATTTGTATTTTTTAATGTACAGGTACCAACAGGTTCAATGATTCCGACTATAAATATAGGCAATAGAGCAGTTGTAACTAGGATATACAATTTACATAATCTTAAAAGAGGCGATGTAATTGTATTTTATTCAGATGAACTTGGAGAAAGATTAGTAAAAAGGCTAATAGGACTACCAGGGGATAAAATAGAAATAAAAAAAGGTATAGTATCTATAAATGGAGAACAATTACAAGAAGATTATGTTAAAAATAAAGATAATTATAGTGGTACTTTTGAAGTGCCAGAAGGAAAATACTTCTTTTTAGGTGATAATAGACCAGTATCAAAGGATGCAAGATATTGGATAAACCCATACATAGATAGTTCTGCTATAGAAGGGAAAGCACAATTTATATTTTATCCATTTGCAGATTTTAAGTCTATAAAATAGTTTTTATCAAAAATTAATTATATCAATTTTACTTTTGAAATGGATAGGATTGTTGTTTTTTTGTTTCAGAAGGTTTATTGATTTTAGAAACTAAAAATGAAAAAAGTATTCTATAAAAACTTAAGTTATATAGGAATGCTTTTGTAAATAAATAAGTGTGAGTGTTAAACTAGAATAAGTGATTTAGCATTTGCACTTATTTTATTTATTAATAATTGGAATAATTATATGAATTTAAATTTAAAAATTAGTATTTTTAATATAATGTAGAATTTAAAAGAGATTTTCATATTGAAAATTATATTTAGAGGATTGTTTTTCAATAATTTTAATTACTATAATATTAAAAATGATTTGTCGAAAAAAAATTTGAAAAATTTTTGAAAAAATATAGAATATTTTGTCACAATGTGTTAATATATAGCTACACAAAAGAATAAAACTCAAAATCCCCCAATCCCAACCCCAATCCCTCATAATTTATATATAGGTGCAGTCATTAATTTGGCTGCACCTTTTGTTTGTATTAAAAAATATAATATAGCTAGAATTTAGAAGAAGAATTTTTTGCAGCGACTTTTGTAAATGATATGAATCAAATGCAAAAAGTAAGATTTTTTATTACATACGAAAGTGAAATAGGAGTAGCTTTTAGGATAGTTGTTTCATATATTATAGAACTAAAAGGCATTATATATAGGAAGAAGGAGTTTGTATGTTAAAAACAATGCTTGAAAAAATAGAGAAGGTTTTAAAAGGTAAATTAGATAGATCAAAATTGCAAGAAAAAATAGTAAAGCATCCTAATTATATTTTGAAAGCAAAAGAAATTTGGAATATGATAAATGCAGATTTAGGAATTTCAAATACAGTAGAAAATAAATTCATATCAAAAGTGGAAAAGTTTGAAAAAACAGTACTTGCTAAATTTCCAGAATTAACAAAGGCAGATGTTATAGAACTAAGGAAAACTATTATTGGAGGTGCTAATGCTGGGAAAGAGATGGTATTAAATCAAGTAGATAATCTAAAACAGTTGCAAATTTTTAATACTAAGTTAAAAGAAGAAAATGAAAAACTTAAGGAACAATTGAGTAAGTTTAGTATAAATGAAACTTTAAATATAGATAAAATATTAGAGGAAGAGCCAAAAACAGTGACTGAAGAAAAGACAGAGGAAGAATAAATAAAAAAATATATATATTGTAATAATAAAATTACATTCAAAAAAGTTATATGCTGAATAAATGACTAGACGCATGATGTAAAAAACTAATTGCAAAATATATAGGATAGTTTAAAATAATTTATTTATGGTTAAATAATGTAATGCATATGCAAATTTAATTGAAAGAGTAGCTGATATAGCTGCTTTTTCATATTATTTAGAATTAAAAATTTTAATGGAATTATTTATCAACGTATCATTAGGTTATATTTATTGCATTAGTGGAGCCGGTGCAGTAGCAATGAACTTTAAAATTTTTTTAGAAGATATTAAGAAAATATTCAGATAATTGACAAAGAACTGACAAAAAAGAATAATATAATAATTGTTAAAGAGGGAGTTGGTATTATGATAAAAGGTAATGAAGAATTAAAAATTAGAGATAAAGTTACAATAGATGATAAAAAAATATTAACTAGGGCATTAGATGGAATTAAGGGATGGAATTTTAATCCTGTAGCAGTAATTACTAATGAAGGGGAAGATTATTATTTTATTTGTAAGGTAAAAACAATAATAGAAAATTTGCAAATGACTATGGCAAAAATATATATTAAAATTCAAAAGGGTAATAAACCAAGATTATTGAGTATAGAAGAAATTGTATAAATAAAAATACTTATATGGATTATAGTTTAATTATTCAGTGTTAATTAAGCTATAATCCACTTTATTTTAGAAACTGGAATTAAGCAGAGATATTAGTAGGAGTATTGTTTTGGTTTATGTTGTAAGTTTAGCTAAATTAATATAAAATTTTAACTAGATTTATAGTTGAACTTTGAATAATTAGAAGAGACTTTTTTTATATTATTTAAGAAGTATATATATAAGATGTCAAATAATGAACAAAAAAAACCAAGAATTAAAATTAATTTATATTCATGAAAGACACCATATAAAATAGTAGGAGCTAGAGTACCTATCCATTTATATATTCCAATAGATAGATTTTGACCTTTAAGATTATTCCTATTTACAAGCATGTTAATAAATAAGATGGACATTATAAGATTTTGAAGAAATCTCGAATATACTCCTCCTAAGGTTCCAAAGTCTATGAAAAAATAGTATTGAATGAGAAAAGCCATTAGAAATATTACTATAGTCCAAGGCATGAAATATTTTTTGCTTGTATATTTTGGAAAATGTTGTTTTCCATATCTTAAGTATGTATATACAATTATAATATCTAAAAGAAACCAGACTAGGGTGATGAAGGTCTGAAGGTTTAAAATATCGTTTTTTAAATTAATAAAAGAATTAATTGATTCCCAAGCAAAGTTCAGTGCTAATGCAATAAATGGCATTCCGTAGGTTTTTTCCTTAAAACCTAGAATAATTAATTGAACATAAACCAGTGTCCAGCATATTCCACTCAATAGTAATAGTAATAGAAATAACATTTTTAGATTTCCTCCTCATATAAAATTTTTAAATGGGTTAATATAAAATATTCAGATACAAGGAAAACTAGACATAAATTATTCAGAATATAATGTAATAAATTTTTAGTACAGTGCATATAATTTTATTTATAATTATAATTGTGTTTGAATTTCTGGTAGAAGGAATGGATTTGTAATAGTGCAAAAAATATCAAGTAAATATTGCTATGATTTTGTCGAAAAATAATCAATGACACATTGTTGAATAATGTAGACTATTTTGTCATATTGTGTTATTATATAAACATACTAAAGAACATGAAAATGTACAAATGATAGTGATATTAAATATACTAAAGAAATGAAGATAGAAGAACTAAAGTTTAAGGGGTAGCTATAATGGCTATCTCTTTTTGCGTTAATTTTAATATTATAATAGGCAAATTTATATATTTAATTTAAAAAACTAGAGATTTATAAATAATTTTGATTAAATTATTAAACTCTAAAAAAATGATTTAAAAAAATAAGTAATATGGTATTTGAATCAATATGTTATAATAGGATATATTTGTTAAGATAAGTCGTAGAAGTTGATTTATAAAATGGCAATTAATTTTTTGAATATATTATAATTTCAAGGGGGAAAAAATGACTAAAACAAGGATAATCATAACAATTATTATATTAAGTATATTTTTAGGTGCTTTTTATAGTTATAAAATTAATGTTAATTCTAGAGGTGTAATTAATGAAATGATTAATAAAGTAGAGGGAAAGACATTAAATGCTAAATTCGGAACAAAAATCAAATCGGGTAACTTATCTACTGATTATAATATGGAACAAGTACTTAAAGATATAGATAAGCTTGAATTAAATACTTTAAATGTTCCTGTAGTAATAAATATTGATAATAGAACTTCAAGTAATATGACTGTAGATAGTTATAGTGAAAAGCGTGCGATAGAATTAATTAAAAAATTAAGATGGAAGAAGATAAATATAATATTAGAACCTTATCCATGGATAGAAAATGGAAGTGTAGGAGAAACAGTTTGGAAGCCTGATAATATAAATGACTTTTTTTATAATTGGACGCATAATGTTTTGGATGTTTTGATTAAGGATGTTGCTGTGCCTTATCATGTGGATGCATTTAACATAGGTACAAGCTTTGTTAATATGGAAGATAATGAAGGTTATATGTGTGACATGATAGATTATGTTAGAAAACAATATAAAGGTTTAATAACTTATAGAACAAATTTTTGGATTACTGCAATAGAATGGGAGCCTAATTTAACTAATAAATACGAAAAGAAATTAAATAATATATTCTTTTCAAAATTAGACTTTATTTCTATAGCATCATATTTTGAACTTACTAATAATGAAACTAATACTGTAGAAGATTTGGAAAAAGCGTTGGAAAGTTCAACAATATATAATAGAAAACAAAATATAAAACAGGAAATAAAGAATTTTTATGATAAATGGAACAAACCAATTTTCTTTGGTGAGTTAGGTTTTCCTAGAACCAATAAAGCTTCAGTTGCTCCATATGATCCGCAAATTTCTCATATTAGTAATAATCAAGAGCAAGCAAATTGTTTTGAAGCGTATAGAAGAGCTTTTGAAAATGAATCTTGGCATCTTGGATTTTCAATATTTGCTATAGGTGAAACAAGTGGTGATAAGATGTATTATCCGAGTGAAGAAAGTAGTGAAATTATAAGAAAGTGGTATTTACAGAGAAGGGATTAATTAAATAAGATTTTGTTGATTATATATATTCTAAAAAAATTTTGTTCATTAAGATTTAATTTCTATATTAGAGTGATTGGATAAGACAACCAACTAAATTATGAACTTTCTTAATTAGAACTTATATAG
>NZ_LZZM01000224.1 GCF_002006345.1 Clostridium puniceum
ATATACTCCCAGGAAATTAACATCAATATCTCTATTCAAATATTAAATTTTCACTAGTTAGACTTTCACCATATAGACTTAAATATTCGTCTATGGATTTAGTATTTTCAAATACGAGGAAATTATAATCAAGTCAAATATGTGGATAACTTTTGAAAGAATTGTAAATACAAGGTTAGTAAAGGTAATTTAAATATGAATGAAATGTTAACACAGAACAACATAGTCTGCGAAGCAGATTTTTTTATTTTAAAATTGAAAGCTTATAACAATATTGCATTAGTTATAATAAATTAAATATGAAATTATGGATAAATTAATATAACAGAGCAAGATTAATTTTGTCAATGAATATTTTAACTTTGTGTTTTACATAATAAATCTCAATCTTGAACATAATATAATATGATAGCTCCAATATATAAAGTGTAAAATTTTATATATTAACGATTAATCATATATTAGCAAAGGAGAGATGAAATTATGAAGAACAAACTAGATGATAGAACAGATAATGTAGATAGAATTCAATATAATATTGATAAAACTATCTTAAATTGTGAACTTGCAGATGAAATGATTGAAAATACTGATGATCCTAAAATGAAACAAACATTAGAAGAAAAAAATGAAAGAAGAGAATCAGCACTTAATAATATGAGAAAAGAAATTAAAGATGAAGCAATAGATAAGAAAAATGGGTATAAATAATTATTGTTTTTAATAATCTATGCATATTTTAGAAAGTATCACTTAAGTGGTACTTTTTGTTTTAGCGTTCTGAGCATTGGTGTGACAGTTAGTAGAACCAATAATATTTTCCTGCTATTCGATTGAAAAGATGGGGTTCATAGCGCTTATAGTAACTTATTTAGGTATAAATGAAATTCTGCTTACACTTACGCAAAGAGTAATCAGAGTTTGAACGAGAGAGAAAGAAACTAAAGAATATAAATAATTCACTTTTTCAGTTAATTTATACTCTATTTATACGATAAGTATATTAGAGTAAATGAAGTATCGTTGTAGGGGAGAAGATAGTATGCCAGGAATTTGGAATATAAATAATGGATATAATGTAAATACAAAGAAGGTTTCTAGCAAATTAACTTTTGAAGTTGGGGAACGGTTTACTGGAAGAGTAGTTGAAAAAGGGACCGGAAAAGATGTTACTATAAAATTAGCTGATGGATGGCAATTTATTGCACAACTTGAAGGAAATGTTAATTTGGATGACATCAAATTAGTTAAATTCCAAGTAGAAGGGTTTCAGAATGGAAAGTTAAATTTAAAATTAGTTCAAGGAGCAACAGACGAAGAAAACATTGCAGATGAAAACTTCCAAGAAGTTATTGAAAAAGAAGGACTTTCAAAGGAAGATATTGATGTTTTAAAGAAAATGGTTAAACATAATATTTCATTAACAAGAGAAAATATTAATGAAATTAAAGGATTATTTCAATTTAATGAAAAAATGACAGTAAATCCAAAAGAGATAAATGCTTTTATTGAAACATATCTTCAAAGTAAAGATATATCTATTAATAGTGAACAAGGGCAATCAGCAAAGGAATTGCTTACAAAATTTTTTAGTGAGTTTAAAAACATGACACAGGAAGATATACTTGCATTTGTAGAAAATAATTTGGATTTTTCAGAAGAAAACATAACTAGTTTTAATAAGTTATTTAAAGGCGGAGATTCAATAGAGCAAATTCTTAATAAAATAAAAAATTCACTAAACGAATTAGATATTTTAAAGAATATGGAAGACAATAATTTTGAAACTATGTTAGAAAATAAATTAGTAAATAAAGAATCAGGAATAGTAAAAACTACTTTAGATAATACAACAGCATTAGCATCAAAAGTTTATAATGAAAATGATCCATTATCAAAGAAGATTAATGTTTTAGATGTATTAAAAACTTTAGCAAGAAGTGAAGACAGCGAACTTGATATTGTGCAAAAAAATGCTAGTAAAGAAAGTGTTCAAGGAGAAAAAGTAAACCTTCCAGCTTCATTAGTTGAAAAATTAGAAGATAAAGAAGTTGTTAAATTAATAAAGGATACATTGGGAAATAATTTAAACAATACAGATTCACCTAAAACTCAAGCTGAACACCTTATAGAGTCAACAAACAAAACTAAATTAGAAGGATTATTAAGCAATATAGAAGGCAAAGAAATTAAACTTACAGATCAGGAATTTAAAGCGTTTAAAGAGATATTAAATAATAAAATTACAGAAAAACCAGTTTTACAGGAAGCTGTAGTTAATGATAGAAATGTTATTCAACCAAAGGAAGCTTCTTCAAGTTTTATAAAAGAATCAAATTTAGCTAAAGAAAACTTAGGAAAGCTAAATTTTGAAAGTTTAATAAAAGGTAATTTAGAACCTGCAGAAGCAATAAAAGCTGATATGAAGAGCAAAATTGAAAATGTAAGAGATATAGTTAAAAATTTAATAAGTCAAACAGAATTAAAAGATGGTAATTATGATAAAATAATGAATTTAGTAAAAGCTAATGTCAATGATTTTAAGGTGTTTAATTCTATTAGCAATGAGTATTATTATTTAAATATTCCTATAGCTGCAGAGAATAAGGAATATCCATGTAAACTTATAATAAAGGATAATAGAAAAGATGGCAAAAAAATAGATTCAACAAATGCTAAAATGGTTGTTAGTGTAAAGACAATAAATTTAGGTGATGTTGATGGATATTTAACCATGAAAGAAAATAGAATCGATGTAAACTTGAAATGTGATAGTGATTTTACATCTGTTTTAAATCACAATAAGTCAAAATTGGTTGAGGGATTATCGACATTGGGGTTATTTGTTAAAGTAACAGTATCGGCTAAAGATAGGCCTGTTGATTTAGTAAGCTGTAGAAATTTCTTTAATGATTTGACTATTTCTGCTATTGATATTAAAGTATAATTATATTAGTTAAGAGTTAAGAATTATGGAACAAAACTTAAAGGGTTTGGAAATAAATAGACATAATTGTTTAATTATTAACTGGAATAATGGTTAGGAGTGTGCAAGGGGATGAATCAGAGAAAAAAGGCAGTGGCATTAAAATATGAATTTAATAGCGACGCTCCAATAGTTACAGCATCAGGAATGGGACATATTGCAGACAATATTATAGAAAAGGCTAAGGAAAATGAAGTGCCAATAGCATATAATAAAGAATTAACTGATTTATTATGTAATGTAGATGTTGGAAATGAGATTCCTACAGAGCTGTATGAAGCAGTAGCACATGTAATAGCTTTTCTTACAGATATTGATAAGAAACGATAAGATAAGGTGTATTCTAGAAAATAACAATACTTCTTTCTGAACACAAAATATTAGTATTAAATTTTTAATTGTTATTTTCTTTCATATGCATGATAGAAAGGTGATAAATAAATGGCACTTTATACTATTTCAGATTTGCACTTAGGATTTAATGTTGAAAAGCCAATGGATATTTTTGGAGTAAAGTGGAAGGATCACTGTGATAAAATAAAAGAAAATTGGCTTAGTAAAATAAAAGAAGAAGATATGGTGCTTATAGCTGGAGATATTTCTTGGTCTTTAAAAGAGAAAGATAGTAAATATGATTTAGATTGGATAAATGAATTACCAGGTAAAAAAATAATAAGCAAAGGTAATCATGATTATTGGTGGGGAAGTATTTCAAAACTGAATAAAATGTATGAGAATACTAAATTTCTACAAAATAACTTTTATGTTTATGAAGATTATGCTATATGTGGAACTCGTGGATGGATATGCCCTGGCGGAGATAAATATAGTGCAAAGGATGAAAAAATATATAATAGAGAGCAGATAAGATTAAGGCTTTCTTTAGAAGCAGCTAAAACACAAGGGTTTGAAAAATTTATAGTTATGCTTCATTATCCTCCAACAAATGAAAAATTTGAAGAATCTGAATTTACAAAAATAGTTAAAGAATATAAAGTAGAGAAGGTTATATATGGTCATTTGCATGGACCTGTATTATTGGGAAAATTATTAAACGGTGATTTTGAGAATGTGGAATATATTCTGACATCAGCAGATTATTTGGATTTTAACCCTAAAAGAATACTTTAAAAATAATTTATGAGAACATAAAATTGTTTAGAATTTTGAAAAAATATTCATAATTATAAGTATTTGGTGATTAAGAAATATAACTACAATAAAAAACTTATATTTAATGTTATACATATATGCTTAATTAAATAAATTACATATATTTATATAACATATATGATAGTGTAGTAAATTAATTAGAATATAAACAAAAGAAGCTATCTAAGAATTAAAATTAGATAGCTTCTTTTGTTTATATACAATTATAATAAATTGCTTATAGATTTATTCATATTATCAATAGTACTCTCTTGAGTATGAAGACTTGAAGCAATTTCTTGAGTTAAAGCTTCATGCTCTAAGAATAAATTTCCGATATTATCAACAGAAGTAATAACATTATCTTTTGCTTCAGAAGCAGTAGTTAAATGTTCGATACAAGTGTTAATTTCGTCAGTAGCTTCTTCAATAGAAGATTTTATCTCAGAAAAACTACTTTTAGCTTCTTCTAAAGAATTGTATTGAGTAGTTAAAGCTGAATTACCAGAATTCATAGCATTAGATGCCTTTAAAATATCAATTTTGATTTCTTCTAATATGCTAGTTATGCTTTGAACAGCAAGTTTTGAATTTTCAGCAAGCTTTCTAACTTCACCTGCAACAACTGAAAAACCTTTACCAGCTTCACCAGCTCTAGCAGCTTCTATAGCAGCATTTAATGATAAAAGGTTAGTTTGTGATGCTATTTGACTTATAGAGTCAGTTATACTATTAACAGATTCAAGCTTTGATACTAAAGCATTTACTGTTGAAGTTGAAACTGTGAAAGCATCTTGAAGTTCAGTTAGAGATGTATCTAAATGACCAATTGTATTTAATCCTGTATCAGCTAAATGATCAGTATCTAATACTTTTATATGAACATTAGTAATGTTAATTGCTAAATCTTCCATATTTGACCTAAAATTAGATAGCATATTTTTAGCATCATGTATTTCTCTATTTTGAGATTCAGTAGAAGATACTAATGCAGATGCAGATGTAGAAATATCTTTAATAGAACTGTTTATTTTAGCAGCACTATTTTTTAAATCATCAATCTTAGTGCTACTTAACTCTTTTTGAGGTATATCACTATTATTAGTTTCAATTTGAGAAATTTGTGGCATCTTATCCTCTGTATTTTTTTTGTTTTTAAAAATTCCCATGCTATATTCCCCCTTAGTAATGAATAAAAATTATATTTTTAGAGATTTTCATTTTTAATTAAATCTCTACCAATACGAGCCATTTCTTTAACTTTATAAGATGAGTTAGTACTAACAATAGTTTTTGAAAACCATTGTATTGCATTTTGATAGTCACCTAATTTTCTGCTTAATTCACCTAACAAGTACATTAATGAATCCCTTTGCAATCCGTAAATTGGAAAAAGTTCATAGATATATGCATTATTAAAACCATCAAGAGCTTGTCTTAAAAATACTGTTTCTTGATCAATATTATTTAGCAACCTATGCATCCATGCAATTTTTAATGAAATCATAGCCTTTGTACTATCTTGAAGATTAAGAAGCAGAGCATTTAGTAAAGCTAATTTGTAACGCTCAATTGCCAATTTTTCATCTAGAACATAAGGATATTCTCTCGGCTTCCATTTTGGAGTCACATTACTTAAAACAAGTTCTTTTTTGTGTGCTTTAATATTTTCGAAGTCTGATTTCATTGCAGCATAACCGCAAGAATTACATATCACAACATCATAAAAATATGGATTCACTAACGATGAATATCTTATAAAGAAATCTGAATCTTTGGAAATAACTCTTGGTGACTTAGATTTTACAGTCTTATTTTTAAAATGTGAATTGCAAACAGGACAAATTACCTGTTTGTCAAATAAATTATTTAGTACGTCAGTATCGTTCATTAGTTAGTCACCTCGTTAAAAGTACATTAAATCTAAAAAATTAATATCATGAATCAATTATATCATATTAAACTAATACATAAATAGCTTATGAAAAAATTTTCATTTATTAAGAAAATTTAAATTTAAACCATAGTAATGTTAAAACCACAATAAATAAGTAATAAGTTAAAATTAAATACACATAATTTAAAGTTTTTGATATAATATAAAAGTACGATATTGAGAAATTATGATATTCATATGAAAGCAGATAGTAAATTAAAAATTCTATGCATATTTTGAATTATGATTTATTAAAGGGTGGTATTATGGCAGTAAATGATTGGAAGGTTTTTTTAATGCCTTATGAGCAATCAGTAGATGAGCTAAAGGTTAAATTAAAATCAATTAGAAAAGAATATAGAAAAAAAAATGAGTATTCACCTATAGAATTTGTAACTGGAAGAGTAAAAGAAGTATCAAGTATGCTAGAAAAAGCTAACAAATTTGAGATTCCTATAGATAGGATTAGGTATGAACTTGAGGATATTGCGGGCATAAGAATAATGTGTCAGTTTGTTGATGATATAGATACTGTTGTGGAGATACTTAGAAGCCGTAAGGATATGCAGATTCTTTATGAAAAAGATTATGTAAGAAATGTTAAAGAAAGTGGTTATAGAAGTTACCATATGATAATAAAGTATCCTGTAAATATGGCAGAAGGATTAGTTGAAATTTTAGCTGAATTTCAAATAAGAACATTAGCTATGAACTTTTGGGCAACAATAGAACATTCTCTTAATTATAAATATAAGCAGCATATTCCAGATGAATTACAGGGAAAGCTTAAGAAATCTGCTGATGCAGCGTTTAGATTAGATGAAGAAATGTTGCAGATTAAAGATGAGATTAAGGATGCTCAAAAATTATTTGAAGTTAAATCTAGTTTGATTTCAAACATAATGAATTTGTTATTAACTTTAATTTCACTAGGGAAAGAAGCCGAAGCAGCTAGGTACCAAAAGACCTTAAACAAATTAATAGAAGACGGTGAAGTTTGGGAATTAAATAGTTTATTGTTTTCTGTAAAAAGGGAAGTTGAAAGATATAGAGAGTAGAAGGGGCTATGTTTGATAAATATATCAAGCATAGCTTTATGCATATATTAGTTTATGAATTTTATAGAATTGAGAAGTGTATTCATAATTAACTATTAATTAATTGACAAATTAGTGATTAAGAAGTATTTATGATAAAAAGGAGATAACCAATGGATAAAGAAGAATTATTATTAAAATTAAAAAACAATCCTGAATATATTCAAGAACTGCCAAATAGAGATGAAGCTTTAGAATTATTTATAGTCAAAAATAATGGTAATAATGTTCGATATATTAAGAACCCAAGCAAAGAAGTGAAAAAACAATCAATTAAAAATACTCCTTTAAGTGTTAAATATATTGAGGAGGTTGACGACGAAATTGGATTTATGTGTGTTAGAAGCTTGTGGAATTCTTTAGAATTAATAAAAAATCCAAGTGAAGCAATAATAGAAGAGGCTATTAAAACTAAGGGCTGGGCAATACAATTTGTAAAAGCACCTAGTGAAAAATTGCAGCTTTTAGCAGTAAGTAAAGATTATGATGCAATTAAATATATAGAAAATCCATCTGAAGAGGTTCAGCTTGCAGCTATAGAAAATTATTATGCAGCTATTAAGTTTATAAAAAATCCAAGTCTAAAAGCTAAAGCAAAGGCTGTAGCATTAAATGGAGAAGCTATAAATTATATTTCGAATTACGATTTAGATGATATAAAAATATTTATTCATGAGAATATAAATGTAGTTAAATATATTTATGAAAGTATAGATGTGGAATCAGTTGTTGAAATTGTTAAAGAAAAAATTGAAGCAGAAAGCATTGAAAAGAAATATATCGAAGATTTCTTAGAATTAGAAATTTTAGAAATGGATAAAACCAATTTTGTTAGTGAATATGGAAGTAAAAATGCTAAAAAATTATTAGTAGATTATAAATTATCTATATAGAGAGAAGTGAGAAATTTGAATTATTCAGAATGTTTAAGTACAGTAGATTTAATTATTGCATCAAATGATGTACCTTTAATTATAGGAGAAAGCGGAATAGGTAAGACTTCCTTAGTTAAATATATAGCTAAAAGCAATGGATATTACTTAGTCACAATAGATGCTAATTTGTTAAAGGAAGGGGAAATTGGAGGCTTACCTATAGTTGAAAACAAGGTTACTATATATGCTACTCATAATAAGTTGGTCGAAATAGAAAAAGCATTAAAAGAAGATGAGAATAGAAAGGTTATTTTATTTATAGATGAATTAAATAGATGTGATCATGCAGTAGCTCAAGAACTCATGAATCTGATTTTAAACAGAGAAATTAATGGGTATTTATTAGATGAAAGAGTTAAGGTTATTGCAGCAATGAATCCATCAAATAAAAATGATGGTTTTTATAATAGTAGATATGATGTAGTAGATATGGATCCAGCTCAAGAAGATAGATTTGTTTGGGTAAAGCTCGATTCGGATATTAAAGAATGGATTAAATGGGGAATGGGGGAAGCTGGAAATATTAACGAACATATTATAGAATTTCTATCAACCTTTCCAGAGTATTTACATATGCCTAATTCAGATGAAACTATAAAGCCTACACCAAGAAGCTGGGAAAGAATTTCTAAAGCTTATGAAGTATATTTAAAAAATAAGGAAAAGTACTCCTTTGATATATTTTTAAATACAGTAAAAGGAAATGTTGGAGTAAATATTGCAAATGATTTTGGAAGCTTTCTAATTAATTTAAAGAAGCCATTAATAAGTATTGAAGACATATTTAGTAATGAAATTTTAGACTTTGAATTAAAAGAAAAGATACAAAAAGAAAGTCATTCAAGGTTATACATATTAGCAAAGAATTCACTAAGATATTTAGAAAATATGCCTATAGAAAGAAACTTGAAATTATTCTCTGAACTTCTAAATTTATATCCTAGGGACTTAAGGCTAGGCATAATGAAGGAGATAAAAAGAGACTATAAGGATGTAGTATATGTAAAACTGTTAGATGAGGATGAATTTTTAGAGGCATTTTTCAGTATATTTAAGTAGATAAGTAGAGAACCCAAATCTATGATTTGGTGTAAATCACTTACTCAGCGAACGAATGTGAGTCGAGTTTCCTAAAAAAGAAAGGAGTGTTATATGGATTTTGAAGAAAAAAGACAACAGCTTTTAAAAGAAGCATACTCATTAGAAGATAAGTTTAAATTCAACGAGAATTATAAGAATCATTTCTTTGAATTAGTTGAAGATGTAATATTATATTTATTACAAACTCAAGATATCTTTTTTGGACAATTCATGCTTAGAGTGAAACGTAGCATAAATATTAATCTGACAGTACCAATAGCAACTATTCCTAAACGTGATGGTTTTAATATGTATTTTAATCCTTTTTTGTTTCTAAACTGCACCAGAAAAGAAATGGCGGCATTATTTAAACATGAAATATATCATATAATGAATTCTCATTTTGAAAGAGAAAGAAAGCTTAAAAATAAATTTAATAAAGAAGCTATAAGTGTTGCGCTGGATATTTCAGTAAATCAATATATAAAAGATTTGCCAGGTTATAGCAAGAAACTTTCTGGAACAAATATGGAATATAATTTGTCCCTTGAGGAAAACAGAAGCATTGAAGAATATGCAGAAAAGATTTATAAATCAATCAAATCAAGGATTAGAGAAAGCAAAATAAATAAAGATGTAAAATACGAAGTAGATGTTACAAAAGCGCACGAGCTATGGGATGAAATAGAATTAAGTGAAGAAGATATCAAAAGTTTAACCAAGAAAACAGCTATAAGTGCTTATAATAAAAATACCCCTAAAGGCTTAGAAAGTATAATTTTAGCATATGGAGAAAAACCTGAAATATCATGGCAGGAAGTTCTTAAAAATATTTTGCCAACTGTAAAGGCAGGATATAAAAAAACAATAACAAGAAAAAATAGAAGGCAGCCAGATAGATTAGATTTAAGAGGAAGACTTCCCAAAAATGAGACAGAATTAATCGTAGCTATTGATATAAGTGCAAGTATGAATGATAAAGACATACATAAAATATTAATAGAAATATTATCAATAGCATCAATTTCTAGGAGTAAGGTTACAATTATTGAATGTGATAATGAAATTAGAAATATATACGAGCTTACAAGTGAAAAAGATATAAAGAAGAGAGCCAAAGATAATGGAGCAACAGAATTTACGCCAGTATTTCAATATATTTCCGACAATAATCTTAGAAAGGCTGTATTAATATACTTTACTGATGGTGTTGGTGAAAAGGAATTAAAGGTAAAGCCAATAAATAAAAATACAATATGGGTTATTTCAGGTAATGAAGAATTGTCTATAAAAAATCCATATGGCGAAATAAAGCGAATAAATACAGAAGAAAGAGAAATCATAGAAGGAAATATAGGGTTGAAAATGATTAATGAAGCTATACATGATTGGGCTAGGTAAGAATAAAAAGTTACTTTATTATTAAGAATTAACTTTAAATATGCAAATATAAGCTTATATGTTAAAATAAATTATGAGGCAGGAGGGATACTTCTTGGTAAAAAAATTAAAAAACATAGATTATATGATGATAATATCTGGAATTCTTATAGTAAGTATTATAATAAATATATATTCAATAATGAAATTAAATTATTATGAATATAAAATAGAACAACAATCTTATACAAACATAGAAGATATTAAGTTGAGAAATGAAAAGAATATGGATATATTATCAAAAAGTATTGAAGTTGGAGCTATTAAAAATGAAGAATTACTAAAGCTTTATAAAAATTATGATGCTATATCTACTGAGATAATGGAGTTATGGCAGCAATATGGGCAATATATAGAAAATTCAAAGTTTGTATTTTCTAAAAATATAAAGACAAATAAGGTAATGGAAAATGACATACACGGAAAAATAAAAGAATACATGGTATCTACTTTGAATAGAGAAATGAAAAATGAAAGAAGCAAATTAAAATTGGAAGGTGAAGATTTACAGTCTTTTAAATATATGTACGAAATTTCTTCAAAGATATATGAGTATTTTAATAAATTTAATGAAGAAACTTTAAAAGGAATTACAGGTGAAGAGAAAGAAAAGAGAGTCATAAAAGAACATTATTGGGTAGATATGTTACAAGGAATATATGATATAAGTAATGATTATGCTAATATACAGTGGAAAATAGAGGCACCAACAGAGTAAATAAAAATGTAGAATAAATGTTAAGTTTTCCTACATTTATTCTACATTACTTAATCAATTAAGAGTTTAGTGGCATCCAGCACAAGAACCGCCGCATCCACCTTCAGGTTCAATTACAGGTTTTAAGCTTAGGCCATTGCCTTCATTTTCTTCAGAAGAAAGTATTATAAAACCACCAAATTGTTCTATTAGGCTTTTTTCATACATGAACGTAATGTCGTTGATTTTTTCAACTTCATCAGCATCAGCTGCTGTTGAAACAGATATATTAAAAATTGGACCGCTACATGCAAAGCCAGCAAAATTTATTCTAATATTAAAATCAGTGATTTTATTTTCTTCTAAAAAAGCTTTAAACTCATTATAAGCTTCTTCGCTTATAGTAACATTTTTCATATAAACACCTACTTTACAAAATATTAATGATACTAAATCATTAACGTAAGTATAGCATATATATATGAAAATAAAAAGTTAATATTAGTAGTTATAATATTATGAATAATGTGATATTATGGTATGGTTTATTAAATATATAAACGTAGCATTTAAGAGGAATTTTATAGATATGAAGTAAATATTTTTGATTTAAATATTTCTAGAAGGGGAAGTACTATGAAGCCATATAATAAAAATTTTGTGTTCCAAGAAATGAAAAGATATAATGATTTAATTAGTTCAGGAACTTGTGGTAATTATAAGATAATAAAAAATATCATAAAAAAACAAAATTTACAGGGATATATGTATGAAAATAAAGAAGCGTATGATATAGATATAATTCAATTATATAAAAATAATGTTAATTTGATGCAGCTTACACCAAAAGAAATAGAAAGTTCTTATGGAGTAATTCATTTTTCTAATGGAAAAGTTGGTGTTGTAGGACTTGGAATTGGATATGTAGTTCAAGAAATTGCTAAAAGGTGCAATGTTCAGGAAGTAATAGTATATGAAACCAGTGAAGAAGTAATTAAATTATATAATCAAAATTTTGAACCAAATGAAAAAATAAAAATATTAAAGGAAGACGCTTTTAAAGCAAAACCAAACAAGTTTGATTTCTTTTATGTAGATATATATAAACATAAATTAACTTCAAAGGTAGTTGGAGATTATAAGTTTTTTAATAAATTACATGAAATAGAAGAGTATGCATTTTGTGGGATAGAACACTTTTTATTAAGCTGTAAATATGAAGATATAGTATGGGTATATATCCCAGAGAATTGGATTTCTATGAGTAAAAAAGCATATGAGTCTTTGGATTTATCGGGATATATTAAGGAATATAAACCTTTAGATGAAATTTTGGTAAAAAGAATATTAATGGAATTTAAAAAAATATTAAATGCAGATGATTAAGCGATATTATTTGAAACTAATGCACAATATACATTTTTAGGTATGTTGTGCATTAATTTTTTATTTAATTCTACAAATAAACTTACTATTTAGAATTTATGTATATTGGCAGTTCAATTAAAAAAAAGGCTCCACAATCAGAATTTCCAGCACTAATTATACCATTTAATTTTTCAATAACATTTTTACTAATAGATAGACCCAGTCCAAAATTTCCTTTCTTTCCTTTATAGAATCGGTTGAATATATTTGAAAGTTCATTGACGTCAAAACCAGGCCCATCATCAGATATAGTAAGCTGCAAGTTTGTATTGTTTAATACTTGCAAATCAATGATAACAGAGCTCTTTGCATATCTTATGCAATTGGTTATGATATTAGTAATTGCCCGGGAAAGTTTTTCTTCATCTCCAGAAATTTTAACTATTTCCTTTGGAAGATTGGTAATAATAATTATATTATTTTGTTCGGCTATTAGGCTCATACGATTTGCACAAATAGTTAGTAGTTCATTAAAATTTAAGCTGCTATAATTATAGTTTTCTTCAATTGTATCTAATCGTGATAAATATAATAAATCTTCTACTAAAGTGGTCATCCGTTTTATTTCATCAAGTATAATTGGAACACCAATATCACTGGAAACAACGTCATATTTAATACCTTCTGCATAGCTTTGAATAGACATAAGTGGAGTCCTAAACTCATGAGAGGCATTTTGAAGAAAGGTTTTTTGAGCCTTATCATAAGTACCAAGCTTTTCAGACATAATATTAATATTATTTACGAGTTCTCCTAATTCGTCATATACAGGCATTTCGATTTTGTTTCCAAAATTTCTTTCTGAAATAGAGCTTATATACTCATTAAGATGAGAAAATGGCTCGGATATTTTTTTAGAAACACGAGAAGAAAATACTATAGTAATTAAAGCAGAGAAAATAAGTATAAGAAAAAGTATTATATTTATACCTATTTGAAGTTGATTTATTCGCTGAATATTTGAATATATAATTATCCAGCCTAACCCAAAAGAGTTTTTTTCTGATACAGGTTTTATAATTGCTATGTATTCAGTACTAGATAAATTGAAATTTAAATACTTCTCTTGATCAAGATTTTTTGTTTTGCTAATTTCATTTGTCAACTGCTTCATAAGTTTAGGAGAAGCAGATTCAGGCTTATCTGGAGATGGTGTGATTCTATTTTTATTTTGATCTAATAATACAAAATCTGCATTTAATATAGTAAGAGGTTCTTTAAGCGAGCGATCCAGCATAAAATAATATTTAAAAACATCACTACTGCCTTCTAAATCAGGAGGAGGAATTTTATCATCCTGCATTTCATGGTTAGGCGGCATCATGGGAGGAGTTTTCTTGAAAAAATCTGGACCATGCTCCAAAGCAGTATTTTCAGCATTTGATGCTAGTATATTTAACTGTTTTACAATATCTTTTTCAAGATATAATCGTACAGCTATATTAAATATTATTGTAGTTAAGGTGATTAACATAATAATTATGACAATATTATATTTGAAAATTCTCCATTTAATTGTGTTTCTCTTCATAATATTATTCCTCATCTTTTATTGTGAAGCCAAATCCCCAAATTGTATCAATTCTTAGCGCTGATCCAGCATCAGAAAGTTTTTTTCGTATTCTCTTTATCATATCATCAGTAGCACGAGTTTCTACTTTATTTTCAAAGCCCCAAACTTTATCTAAAAGTTCATCACGGCTAATGGCTCTATTTTTATTTGTTACAAGATAATAAAGCAAAGATAATTCCATTACTGTAAGATTTAAGGGAGTACTATTAACAGTAACCTGCTTAGTATCAAAATTTATTAAAACATCAAATAGCTTAACAATTTTAGGAACACTAGCAGGGGGCTTGTCAAAATTAATTCTTCTGAAAATACTATTAATTCTTGCAATTAGTTCCATTGGACTAAAAGGTTTAGTAAGATAGTCATCTCCTCCTAGCTTAAGACCTGCAATTTTATCCGACTCTGTATCTTTAGCAGATACAATTATTATTGGTACACAGCTTTTAAGACGTATTAGTGAGCAAAGGGCATAACCATCTATTTCTGGCATCATTATATCTAATATCAACATATCTGCCTGTTTTCTATTAAAAGCATCAAGAATAGAACGGCCGTCATTAAAGATTTCTACATTAAATCCCTCTCTAATTAAAAAGGATTTTATAATATTACAAATATTTATTTCATCATCAGCAATGTATATTAATTTTTTATCCATGAATTTATTTCACCTCAAAGTACATTTTACCATATATAGAGTGTGAAATTATTATAAATTCAATATGATTTAAGTTGCCACAAAGTTGCCGCAAAGTTGCCACAACATTACGTTAGATTATAAACAATATATTTCGATAGAACTATTATAGGAGAAAATAATATGCAGGGAAGCAGGTTAAAGGAGAAAAAAATATGAATACAATAAGTAACAGCCAAAATAGCCTTGATGTGTACGCTCTAAAAAGAATACAAGAAGCAAAAGCTATAGAACAAGCAAGAGTACAACAACGTCATAAGCAACAAGAGGAAAAGGATTCAATCTCAATTAGTCAGCAAACGCTTCAAACTACACAAGCTTCGCAAAGTGTAAGTCCTTTAGATAATTTAGTAGCAGCAGGAACAATAACTCAAGATCAAGCAGATGCTGTTCAAAGCGTATTTCAATCAAGGGGAAAAGAAATTCAAGCTTCAGGAACATACAGCAATAGAACTAAACCTCAAAATCCACTAGATAGTTTAGTAACAGCAGGAACAATAACCCAGGAACAAAAAGATTCTATTGAAAGCACTCTTAAGTCTTCAATTCAACCTAATAGACCAGCTATGGAAACTACAAGTGCAAAAACTAGTCCATTAGATAGTTTGGTATCAGCAGGAACAATAACAGAGGAGCAGGCAGATGCAGTGGATAGTGCATTTGAGGCATTAATGCAAGCAAATAAACCAAGCCAAGAGGAATCAACAAACACAAGAACGAATCCGTTAGATAACTTAGTTGTAGCAGGGACAATAACGCAAGATCAAGCAGATGCAATAGATAGTGTACTTAAAGCACTAATGGAAGGAAATAAATCAAGCCAAGAAGAATCAACAAGTACAAAAACAAATCTATTAGATAGTTTAGTTGCAGCAGGAACAATAACACAAGATCAAGCAGATGCAATAGATAGTGTATTTAAAGCACTAATGGAAGGAAATAAATCAAGTCGAGAAGAATCAGCAAGTACAAGAACAAATCCATTGGATAGCTTGGTAGCAGCAGGAACAATAACGGAGGAACAAGAAAATTCAATTCAAAGTGCTCTTGAAGCAGGAATGAATTTTAATAGATTTTAGGAGGAAAAATTATGAGCATTTCATCAATTTCGTCAAGTACAAGTAATTTATATTCAACAGCAAGTACTACTACAAGTAGTAATACAAGTTCTCTTGAAAAACAAAAAGCAACTCTTCAAAAAGAATTGGAAGAAGCTAAAGCAAGTAAAGGTGACGAAAAAACAAAACAAGCAAAGATTACAGAACTTCAAAGTGAAATACAAAATATTGAGTCACAAATTCAAGAAGCAAAATCTAATAAGACAAGCGAAGCTTCTAGTAAACAACAAAGTCCACCACCAAAACCTCCAACGGATGATAAAAATAAAAACAATATTGATTCAGAGAAATCAAATGAGAATAGTGGAAATGTAATTGATACTTATGCTTAAGAATTAAGCATTATTAAATAATATTAAAATATAAAATTATGTAATGGCAGATTACTTTATTAATTGCTTGTTTAAGTTTATCTTAAGCATAGGAAGAGATTTTAGTAAACTGTCATTATTATTTTTCTGTTATTTTAATATTATTTATAAAATTTTTAAAATTGCTTTAAAGGATTTTTAAAATTGAATTTTATAATGTACTCATAGCAACAAGGAAACATATTAAAAATCCTTGAAAAAATATTAGGAGGCGTTATAGATGAATAAAATTAAAGTATTATACGATGTATTTAAAACAATGAAGGATAAGGAGCTATTGAAAGGAAATTTAAAAGTTGAAGCAGCTAAAGGAGATGTAAAAGTATTATCATTTTCTAATGAATTTGAATCTAATACTAAAAATGGAGAAACAAAAGCTAAGTTAAATTTAGATTTAGATGTTGAAGGAAAAAAAGTGAAACATGAAAGTAATTCGGAATTTAATATAAAGGATTGCTCGCATCATAAATTTCATAAAGGAATACACATGCACCACCATGGGCATGGTGGAATGAAGGCTGGGCTGTCAAGGATAACCTTTATATTAAATCTATTAAATAATGTAGAAATTGAAGAGAAAGAAGAAAAATCGATTATATCTTTAGAATTAAAGGAGGTATTAAAGGAAGTAAAGGGTATGCATAAAGATTTCCATAAAGAAATTGACAGTGAGAAGATATTAGAATATCACAAAAAAATGAATGATGGAATGAACAAGGATTTTTGTAAGCATCATAAATTTATAAAAGAGATATTGTGTTCAGAACAAAGTGATGCTTTATTAAAAATATATGCCAATAAAAACAATGAAATCGAAAAGGTTGAAATTTCAGCAAGAGGTGAAAATACTATGGATGCTTCTTTAGATTTGGTTTGGTAAACTGGTGTAGAAAATGATATGAATATTTAAAATTAAGTAATAAACGAAAGAAAGGCTATCGTATATAAATAACGGTAGCCTTTGTTATAATTATGATATATAGAAATAAAGAACAGTCTGTTAGTGCTATGTTTATATTAATTGAATTTTAATATATTAAAGCTAATATCTAATGTTATAATAATTAAAGCACAATCAAAAGATAATAGACCATTAGGGCTTATATATTTTGTATCATAAGAATGAAGTTCGACTTGCATACGTTAGCTGAGTAAGTGATTCATAAAAAATATACATTTCATCCTTTAGCTTATTATTTTATTTCATGTGCTTAAAATCGTTGTTGGGTGGTGGCTAAGATTAAAAGATTTAAAGGTAGAAAGCATTTTAATGATAAAACAGATGAAGAGTATCGTAAGTACTTTGAGAAAATTCATGAGCTTAATAGAATGCGAAATGAATTTGCACATAAACATCATAAGCTTCATCACAAGCAATTTAATGAATTTCATAGAATTCATAGATATTTCAGATGGTTAAGACCAGCTAGTTTTTTGATAAGCATCTTTTTGCTTTTTCTAGTATTTAAATTTATAGGTGTGCAAGCAATTACTATTTTTTTTGTAGTCATTTTTATTATTAAAGAAATTATACATATATATATTACTATTAGAATGGAAAAAAGAATTATGAAGCCTATAGAAAAGTTAAAAGATGGTGTTGAGCAAATTGCTAAAGGAAATTATAATGTGAAAATTGATAACGATATATATAATGAAATCGGTATTTTAATATATGACTTTAATAAAATGGCTGAAACTCTAAGTGAAGCTGAGAAAATAAAACAGGAATACGAAGAAAATAGAAAGTCACTCATAGCAAATATTTCTCACGATTTAAAAACACCAATTACTTCAATAAATGGATATATTGAGGCTTTAGTGGATGGAGTTGTTACTTCTCCTGACAAAGTAAATAAATATCTAAAGGTAATTCATAATAATACTATATATATAAACAACCTTATTGATGATTTGTTCTTATTTTCAAAATTAGATATGCAAAAGTTAGATTTCAATTTTGAAAAAGTTAAAATTAAACCTTTCATGATTGATCTAATGGAAGAGTTTAATTTTGTTCTTAAGGAAAAGGATATTAAATTTATATTTGAAGATAAATTATCAGAAGAGTTAGAGATTAGTATCGATGGAAAAAGAATATATCAAGTTATTAGAAATATTATAGGAAATGCAATAAAGTATGGTAGTAATCAGGAGCCAATAATTGAGGTCAAATTACACAATGATACTACATACGTTAATATAGAAGTTAATGATAATGGATGTGGTATTCCCCAAGATAAACTTCCACACATATTTAATAGATTTTATCGTATTGATGCGGAACGAACTAAAGATTTTATGAGCACAGGTCTTGGTCTTGCAATTGCTAAAGAAATGATAGAAGCTCATGGAGGAAAAATTTATGTAACTAGCATTATAGGGAATGGCAGTACATTTATTATAAAGCTCCCTATAAAGAAAGGAGAAAGTGAATGAAGCAGATATTGATTATTGAAGATGATACAAACATTGCAGAATTAGAAAAAGAGTATCTTCAGTTAAATGGTTATAAGGTAGAAATAATTCAAGATGGTAATGAAGGATTAAAGAAAGCTCTTACTGGAATATATGATCTTGTTATCGTTGATTTAATGCTTCCAGGTAAAGGGGGATATGAAATAGTAAAAGAAGTCAGGGATAAATATGAAATACCTATAATAATTGTATCAGCAAGAAGTGAAGATATTGATAAGATAAAGGGGTTGGGTTTTGGAGCAGATGATTATTTAACTAAACCTTTTAGTCCAGGAGAATTAGTTGCGAGAATAAGGTCTCACATGCTTAGATATGAACGCTTGTCAGGAAAGAAGACACAAGTTAGTATTATTAGTCACAAATCGTTAGAAATAAGAACAGATTCTCATAAAGTTTTTGTAAATGGTAAAGAAGTTATACTTACCACAAAAGAGTATGAACTTATGATATTCCTAGCGTCTAATCCCAATATAGTTTTTACTAAGGAACAGTTATTCGACAAAATATGGGGAGAAGAATATTATGGAGATACAGCAACTGTTGCAGTTCATATACAGAAGTTAAGAAAGAAGATTGAAAAAGATCCTGGAAATCCTGAATATATAGAAACTCTTTGGGGGACAGGATACAGATTTAATTCCTAAATTTAGTATAGAAATAAGTTGAGTTTTTATAAAAGTATCCAATTAGAAATCTTAATTATAATAAGTGATGATAAAGGTTATTATTTTTATATATTACCAAATAAAGGGTCAAAGTGATGAAAATTTACTTGATAGATGTATCCCCAAAGCAATGGAGATATTAATAATGCAATTTAGGCTGCCGACAAAATCGGCAGCTTTTTTAATTATCTGAGGCGCAATCAAAAAATAATATACCAGTATGCTTGTTTATTATGCTTCAGGCTGTGAACCAATTTCCATTAATATATACTATGGGTAGAAATTTATATGTTATCTGATGCAAAATATATGTTACGTCTTTGGTTTATTATTTAACAACTATGTTAACAAGTCTTCCTTTAATAACAATTACTTTAACTATAGTTTTATCAGCTATATTTGCTTTAATAGTTTCATTTTCTAAAGAAGCTGATTTTATTCCTTCTTCATCTAAGTTAGAAGATACGTTTATTTTTTCTTTTATTTTACCATTAATTTGGATTGCAATTTCAACTTCATCCTTAACTAAAGCAGAAGGATCAAATTCAGGGAATTTTTCATTAAAGATTGTTGAAGTATTCCCAAGTAAATTCCACTGTTCTTCGGTAAAATGAGGTGCAAATGGTGCAAGTAATTTTAAGAAATCAGTTATAGTTTCTTTTAAGAAATTTGTATTTTTAATTCCTTCTTGAAGATATTTGTTAAGTGCATTAACTAATTCCATAAGTCTTGCTATTGCAGTATTAAACTGCATTTTATCTCCATCTTCAGTAACACCTTTTATAGCTGTATGTTTCCAAAAGTTTAAGTCTTTTTCAGCACCATCAATAGAGTCTTTAATATTTTCATTAGAACTTATGATTTCTCTACATGAATCTAGAATTCTTTCAATTCTGTCTACAAATTTACCAACAGATTTAATTCCATCATCACTCCAGGCTCCACCTTCAGTATATCCAAAACCAAACATTAAGTACATTCTAAATACATCAGCACCATATTCTTTAATATAATCATCAGGGGAAATTGTATTTCCTTTTGATTTACTCATTTTAAGACCATCTGGTCCTAAGATTAAACCTTGGTGAGTTAAGCTTAAGAAGGGTTCATCAAAGTTTAAGTAGTCCATATCTCTTAAAGCTTTTGTTATAAATCTTGCATATAATAAATGCATACAAGCATGTTCTGGTCCACCAACATATTTATCTACAGGAAGAATCTTATTGATCTTTTCAGGATCAAAAGGTGCAGCTTCATTTTTATTATCTGCATATCTTAAGTAGTACCATGAAGAGCAGACGAAAGTATCTAAAGTATCGGCTTCTCTCTTTGCAGGTTTTCCGCAATGAGGGCAAGTAGTATTTATAAAGTCTTCAGATTTTCCAAGTGGTGACTTACCATCTGGAGTAAATTCCACATTGTAAGGAAGCTCTACTGGAAGGTCTTTTTCAGGTACTGGAACTATTCCGCAAGTATCACAATATATGATTGGAATTGGAGCACCCCAATATCTTTGTCTTGAAACTAACCAGTCTCTTAATCTGAAGTTAACCTTCATTTCACCTAATTTATCTTTTTCTAATTCTTCAATGATTTTCTTTTTACCTTCTTCAGTTGTTAAGCTATCAAATTTTCCTGAGTTAACAAGTATACCATATTCACAATATGGAAGTTCTGGATTTGTATTATCTTTATCAGTTATTACTCTTTCAATTGGTAAATTGAATTTAGCTGCAAAAGCAAAGTCTCTTTCATCATGAGCAGGAACAGCCATAACGCATCCAGTACCATAAGTAGCTAATACATAATCAGCAATCCAAATAGGAACTACTTTTCCGTTAATAGGATTTATAGCATAAGAACCAGTGAATACACCTGATTTTTCTCTTGAAGAGGATTGCCTCTCAACGTCAGATTGTTTAGCAGCAGCTTCCTTATAGCCTTCTACAGCTTCCTTATATTCTGGAAGAGTTAGCTTATCAACTAATTTATTTTCTGGAGCTAAAACAACATAAGTTACACCATTTAAAGTATCAGCTCTTGTTGTAAATACATCAAATTGTAAATCTGAATCTTTAACTTTGAAAGTAACTTGTGCACCGTAAGATCTTCCAATCCAATGCTTTTGCATAGATTTAGTTTTTTCAGGCCAGTCTAAGCTATCTAATTTATCAAGTAATTCATCAGCATAATCAGTTATTTTAAAGAACCATTGAGTTAAGTCTTTCTTTTTAACCTCTGTACTGCATCTTTCGCAGGCACCATCGACAACTTGCTCATTAGCTAAAACAGTATTACAAGATGGACACCAATTTACAGGAGCATTTTTTCTATAAGCTAATCCTTTTTCATATAATTTTAAGAATAACCATTGAGTCCATTTATAATAATCAGGAAGACAAGTAACAACTTCATTTTCCCAGTTAAACATAGCACCCATTGATTTTAATTGCTTTTCCATAGTTTCAATATTCTTTAATGTAGAATCTTGTGGATGGATCCCAGTCTTTATAGCATAGTTTTCAGCTGGCAGTCCAAAAGCATCAAAGCCCATTGGCTGGAATACATTATATCCTTGCATTCTCTTAAGTCTTGCCCATGAATCTGTTGGTCCATAGTTAAACCAGTGACCAGCATGAAGTTGAGCTCCTGATGGATAAGAGAACATTTCAAGTGTATAAAGCTTCTTAGCTGAACTTTCAGGATTAAACTTATAAGTTTCATTTTCCTCCCAGTACTTTTGCCATTTTTTATCGATTTTAGTTCCGTAATTTGACATTAATATAGCCTCCTATGAATTTTATGTACAATGTACATTCAATATTGGATTGTCAATTGTACATTGTCAGTTATTTAATTATAAATAAAAAAGCCTTCATCTCTCTAAAATAAAGAGACGAAAGCATATATTCCGTGGTACCACTCTTAATTAGAAGAAAAAACAAAATTAATTCTTCTCACTTAATATTATAACGGAGTTAACCGTACCTGCTTTTAACAAGTAAGCTCCTAGGCAAGTTCATAATAACATAACACTGCTTTGCACCAAGCAACAGTTCTCTGAAGATATATTTATTACTAATACTCCTATTCATAGCATGATATAAAATTTTAATAACATTATATATTAAAAAATCTAGAAAAGTCAAGAAACCTAAATAATTCATTATAAAATTATTTTAATTATCTACCATTGAAGGGGAGCATATTAAAACACTAAGTTAGCCTTTTTTTATAAAAGAAATTATATCGTTAAGAATTTCCCGATATTGTACAAAATCTTTTGCGGAATTTAAACTTAAATCTTCATTGACTGCTTTGCCATTTATTAATAATTCGTTGAATAATTTCTCATCATTTAATTGAAGGCTATTTTCATGAATATCAGAAAGAGGTATACGTACATAATCACCATTAATTCTAGCTTTTTTGTTAAGAACAGTTATAATATTTTTATCTGTTAATATAAAACTAATATTTGATTTTTCTGGTTTTCCACTAGGAAATGCATGTATGTAAATTATTTCTTCATCTATATCAAGCTTTAAGTTACTTTTAATAAAATTATATGTATTTGTCTCTTTTTCATCCATGGAAGGATGGTTTTCTATTAAAACAAAAGGATCCCAGCCGTAGACTTGCTTGTATACTGACATAATATTTCTACCACGCTTAGATCTTGAAAGAATATTATTAAAAATGTTGTCTGAAGCTTCAGTTAAATTTTCATCACTAGTAAATAAACATCTATTTAGTGGTGAATCTTTATCATTAAATAATAAATCTATCATAATAGTAATATCAGAAATGTTCGTAAATACCTCAGTATTTTCTCCTTGAAGTTCCTTTAAATTATTAAATTCTAGTTTTCCTAAAAGAAAATCTGTAGCTACTTGTTCCCAAGAAGTATAATTTTCAATAAGTTTTTCACCTAACAAGTTTATATTTCTTTTTGCAGTTTCAAAGTCAATATAATTTAAAGTATAGGCTTCTTGTGTAACACCAACAATTCTAACTAAATTCCAAGCATGAGGTGGAGCATTTACAGTAAATTCATTAAAAATATTATTATAGGATTCTCCATCTACGATATCATAACCAAATTCTAAAGATTCTTTCATAAGTGGAAGATATTTTGACTTATTTTTATTCCAAAAATCTTCCGTCAGTCCCATATATCTGAGGTTAAAAAAATTATTTTCGACAAATCTATTTCTATCTCCCCCCATTAATTTCATATCCAAAAATATACTTGGATTTGAAAAGAAAGAGTTTAAACAGATTGTCTTTCTTTCTAAATCGGTGTTAAAAATATAACTTTCAACATCTACAAATTGCTCTTTTTTATTTTTTCTAAAGAAATTAAACATTAAGTTGTCCTCCTTGTATTTATATAATTATTCAAGCTAAGTTATCACGAAATGACTTTCTAAATTAGAGACATTATAACTATGTATGTTGAAATTAAGTTTATACAGTAAAGCCAATTCAATATACTAATATGGTTTTATTGTAAAATCATTATTGCAGCCAATATATCAATAATTTTTGCTGACATATTTGTGATGTTATATATAGAATTATTATTATATAAGCTCTAATTAATAAAATTCATAGTTTGTGAAATTAACTTGTTTGGATTATTAAAAATATATAATAAATTTAAATGAATAAACTTTTTAGAATATATAATTGAGATGTAATATATTTATTAGAATACATCCAATATTATAAAATAAATAGATATAATTGATATTAGTGAAATAATAGAAAAATG